>NZ_VATA01000019.1 GCF_005870025.1 Poseidonocella sp. HB161398
CGCAAAGGGCGCCCGTGTCGCACGGACGCCACCGACCAGCTTCAAATGTTTCCAAGCACTTGCGAAAAGGGGGCAGAATGACCAACCGCTCGCAATTGGCCTGACGAGATTTTCCACGGAATTGGAGTCGATCTCGATCCGTCCGTCCGTCAGGAAGGTCTGCAGCCCGTCCCAGTGGTTGTGGATGTAGGCAAGCTTTTCGCCCAGCCGGGACTTGGCCGAGACCCGGCGCCGCTGGTCCTGCAGCCGGGTGCCGAATGCGGCGACCAGCGGCGCGGTGCGGGCCTGGCGGGCCGAGAGGCGCTGGCCGGGGCCCATGCCGCGGATCCCGGCCTCGATGGGGTGGAACTCGGCGATGCGTCGCTGGCCTTCGGCAGCGATTTCCGACCCGTCGCGGTCGAAGATTTCCCGCAGCTTGCGCCGCGCGTGCGCCCAGCAATGGGCGACCGTGACCGGGGCGCCGCCCTTTCGGGACGGGCGGGTCAGGCGGCTGTAGCCTGGATATCCATCGAGCTGCAGGATGCCGTCGAAGCCATTCAGAAACGTCTCGGCATGCTCGCCGCCGCGGCCTGGGGCGTAGAAATAGACCACGCCGGGCGGGTCGTCCCCGCCCCATCCCCGGTCATCGCGGGCCAGCGCCCAGAGGAAGCCGGTCTTCGTTTTTCCGCATCCCGGGTCGAGCACCGGCGCTGTGGTCTCGTCCATGAACAGCTTGGATGAGCTTTTCAGGTGCTCCGCCAGCCGGTCGACGACGGGACCGAGATGGAAGGCAGCGGTGCCGACCCAGCCGGCCAGCGTGCTGCGGTCGATGGACAGGCCCGAGCGGGCGAAGATCTGGCTCTGGCGATATAAAGGCAGGTGGTCCGCGTACTTGCAGACGGCGACATGGGCGATCATCGCCTCGGTGGGCAGCCCGCCCTCGATCAGATGCGCGGGTGCCGGAGCCTGGGTCACGCCGTCGGTGCAGACGCGGCAGGCATAGCGGGGGCGGATCGTGACGATGACGCGGAATTGCGCCGGAACGATGTCGAGGCGCTCGCTGCGGTCCTCGCCGATCTTGTGCATGCGCCCGCAGCCGCAAGGGCAGTCGAGGCTGGCGGGTTCGATGGTCTCCTCGATCCGGGGAAGATCGGCCGGAAGATGGCCGCGGTTGCGCTTCGCGGAGAGGCTCTTGCGGCGCTGGCCCGTGCCGTCGGCAGACTGCTCTGCCTTCTGCGCCTCGACCTCGGCCACGGCCGTTTCCAGATCCTCGAAAGCCAGCTGCCGCTCGTCCTCCGAGAGCCTCTCGGATTTCTTCCCGTAGAGCGCCTGGTTCAGCTCGGCGATCAGGTGCTCCTGCCGCCGGGTCGTCTCCTCGAGCTCGCCGACGCGCCGCATCAGCAGGGCAACGGCGGCGCGCTGCTCCTCGGGGATGGCGGAAAGGTCGATTGCTGGGGCGTCGGTCATGCGGGCAGCTTAGCCCGGAGCGCGCCACTGCAGGCGGGGAAAAGATCCCGCGAGTCATTCCGCCGCGGAGGGCCGCCTGGCCTCGAGCGCCTTCACCTTGCGCCAGTCCAGCCCGGCGAAGAGCGCCTCGAACTGCGCCCGGTTCAGCGACATCACCCCGTCGGTCACGGGAGGCCAGACGAAGCCGGAATCTTCCAGGCGCTTGTACGCCATCACGAGACCTGTGCCGTCCCAGAACAGGATCTTCAGCCTGTCAGCCCGCTTCGACCGGAAGACAAAGACAGCCCCGGCGAACGGGTCCTCCTTCAGGGCGGACTGCACCAGCGCGGAGAGCCCGTCATGGCCCTTGCGGAAATCCACGGGCTTCGTGGCCACGAGGATCCGCACCCGGTCGGAGGGGATCATGCCAGCGCCCGCACCACGGCGGCGATCCGCTCCGGCGAGGCGCCGGGCTCGAGCCGCACGGTCACCGCGCCGACCGAGATCTCGACGCTTCCTGTGCCGGAAGACGCTTCCGGCGGCATCGCCGGGGCGACCATCAGCGACACGAACTCGACCGCGTCTTCGGGAGCTGGAAGCACCAGCTTGCCCTCCCGCGCCATCCGCCGCCAGGCCGAAACCTGGTTCGCCTGCAGCCCGTGCCGCGCAGCAACCTCATTCACGGTCGCGCCGGGGCGCAGCGTCTCGGCGACTATCTCCGCCTTCAGCTCGTCCGGCCACTTCCGGTTCCTGCGCTGCGTCCCGCGCTCGTTCGTGAGAACCTCAAAATATGCGCTCATTGAGAAAGTCACTCCCTGCTCGTTGCAGGAAATGAGATCTCAGAACCGCAGCCTCACAAACAGGTGGGGGCCAGGCTTCGCGTACGTATGAAAGGCGCGACCATGAAAGCAACGATGGAGCGGCTCGGCATCACGGCCTCCTTCAGCCGGCCCCGCGTCTCCAACGACAACCCCTTTTCGGAGGCGCTGTTCCGAACCTGCAAGTACCGCCCCGGCTGGCCGCCGCGCGGCTTTGCCAGCATCGAGGCCGCGCGGACCTGGGTCCAGAGCTTTGTCGCTTGGTACAACCGCGAGCACCGCCACAGCGCGATCCGTTTCGTCACGCCCGAGCAGCGCCACCGCGGCGAGGAACGGGGCCTCCTGGAAAAGCGCCGCCAGGTCTACGAGCTGGCCCGGGCAACGCGGCCAGAGCGCTGGTCAGGCGGCACGCGTTGCTGGACACCGATCGGATCGGTCTGGCTCAACCCGGAACGGCCTGACGAGATGCCGCGAGGCCATGGGGCCGCCGACGCGCTCCCCAGGGAAGCAGTCGGCGGCGGCCCCATGGCCGGGACGGGAGAATGCGCAGCCTGAAAATAAACACAGGTGACAACAACCTTGAAAAACACCGTCGGAGTTTCCTGCGCAGAACAGCAGCGCCCCTGGCGTCAGCGCCATTGACCTGGAACACATTCTTCGCCTGCCTCTCGGCGATTGCCGCGCATCCGCCTGCCGGCCAGCGGATCGAGCCCGACCGTGATAATCTCCGACATGACCGCCTCCCAAATTGGATTGTTGCGATCCCACCTTGGCACAGTGATGCCGTCGGGGGCGGTTACAGAGTCAAGGCACCTCATTATGCATTTGCGAAACAAAGAAGATTTGGATAGTTAACCACTTCAGATTCTATCTGCGATTGAAAATAGATCATCCGATTGTATTAATCAACGCAGTTTATCTCCTGCTTTTCCCTTTTCAAGCTTTTCTATTCGCTTGAGAAGGTCGTCAATCTGAATGGATTGCCTGCTTGTGATGTCAATGAGTTCTCCAATAATTTCATTTACTAAACCATTTTGGTCGTAGTTCGGTGGATTCGAGATTGGCGTCGAAAGAAGATCTAAGTCAAACTCTTTCTCAATCCTCCGTATTTGATCTGTATATTTCTCAATTACAACCGAAAGCTGATCGTAGTCGAAGAGAAATCTAAACTTGTCCGATAGGCTGGTGGGTAAGTGGCCGGGTGACTGGATCCGGAACACTTTGGAAAACTCTCGGGGCGTGGTCTTTCCTTCAAATTGATTATTGAAAGCTGCCCGCAGGATTAGTTCAGATTGACGGCGTCGAATATTCCTTTTTTGATCCGCAAAGTGAAGAGGAACGTTGGTGGCCAGAGAAAAGTCTTCCACAATATTTTTCTTTTGATGGTACTGCCTAACGTTGACAACATCACCGAGGGCGTTGCGCCAATCAGATAAGGAGCTGTACTGTCGGATTAACCGACTCGCAATTTGTGGGAGTGATCTAATTGGTCCGGCATTGGTCTTGTGAAGATTGCCCCACTGCGAGCACGCCGACGGCAGCCAGCTACCAACGGGTCGAGCGTAAACAACTACACTCAAGTTTACGAAATCGGCAAGAGAGATAAAAAAGGGAGATAGCGTTTTAATACGGGTAAAGTAGGATTCGTTTGAAATAATGAAACGCGTCGTCCCATCTTTAGTGTGGACCAGATTTAAAGCGGCCGCGAACTGTTTTGCTAGTTCCGGATATTTCCCTTGAGGCTGCGTGAGGAAATCTGAGAATATATAGGGATTTCCGATGTCGTGGCCTAGGTCTTCAATTGATGTGCCCACGTAACGACAGTCGGCGTGCTTCAGTTCCTTAGTGCTCTTGGAAAGAGCGGACTGGATCGACGTTGTTCCCGTCTTCCCCATGCCGATGTGAAAGATTACTTGAATCACACTATGCTCCATTTCGTCTTGGATGGGTGAACATCGATGCTGATGACGCGCAGTTTTAGAAAGCTTGAGCGGACGTGCGGAAATCTCTACGCTTCAGTCGATAACGAAATCGAACGGAAGGATGCTTGGATGATCTGGTTTTGTACACTTGTCCAGAACTGTACGCTGGAAACATGACCAACGGCAACTTCATCAGATTTTCCGTAAGAAATTTAGAAGTTGAAGAGACATATCTTTCTTCTCTCCGGTCATGCCGCAAATCTGGCCTATTAGGTTCATGCGGAGCCGGTCGAATTGTGCGACTCCGAGTTCGATTAGGTCGGATTCACTGCTGATCTCAATGGGATTCTTTGGTTCACTTTCTTGTAACCTGTGACCAACTCTGCTCTCGATCCATGTCAAATCTTCGGAGTTTTCCTCCAGGATTGGAGCCATTAGGCTGTCGGAGAACCTCAGTCGGCTGTTCCCAATTGAAGATATTCGATCTATAAATTTTGCATTTTCTTGAGTTGAGTTGCTTCGGTCGCTTGGCTTCGCGTTTTGCTCAAGGAATGTAAGCGCGAGCGCTTCAGCCGAAATAGATTCATTTGTTCTGACAATGTCCGCGCTTTCTATCTTGCATCCAACAAAGTCCGCAAAATCTCGTACGACATTCCCGTCGAGAAAATTCTCCGGTTGAAACGCCCGGACTGTAACATTGTTCCTTCCGAAAGCAGCATCCAGAGCGTCAATGCGTGCCCTGTATTTTGGCCAGAGGCGCGAGGGATAAAGCCTTCCTAGTCGCCCCTCTTTCACCATTTGTTGGAAGGCGCTTTCCATGTGTGACCTAGGTGCTCTAACATAGATGATCACTTTTGTCGGCACATTGTGCGACTCGATGATCTTGGCGAATGTTTCGATGTGCCGTTCGCTCCCTGGATTGCTGATACTTTCAGCTGAAAAAATTCCTGTGCCTTCAGAATTCTCAAGGAACTTGCGGAATATTCGAGTGTTCTCCAGTTTTAGTCGGTCGAGCTTTTCTCGGGTCAGGGAACTGTTGCCAATTTTTCTTAAATCCGACTCGTCATCAAAGTCGTAGGTAATGAACTTAAAAACTCCGCTGTGGTTCGATGATTCGAATGGCGCGTAACTGATTCCGGGATGTGAAAGCTTGGAGAAAGTTTCTTGGATTGAGCTGCTGCCCGTTTTGTGCATCCCGGCGTGAACTACAAGTTGCATGATTTTCTCTTCGATTTGGAACAGGTAGGTAATGCGCGTTCCGGACTTGTTTTGGTATGTACTCTTGCCGATTTAAGCCCAGCTTCCCTAAAATATGCCTCTATAGGCTTCTGGTATGGAGAACGCGATGGGTTTCCCGAGTTGCTTTACGATGGCACCTCTTTCCCCAAATTCGTCAAGTCTATAGTGTCCTTTTGCACCTTCTTGGGGGCTTTTTTCTTGGTAGCTAACATTTGACCATTCTTTCACGCGATTCTTTACAAAGTCGCTGCCGGAAAACCAGTGATGCATAAGGCTCTCCGATTTATTCGAAATTCCATCCAGCTCCGCGGCGAGTTCGTCAAACTGTTGCATTGCGGCTGCGTCAGAGAACTTCATGTGGAAGAGGAAGAGATTCTCGTCGATCGAAAATTTTCTATTCAGCAGTGCGTGGCAACCTACGGACTGCTGGGCACTCTCCCAGCGTATGGCTGGCTTTGAAAATGCAGCTCGATACAGCATAATGTGCGCTTGACGAAGAACGCTGGAGTCCCAGTCCATATTTGAACTTGGGTCCGGCTGGAAAATATTGAAACCAAGTGGAGCAGCCGCACCGCTTCTCTTTTGGAGTAAGTAGTCTTTAAGGGAGATGTTTAAACTTGGCTCTACGGAAATAATCTCATCTGCATCTAAGACAAGAACGCATGCGTGTGTTTGAAGAATGGCATTCGCGAAGTCCGACAGCAGACGGGCGCGGTACTTGTCATGATGCGCGTCAATGACTCTCGGCAGTGTAATGTGATTTACGTGTCGACATATCTTATTGTGATAATCGGACTCTCCGTGGGAAATAACAAACACGTTTTTTTCCCCTAGGTGTTCAGAGTAGTAGTCTACCCACTTCCCGATAAAATGGTCACCATAGACCATCGTTATTGCTGCTACATTTTCTGTCTGCACGGGGTCGACCTTTTCACGGTTCCAAGTGTTGGCTCAGTCCTCTGATTGCACAACGATTTTGTCGAAGCAAGTAGCGAGGTACGGAGGTGGGTTCAGGGGAAAAATCGAGGAGGTGGGGCGGTGCCCGTTTCGAGACGCTTCGGGTAGTGGCCAAGCTTGACTGTTGATCGTGCCGATGCCTTCAGCCCCTGGTTCGCGCGTGGCTCGACTGGTCCTGTCCTGCAAGATCTGAAGGAGTACGTGCGGTTTCATGTTGTGCTATCGCTCGGAGAAAGGTGGCGATCGATTCAGGCGCCGGAATTGTTCCGAGTGGAAGCCTTGGAGCTCTGTTTGCTTCGCTCCGGCCTTGCGCGAGTATACACCGTTCATCACATCGATTGCCTGGCGCTTGCGGATGGTGGTCATCCGCAAATGCACGCCGGAATTCTCCACCGGCTTGCTGAGCGCCGCGGGCCACTTGGTCGCCTGCAGGGAGCGCTTCGCCTCAAACTCGGCACTGTAGTTTTTCACCTTGCCTATTGCGCTGCAGGCATTCGTACTCGTTCGCGGAAAGCCAAGCCGGATTCCCGGCGTTTCGGCGCCAGCTTACCTGAGCCTCATCGCCTGGGGACAAGCGCTGAGCAACTAAGCTTGACGTTCTTAGAATAACTAGATGGAGTTCACTTTCCTAACGGTCGCTCGCAAGTTGAAGCACTTTTTCTGATCGGGATACCTTGAGTGCATGCAAGATGGCTCGCGACACGCTACGGAACCATTGCCGAAGTACAGAACTAGAATGTCTATGCCTCAGCGCATGGTTGTCGTGAAAGGCGATTCTTGAGGAGGAAACGGCGCCCGGAGGCGCCGTCGGCAGGCTAGCTATACGGTGGCCTCTTCGGCACCGATTTTTTCTTTCAGCGCCATCCGCTCTTCCCGAAGAACCTTGATTTCTTCCTTGAGGCGGTTGAGCTCTTCGGTCTTGATCTGGAGACGCATGCTGACTTCGCGCATTTTCTTGCGGTCCGGGTTGGCTGCCATGTTGATGATCCTTTGTCGTAGATTGTCGGCCACATGCCGATGGCCGAAGCCTAGCCCGTGTGCGGTTTTGCGGTCAAATCAAACACGGGCGACCAGCTGCGACATGACGCTCCGTGCCGGGACCGGAGCAGCGGACAGGTGATGGCAATGGCGCGTCCGGCACCCTATATTCGGGGAAATCCCGGAAAGGAGCGCGCGATGTTCTTCGTGAATACGGCTAAGACGCGGATGGTCGGCCCCGAGGAGGCCCTGCCGGGCCGCAAGGCGGCGATCCCCACCGCGCCGCAGCATTTCGTCAATGGGCGCGAGCTGAAGGCGCCGGTGCCCGAGGGCATGGAAGAGGCCATGTTCGGCATGGGCTGCTTCTGGGGCGTCGAGCGGATGTTCTGGAAGCTGCCCGGCGTCTGGCTGACCATGGTCGGCTATGCCGGCGGCCACACCCCGAACCCGCTCTACGAGGAGGTCTGCACCGCCAGAACCGGCCATAACGAGGTGGTGCGGGTGATCTTCGACCCTGCCCTGATCTCCTATGACGAACTCCTGAAGGTCTTCTGGGAGGGCCATGACCCGACCCAGGGGATGCGCCAGGGCAATGATGTCGGCACCCAGTACCGCTCGGGTATCTACACCTATTCCGAGGCCCAGCAGGCCGCGGCCGAGGCGTCGCGCGAGGTCTTCGCGCCGCGGCTGAAGGCGGCGGGGCATGGCGGGATCACGACCGAGATCCTGCCCGCGCCCGCGTTCTACTATGCCGAGGACTACCACCAGCAGTACCTGGCGAAGAACCCGTCGGGCTATTGCGGCATCGGCGGAACCGGCGTGAGCTGCCCGATCGGGACCGGCATCGGAGCCTGAGCGCCCGGAGGGGTCCGGGGAGGGCAACCTCCCCGGCCTGCGATCAGGCGCCTGCGCCGCGGCGCAGGGCGGCGACGCCGGTGCGGGCCACTTCCACAAGGCCCAGCGGCCGCATCAGGTCGGCGAAGGCATCGACCTTCTCCGGCGTACCGGTGATCTCGAAGACGAAGCTCTCCAGCGATGTGTCGACCACGTTGGCGCGGAAGATGTCGGCCAGGCGCAGCGCCTCGACCCGCTTGTCGCCCGTGCCCGCGACCTTCAGCAGCGCCAGCTCGCGCTCCACCGACGGGCCCTCGACCGTCAGGTCATGGACGTCATGCACCGGCACCATCCGCCCGAGCTGCGCCTTGATCTGGTCGATCACCTGCGGCGTGCCGGTGGTGACGATGGTGATGCGCGAGCGGTGGCCCTGATGGTCCACCTCGGCCACCGTGAGGCTTTCGATATTGTAGCCGCGGCCCGAGAACAGGCCGATGACCCGTGCCAGCACGCCCGACTCGTTGTCGACGAGGACCGCCAGCGTATGGCGCTCCATCACGTCGCTCATGTGGCTGCGGAGATCATAGGCCGAATGCTTCGACGAGCCTTTCTTGATCTGGAGAGCGGACATCGGGACTTCCTCCGGTTCGGGGTCATTCTGGGAGATGCGGCGCGCCTCGGCGGGCCGCAGGGGACGGGATGCGGCGCGGGCTGAAACACGCGGCCGCAGGATCGGGGGCGGGATGGCGGACATTGTTTCAGATCCGCGCCCGGAAGGCCTCGGAAGAGGCCGGATTCTCACGGCCGGTGAACCCGGCGTGGGGGTGGCTGACGCAAGGTGAGGCAGGCGTGTAGACAGGGGACATCCAATTGCCGTAATCCTGTAGGAGGACCCCATGACAGCCATGAGCGCCCCGGACATGCCCGTGAACCGCAGCCTTTCGCACCGCGTCGTGACCATGCTGACCGCAGGGGCCTTCGCCACCGTGGCCTTCGACTTCTTCGGCCAGAGCCTCAGCCCCGGCCTCGGCTTCTCGGGCCTGGCGCCCGTGCCGCTGGCCAACCAGGTGATCCGCAGCCTGACCGGCGCCGAGAGCCTGCCGGGGGCGCATGCGCTCCATTACATGGCGGGCATGATCGGCTATCCCTTCGGCTGGGTCTTCCTGGCCGAGCCGCTGCGCCGCCGCCTCGTGCCGGGGCTGAGCTGGCTGGCAGGCGCCGTGCTCTACGGCGTCGCGCTGTGGATCTTCGCGCTCTACGTGATGGCCTCGCTGGTGGCGGGCAATCCGCCCTTCCTCGGCTTCGCGCAGATCGCCTGGGTGGCGCTGGTGGGTCATGTTCTCTTCGCCATCGTGACAGCCGTCGTGATGCGGATCCGCGGGGACTGAGGGGCCCGCGGAGGCCGGGCGCCCGCGGGCGCCCGGAGCCGGGATCAGACCAGGACCGCGCCGCTGCCCTGGATCGCGTCGGTGGCCTGGGCGTCGCCCAGCAGCATCTTGTTATGCGCCTCGCCCGAGGGGATCATCGGGAAGCAGTTCTCGTGCTTCTCGACCAGGCAGTCGAAGATCACCGGACCGTCGTACTTGAGCATCTCCATGATCGCGTCGTCCAGATCCGCCGGATCCTTGCACTGGATGCCCTTGGCGCCGAAGGCCTCGGCCAGCTTGACGAAATCGGGCAGCGCCTCGGACCAGGACTGGCTGTAGCGCTCGCCATGCAGCAGCTGCTGCCACTGGCGGACCATGCCGAGCCGCTCGTTGTTCAGGATGAACTGCTTCACCGGCAGGCCGAACTGCATGGCCGTGCCCATCTCCTGCATGTTCATCAGCCACGAGGCTTCGCCCGCCACGTTGATGACGAGGCTGTCGGGATGCGCCACCTGCGCGCCGATCGAGGCCGGGAAGCCGTAGCCCATGGTGCCGAGCCCGCCCGAGGTCATCCAGCGGTTCGGATCCTCGAAGCCCAGGAACTGCGCCGCCCACATCTGGTGCTGGCCGACTTCGGTCGCGATGTAGCGGTCCATGCCCTTGGTCAGCGCCTCGAGCCGTTCCAGCGCGTATTGCGGCTTGATGACGGTTTCCGAGTTGTTGTAGCGCAGGCACTCGACCTTGCGCCATTCCTCGATCTTCGCCCACCATTTCTTCAGCCCGTCGCGGTTGACCTTGCGGCCGCGGGCCTTCCACAGGTTCAGCGCCTGCTCCAGCACATGGCCGACATCGCCGATGATCGGCACTTCGACCGGGATCACCTTGTTGATCGAGGAGGGGTCGATATCGATATGGACCTTCTTCGATTTCGGGCTGAAATCCTGCACCCGGCCGGTGATGCGGTCGTCGAAGCGCGCGCCGACATTGATCATCAGGTCGCAGTCATGCATCGCCAGGTTGGCCTCGTAGAGCCCGTGCATGCCGAGCATGCCCAGCCAGGCCTCGCCCGAGGCCGGATAGGCGCCGAGCCCCATCAGGGTCGAGGTGATCGGGAAGCCCGTCGCCGACACGAATTCGCGCAGGAGCTGCGAGGCCGCGGGGCCCGAGTTGATCACGCCGCCGCCGGTATAGAAGATCGGCCGCTCCGCCGTCTCGATCAGCTCCACCAGGCGCTCGATCGCCTCCGGGTCGCCCTTCACCTTCGGCTGGTAGTGCGAGGTCTTGGCCTTCTTGATCTCGGTATACTGCGCCGAGGCGAACTGCACGTCCTTCGGGATGTCGACCAGCACCGGGCCCGGGCGCCCGGAGCGCGCCACGTGGAAGGCCTGGTGGATCACGTTCGACAGATCGGCCGTGTCCTTCACCAGCCAGTTGTGCTTGGTGCAGGGGCGGGTGATGCCCACCGTGTCGGCCTCCTGGAAGGCGTCATTGCCGATCATGAAGGTCGGCACCTGGCCCGAGAGCACCACCAGCGGGATCGAGTCGAGCAGCGCGTCGGTCAGACCGGTCACGGCATTGGTCGCGCCGGGGCCCGAGGTCACCAGCGCGCAGCCCACATTGCCGGTGGAGCGGGCATAGCCCTCGGCGGCGTGGATCGCGCCCTGCTCGTGCCGCACCAGGATGTGGCGAATGTCGTTCTGCTGGAAGATCTCGTCATAGATGGGAAGGACGGCGCCGCCGGGGTAGCCGAAAACCACCTCGACCCCCTGATCCTTCAGGGCCTGAACAACCATCTTCGCGCCGGTCATCTTCGTCATCTTGTCCACTCCGTCATGGCGGCCTCTCGGGAGCCCCGGGCTCCGGTTCGCGTGCTGCAGAAATAAAAAAACCCCCGGAGTTACTCGGGGGCGCATGGGGTTCATCCAGGGTCCGTCACCGGCCCATGCGCTGTCTTCCTGCAAGTACGATCCGGAGATCCATCGGGGGTATCCTTTCTTTAACGACGCCTGTCTATGCGCTGCGATCCGGGGCGTCAACCGAAAACAATTAAGGAAGCTGTAGGCGGGGTGTCTTGAAATATTATTGCGCTGAACGCGGAAAATCTTCGACAGGCCGCGGATCCGGGCACGGCGGCGCCGGCGCGCGCGCTTGACCTCCGCCCCCGTGCGGGTCTAGCTCCGGCAGTGACTGCCAGGGCGAGACGATGAAGCTGTTCCCACGATCCCTGCCGCGCCTTGCGGCTGCACGGCCCGCGGCCGCGCCCGAGACGCAGGCAGAGCCGGTGCAGGCGCAGCCGGCGGCGCCCGCGCGCATCCTTCTGCATATCGGCGGGCCGAAGACGGCGACCTCGACGATCCAGCGCTGGATGAATGCCAACCGGCGGCCGCTGCGGCGCGCGGGAATCGGCCTCTTGTCGCCGCGCGACCTGCGCCATGCGGGGATCTTCGCCAGCTGCACCGGCTACGTGCTCGGCCGCAGCGAGACGCCGGATGCCTCCGCGCTGCGGGCGGCGCTTCTGGGCACCGGGCAGGCGGCGACGCTTGCCAGCGAGGAGACGCTGACGAATTTCTTCATCCCGGGCCACAGCGACGGGCGCAGCGGCTTTGCCGGGATCGACCGGCTGGTGACCTATCTCGAGTCGATGGCGCTGCCGGAGCTGCAGATCCTGCTGACCGTGCGGCGCCAGGACCGGTTCCTGCGCTCCTCCTATGCCCACCGGGTCAAGCGCAACGGCGTCAGCCTGGACTTCGGCGACTGGCTGGAGGCGCAGGCGGATCTGGAGGATCTCTCCTGGCTCGGCGTGACCGAGCTGCTGGACGCGGCCTTCGGGGCGGAGAATGTCTCCGTCGTGCCCTTCGAGATGCTGGAAGCCGCCGATGACGCGGCGCTCTATGCGCGCTGCCTGGCGCCCCTGGGCGCAAGCGCGGAGGGCCACCGGGTGCCGACGATCCGCAAGGCCAATGCCGGGCTCGGCGACGCGGCGCTGGAGGCGGTGCGGCTGCTCAACGGGCTGCCCCTGCGCGATGCGGCGGCCGAGCGGGAGCGCGCGGCGCTGATCGGCGAGATCGAGGCCTTCGCCGCGGAGCAGGGCGACGGGCCGGCCCGGCCGGAGATGGCGGCGCTGACCGAGTTCTGCCGGGCCCGCTACGGCGCGGAGAATGCGGCCCTGGCGGCGCGGAAGTTCCCGGATCTGCGCACCAGCTTCGATTTCACCGCAACGTGAAGTTGCAGAATGCCGCACTGGCGCAGGCTGCAAGGCGGCGAGGCTTGGAGCCGCGCCGCGGCAATGCTAGGCATGCGATAACGTAAACGGTAGTGAAGTTCTGATGAACAGGAGTTTTCCGCGTCTCGCCGCCGTGCCCCGGCCGGATCTGCCTGCATCGGCTGCAGGCGGTGCCGGGAATGGCGTTGCCGAAGGCGGTCCGCAGCGGGTGCTCCTGCATATCGGCGCGCCGAAATCGGCGACCTCGACAGTGCAGCAATGGACCAGCACCAACCGCATCCGGCTCGGCCGTTCGGGGATCAAGTCGCTGATCCCGGCCAGCCTGCGCAAGCCGGAGATCGTCAATCCCTTCCTGCGCTACGTGAAAGGCGAAACCGCCGAGATCGACGTCTCGGCGCTCAAGGCGCTGATCGCGGAAGCCGAGAAGCCCAAGGTGCTCGCCAGCGAGGAGACGCTGACCAATGTCTTCATTCCCGGCTATTGCGACGAGGCGACGGGCTTCGGCGCGATCGGCCGGGTTGCCGACCTGCTGGAGGCGCTGGAACTGCCGGGGCTCGAGATCCTGCTGACCGTGCGGCGCCAGGACCGGTACCTGCGCTCGTGCTACGGCCACCGGGTCAAGCGCAATGGCGAAACGGCCGAGTTCGACGACTGGGTCGCCCGCCGCGTCGATCTGGAGGCGCTGTCCTGGGAGGCGGTGACCGAGACGCTGGAGGCGCGCTTCGGCGCAGAGCGCGTCACTGTCGTGCCCTTCGAGATGCTCGAAAGCGCGGACGAGGCGGCGCTCTATGCCCGCTGCCTGGCGCCGCTCGGCGCGGATGTCTCGCATCATCTCGCGCCGTCGGAGCCCGAGGCCAATGCCACGCTGTCGGAGACCGCGACCGAGATCGCGCGGGTGCTGAACCGCCTGCCGGTGGCGACCCGCAAGGCCCAGGTCGCGCGGATCGAGCTCCTGACGCGGATCCACGATTTCGCCACCGCGCTCGGCGATCCGCCCGCGCGGCCCGGCCTCGACGCGGTCACGGAGCTCTGCCGCGCGCGCTATGCCGAGGGCAATGCCCGGCTCGCGGCACGCAAGTTTCCGGATATCGCCAGCAGCTTCGCCTTCGGCAGCGCCTGAGCCCGGGGCTCAGCGCTTCTGCGGCGGGGCCATCGTGTCGGGCAGGCTGATCTTTGCGACCTGCTCGGCGATCGGGTCGATCGACAGCGGATGCGCGCTGGCCGTATGGCCCTCGGGGTCGCCGATTTCGATCCAGCGGCCGTTCTTGTAGATTTCCAGGCTGCCGAACTTGGCCTTGTAGGCCATCTTCGGGCTGCCCGGCACCCAGTAGCCGAGATAGACATAGGGCAGCCCGGCCTCGCGCGCGATATTGACGTGGTCGAGGATGATGTAGGTGCCCAGCGACCGGCGCTCCAGCGCGGGGTCGTAGAAGGAATAGACCATGCTCAGCCCGTCATCGAGCACGTCGGTCAGGCAGACGGCGGTCAGCTTGCTGCGCGAGGGCTGCTCGGGGGCAGGGCGGGCATATTCGATCACCCGGCTGCGGATCGGGGTCTCTTCGACCATCGCCGCGAATTCGAAGATGTCCATGTCGGCCATTCCGCCATCGGCATGGCGGCTGTCGAGATAGCTGCGGAACAGCGAGAACTGTTCTTCGGTGGCCCAGGGCGAGGTCGCGCGGCGCACCAGGTCGGCATTGCGGTTCAGCGTCCGGCGCTGGCTGCGGCCGGGTTCGAAATCCGCGACGCGGATCCGCGCCGAGAGGCAGGCCATGCATTCGGCGCAGGACGGCCGGTAGAGCACGTTCTGCGAGCGGCGGAAGCCCTGCTTGGACAGCGCGTTGTTCAGCGTTTCCGAATATTCCCCCTGCAGCGCAGTGAACAGCTTGCGCTCCATGCGGCCCGGAAGATACGGGCAGGGCTGGGGGGCAGTCACGTAGAACTGCGGGGCGATGGGAAGGCTGTGGCGCATGGTGTCCGTATCGTTTGCAAGCCGAGCCTAGCAACGGTTCCAGCCTGCGCCAAGTCCCTAAAAGGCTAACGCTTTGCTAACAACCAGCGGGGGGTCTCGCCCGGAGACTGCCCGTTCGGCGGGACGGATGCAAGCGCGGCCCGTGCCCGGCGGCCGGGCGCCCGGCCGCCTGCCCGAAGCTGCGGCAAGTGCCGGGTTTTGCGGCGCCGCGCTGCAGCATGGCCGGGGCGTCAGATCTGCGACTTGTTGATCATCGCGGTGCCGAGCACCAGGTCGTGCAGGCCCTGGCCGCGATTGCTGGCCAGCATCACCACGATCGAGATCAGCTGCGCCGGAAAGACCATGGTCATCGCCAGGTAGGCGCCGGTATGCAGCGCCGCGATCAGCCCGTCGGGGCGCGAGCCGTCCTGGTTGCGCAGCTCGATCCCGGCGAAATGCATGCCCCAGGTCGCGCCGGAACTGGCGATGGTCAGCGTGCGGTAGGCGAAGCTGACCGCGAGCCACAGGAGCGGCAGGAAGAAGAGGCCGGTGAAGGCCGTCAGCGGGATCGCCAGCAGCACCAGACCCACCGTCAGGACCATGTCCACGATCCAGGCCAGGAACCGCCGCCGGGTCACGCCGTCATAGAATGCATGGCCCGTGTCAGGGTCGGGCAGGCCCCAGTAAGGATTTCGCTCCATCGGGTGTCTTTCGGTCTCCGTTCTTCGGTCTCGTGGCAGGGGGAGGCGGCCCGGAGCGCCGGGCCGCCTTCGCGTCGGTTATTCGGTGGCCGGTTCGGGGGACGCGGCGCGGCGCGCGCGGTCTTCCATGAACTGGTCGAATTCGGTCTTGTCCTTGGCCTCGCGCAGGCGGCGGAGGAAGTCCTGGAAGGCCTCCTGCTCTTCCTCGAGGCGGCGCAGCGTCTCGGCCTTGTAGGCGTCGAAGGCGGTGTTGCCCGAGCTGCGGAAGGCGTGCTTGGCGTGGGTCATCTTGTTGCGGGCGTGCTTGCAGCCGGAAAACATGCGTTTGCTCCAGATCATGTAGGCGAGAAGGGCGAGGCCGACAGGCCAGAAGAAGATGAAACCGAGAACCATGGCTGCGATCCAGGCGCCCTTGCCGCGCTGGTCAAGCCATTGTTCTGCCTGGCCGGGCCAGGAAGCGACAGTGCTCATCGGGGTCTCCGTTGGTTCGAGTTGCATGTGAAGTCCTTTCACATTGCCTAGATGTGAAGCCGCTTAACTTCCTTCAAGAGGCGATGTGAAAGTTTTTCACATTCCCGCCCGCGCCCGTCTTCCGCAGGTTCTAGAGCGTGAATTCCGCCGGTGTCGCGCCGCTGATGCGCTGCAGCAGGGCAGGGGCGATGCCGAAGAGGTGGCGCGGCGTCCCGGCGGCGGCCCAGACCTCGGCGAAGTCCGAGAGCCGCGGATCCCAGAAGGTCCTGGGCGGGGCGAGATGGCCGACCGGCGAGACCCCGCCGATGGCAAAGCCCGTCCGCGCGCGGATCAGCGCGGCATCCGCCTTGCCCAGCGGCTCTCCGGCGAGCTGCCCGGCCTTCCCGGCCGAGACCTGGTTGCCGCCCGCGGTGACGAAGAGCACGACCTCGCCGCTCTCCTCTCCGCGGAAGAGGATCGACTTGGCGATCTGGTCCAGGCTGCATCCCACGACCTCCGCAGCGCCCTGGGCGGTGCGGGCGCGATCGTCGACCTCGAGGATCCCCGCCTCCACCCCGGCGGCGGCCAGCGCTGCCTTGACCCGTTTCAAACTCCGGCTCACCTGCTACTCCTTCCGATGATTCCCGGCAGCCGGAGGACCGTGATGACCCTGACCGACCTGATCCGACAGCACCCGCGGCCGCACGAGCCCGGGCGCGCGGCCGATACGCTGGCCAAGCTGCCCGATCCGGGCGCGGCACGCAATCTGCTGGAGGGCGTGGCCGGGTGCAGCCCCTATCTGGCCGGGCTGATGCTGCGCGAGGCCGAGTGGCTGGAGGCGGCGCTGGCGCAGGACCCGGCCGAAAGCCTGGCCGCCGAGCTGGCGCAGCTGCAGCCCGGACCGGTGAAGGAGGCCGCGGCCGATCTGCGCCGCGCCAAGCGGCGGATCGCGCTGCTGGCGGCGCTGGCCGATTGCGGCGGGGTCTGGAGCCTCGCCGAAGTGACCGGCGCGCTGACGCGGCTGTCGGACCGGGCCGTGGACGTGGCGCTGCAATCGGTGCTGGCGCCGGTGCTGCGGGCGGGCAAGATCCCGGGCCAGGGCGAGGACGACCTGGCGACCTGCGCCGGGCTGACCGTGCTGTCGATGGGCAAGACCGGCGCGCGCGAGCTTAACTACTCCTCCGATATCGACCTGATTGTGCTCTTCGACGACGACCGCTTCGAGGGGGCGGATCTGGGCGAGGCGCGGATGCATTTCGTCCGCGCGGTGCGCAAGGCGATGGCGCTGCTGTCGGACATCACCGGCGACGGCTATGTCTTCCGCACCGACCTGCGGCTGCGCCCGGACCCTTCGGCGACGCCGGTCGCCATGTCGATCTCGGCCGCCGAGCGCTATTACGAGAGCCTCGGGCGCACCTGGGAAAGGGCGGCCTTCATCAAGGCGCGGCCCTCCTCGGGGGACATCGCCGCGGGCCGCCGCTTCCTCAAGGAGATCCGCCCCTTCATCTGGCGCCGCCATCTCGATTTCGCCACGATCGAGGAGACCCAGGACATGCAGGCCAAGATCCGCGCCCAGAAGAACACCTGGGACGACACGCGGCTCGACGGGCGCAACCTGAAGCTGGGGCCGGGCGGCATCCGCGAGATCGAGTTCTTCACCCAGACCCGGCAGATGATCGCCGGCGGGCGCGATCCGTCGCTGCGGGTGCGCGGCACCTGCGAGGGGCTGGCGCGGCTGGCCGCGGGCGGCTGGATCCCGCCGGCGGAGGCGGAGGAGCTGACCGGGCACTACGCGCTGCTGCGCAGCTGGGAGCACCGCGCCCAGATGGTGCAGGACGCACAGACCCATGCGCTGCCCAAGGATGCCGACGGCTGGGCGCGGATGGCGGATTTCCTCGGCGCGCCGGATGCGGCGGCGCTGCAGGCGCAGATGCGCGGGACCTTCGCCCGGGTGCAGGAGCTGACCGCGCCGCTGATGCTGCAGAAGCCCGCCCAGCCCAGGGCGGAGCATCCGCAGGCGGCCGAGATCACCGCGCGCTGGCACGGCTTCGCGGCGCTGCGCTCGGACCGGGCGCGGGCGATCCTGGCGCGGCTGCTGCCCGATCTGCTGTCGCGCTTCGACCGGGCGGCGAAGCCCGAGGAGGCGCTGCTGCAGTTCGAGCGCTTCCTGTCGCGGCTGCCCGCCGGGGTGCAGGTCTTCTCGCTTTTCGAGGCCAATCCGCACCTTATCGACCTGATGGTCGACATCGCCTCCTCCTCGCCGATGCTGGCAGAGTACCTGTCGCGCCATCCGCAGGTGCTCGACGCGGTGATCGGCGGCAGCTTCTTCGCGCCCTGGCCGGGACGCGGGGCGCTGGCGGCCGAGCTGTCCGAGGCGCTGGACCACGATGCCGAGGATTACGAGCAGAAGCTCGACGCCACCCGCCGCTGGCACAAGGAATGGCGCTTCCGCATCGGCGTGCACCTGCTGCGCGGGCTGGTCGATGCCCATGAGGCGGCGGGGCAGTACAGCGACCTGGCCGAGGCGGTGCTCGAGGTGCTCAGCCCGATCGTGGTGGCGCAATTCGCCGAGAAGCACGGCTCTGTGCCCGGGCGCGGCGCGGCGGTGGTCGGCATGGGCTCGCTCGGGGCGCGGAACCTCGCCACCACCTCGGATCTCGACCTGATCGTGATCTACGACGCCCCCGGGGAGGCGGTTTCCGACGGGCGCCGCCCGCTCGATGCGCGGACCTACTATGCGCGGCTGACCAAGGCCTTCGTCACCGCGCTCTCGGCGCAGATGTCCGAGGGCACGCTCTACGAGGTCGACATGCGGCTGCGCCCCTCGGGGCGGCAGGGGCCGGTCGCCACCGGCTGGAGCGCCTTCCGCAGCTACCAGGAGACCGAGGCCTGGACCTGGGAGCATCTGGCGCTGACCCGGGCGCGGGTGATCGCCGGGGCGCCGGAGCTGGCCGCGGATATCGAGGCCTTCCGCTGCGCGATCATCACCGGCGGCTGCGATCCGTCCAAAGTGATGGCCGATCTCCGGGAAATGCGCGAGCGGCTGCGCACCGGCAAGCCGCGCAAGGGGCCCTGGGATACCGAGAACGGTCCCGGCGGCCGCCAGGACATCGAGCTGCTGGCCCAGGCCTGCGCGCTGATCTCGGGCTGCACCGCGCGCGATCCCGAGGCGCAGCTGCGCTCGGGCGGGCTGACCTCGGGCTTCGCGGGCGAGCTGATCGGCCATCTGCGCTTCTTCGCGGTGCTCAAGCAGGCCGGACGTCTGCTGACCGGCGGGCGTCCCGATCCGGCGCATCTGGGCCAGGGCGGGCGGGACATGCTGCTGCGCGATACCGGCATGCCCGACATCAGCTCGCTGGAGGCGCGGATCGCCGAGGCCCTGGCTCAATCGGCCAGGATTGTGGACAGTGTTGTCCATTCCTGTCCGGATTGACAGGTTGTCGCAGATTGCTAGCTTGAGCCCATGCCGACTCGTGAGCTTCCTGCCGACCCCGATCCCGAAGGCCTTATCCGCGACGCCTACCACATGGCGGGCATCGCGGTCCCGGAATGCCGGATCATCTTCCTCGACTGGTCGCTCTCCATCCCCGAGGGGGTGGAGCCCTGCCTGGCGCTGCGAGCGCTGATCGAACGCCACGGCCGCGACGCGCCCGACCATCCGATGACCCGCATCCTGGCCGAAAACCTGGCCACCGCCCCGGCGCCGCGACGCCGCAGGGCGCGCCGCGCCACCAGCACGGCCGCCTGAGCGCCGCTGCCGGGCCGAGCCCTGCGCCCCGCGCAGATCCGCTCTGCGCAGGTCCCGCGCGGGCGATGCAGCCCCTTGAACTTCCGGTGCGGCAGGCGTCCTCTGGCGGCAGGAGGTTCCGCCCATGACCCTGACCGGACATTGCCTGTGCAACCGGACCCGTTTCGAACTCGATCCGCCCTTCCTCTTCGTCGGCCACTGCCATTGCGAGAGCTGCCGCCGCCAGACCGCCTCGGCCTTCACCACCTTCATCGGGGTGGAGCAGGGCCAGTGGCGCTGGACCGGCGCGCCGCCCGTCCGCTATGAGAGCGGCCCCGGCCGCACGCGCTGGTTCTGCGCCGGCTGCGGCGCGCCCGCGGCCTATGCCAACGAGGTCGACAGCCCCGGCGAGATGCATTTCTACGCGGCGCTGCTCGACGATCCGGAGGCCGTCGTCCCCGAGATGAACTTCCACCCCGAAGAGCATCTCTCCTGGGCCTTCGACGCGCCCTCTCTGCCGGTCTACCGGAGGGACGGGGAATGATCTGGCCGCTCTCGATCCTGCTCGGCTGCCAGCTGGCCGGGGAGGCGGTGTCGCGCGTCCTCGGCCTGCCGGTGCCGGGTCCGGTGATCGGCATGGTGCTGCTCCTGGTCCTGATGGCCGGGCACCGCCGGGTGCCCGAGACGGTGGCGCCGACGGCGCATGTGATCCTCGGCAACCTGTCGCTGCTCTTCGTGCCCGCAGGCGTGGGCATCGTCTCGCAGCTCGACAAGGTGGCGCAATACGGCTTCGGCCTGCTGGCGGCGCTCCTCGGCTCGACCGTGCTGGCGCTGGCCGCCGGGGTGGCGACCTTCCGCGGCGTGGCCCGCGTGATGGGGGACCGCAGATGAGCGATTTCACCCGCCTCTGGATCTACCTGCAGCAGGGGCCTCTGCTGTGGCTCACGGTCACGCTGGTCGCCTACGGGATCGGCGATTTCCTCTTCGTCCGCGCCCGCCGCAGCCCCTGGGTCAATCCGGTGCTGGTCGCGGTCCTCCTGATCTCGGTCGCGCTGGTGGCCACCGGCACCGATTACGAGACCTATTTCCAGGGCGCGCAATTCGTCCATTTCCTGCTTGGCCCGGCCACCGTGGCGCTTGCCGTGCCGCTTTTCGCCAATCTGCGGCACCTGCGCTCGGCCCTGGTGCCGATGACGGCCGCGCTGGTCGTCGGCTCGCTCGTGGCCATGCTCTCGGCGGTGGGGATCGGCTGGCTCTGCGGCGTGCGCGGCGAGGTTCTGGTCTCGCTCCTGCCGAAATCCGCCACCTCTCCGGTGGCGCTGGGCGTGGCCGAGACGATCGGCGGCATCCCGGCACTGACCGCGGCCATGGTGATACTGACCGGCATCATCGGCGCCGTGGTGGTGACGCCGCTTTTCAACGCGATGGGGGTCTCGGACTGGCGCGCGCGCGGCTTCGCCACCGGCGTGGCGGCGCACGGGATCGGCACGGCGCGGGCCTTCCAGGTCAATGACACGGCCGGCGCCTTTGCCGGGATCGGCATGGGGCTCAATGCGCTGCTGACCGCGCTGCTCGCGCCGGCGGTGGCGCATCTCCTGTTCTGAGCGAGGGTTGCGCGCGGGCGCCGGGCGGGCTTATCTCGGGCACCGAGCCGAGGAAGGAGCCCGCCCGTGACCATCACCGATCCCGCCCGCCATGCCGAGAAGATGGCCAAGAAGAAGGCCAGCCGCGACAAGATCATGGCGACCAAGACCGAGGAGAAGGGTCTGGTCATCGTCCATACCGGCAAGGGCAAGGGCAAGTCCTCCGCCGCCTTCGGCATGATCTTCCGCTCGATCGCCCATGGCATGCCCTGTGCCGTCGTCCAGTTCATCAAGGGCGGCATGGAGACCGGCGAGCGGACGCTGATCACGCAGCATTTCTCCGATCTGTGCGAATTCCACACGATGGGCGAGGGCTTCACCTGGGAGACCCAGGACCGCACCCGCGACATGGAGATGGCCCAGGCCGCCTGGGCGAAGGCCAAGGAGCTGATCCTGCGCCCGGGCATGCGCATGGTGCTCCTGGACGAGATCAACATCGCGCTGCGCTACGACTATGTCGATGTCGAGGAGGTCGTGGCCTGGCTGGCGGCGAACAAGCCCGAGATGGTGCATGTCGTGCTGACCGGGCGCAACGCCAAGGAGCCGCTGATCGAGGCGGCCGATCTGGTGACCGAGATGGAGCTGGTCAAGCATCCCTTCCGCGCAGGCATCAAGGCGCAGGCCGGGGTGGAGTTCTGAACCAATAGGGAAGGGGGCTCGGGCTCACCAGAGAGAGGGCCCTCCCTCCGCAGCCGACGACGCTGATCCGGCCTGCCGCAGCCCCGGGGACGGGTCAAGGGCAGGCCGCTGCGCGGGCCCTGCGGGCCCCTTGACCCGTCCCCGCGCCCGCGGCTTTCCGTCCCCAGAGACGGCGGCTCCGGAGAGAGGGCGCGCATGCCGTCAGGCGGACGGTTCCGCGGCGGCGGCGATCTGGGCCAGTGCGTTGATCCGCGCGTGGTTGCGGCCGCTTTCGGTCATCGCGGCATAGGCGGCGGGGCTGTCCGGCAGCTCGGCGGCGGGGGCGTCCGGTGCGGCGGCGCCGCTGCGGCCGAGCGCGGTGGCAGGGCCGTCGATGAGCGCGGCGAGTTCGGCTGCGTCGAGGCCGGGCCGGGCGAGCCCGCCGAGGGTCAGTGCCAGCACCTGCGGTTCCGCGCGGCTGGCGAGGAAGAGGAGGTCGACCCCCTCGAACCGCCGCAGGAAGACCGGCAGGCCGGGATGGAGCCGCGCGGCGCCGGCGAAGCTGCCGGCGAGCAGCGCGCGGCCGATCCGGTCGAGCTGCGCCGCGCCGAGGCCCGTCAGGGCGATGTCCCATTCGGCGATCTGCGTGGTTTCCAGCCGGGGAGCGATGCCGCGGATGGCGAAGGGGCCGGGCGCTTCGGGCACGGTTTCAGGCATGGGCGGATGCGCTTCGAAGAAGAGCCGCAGGTCGCGGGCATCCATCAGCGGCTCCAGATCCTGGATCTGCCGCAGCGCCGGGGTGCCGACGAGCTGGACGATCTGCAGACCGGGCAGCGCCGCCAGCGGCGCGATATCGGCGATCCCGGTCTCGCCCAGGTCGAGCGAGCGCAGGGCGGAGAGCCCGGCGATCTCGGCAGGCAGCCGGTCGAGCGCCTTGAGCCCGTAGAGGCTGAGCTCGGCCGCGCCGCTGGCCTCGGCGGTCCTGATGCGGGCCAGTGCTTCGGCGCGGGCGGTCTCGGCGGGGTCGGGCATGGCGGGTCTTCCGTCTGGCAGGGCTGGCGGACCCTGCCGCCCGCCGCGGCCAGGGTCAAGCGCGGCGTCAGGCGGCGCGGGCCGCGGGCAGGATCCGGTCTGTCAGCAGCGCCATCAGATCGCCGAAATAGCCCTCGCTGCGCGCCGGGCGGGTCGGGTCCGAGAGGATCACCACCGAAAGCGACAGGTCCGGGACGATGGCCGCGATCTGCCCGCCATAGCCGCGGGCCAGCGCGATCCGCGTGCCCCGGGACCGGCCGAGGAACCAGCCGAGCCCGTAATCGAGCCCGGAATAGGGCGAGCGGGTGCGCGGGCGCAGGCTTTCGTCGATCCAGCCGGACGAGACCACGCGGCGGCCCTCGAGGCTGCCGCCCTGGCGGATCATCTCGGCGAAGCGCAGGAGCCCGGCGGGGGTGGTCGCCATGTCGTTGCCGCCCAGGTAGTAGCCCTGCGGATCGGCCACCCAGGGGGCGAAGGGCATGTCCAGCGGATCGCCGAGCCGGTCGCGGGCGAGCTCCAGCAGGCTCTGCCCGGTGACCTCGGCCAGCACCGCGCCCATCACATGGGTCGTGCCGGTGGAATAGAGCATCCGCGCGCCCGGCTGGGCCACGAAGGGCCGCGAGAGCGCGTCGGCCACCCAGTCGGAGGAGGAGACCCAGGCGCCGTAATTGCCGCCCGAGGTGCGCTCCAGCCCGGCCTGCAGGCTCAGCAGGTTCTCGACCGTCAGCCCGGCGACGCGGGGATCGGCGCCTGCGGGCACGAGCCCGGGGGCGAGCTCGCCCAGCGTGGCGCCGAGCCCGGGGATCTCGCCGCGGTCGACGGCCGTTCCCGCGAGCGTGGCGAGAAGCGTCTTCGACACGGATTTGACATTGGCCGGGCTCTCCATCGACGGGCCGCGGACCCGGCGGGACAGGACGGTCTGCCCGTTCTGCGCGATCATCACGCAATGGAGCTGGCCCAGTCCGGCCGCGGCGTCGGCGACGCTGTCCCAGCGCGACTGGGCGGCAAGGCGGGTGGCGGCGATCAGGGCGGGCAGGGCGAGGAGGGCGCGGCGGCTGTGGTGCATGGCGCCATCCTGCCCGCGCGGGCGGCCGCGGCGCCAGTCACGAGAGGGTGAGCTCAGACCAGCGCGCGGGCGCGCAGCAGCCGGTAGAGCGCGACGATGCAGCCCGCCCCGGCCAGCAGCGCGGCGGCGGTCTGCAGATGCAGCGCATGGCCGTGCCCGGCGGTGCCGACCTCGGCCGAGAGCAGGAAGCACATGTTGCCGTCGAGCCCCAGCGGCGCGATCCGCGGCGTGGCGCGGATCAGCGCGCCGATGGCGATGAAGGCCCCGGCCAGGAGCAGCATGCCCTCGGGCGCGAGCCCCATCGCGTCGCCGCCGAAGCGCCAGGCGATCCCCGCGAACACCCCGAGCGCGGCGCCGGGCAGCAGGTTCTTCAGCATCGGCGCGGGATCGGACATGCTGCCCATCACCGCCGAGAAGATGCACAGCGACAGCGCGGCGGCCATGGCGATGACGCTGCCGGTGGCGAGGACCAGCGAGATGCCGGCCGCGGCGCAGAGCCCGGCCACCGCCCCGCGGCGCAGCGCGATCCCGGCGGTGTGGTGCTCGAAGCGGAAGGGATGCGGGGTCTCGCGCGGCGGGGTGAAGGCCACCGTGGCCAGCGTCACCGCGGCGACGCCGATCAGCGTGCACCAGGCGCGGTCGAGCGCCAGGTCGAGCGGATCGGCCGTCCCCGCGAGCGCAGGCAGCATCACCACCGCGCAGGTCATCGCCGCCATCATCGCGCCGTAGCTGTAGATCGAGCCGATCCAGTAGGCGAGGGCGACGCCCGCGAAGGCGGTAAGGGCGAGCGCCGCCGCCAGCAGGAGCGGGTTCTGGGTCAGCGACAGCGCGCCATAGCCGATGCCCGCGCCGATCGCCGTGCCGAGGAAGCGCAGCCCGCCGCGGATCAGGATGTCCTCGCGCCAGGGCTGGAAGACGACCCAGACCGGCATGGCGGCCCAGAACGGGTTGGTCAGCCCCAGCGCATGGGCGAGCGAGAGCGCGCCGAAGGCGGCGATGAAGAGCTGGGCGGCACGCGGCACGTCGGGGACGAGCGGCCGCGGCGCGGGGGCGGGACTGGTCACGGGCATACTCCGGTTCGAATTATCCGCCTGCGAGAGCGTGTCGGGACCAGCCTAGGGCATCCGGCCCCGTCTTTCGCGCCGGAATCGCGCGGGCCGGCCGGTGCGAGGCATGCCGGCATCAGGCGGGGAGGCTCTAGCGCGGGAGCGCGGCGAGCGTAAGCGCGATCAACGGAAGGTGATGGGTCTGTTTCCGTTGCGGCGGGCACCTGGTCTCGGCCGGCCGGACCCGCTGGCGGGCGCGCAGCGTCGGCGAGCTGCCGCTTTCGTGCGGCCGGGACACTGCCGGCGCCGGGCAAAGCGCCCGGCTGCGGCGCTGAACCATTGCCTGCAGCAAAGCTTGCGGCTGGCTCTCTTCGGCATCGTGAAGGACGAGGCCGGGTATCTGACCGGCTGGCTTGCCTGGCACCGGGCGCCCGGCGTCACCGGTTTCATCATCGCCGACAGCGACCGCACCTCGGGCCTACTAGCGCAGCTCGGGCGCCGGCGCGTGCTGCGCCGTTTCGCCATGCCGGCCCGCTTCCACGAGATCCCGCAGCTCGGGGCCTATGCCCGGGCCGCGCGGCCGACAGAGCTGACCGGGCTCGGCTGGATCGCCTTTCTCGATGCCGACGAGTTCCTGCTGCCCGCGGGGCCCGGCGAGGACCTGCGGCGGCTCCCGGGCAAGGTGGCGCCCGATATCGGCTCGGTCTCGTTCACCCGGGCGGTCTGCGGCTCCTCGGGGCATCTGGCCGCCGGGCCCGGCCCCGGGCCCTGCCGCAGGCCGCTCTGCGAGGGCGCGGAGGCGCGGACCGGCATCAAGGATCCTGCGGTCCGAAGCCTTCGGCGGCAGCCTGCCGACACCGCATCACGTGCATCTCGGGCCCGGTTTCCGCCATGCCGGCGCCGATCGGCAGCCGCTCGGCCCGACGCAGGGGGATCGGCGAGCGCGCCTTCCGGGCGCCCTTCCGCATCAACCACGACACGGTGCGGTCCCGGGGCGAATCCGTGCAGACGAAGCGGAAGCGGGGCCTTGTCGGCATCCCGGCGCTGACGCGCAGCATCCACGATGCCTGCCGCCTCGACCTGAACGGCGAGGCCGGTCCGGTGCCGGGCTGGATGCGGCCGCGCTTCGAGGCGGAGCGGGCGGCGCTGCTGGACCGCATGGGCAGCCGGCCGCGTCTCGACCGGGCGATGCGCGAGCAGCCGGAGTTCGAGCCGCCCGCGGTGATGCGCCCGGACACGGCGCCCGGCCCGGCAACGTGCCGACCGCGCTCTTCCCGCGCAAGGGCTGCACGGGGCGCAGCTCGCCCGCGGGCTGCGCCGGCCCCGGCCGGCTGGCGAGCCGGGGCGCGCGGGCGCTGCGGCATTGACCCTTTCGGGCCCTTTGCCTACACCGCACGCAATCAGCAACGAGGCCCCGCCATGACCGACCGCCCCACCTGCTTCCAGGACATCCTGATGCGCCTCCAGGCCTATTGGGCCCGGCAGGGCTGCGCCGTGCTGCAGCCCTATGACATGGAGGTCGGCGCGGGCACCTTCCATCCGGCAACCACGCTGCGCGCGCTCGGCTCGAAAGCCTGGGCGGCGGCCTATGTGCAGCCCTCGCGGCGGCCGACGGACGGGCGCTATGGCGAGAACCCGAACCGGCTGCAGCACTACTACCAGTACCAGGTGCTGATTAAGCCCTCGCCCGCGAACCTGCAGGAGCTGTATCTCGGCAGCCTCGAGGCGATCGGCATCGAGATGGACCTGCACGACATCCGCTTCGTCGAGGACGACTGGGAAAGCCCGACGCTGGGCGCCTGGGGGCTCGGCTGGGAGGTCTGGTGCGACGGGATGGAAGTCAGCCAGTTCACCTATTTCCAGCAGGTCGGCGGCCATGACTGCAAGCCGGTCTCGGGCGAGCTGACCTACGGGCTCGAGCGGCTGGCGATGTACGTGCTGAACATCGACCACGTCATGGACATGCCGTTCAACGATCCGCAGTCGCCGCAGCCGCTGACCTATGGCGATGTCTTCCGCCAGACCGAGGGCGAGTACAGCCGCTTCAACTTCGACCAGGCGGATACCGGGAAGCTGCTGCAGCATTTCGAGGATGCCGAGGCCGAGTGCCAGGCGATCCTGGCCGCCCCCTACGACGATCCCAAGACCGGCAAGCGCATCGTCATGGCGCATCCCGCCTATGACCAGTGCATCAAGGCCAGCCATCTCTTCAACCTGCTCGACGCGCGCGGCGTGATCTCGGTGACCGAGCGGCAGGCCTATATCGGCCGGGTCCGCGCGCTGGCCAAGATGTGCGCCGACGCCTTCGTGCAGACCGAGGCGGGCGGCTACGCCGGCTGATCCGGGGCCGGCTGATCCGCAGGCTGGCCGGGGGGCAGGGGCTTCCTTGCCACGTCGAACCAGGCGGCCAGGCGGCGCGGATGCCAGCTGTCGATGATCTCCAGTCCCGCGCGGGCGAGCATCGCCTCGTACTGCGCGCGGGAGAAGATGCTGATCTGCGGAAAGACGCCAACCGCCGCGAAGACCGGCGCCAGGCGGCGGGCGAAGACGGAATTGTCCGCCACGCAGGTGGTCGAGCTGACGAGCACGCCGCCGGGCTTCACCAGCGAGGCCAGATGCCCCACCGCCGGTTCGGCATGGGGCAGCACATGGAAGACGTTCATCGCCAGCACCGCGTCGTAGCTGCCCGAGAGCTCGTCCCACCAGGCGGTGCGGAACTCGACATTGGCGGCTCCGGCCTCCCGGCGCTTCTTCTCGGCGATGGCGATCATCTTCCCGGAGAAATCCGTCGCCAGCACATGCCCCGCCGCGTCCGCCAGCGCCAGCGCGGTCGAGCCGGTGCCGCAGCCGGCCTCCAGCACGCTTGCCTGCGGCCCCAGATGCATCCGCGTGCGGCGCAGCTTCTCGCGGTAGGCGTCCTGGTCGCGCACCGGCATCCTGGCATAGCGCGGGGCGAGCCGGTTCCAGAATTTCTGCGGCTCCCTCACGAGACCGCCCCGGCCAGCCCCGGCAGCAGCGTGCGCAGCCCGGTGGCGATCATGTCGACCGCGATCGCCGCCAGGATCATGCCCATCAGCCGGGACATGATCGCCCGCGCGGTCTGGCCGAGCAGCGCGCCCAGCGGCCCGGCGAAGAGCAGCACCCCGGTCAGCAGCGCCAGCACCCCCGCCAGCACCCCGGCATAGAGGACCGCATCCGTGGTCCCGCGGATCTGCCCCGAGAAGACGATCAGCGTGGTGATCGTGCCGGGGCCGACGATGATCGGGAAGGTCAGCGGATAGAAGGCCAGCGCGCCCGCCCGGTCGTAATTGTCCTGCTCGTCCTCGCTGCCGTGATGGGTGCTGCTCTCCTCGCCATGCAGCATGTTGAGCGCGATCAGCAGGAGCACCAGCCCGCCCGCGACGCGGAAATCGTCGACCGAGATGCCGAAGAGCTTCAGGATCGGCGCGCCGGCCAGCGCCGTGGCGGCGCACATCACCGCCGAGTAGAGCCCCAGCCGGAGCGCGATGGAGCGGCGCAGCTTGCGCGAGAACCCGTCTGTCAGGCCGAGGAAGACCGGCAGGTTCACGAAGGGGTTCATGATGGCGAAGAGCGCGCCGAAGAACTTGATTGCCGAAATGTGGTCCAAGGATCCGTCTCTCGCCGCTGCAAAGCCTCTGGGTCCATTCCTGCGGAGCCGGAGGGTCCGGGTCAATCGCCCTCTGCGCCGCGCGCGGAAAGGCCCGGCAAGTGCGGCCCCGGCGCATTGCGTCGACGGGCCCCCGGCGTGTCACGGCGGCGTCAGAAGAAGCTCTGCGGGTCGATATCGACGGCCAGGCGCAGGTTGTTCGGCGGGCGCAGCTGCCCGAGCCAGTTGCGCAGCCCCTGCTGCAGCGGCGCGGTCTTCCCGGCCTTGACCAGCAGCCGCACCCGGTGGCGGCCGCGGATCCGCGCGATCGGCGCCGGGGCCGGTCCGTAGACATCGGCGCCGATCGCCTTCAGGGGGCCGGCGGCGCGCGCCAGCGCCTGGCCGAATTCGAAGACCTGCGCCACGTCGGGCGAGCTGAGGATGATCCCCGCCATCCGGCCATAGGGCGGCATGGAGAGCATCCGCCGCGCCTCCGCCTCGGCCCGCCAGAAGGCCTCCTCGTCGCCCGAGAGGATCGAGGCGATCACCGGATGCTCGGGCTCGGCGCTCTGCAGGAGCGCCAGTCCCGGCTTCTCGGCGCGGCCCGCGCGCCCGGCCACCTGGCGCATCTGCTGGAAGGTCCGCTCGGCCGCGCGCAGATCCGATCCGCGCAGCCCCAGATCGGCATCGACCACGCCCACCAGCGTCAGGTTGGGGAAGTTGTGCCCCTTGGCGACGAGCTGCGTGCCGATGATGATCTCGGCATCGCCGCGGGCGATCTCCTCGATCCGCGCCTTCAGCTCGCGCGCGGTGCCGAAGAGGTCGGAGGACAGCACCGCCAGACGCGCCTCGGGGAAGAGCGCCTGCGCCTCCTCGGCCAGCCGCTCCACCCCCGGCCCGATCGGCGCGAGCCGGTCCTCGGCGCCGCATTTCGGGCAGGCCTCGGGGACCGGCTCGGAATGGCCGCATTGGTGGCAGACCAGCCGCTTCTGGAAGCGGTGCTCGACCAGCCGCGCGTCGCAATGCGGGCAGCCGACCTGCTCGCCGCAGGCACGGCAGACGGTGACCGGCGCATAGCCGCGGCGGTTGAGGAAGAAGAGCACCTGCTCGTTCTTCTCCAGCCGCTCGCGCGCGGCGCGCTCGAGGCTGGGCGAGATCCAGCGGTTGCGCGGCAGATCCTCGCGGCGCAGGTCGATGGCGCGCATCTCGGGCAGGACCGAGGCGCCGAAGCGCGAGGCCAGGTCGAGGCGGCGGTACTTGCCCTGCTCGGCATTGACCCAGGTCTCCAGCGAGGGCGTCGCCGAGGCCAGCACCACCTGCGCCGAACACAGCGACGCTCGCAGCACAGCCATGTCGCGGGCATTGTAGAGCACCCCGTCCTCCTGCTTGTAGGAGGTGTCGTGCTCCTCGTCGACGACGATCAGTCCGAGGTCGCGGAAGGGCAGGAACAGCGCCGAGCGTGCGCCGATCACCATCTGCGCGCCGCCCTGGGCGACCATCCGCCAGCAGCGGCGGCGCTCGGTCATGGTCACGCCGTGATGCCATTCGGCGGGCTTCGCGCCAAAGCGCTTCTCCACCCGGGTCAGGAATTCCGCGGTCAGCGCGATCTCGGGCAGCAGCACCAGCGCCTGGCGTCCGGCGGCCAGGCAGGCGGCGACGGCTTCGAGATAGACCTCGGTCTTGCCCGAGCCGGTGACGCCCTTGAGCATCGTCGTGCCGTAGCGCCCCTCGCGGATCGCCCCGGCCAGCGCCTCGGCCGCGGCGTGCTGGTCGCCGGTCAGCTCCTTGCCGGGCAGATGCGGGTCGAGACCGGGATAGGGCGTGTCGCGCGGCGCCTCGATCTCGGCCACGGCACCCTGGCCGACCAGCCCCTTGACCACCGAGGAGGTCACCCCGGCCTCGTCGGCAAGCTCCTTCAGCGTCACCGGCTGGCCGCCGAAGGCCTCGAGCGCGTCGAGCACCCGGGCGCGCGCCTCGGTCATCCGCGACGGCTCCTCGCGGCCGCGGACATAGAGCGTCTTCATCGAAGGCGGGTCCGACAGCCCCGGCGCGCGGGCGGCGAGCCGCAGCATGGCGGGCCAGGGGGTCAGCGTGTAGTCGGCGGCGCGGATCAGGAACTCCTGCATCTCCTCGCGCATCGGCGGCACGTCGAGCACGCGGTAGGCGGCGCGCAGCTTGGCCTCGTCGAAATCGCCGCCGCCCTCGCCCCAGACCACGCCCAGGATCTTGCGCGGGCCCAGCGGAACCTCGAGGAAATCGCCCATCCGGCAGCCGCCCTCCGGCGCGCGGTAGTCGAGCAGCCGGTCGAGCGGCTGGGTGGTAAGGACGGAAATGCGCGCGCCTGCGGGGAACAAGGGGGATCCTGCCGGTCGGGGATGTCAGGCCCGAGCCGTAGCGGAGGATGCGGGGCGAGGGCAAGAGCGCAGGACCGCCGGCATCGTCGCTGCGCGACGGTCCCGGCGCGGGCATGCCGGGCTTCTGCCGCCGCTTCTGCCCGCTGGCGTCCGAAAAAAGCGTCCTGAAGGACGCGCGCATGCGGCGCCGGACGGCCGCGCCGATCGTTGCAGTTCGGGGCGTCCGGGCGATGAGACCGGGCAGGCAGGCGAGGACTGCTCCCGCAGGGACCTTGAAGAGGCGAGCGACTTCTCCTGATTTCCGGTGCCTTCACGCGGACGGCACGCCATTGTCCCGGCAAATCCGGACCATGCGGCCAGTCGCCGTTCCGCTCCGCTCGGGCCGCTCGGACGGTTGATCTTGCCGGATTCGCCGGTCTCGGCGGTCTTGCAGCCTCCGCGATCCATGGTCGCGGCGGCTTCATCGGCCGCACGTGCCACGAGACCCGTGGCGGGCCTGGCCGCTGTCGCTGCCCCGTCCGCGGCCGCGCCGGGACTGAATTGGCGCGGTTGATCGTGCGGCGCGCGACCGGCCGCCAGTTTTCGGGTCTGCCTGGGCCGGGACTCCGGGCAAGGGCCGATGTTATGGCTGACCGCGGCATGGGGTCCATTTGCCCGGCCGCGGCCTTTCCTGCCGCGCAGGCATGCCGGGATGGCCGTTTCCGGCGGGCGGCCCAATGAAAGGATAGCGGCGCGGCGTGCAATTCAGGGTTGCGCGCGCTACCCTTGCCGATGACCGGTGCGGCAGGAGGGCCGATGCGGGGGGAACGGAGAAGGAAGCAGATCGCCGGGGCCGCGTTGGCCGCAGCCACGATCCTGCCGGGCGCGGCGGCAGCGGCGGATGGTTTCGAGACCTGTGCCGATCCTGCCTTCCTCGCGGAAGAGGGCCAGTCGCATGGCGCGGTCTGTGCGGCCGCCATGGCAGCGGGCGACTCCCTGGAGACCTGCGGCATGGACCTTTCCGCGCCGGTGGAGATCGAAACCGCCGACAGCTTGGCGGCGGGGCGGGACCGCTGCCTGGCGAGCTATGACTGCACTCTCGGCCGCATCCGCATCCTGGCGCCGGACCTGCTTGCCGGCCATCTGCCGCCCGGCGATGCCTATGCAGCCCTGCCGGTGCAGGCGGCCTTCCGCTCGCTGCTGGCGCATGAACTGGTCCACGCGCTGATCGCCCAGCGGCCCGGCGGCGCCGCCCTGCACCAGGTGGACGAGGAATACATCGCCGACGCGCTGGAGCTGGCTGCCCTCGGCCCGGACGAGCGCGCGGCATTCCTCGCCGCGGCGGGTCCGGGCGGCGAGATCACCCTGTCCTGGTCCCGTTTCGCGCCGCGCCGCTTCGCCGCCGCCGCCTGGCGGCATTTCGCAGCCCATGGCTGCGGCGCGGTGCGTGACATCCTGGCAGGGCGCTTCTCTTTCCAGCGCCGCCGCTGAAGCCGGGCCGCGCCTTGACCTGCGGCCCTTTGGTCTTTGTCCGTCGCCGCCCGGAGCGGTATCAGGGGGTGAGGGCAGGAGGGCCGGATGCAGGGAAAGTGGATCGCGGGAATGATCGTGGCCGTGGCCGCCGTGGCAGGGGCGGCGATGTACTACCTGCAGGTCTACTACTATTACGACCGCGTGCCAGCGGAGAGCCTCGAGATGCGGCTGACCCGGCTCGACGGCACGCCCGAGGCCATTCCGGCGACCGGCATCGAGGCGATCGACGCGACCTCTTCTCCGATCCGCTTCCGGGCCTGCTTCGAGACGCCGGTCTCGCTCGCCACGCTCAGCGAGACCTACCGCATCGACGAGGCCGCCGAGCCGCTGGTCGCGCCGGGCTGGTTCGGCTGCTTCGACGCCGCCGCCATCGGCGCCGCGCTGGAAGAAGGCCGCGCCATCGCCTTCCTTGGCGAGGAGAACATCCGCTACGGGATCGACCGCGTCGTCGCGGTCACCGAGGACGGCCACGGCTATGCCTGGCAGCAGATCAACCGCTGCGGCGAGAAGGTCTTCGACGGGGAACCCGCCCCGGAAGGCTGCCCGCCGCCCCCCGAGGACTAGGACATGACGCCCGATCCCATCACGATCGGCGGCTTTGCCGCCTTCACCATCGCCATCGTCGTCTATTTCAGCGGCGTGAAGCTGACCGCCGCGATCCCGTTCCTGCGCGCCTATTCGATCCCCGAGCCGGTCTCGGGCGGGCTGCTGGCGGCTTTCCTGGCCTGGGGCGTGGTGGCGCTCACCGGCCGCGAGGTGTCCTGGGATCTCGGCGCGCGCGATTTCCTGCTGGTCTATTTCTTCACCACGGTGGGGCTCTCGGCACGTCTGTCCGACCTGATCAAGGGCGGGCCGGTGCTGGCGCTGATGCTGGTGCTGACGGTGGGCTACATGGTGGTGCAGGCGGGGATCGGCATCGCCTCGGCGCTGGCCTTCGGCCTGCCGAGCCAGGCAGGGGTGATGCTGGGCACTGCGGCGCTGATCGGCGGGCACGGCACGGCCATCGCCTGGGGACCGGTGGTGCAGGACACCTACGGCGTGCCGGGCTCGGCCGAGCTCGGCATCGCCATGGCGACGCTGGGCCTGATCTCGGCGAGCCTGCTCGGCGGGCCGATCGCGCGCTTCCTGATCAGCCGCCACAAGCTGGCGGTCCCCGACGAGGATCCCGAATCCTTCGCCGCCGCGGCGGTCTCGGAGGAGGGCCACATCCCGGGCCGCGTCACCAATGGCGATTTCATGCGCTCGATCCTGTGGATCAACATCTGCGTGGCGATCGGCGCGGCGGTCCACGAGGCGCTGTCCGAGCTCGGCGTGCGCCTGCCGCTTTTCGTGCCCTGCCTGCTGACCGGCATCGTCGTGTCGAACGCGGTGCCGCGCATTCTGCCGAAGGTCGAGTGGCCCGCGGGCACCCCGGCGATGGGGCTGATCCAGGAATTCAGCCTCTCGGTCTTCCTGTCGATGTCGCTGATGTCGATGGAGCTGTGGACGCTGGCCGCCCATGCCGGCCCGCTGGCGCTGGCGATCGTGCTGCAATCCGTGGCCGCGACCGCCTTCATCCTGCTGGTCGTGTTCCGCGCGATGGGGCGGGACTATTTCGCGGCGGTCGTCGCCTCGGGCTTCACCGGGGTGACGCTGGGCGCGACGCCGACGGCGATTGCCAACATGACGGCGGTGACCCAGCGCTACGGGCCGTCGCCCTTGGCCTTCATCGTGCTGCCGCTGGTCTCGGCCTTCTTCGTCGACATCGCCAATGCGCTGATCATCAAGGTCGCGCTCGGCTTCTGAGCCGCCGCGCGCACCTGGCGGCTTGCCATTCCCCTCGCGCGGCTGGTATCGCGCGCAGGACCGTAGCCACTTGCCGAGACCTGTCCGATGCCCGACCTGCTGATCGAACTCTTTTCCGAAGAAATTCCGGCCCGGATGCAGACCAAGGCGGGCGAGGATCTGAAGAAGCTGGTGACGAACGGCCTGGTCGAGGCCGGGCTGACCTATGCGGGGGCGGGCGCCTTCGCCACGCCGCGCCGCCTGGCGCTGACCGTGCAGGGGCTGCTGGCGGAAAGCCCGGCGCTGACCGAGGAGCGCAAGGGGCCCAAGGTCGGCGCGCCGGAGAAGGCGATCGAGGGCTTCCTGCGCTCGACCGGGCTGACGCTTGACCAGCTCGAGATCCGCGACGACAAGAAGGGCCAGGTCTATTTCGCCTCCTTCGAGAAGCCCGGCCGCAAGGCCGCGGAGATCGTCGCCGAAGTGCTGGCCGATGCCATCCACAAGTTCCCCTGGCCGAAATCCATGCGCTGGGGCGCGGGCGAGCTGCGCTGGGTGCGGCCGCTGCACTCGATCCTGTGCATCCTCCATGACGAGGCCGGCAGCGAGATCGTGCCGCTGGAGGTCGGGGGCATCGCGTCGGGCGACACCACCGAGGGCCACCGCTTCATGGCGCCCGGGCGCTTCAAGGTCACGAGCTTCGAGGACTATGCCGCGGGACTGAGCCGCCGCAATGTCGTGCTCGACGCCGATGACCGCGCTTCGCATATCTGGGCCGATGCCACCAACCAGGCCTTTGCCTGCGGGCTGGAGGCGGTCGAGGATCCGGGTCTCCTGATCGAGGTTTCGGGGCTGGTCGAATGGCCGGTGGTGCTGATGGGCGAGATCGGCGAGGCGTTTCTCGGCCTGCCGCCCGAAGTGCTGAAGACCTCGATGAAGGAGCACCAGAAGTTCTTCTCGGTGAAGGATCCGAAGAGCGGCAAGATCGTGCGCTTTGTCACCGTCGCGAACCGCGAGACCCGCGACCAGGGCGCCGAGATCCTGCGCGGCAACCAGAAGGTCCTGTCGGCGCGGCTGTCGGACGCGAAATTCTTCTGGGAGAACGACCTGCGGGTGGCGAAGGCGGGGATGGGCGACTGGCTCGAGTCGCTCAGCCACGTGACCTTCCACAACAAGCTGGGCTCCCAGGCGGAGCGGATCGGCCGGATCGCGGCGCTGGCGCGCGAGATCGCGCCGCTGGTCGGGGCCGATCCCGGCCGCGCCGAGACCGCGGCACGGCTCGCCAAGGCCGATCTGAGCTCGGAGATGGTCTACGAATTCCCCGAGCTGCAGGGGGTGATGGGCCGCTACTATGCCGAGGCCGCGGGTCAGCCCGCCGAGGTCGCGGCGGTGGCCGAGGCGCATTACCAGCCGCTGGGACCCTCGGACGACGTGCCCTCCGCGCCGCTCTCGGTGGCGGTGGCGCTGGCCGACAAGATCGACACGCTGACCGGCTTCTGGGCAATCGACGAGAAGCCCACCGGCTCGAAGGACCCGTTCGCGCTGCGCCGCGCCGCGCTCGGCGTGATCCGGCTGGTGCTGGAGAACGGGGTGCGCTGCAATCTCTCGGAGGTCTTCGCCAAGGGCTATCCGGGGGCGGATGCGGCCGACCTGATGGGCTTCTTCCATGACCGGCTGAAGGTCTACCTGCGCGACAAGGGCATCCCGCATGACGTGATCGATGCCTGCCTGGCGATGCCGGGGAATGACGACCTGGCGCTCCTGGTGAAGCGGGCGGAGGCGCTGGAGGCGTTCCTGAAGACGGCCGATGGCGGCAACCTGGTGCAGGGCTTCAAGCGGGCGAACAACATCCTGGCCCAGGCGGAAGAAGCGGACGGGGTGGAATACTCCTTCGGTCCCGATGCGAAGCTTGCGGAAACCGGCGAGGAGCGCGCGCTCTTCGCGGCGCTCGAGAGCCAGGGGGGAGCGATCTCCTCGGCCATCGAGGCCGAGGATTTCGCGGCTGCCATGCGGGGCATGGCCGCCCTGCGCGCCCCGGTCGACGCGTTCTTCGAGGCCGTCCAGGTCAACAGCGACAACCAGGTGATCCGCCGCAACCGGCTGAACCTCCTGCATGTCATCCGCACGACCTGCAGCCGCGCCGCCGACCTCTCGAAGCTCGCCGGCGAACGGGCGGTGCCGGAGCTCTGAGCTCCCGGCCGGCCGCCCCGGCAGCTGCGGCGGGGGAGCGTGCTGGCCGGACCGCGACCGGCCGCGGCCTCCGGGCGTGCCGGGCTGCCGGGTCCGGCCCTGCTCTGTGCCGCGCGGCAGCGCTTGGCCTTGGCGCGGCTGCGGTGTAGCCTCGCCCGCGAGGACGCGAAGGAGGACGTGGGCGCTTGCTGAAAAACCTGACTTTCAAGGCCTTCACCGAGATCACCAAGACCGCCACGATCACGGTGGACCAGCATGGCGGCCGCGCCAAGTGCCTGCAGCGGCTCGTGCGCCTCGACATGCCCGTGCCGACCACCGTCGCGCTCAGCTTCGACACCGTGCGCCAGATCGCCCAGGGCAAGATGACCGATGTCGACGCGATCCTCGACTTCTTCGGCGAGACGCCGCTGGTCTCGGTGCGCCCCTCCGCCGAGGGCGCCGACTGGGGCGGGCCGGGCGCGATCCTCAACATCGGCATGAACGAGCGCCGCCATGCCGTCATGGTCCAGCGCCGCGGCGAGGATGCCGCCAATGCCATCTACCTGCGCTTCATCCACACCTATGCCGTCCAGGTTGCCCATCTCGATGCCGATCTCTTCCCGGCGGTGCGCAACCCGCTGCGCTCCGACGTGGCCGAGGCGCTGCGCATCTACGAGCTGGAAACCGACGAGCCCTTCCCGGAGGATCCGGCCGAGCAGCTCGCCGGCGTGCTGCGGTCGATGGCGCGCGCCTGGGAAGGCACCTCGGCGCGGCTTCTGAGAAAGGCGCGGGGCGCGCCGGAGAATGCCGGTCTGGGCCTCGTCGTGCAGCGCATGGCGCTCGGCGTCGGCGCGGACGAGAGCGGCTCGGGCGTGATGCAGTTCATCAACTCGACCACCGGCCGCGCCCAGATCACCGGCCGCTACATGAGCCAGAGCCAGGGCCGCGACGCGCTGGCGGACAAGCATGCCGCGATCTTCCTGACTCGCGATCCGCGCGGCCATTCGCTGGAAGAACTCGCCCCGGGCATCTTCGACCAGCTGGTCGGGCTCGGCGAGCTCGCCCGCGCCAAGCTGCGCGAGGAGATGCAGATCGAATTCGTCATCCAGGAGGGGGAACTCTGCGTGATCGACGCGGTCCGCGTGGCGCGCACGGCGCGGGCCAATGTCGAGATCGCCGTCGGCCTGGCGGTCGACCGGATCATCACCCGCGAGGAGGCGCTGCTGCGCGTGCCGCCGCGCTCGCTCAACGAGCTGATGCACTGGCAGGTCAACCCCGAGGCGGTGCGGGACGTTCTGCTCAGCGCGATCGGCGCCAGCCCCGGCGCGGCGGTCGGCAAGCTCGTCTTCAGCTCGACCCGCGCCCAGGCGCTGGCCGCCCAGGGCGAGGCCTGCATCCTCGTCAAGCGCGAGACCAGCCCCGACGACGTGCGCGGCATGCATGCCGCGCATGGCGTGCTGACCGCCAAGGGCGGGATGTCGAGCCATGCGGCGGTGATCGCCCGCGGCCTCGGCGTGCCCTGCGTGGTCGGCGCGGGGCATATCATCATCGACCGCCGCGCGCGGGCCATGCGCCTGCCCGACGGACGGCTCTTCGAGGAAGGCACGGTGGTGACGCTCGACGGCTCGGCCGGCGAGGTGCTGGCGGGCGAGGCCGAGATGCTGGAGCCGGCGCTCGGCGAGGCCTTCCAGACGCTGCTGGGCTGGGCGGACGAGATCCGCGACATCGGCGTGCGGGTGAATGCCGACACGCCGCAGGATGCCCGCATCGCCCGCACCTTCAAGGCCGAGGGGATCGGCCTCTGCCGCACCGAGCACATGTTCTTCGACGACGACCGGCTGACGGTCATGCGCGAGATGATCTTCGCCGATGCGCCCGAGGACCGCGCCGACGCGCTGCGCCAGCTGCTGCCGATGCAGCGCGAGGATTTCACCCGGCTCTTCGAGATCATGGAGGGGCTGCCGGTCTGCATCAGGCTCTTCGACCCGCCGCTGCACGAATTCCTGCCCGCCGACCGCCAGGGCGTGGTCGACCTGGCCAATGCGCTCGGCCGCCCGGTCTCGGACGTCCAGGCACGGATCGACTCGATGACCGAGTTCAACCCGATGCTGGGGCTGCGCGGCGTGCGGCTCGGCATCACCGTGCCGGAAATCTACGAGATGCAGGCCCAGGCGATCTTCGAGGCGGTGATCGCGCTGGCCGAGGCCGGGACCGAGGTCGTGCCCGAGATCATGCTGCCGCTGGTCTCGGCGCAGCGCGAGGTCGAGATCCTGCAGAGCCGGATCGAGCAGGTCGCCGCCAAGGTCCGCGCCGAGCGCGGCGCCATCTTCAACTACAAGCTCGGCGTCATGGTCGAGACCCCGCGCGCCGCGCTGAAGGCCCATGCCATCGCCGAGCTCTGCTCCTTCATGAGCTTCGGCACCAACGACCTGACGCAGATGACCTACGGGCTGTCGCGCGACGATGCCGGGCGGTTCATGCAGACCTATGTGCAACAGGGGGTCTTCAAGGAGGACCCGTTCCACTACCTCGACAAGGAGGGCGTCGGCGAGCTCCTGCAGATCGGCGCGCAGCGCGGGCGGAAGGCGAATCCGCGAATCGTTCTATCTATTTGCGGCGAACATGGCGGCACGGCTGATTCGATCGCCTTCGCCAGGGATGCAGGTTTTAACTATGTTTCCTGTTCGCCTTTTCGTGTTCCCGTTGCCCGGCTGGCAGGCGCACACGCGGTTTTGACGCGACGATAAGCCCGGAATCCCAGAGAAATATTGACCGTCGGCAGAATCTCGCCGACATTGTCAATGTGGCCTTTGGGACACATGTCAATAGATGCATACCTTTTGCCGAGTATTGCATCTAGCGCATGACCTTTATACGCCCCGAGTCGAAATTGATCGACTTGGGTGAAATTGTCATGATACTCCGTGCTGTGGTGCTTTTGGCTGCCGTCCTGTGTGCCGGGACTGCCTTTGCCGAAGTAACGCTCAGCACGTCGAACGATCCCTCTCTCGATTTCGGATACGGGCCGGGCGCGGTGTTCGAGGCAGAGCGCGACACCCTGCTTTCGGACGGGGCCGCCGAGAAGCTGCCGGAAATCCGGCCGGTGCCGCGGGGCGACCGCAAGCCGCGCTTCCGCCGGGTCGAGTACTCCAAGGACTGGCTGTCCCGCCAGGCCGTCAAGGGCACGGGCGACGAATGGCACTGCCTCTCCGAGGCGCTCTATTTCGAAGCGCGCGGCGAGAGCGTGAAGGGCCAGTTCGCGGTGGCCGAGGTGATCCTCAACCGGGTGAAGTCGAACGCCTATCCAGACACGGTCTGCGGCGTGGTCAACCAGGGCACGGGCCGGATCAATGCCTGCCAGTTCAGCTATACCTGCGACGGCCGCGCCGAGGTGATCGGCGAGAAGAAGGCCTGGAAGCAGGTCTCGAAAGTGGCCGCGCTGATGCTGCGCGGGGCGAAGAGCAACCTGACCAAGGGCGCCACGCATTACCACACCAGCGCCGTGCGCCCCCGCTGGGCGCGGATCTTCCCGCGCACGGCCTCGATCGGCGTCCACTACTTCTACAGGCAGTAGCCTTCGGCGGCCCCGCGCCCAGCGGTGTCGCAGGCGCGCGCTTTCGGCTTGCCATGCCGGGGGCGGGCATGCACATGTGCGGGTCCTGAGCAAGGGCGCCGGCCGGGGCCGGCCGGAACGGAACCTGGGAGAGCTCGATGCGGAAGCTGTTCGGAACCGATGGGGTGCGCGGCCGCGCGAATGCCTATCCGATGACGGCCGAGATGGCGCTGCGCCTCGGCGCGGCGGCCGGGCGGTACTTCCGCCGCGACGGCAAGGACACCCACCGCGTGGTGATCGGCAAGGACACGCGGCTGAGCTGCTACATGCTGGAGACCGCGCTGACCGCGGGGCTGACCTCGACCGGCATGAACGTGCTGCTGCTCGGGCCGGTGCCGACGCCCGCCGTCGGCATGCTGACCACCTCGATGCGCGCCGATCTCGGCATCATGATCTCCGCCAGCCACAATCCGCACGAGGATAACGGCATCAAGTTCTTCGGCCCCGACGGGTTCAAGCTCTCGGACACGGCCGAGGAGGAGATCGAGGCGCTGCTCGAGGCCGGGGTGGAGCCCGCCCGTCCCGAGAGCATCGGCCGCGCCCGGCGGATCGACGACGGCCGCTTCCGCTACCAGGAGCGGGTGAAATCCACCCTGCCGCACGGCATGACGCTCGACGGGCTGAAAGTGGTGATCGACTGCGCCAATGGCGCCGCCTACCGCGCCGCGCCGGAAGTGCTCTGGGAACTGGGCGCCGAGGTGGTGCATGTCGGGGTCAGCCCGAACGGGCGCAACATCAATGACGGGGTCGGATCCACCGCGCCGCAGGCCGCGGCCGAGGCGGTGCGCGCCCATGGCGCCGATGTCGCGATCTGCCTCGACGGCGATGCCGACCGGGTGCTGATCCTCGACGAGACCGGCGCCCAGGCCGATGGCGACCAGATCATGGCGCTGATGGCCGCCCGCTGGGCCGCCGAGGGGCGGCTGAAGGACGGCACGCTGGTCGCGACGGTGATGTCCAATCTGGGGCTGGAGCATTTCCTCGCCGGGCAGGGGCTGAAGCTTCACCGCACGCCGGTCGGCGACCGCTACGTGGTCGAGGCGATGCGCCGCCATGGCTGGAACCTGGGCGGCGAGCAGTCGGGCCATATCGTGATGACGGATTACGCCACGACCGGCGACGGCCTGCTGGCGGGGCTGCAATTCCTGGCGGAGATGGTGCGCACCGGCCGCCGCGCCTCCGAGCTGGCCCGCAGCTTCGAGCCCTGTCCGCAGCTCCTGAAGAATGTCCGCTACGCCCCGGGCAAGGCGCCGCTGGAGGAAGAGGCGGTCAAGACCGCGATCGCCGCCGCCGAGGCGCGGCTGGCCGGGCAGGGGCGGCTGCTGATCCGCAAGTCCGGCACCGAGCCGCTGATCCGCGTCATGGCCGAACACGCCGATGCCGCGATCCTCAGCGAGATCGTCGAGGAGCTGGCGGAGGTGGTCGAACGCGCCGTCTGAACGGGCGCGGCGGCCTTTGTGCCTTGGCATGGGCTGTTCCGCGGGCAGGGCGGTGCGGCATTCTTCCGGAACGCCTCGCCGGCCGTTCTGGCACTGAAGGGCCTCGCTGAGAGGCGGGCCCGGGCAAGCGGTGCGGAAAGCCTGCCTCCGCCGCTGGCCCGGATTTCCGGACCGGAGGCCCGCTGCGTCGACCTGTTCGCTCTATGTGGGTTCGCGCAAGAGGATCGGCGTCGCGCCCTCCGGATCTGTCGCTTTCTCCGGTCTCTAGCAGGGCGCCGAGCGTGCTCGGCGGCCCGTGGTCCGCTGCGTCGGCCTGTTCGCTCTGTGTGGGTTCGTGGGAGGGGATCGGCGTCCCGCGCTCTGGATCTGTCGCTTTCTCCGGTCTCTAGCAGGGCGCCGAGCGCGCCCGGCGGCCCGTGGTCCGCTGCGTCCGCCTGTTCGCTCTGTGTGGGTTCGCGCGAGGCGATCGGCGTCCCGCCCTCCGGCTCTGCCGCATTCCCCAGTCTCTAGCAGGGTGCCGAGCAAGTCCGCTCGGCCGCGGAACCTGCGGAGAAACTGGGGAGATGATCCTGACTTCGGAACAAGTCTCTCATTTCCGCTGGAAGTCCGGGCTGAACCCGGCACGAACTCCTCCACCGCGGCGGCCTGGTGTTCCTTTCCGGCCCCCAGATAGGGGTCTGTCTTGATGATCCGGTGCGGGTCGCGGCTGCGGGGTGCCACGGCCACCTTGAGAGAGCGACGCGATGGACAAGGGCGCCGTCCATTCGCTGCGTTCGCGCGGACGGACCGGGGCGCCTGAGGCCTTTATGAAGAGGCGGGTAGGCACGTGTTCGAGCTGGCCGGCCGGACTGGGCTCTTCGCCGACGCATCGCGGTGCTCGCGCCACCGATCCCGGTCGCCGATCCCGGTTCCCCGACAGCGCCCGCCGGGTCCTCCGGCGCTGTCTGGTCATGCTGTGGAAGCCCGGCGCTGAGGACGGCGGCATGCCCGGCCCGCCTGCCGGTCCTGTGGCGGGCGTGGGCCTTGAGGTGGACGGGCCGTGGCGGGCCGTTCGGGCTGCGGGGCTCCGGTCCGTCGCCGCTTGCATCCTCGGCCCGATCGCGCGTTTGCCAATGGCCGCTCTACTGGCGGTGAAGCCGGGCTCCCGGCGCGGTGCCGTGTTCGAACTGTCGATCGCTGGATCAGAGCCCGGATGGCGTCCGTGGCCGTTGCTCTGCCGCGGAGGGGCTGCCTATGGCGCATCCTTCCGAGGATCGCGGAATGGCAGGCGCCACGCCTGGTTGATGGATCATGGGCACGCCCTGGGACATCACCGCCCGTAGGCTGCCTTTCCGGGGCCGTCCTGCTGCCATCCCCGGCGGAGCTTGCGGATTGCGGGTCCGGCTGTCGGGCGGGCCCGGTAGCGCGCCCGCGGGCTGCGGGGCGCCGCTGTCCTTCACAGCCGGCCTGCGGCCTCGGGCGCTGCGGCGCGGTCGGCCGTCCTTGCCGATCCGGCGGGCACCGGGGCGCGACGGTCCGCGCAGGGCGCGGGCGCTCAGGCCGGGACGGGTCCGCCGATCCGGCCCGCGGCAATGGCGGCGAGGGTCTCGGAGCGCTGCGGCGGGTTGCAGCCCGCGCGGGTGCAGTTGATCGCGGCCGCCCAGGCGGCGCGGGTCAGCAGGGCGGAGAGCGACTCCTCCCCAAGCGCGGAGAGCGCGGCGGCGTCGCGGCAGCCGAGCTCCAGGATGCCGGCCAGCAGGTTGCCCATGAAGGTGTCGCCCGCGCCGACCGTGTCCCTGACCGTGACGACCGGCGCCTGGGCCGAGGCCTGGCCCGCCTGCGTCATCCCCAGCGCGCCCTCGGCGCCGCCCGTGACGACGACGAGCGCCGTGCCGCGGCCCAGAAGTTCGCGGGCGAAGGCCTCGCGGCCCTGGCCGGGGCGGAGATAGTCGAGATCCTCGGCGCTGATCTTCACCACCGCGGCGGCGTCGAAAAGCGCCTCCACCCGTGCCTCCCAGGCCGGGCGGTCGGTGATCATGTTGGCGCGCACGTTCGGATCGAAGGCCAGCATCTGGCTCTGCGACTGTGCCAGGGCGAAATCGAGGATGTTGTCCGCGCCCGGGTTCGGGATCAGCGAGATCGAGCCGACGGCGAGGATGTCGCCCGGCTCCGCGGTGATGCCCTCGGCGGTCGGCGCCATGTTCACCGCCGCGCTGTCGCGGTCGTAGAAGGCGTAATGCGGCTCGCCGGTCGACATGTCGACGAAGGCCAGGGTCGAGGGATCGTCGCTGCGCGGGGTCAGCCCGGTGCGCACCCCGTGGGCGACCATGTCCGCCAGCAGCCGCTCGCCGAAGAGATCGGTCGAAAGCGCCCCGAGGAAATGCGCCTCGGCCCCCGCGCAGGCTGCCGCCTTGGCCGTGTTCATCGGCGAGCCGCCGGGCAGGGGCAGGAAGGCCGTGCCTGCCGCCGACTCGACGGGAACGAAATCCATGATCGCTTCGCCGCAGACGAAAATCCGTGCCATCCTGTCCTCCCTCACGTGAGCTTATGCTTGCCTTATGGGCGAAAGCCCGGGGCAATGCACGCAGAATTTATAAACCCGATTTAGAAATTCGCCACCACCCCTGGCAAGCGCAATTCGGTGACAAGGTCGCGGACTTCCTGGCGGGCGGCGATATTCGACATGGTCAGCCCGCCGCCGCTGCCGGTGTCGCGCAGGTCGAGGAGCGTGAGCCCGCGGGGGAAGAGCTCGCGGAAGATCACCCGCTCGGCGAAGCCCGGCGCGACGCGGAAGCCGATCCGCCGGGAGAGCTCGGAGAGGGCGTCGCCGACGCGCTTCTTGTTGTGCATCTGCTGCGAGCCCATGCGGTTCCTCAGGACGATCCAGTCGATGGGCTTCAGCCCGGCCTGGGCGCGCAGCTGCCGCGCGTTCCAGACCATCTCGGCATAGACCGAGGGGCCGGTGATCGCGCCGGTGTCGGGGTCGTGATGCGCCAGCAGGTCGAAATCGATGAAGCTGTCATTCAGCGGCGTGATCAGCGTGTCGGCCAGCGAATGCGCGATCTGGCTCAGCCGCGTATGCGAGCCCGGGCAGTCGATCATCAGGAAGTCGTGCCGGTCCTCGAGCTGGGTGATCGCCGCGTCGAGCCGCAGATCGTAGATATTGGCGCCCTCGGGCACGTCCTCGGGGGCGATTTCGGGCAGGGGCAGGTAGTCCGGGACCGGCAGGGCGATGCCCTCGCGGCGGCAGAAGGCCATGCGGTTCTCGACGAAGCGGCCGAAGGAGCGCTGGCGCAGGTCGAGATCGATGCCGCCGACGCGATGGCCCATGCGCACAAGCGCCGTGGCCACATGCATGGTCGTGGTCGATTTCCCGGACCCGCCCTTTTCGTTGCCGACGACGATGATGTGGGCCATGGGGCGGAACTCTTGTCAGGGGGTGGGGCCGTCCCGGGGACGGCGGCCGCCACCCTATGTCGTGGCGCGGGCAATGAAAAGCCGTCCCGTCGCGGCGCCGGGGGCGGCGCGCGCGAAAGCCGGGCCGGGTGCGGCCAATGAGTCACAGCGGCGGCTTTCCCTGTGGATAAGGCGCTGCTAAGCTTCAGTTAACTTGAGAGCGCGCGGATGGCGGGAAGGAAACGGGATGAAGGTCAAGATCGACGTGGACATGACGCCGATGGAGGCGCGCGAACTGATGGGCCTGCCTGATGTGCGGCCCATGCAGGAAGCCTGGCTCGACAAGATGAACTCCAAGATCGAGGAGCACATGGAGCAGCTCACCCCCGAGGCGATGATCCAGAACTGGATGAAGGCCGCGGGCGGCAATGCCGAGATCTTCAGCGATTTCATGTCCGCCTTCATGAACATGGCCTCGAAGAACTGAGCCCTGGCTGACAGGCGTGCCGGGCTCCGGCGCCCGGCCGCCTGCCGCGACCCTGCTAGCCCGCCGGGCAGCGGTGCCAGACCGAGGGGAATCCGGTGCCGAAATCGATGCCCCCGAGGAAGGTCAGCTCGCTGCCGTCGCCGTCGACGGAGAAGCTGAAGGTGACCGGCGTGCCGCTGCAGTCGCTCAGCGCGGTGTAGATGCCGTCTCCTTCCACGACCTCGCTGATCTCGCACTGCAGATCCAAGTTGTTCTCGATGGCCTCTTCCGAGACGGAGAGCGTGTCGCTGCAGTCGCCCTCGTCCAGCGACCACTGTCCGGCATAGGGAGGCTCCTGCGCCCAGAGGGGCGCTGCAGCGGCGCAGAGACCGGCGAGGGCGAGGGGGGCGAGGCAATGGCGCATATTGGGTCGTATCCTTGGAGAAAGCGTCCTGTGCGGCGAAGCTAGGGGCGCTGCCGCGCGCGCCAAGGCCGGGCAGGCGGTTCCGCGGAAACCCGCTCTTTGCACGGCCTGCCTGCCTGCCGCGGAGGCGCCCGGCCGGCCGGGGCGGGTGCGCCCGGGTGGCGGGACGCGCGCTGGTTGCGGGGCTCAGCCCCTGGTGACCGACACGGTCTGCGACACCAGCTGCACCATGCCGCGATTCTCCATGAAGGCGGTGTCGTAGGCATCGCGGCCGACGGCGACGATCACCGCCGTCTCGGGTCGGCACATGCCGGTCGGATCGACGATATGCCAGCCGCCGTCGAGCCAGACCTGCGAGACGGCGTGGAAATCCGGCGGATCGACCTCGGGCGCGTAGACCGAGACATAGCGCGCCGGGATGTCCGCCGCGCGGCAGAGTGAGCACAGCATGTGCGCATAGTCGCGGCAGACCCCCTGGCGGCCGGTGAAGGTGTCGATCACGGTCGTCTGGGCATGGGAGGCGCCCGGCACGTAGCTCAGCTCTCTGGCCACCCAGTCGCGGATCGCCGCCACCTTGGCGCCGCCGTCCAGATCGCCGAAACGGCGCAGGGCGAAGGTCTCGAACATGTCGGACTGGCAGAAGCGGCTGGGCCGCAGATAGGTCATCGCCTCGGCGGGCAGGTCGTGCCAGGGCGCGGCCATCATGCCCTCGAGCGTCCCGTCGAGGCGGGTGACCTCCACCGAGGCGCGATAGGCCAGGCGCAGCCGGTCGTGATCCAGCCGGGCGATGACGCGGCTGCCGATGCCGCTCTCGCCGGGGATGCGCGACAGCGCCGCGCCGCCGATCTCCAGCCGGCTGGAGAGCACGCGCTGCCCCGGGGCAGAGGCCGCCTCCAGGGTCAGGAACACCACGCGCTCCTCGCCCAGCCGGTAGTCCATCGCCACGTCGATATCGATCCTGCCCAAAACTGCACCTCTTGTCTTTTCCGCACTTGCATCAAGGCGTTCCGCGCAGCGGCCCGCCTTGGTCTACGCCCGAGGCTGGCAGAGGTTTCCCCGATTGTCGCCGGAAAAGAAAAAGGGCCGCCCCGCAGGGCAGCCCTTGAAATGCGCGATGGCGGTCAGGCTCAGAAGCCGAGGCCTTCGTATTTCTTCTTGAACTTGGAGACGCGGCCGCCCTGGTCGAGCAGGCGGGTGTTGCCGCCGGTCCAGGCCGGGTGCGCCAGCGGATCGATGTCCAGCGACAGCGTGTCGCCTTCCTTGCCCCAGACGGATTTCATCTGGATGATCGTGCCATCGGTCATCTTGACGTTGATGAGATGGTATTCGGGATGGATGTCTGCTTTCATCGGTCCGGTCCTTACGCGTCGGCGCCGGCCTTGGCGGCCTTCGGCTTGTAGTTGGAGACCTCTGCGATACGGGCGGACTTGCCGCGGCGCGCACGCAGGTAGTAGAGCTTCGCACGGCGCACGCGGCCGCGGCGCACGACTTCGATGCTCTCGATATTGGTCGAGTAGAGCGGGAAGATACGCTCGACGCCTTCGCCGAAGCTGATCTTGCGGACCGTGAACGACCCGGCGATGCCCTGGCCGTTCTTGCGGGAAATGCAGACGCCCTCGTAGTTCTGGACGCGGGTCCGGGTGCCTTCGGTCACTTTGAAGCCGACGCGAATGGTGTCGCCCGCCTTGAAGTCGGGAATGGACTTCCCGAGGGAGGCGATTTGCTCGGCCTCCAGCTGTGCGATCAGATCCATCTGATCTCTCCTGTCTGGCTCACGGTTATCCCGTGAAGGTGGTGGCGTCCCAGAGCTCCGCGCCTTCTGTCGGGTCCGCCTCGGCGCCCGCGGGAGTTAGGTCGTCCTTGCTTTTCGTCGCCCCGACCGGGAACGCGCCCCGGCGCCATCAGAAGAAGACGGCGCGCAACCAGGCACAGCACGAGTCGGAAGTGGGGGGTCTATGACAGGAAGCGTCCCGCTTTTCAAGCGCGGAATGCCGCAGGCAGCGCAGGCCTCCGGGGCGCCGTCTCAGGGGGCCGCGCAGGCCGGTCCGGGACCCCGGGTGACGCGCGACACGCGGTCCCCGTCGTACCAGACATGCATGTAGCCATAGGGCCCGCCGCTCCCGTACATGTAGGCGGTGCAATCGCCGCTGCCGCTGCCTGCCGCGCCCGGTCCGAGCATCGCGGTGACGTCGCTGCGCGCCATGCCGGGCGCGATCCCCGCCATATGCGCCGGACCGCCCGCCATATGGCCGTAGCCTGGCCCGCCCATGTGGTGGCAGGCCGCGAGGAGGGGAAGCAGCAGCAGCGCCGCGAGGCGCCCCCTGCCGGTCTGCCATGCGTGCATCCGCCCTGCCTCCCGCTCCGAAAACCTGCCGGATGCTAGGACGGATCCTGCCCTTTGGGAATGCGGCGCGTCGCCCTTGCGGCTAGCGCGTCTCCGGCGTGCCGGCGAGATGGCGCTGCCACAGGTCGGGACGGCGGGCCTTGGTCAGCTCTTCGGCCTGCTGGCGCCGCCATTCGGCGATCTTCGCGTGATTGCCCGACAGCAGCACCTCGGGGATCGCGCGGCCCGCCCAGTCGGCCGGGCGGGTGTATTGCGGATGCTCGAGGAGCCCGCCGGAATGGCTCTCCTCCTCGGTGGAGGCGGCATTGCCGAGCACGCCGGGCAGCAGCCGCACCGTCGCGTCGAGCATCGCCTGCGCGGCGATCTCGCCGCCGGTCAGGACGAAATCGCCCAGGGAGACTTCCTCGACCTGGTAGGCGTCCAGAACGCGCTGGTCGACGCCCTCGAAACGGCCGCAGAGCAGGGTGACGCCGCGCGCCCGCGACCAGCGCCGCGCCATCGCCTGGTCGAAGCGCCGCCCGCGCGGGGAGAGATAGACCAGCGGCCAGTCGGTGCGGTCCTCGGGCGTGCCGGCCATCGCCATGTCGAGCGCGCGCGAGACCACGTCGGCGCGCAGCACCATGCCCGCGCCGCCGCCTGCGGGCGTATCGTCGACATTGCGGTGCTTTCCCTCGCCGAAGGGGCGCAGGTCGATCGGATGGAGCTGCCAGAGCCCCTCCTGCAGCGCCTTGCCGGTCAGCGATTCCCCCAGCACGCCGGGGAAGGCGCCGGGAAACAGCGTCACGATCCGGGCCTGCCAGGCATGCAGGAGCTCGGGCGTCTCGCTGAGGAGGTCGCGCGGCTGCAGCGTCGCTCGGATCGACTTGCGGCCATGGCTGCGGCTGGGCGCGTCGCTCATGCCTGCGGTTCCCCGTCTTCGTCGTCGTCATCCTCGCCGCCGCCGAACAGTCCGGCAGGCGGGTCGGCGATGATCCGTCCGGCGGCCAGGTCGACTGTCGGCACCGCTTCGCGGGTGAAGGGCAGGAGCACGCCGCCCTTCAGCCCGGGGCCGTGGATCTCCAGCAGGTCGCCCGCGCCATGGTCGTAGACCGCGCGCACCCGGCCGAGCCGCGTGCCGCCGGTATCGACGACCTCGAGGCCGATCAGGTCGGCATGGTAGAATTCGTCATCGGGCAGCGAGGGCAGCCGGTCGCGCGGCGCGTAGAGCCGCACGCCCTTCAGCGCGTCCGCCGCCTCCTTGGTGGAGACCCCGCCCAGCCGCGCGGCCAGGCCGTTCTTGATCGGCCGGGTGATCTTCACGGTGAAGCTGCGGCTGCCATCTTCCGTGGTCAGCGGCGCATAGTCGGCGATCGCCTCGGGCTCGGCGCAGAAGCTCTTCAGCCGCACCTCGCCACGCACCCCGAAGGATCCGGCAATCGCGCCCACGCAGGTCAGATCCGCCATCACTCCACTCCCTTGCAGAAACCGCGCGCATCAACAGAGCCGCCCGCGTCGAGGCAGGCCTGCATCAGCTCGTAGCGGGCATATTCCGCTCCGGCATAGCCGCCTACGGCCAGAAGTGTCGCATAGATTATCAGTCGGATCACGGGCCGGGCTCCGTCGGCTGTCTCATCGCAGGACGAGCGCGGGCCGGGGGCGGCGATGCTCCCAGCCCAGGCGCTCAAGTTCGGGGGCGGTCTCCTCCGTCTCGGGCCAGCCGAGGCAGAGATAGGCGACCAGCCGCCAGTCGCCGGGCAGGGCGAGCGCCTCGCGCACCCGCAGGGGGTCGAGGATCGAGACCCAGCCCATGCCCAGTCCCTGGGCGCGCGCCGCCAGCCACATCTGCATCACCGCGCAGACCACCGAATAGCGGCGCATCTCGGGCATGCTCTGCGCGCCGAGACCGGAGCCCTGCTCCGTCGCCTCGTCGCAGAACACCGCCCATTGCACCGGCGCGCGGTCCATCCCGGAAAGCTTCAGCCCGGCATAGAGCCGGGCCTGCTCGCCGTCATATCCCGACAGCGCGGTCGCGTTGGCGTCGCGGAAGATGTCGCGCATCGACTGGCGTGCCCCGGGACTGGCCACCGAGACCAGCCGCCAGGGCTGCGACAGCCCCACCGAGGGGGCCGTGTCGAGGCAGTCCAGACAGCGCTCCAGGACGGTGTCCGGCACGGGATCCGTGCGGAAGCGGCGCGTGTCGCGCCGGAGCCGCATCAGCCGTGCCAGCTCGTCCGGGAAGCTGTCCGGAAAGCGCACGGGCCTTACTCGGCCGTGGCTTCCTCGGCTGCTGCGGCTGCCTTGGCTGCCTTCTCTTCGGCGCGGTCCTTGGCTTTCTTGCCCGGCTCGCCCTTCTTCAGGTTGGCGCGCTCTTTCTTGCCGACGACGCCGGCAGCTTCGAGCATGCGCGACACGCGGTCGGTCGGCTGGGCGCCTTCGCCGAGCCAGTACTGGACGCGCTCGACATTCATGATCACGCGGCGCTCGTCATCCTTGGCGAGCAGCGGGTTGTAGGTGCCCAGCTTCTCGATGAAGCGGCCGTCGCGCGGCATGCGCGAGTCGGAGGCGACGATGGCGTAGTGGGGGCGCTTCTTGGAGCCGCCGCGGGCGAGGCGAAGTTTCATGGCCATGGGTTGAGTCCTTTCATATTCATGGCGTTGCTTGACGGCGGGGCCGTCTTACGACTGGTGCTTCTTGTGGTGCTGGATCACTTCGGCGATGATGAAGTTCAGGAAATTCTTGGCGAATTCCGGATCCAGGTCGGCTTCCACCGCCAGCCGTTCGAGCCTGGCGATCTGGATGGCTTCCCGCGCCGGGTCGGACGGCGGCAGGTCGTGTTCGGCTTTCAGATGGCCCACGGCCTGGGTGTGCTTGAAGCGCTCGCCCAGGGTGTAGACCAGGATGGCGTCGAGCCGGTCGATGCTTTCGCGATGCCCCTTGAGGAGCTCGGCGGCGCGCTCGGCGGTCTTGGTGTCGGTCATCGGTTCCTCGCGGCGGCTGGGACGGTCCGGGGGATGGCCAGGCCGAGCGCCAGGGCATGGCCGACGGGCGGCGGCATGCGGCGGCGGCACAGCGGCGTCCTGGATTTCACGGCGCGGCCCATCCGGAACAGCGACCGCCACATCACCGGCGCCTTGGCGCGGGTGAAGGTCGGCCAGGTCCAGCGGGCGTGGATGTAGACATGGTGCATCGTGCCGTAGGGGATCATGCCGCCGCCTCCGCGCTGCCGCGGGCCGGGTGGCGCCAGATCTCGACGGCGCCGTGGCCGACCAGCTCGTGCATGCCCTCGAGCGTGCAGCCGAGCCGTTTCGCCACCGCGGCCGAGGCCGGGTTCCCCGGATGCACGAAGCTGATCGCGGTCGGCCAGCCGAGCGTGCCGTAGCACCAGTCGCGCACCGCGCGGGCCGCCTCGGTGGCATAGCCCTTGCCCTCGAAGCCCGCCATCAGGTCCCAGCCGATTTCCGGCTCGGGCCAGCCCTCGGGGCACCAGGCGCCGATATTGCCGACGAAGGCGCCGGTGGCGGCCTCGGTCACGGCGAAGCGGCCATAGCCCTTCAGCGTCCAGTGGCCGATCTCGCAGGCGAGCTGCCGCCAGGCCTGGTCGCGCGTCTTCGGGCCGCCGACATGATGCGACCGCTCGGAGGCGTAGAATGCGGCCAGGGGCTCGAAATGCGCCGCGCCGAGCGGGCCGAGCACCAGCCGTTCGCTATGGAGGACAGGCGTCTGCATCGTTACTTCTTCTTGCCGAACCCGCTGAGACCCGGGGGCAGGGCGCCGCCGCCGAGCCCGGGCATGCCGCCCATCTTGCCCATCTGCGCCTGGGCATCGGCCATCTCGGCCTCCGACGGCATCTTGCCGCCCATCATGCCCTTCATCTGGCGCATCAGGCCCTTCTTGTTCATCTTGCCGAGCTTCTTCATCGCATCGGCCATCTGCCGGTGCATCTTCAGCAGCCGGTTCAGCTCCTGAACGTCGAGCCCGGCGCCCTGGGCGATCCGCTTCTTGCGGCTGGCCTGCAGGAGGGCGGGGTTGGCGCGCTCCTTCTTGGTCATCGAGCTGATCAGCGCGATCTGGCGGCGCAGCAGCTTGTCGTCCATGCCCGCGGACTCGGCCTGCTTGGCCATCTTGGCCATGCCCGGCATCATGCCCATCACGCCCTGCATGCCGCCCATCTTGATCATCTGCTCAAGCTGGGAGCGCAGGTCGTTCATGTTGAACTGGCCTTTCTGGAAGCGCTTCATCATGCGCTCGGCCTGTTCGATCTCCAGCGTTTCCTGCGCCTTCTCGACCAGGCTGACGATGTCGCCCATCCCGAGGATGCGGCCCGCGATCCGGTGCGGGTGGAATTCCTCCAGCGCGTCCATCTTCTCGCCGAGGCCGACGAACTTGATCGGCTTGCCGGTGACGGCGCGCATCGACAGCGCGGCGCCGCCGCGGCCGTCGCCGTCCATCCGGGTCAGAACGACGCCGGAAATGCCGATGCGGCTGTCGAAATTCTCCGCGGTGGTCACCGCGTCCTGGCCGGTCAGGCCGTCGACGACCAGGATGGTCTCGCGCGGGGAGGCGACGTCGCGCACCCGCTCCACCTGGGTCATCAGCTCTTCGTCGATCGACAGCCGGCCGGCGGTGTCGAGCAGGAAGACGTCGTAGCCGCCCAGTTCCGCCTGCTGCTTGGCGCGCTTGGCGATGGCGACCGCGTCCTGGCCGGGGATGATCGGCAGGGTGTCGACGCCGATCTGGCGGCCGAGGATCTCCAGCTGCTCCATGGCGGCCGGGCGGTTGGTGTCGAGCGAGGCCATCAGGACGCGCTTGTTGTTGCGCTCCTTCAGCCGCTTGGCGATCTTGGCGGTGGTCGTCGTCTTGCCGCCGCCCTGCAGGCCGACCATCAGGATCGGCGCGGGCGGGCTGTCGACTTTCAGTTCGCCGGGATTGGGATTGTCGCCCGCCAGCATCTCGATCAGCTCGTCATGGACGATCTTCACGACCTGCTGGCCCGGGGTCACGGATTTCGTGACATTCGCGCCGGTGGCCTTCTTGGTAACGGCCTTGACGAAGTCGCGGGTCACCGGCAGCGAGACGTCGGCCTCCAGCAGCGCGGTGCGCACTTCGCGCATGGCGGTCTTGACGTCTTCCTCCGACAGGGCCCCGGCCTTGGTCAGACGGTCGAAGACCCCGCCAAGGCGTTCCGACAGACTTTCGAACATCCAAGGTCCTCCTGCGACCGTTGACGACATGCTTCCCAGATGGGAGGCGGTGATCCCGAATGGAACCCGATCAAGCGGAAGCGGCACCCGCGGGCGCAACGCGCTGGCGTGTGTCGATCCCGGAACGGCCGGGACCGGAAGACTCGGGGACTTCCGGGATGGACCCCGCGCTTAGCGCCCTCCGGAAGAAAAGTCAATCGCCGGGAGCCGAAAGATCGGGCAGCCGCGGGATGCGCGGCCGATGCGCGGCTGTCACTATATATATAGTCAGCCACGGGCAATCCCGGAGCGTCATATCGGCGTGAGCCGCGGGGCCGAGGCGGTTTCTGATATGGCGCAAGGCGCGGCGGGCGATAGGGTGGCAGGGTAGGGCCGATGCCGCGGGGCCGTTCCATGCGCCGGCGCGGCCTGTCCGGGAGTTGCCGAGGAGGGACCACCGATGAAAGCAGCAGGAGAAACACGGCACCAGCCCTTCACCGCGGCCGAGCTGCGGGGATACATGGCGGAGCTGGAAGCGGAGAAGCAGAAGCTTCTCGACATGAAGCGCTCCAAGGCCGAGAACGCGATGCGCGACGTGGCCGAGGAATTCACCCGCGGCCACCTGACCCACGAAGAACTGGAAGAGGTGCGCCGCAAGATCCGCCATGCGGTGGATCACGGCATGTTCGAGGTGATGGTGATGCGCTTCCCGTCGAGCCTGTGCTCGGACAAGGGGCGGGCGGTCAACAACGCGCTGCCGAACTGGCCGGAGACGCTGCCCCGCAAGGCGCACGAGCTCTACCTGACCTGGGAGAAGGTGGCCAAGCCCGCGGGCTACCACCTGCGCGCCTATATCCTCGACTTCCCGAACGGGATGCCGGGCGATGTCGGGATCTTCCTGAACTGGGCGGCCTGAAACCGGGTGGCCTGAATCTGGGCGCGCTGATGGAAGAAGACCGCCCCGGCGGGGCCGGGACGGTCTTCGGGTGCATCAGGGACGATGGCGGCCGCAGCCGCGGTCAGTCGTGCGCGCCGAGATACATCGCGCCGAGCTCGCCATTGGTGTAGCTGGCGGCTTCGACGCCGAGGAGCTGCGCCAGCTGCGAGTCAGAGGGGGCAGCGGCGGGCGTTGCGTTGCGGGTCACGCGGTAGGTGCCGTCCAGCACGTAGCTCTGCGACTGGGAGCGGCCGTCTTCCAGCGCGTCGCGCAGGCGGACCAGCTCGGCCGTGGTGTAGGTGCCGGGCGCGACGCCCAGGCTGCCGGCCAGTTGGCTGCCGTTGCTGAGGCCGTCATCCTGCGAGCCGCCGTTCAGCAGGAAGGCGACGCGGGTGCTGTCGCCCTTTTCGACGGCAGAGCGGATCTGGGCCAGTTCGGCCGTGGTGTACTGGCCCGGCTCGACGCCCAGCGAAGTTGCGAGCTGGTCGCTGGCCTGGGCGGCGAAGCCTGCGCTGGAAGCGGCGAGGGCGAGTGCGGCAAGAGTTGCGTTGCGGAACATGTGTATTCTCCTGGTGGATGGCGCCGTAATTGCGGCGGCGTAATCTCTGGTTGCCGGAGCGCGGCCGGGGCGTTGCTCCTTCGATGGAGCCGAGATGGGGCCTTGCGCGGACGAACAAAATATGCATGGCTAGCCACAATTCTGTTCATGAGTGCACATCACAAAATGTCTATCGATGCTTGGGACGAAATCCGGACCGCCTATCACGTGGCGCGGCTCGGCACAGTCTCCGGGGCGGCCGAGGTGCTCGGCGTCCACCATGCCACGGTGATCCGCCATATCGACGCGCTGGAGAAGCGGCTGGGCACGAAGCTGTTCCAGCGCCATGCCCGCGGCTACACCGCCACCGAGGCGGGGCAGGACCTGATGCAGGTGGCGCAGGCGACCGACGACCAGTTCACCCAGCTGGCCAGCCGGCTGAAGGGGCGGGGGGACTCCGTCACCGGCGAGCTGGTGGTGACCTCGATCGAGTCGCTCTCGCCGCTGCTTTCGCCGGTGCTGGCCGAATTCCAGATGGCCAATCCCGGCGTCACCGTCCGCTTCGTCACCGGCGACCGGGTGTTCCGCCTGGAATACGGCGAGGCCCATGTCGCGATCCGCGCGGGCACGGCGCCGAACGAGCCGGACAATGTGGTGCAGCGCTACGCGACGGTGCAGATCGCGCTCTATGCCTCGCGGAAGTATCTCGGCGACCGGGTGCTGCCGATCCCGGAGGACGAGCTGCCGAACGAGAAGTTCATGGGCTACGAGAACATGGACAGCCGCGCGCCCTTCTACCGCTGGATGGAGGACAAGGTCCCGCGCCATAACATCGTCATGCGCGGCAGCGACGGGCGCTCGCTGAAGCACGCGATCCGCGCGGGCATCGGGCTGGGCTTCATGCAGACCTGGGAGGCCTCGCAATACGAGGATCTGGTGCAGGTGGTGGAGCCGAAGCCGGAATGGGCGGCGCCGCTATGGCTCGTGACCCATGTCGATCTGCACCGCACCGCCAAGGTCCAGGCGATTCTCGCGCATCTGAAGGCCGCAGCCGATTCGTGGACGCTGGTCTGAGCGGCGGAGTCGCGGATTGACCCTCCGCGACTCGAATCGCTTTGGGAAATCATTTCGGCGTGAAACGCGGATTCCGTTACGGCGAGAGTGTTAAAAAAGTCGTTTCAAGGATGGAAATCCGGCATCTCGGCTCTGTCACCGCCAATTTTCATATGCTAAACTCGTTTCCAGGGAGGCCAGGAGGGGCCCATGACAGCGGCGCAGGCCGCGTCGCCGCAAAGCCGGAGACCGCTGGGATACTTGATATCCACGCGAAGTGCCGCGCCGCTGTCATGTTCTTGGCTCGTCGAGCCGACCCGAACCCATCCGAAAGTCCGTGTTGCCATCCGCTGCCGCGCCCTGCGGCCGCTGCGGCTGTCAGCTGCCGGGCTAGGGCAGGGGGGCTGTGCCGTCCTCCGGCTCTGCCGTGCCTCCGGAAAGATCGGCATCGGCCAGCTCGCGCTCCAGGAAGCGCTCGAACTCCTCCAGGTTGACCGGCTCGAACTGGCCGAAGCCCTGCATCCAGACGCTGGCGCCGCGCATCGCGTCGGGCTCGAGCTTGCACCATTTCACCCGGCCGCGCTTCTCCTGCCGGATCAGCCCGGCCCGCGCGAGGATCGCCAGGTGCTTGGAGATCGCGGCCAGCGACATCTCGAACGGGGCGGCGACATCGGTCACGGCCATGTCGTCCTCCAGCAGCATCGCCAGGATGGCGCGGCGGGTCGGGTCGGCAAGGGCGGAGAAAACGAGGTCGAGCGGGTCATCGGTCATGCGCCTCCTTAGCCGTCCCGTCGGCGGCGGAAAAGCCCGCCGGATGCCGCGCATTGCCGATGACAGCGCAAACTCAACTGGATAGTTGAATTAGGAATTCCCGACCTATTCGCTGCGCGTTCTGCCGCATCTGCCATGACGCCTTTGTTTTCAGTGGGTTGCGTTACCACACAAGCAATTGACGACCAGTGCAAGAAACGCCTAGAACCACGGCAGTTCCAAGGGAGGCCTTCTGTGACGGACCCGGACAATGGGGATCGGCTCCGCCAGCTAGAAGAGCGGCTCGACGCGCTGCGCCAGAAACAGGCGCCCGCGGGCCGGAAGGGGGGCGACAAGTACAGTCAGGCAAACATTGCCTGGACGATGGTCACTGAACTCGTGGCCGGTCTTGCGATCGGCTGCGGCATCGGCATGGGGTTGGACGCGATACTTGGCACGCGTCCCTGGCTGCTGGTGCTCTTCACATTGCTGGGCTTTGCTGCGGGGGTGAAAACCATGATGCACACCGCGGGCGAGGTCCAGAAGGAAAAGCAGGCGGCGAAAGCCGCCGAGGCACGGAAACACGGGTCCACGGACCCCGAGGCGTAACGGGCGGCGGCCCGAAGAGAAGAGGACCTTGACCATGGCGGATGCAGCCCAATCCGAAGGCGGCGGCCTTGTCTTTCACCCGATGGACCAGTTCAAAGTCGTGCCGCTGTTCGGCGAGGGCGATGTCCACTGGTACACCATCACCAACGTGACGCTGTGGATGGCGATCTGCGTCGCCTGCGTCGCCGCCCTGATGGTGCTGGGCGCGCGCGGCCGCGCGGTGGTCCCGGGCCGGGCGCAGTCTCTGGCGGAACTGGCCTACGGCTTCGTCTACAAGATGGTCGAGGATGTCGCCGGCAAGGACGGGGTGAAGTACTTCCCCTACATCATGGTGCTGTTCCTCTTCATCGTCTTCTCGAACTTCCTCGGCCTGCTGCCGCTGGCCTTCACCACGACCAGCCACATCGCCGTGACCGCGGTTCTGGCAATGGCGGTGTTCCTGTCGGTGACGATCCTGGGCTTCGTCAAGCACGGCTCGCATTTTCTCGGCCTCTTCTGGGTGACCGCCGCGCCGCTGCCGCTGCGCCCGATCCTGGCGATCATCGAGGTGATCTCCTACTTCGTGCGTCCGGTCAGCCACTCGATCCGACTTGCCGGCAACATGATGGCCGGCCACGCGGTGATCAAGGTGTTCGCGGGCTTCGCCGCCATCGCCGCGATCTCGCCGCTCTCGGTGGTCGCGATCACCGCAATGTACGGCCTCGAGGTCCTGGTGGCCTTCATCCAGGCCTACGTCTTTACCATTCTGACCTGCGTGTACCTGAAGGATGCCCTGCATCCCGGCCACTGAGGTCCGATCCCGAAAACCCGAAAATTTGCCACTTCCGACGTAAGGAGACACGACAATGGAAGGCGATATCGTTCAAATGGGTGCGTACATCGGCGCTGGTCTGGCCTGCATGGGCATGGGCGGCTCCGCAATGGGTGTGGGCAACGTCGCGGGCAACTTCCTTGCCGGCGCCCTGCGCAACCCCTCCGCTGCAGCCGATCAGACCGCGACCCTGTTCATCGGCATCGCATTCGCAGAAGCACTGGGCATCTTCTCGTTCCTGGTTGCCCTGCTGCTGATGTTCGCCGTCTGATCCAGACCGTCGATCATCCTTACGACCGGGTGGGGGCGCAGATGCGCGCCCGCCCGTGGTGATAACGGCGACCGGAGAAACCCAGATGGCCAACGAGACCCATGGCACTGACGCGGCCGGTGAAGCCGTCGTCCTGCACGGACAAACCGTGGAGCACCCCACCGAACTGCAGCATGTCGAAGCCGGCATGCCCCAGCTCGATTTCACGACTTACGCGAACCAGATTTTCTGGCTGATCGTCGCCCTGGCCGCGATCTACTGGATCCTCTCCAAGATCGCCCTGCCGCGCATCGCCATGATCCTGGCCGAGCGCCGCGGCACGATTTCGAACAACATTGCCGCCGCCGAAGAGCTCAAGGCCCAGGCGATGGAAGCCGAGCGCGCCTACGAGAAGGCCCTGGCCGACGCCAAGGCCGAAAGCGCCCGGATCGTCGCCGAGGCCAAGGCGGAGATCAAGGCAGAGCTCGCCGCAGCGGTCGAGAAGGCCGATGCCGAGATCGCCGCGAAGACCGCCGAGAGCGAGAAGGCCATCGCCGGGATCCGCGAAGGCGCGCTGGAAAGCGTCGAGGCCGTCGCCAAGGACACTGCCGCCGCGCTGGTCTCCGCGCTCGGCATGTCGGCCGACCAGGCCGCAATCGACGCTGCTGTCGATTCCCGTGTGAAAGGCTAAGACCATGACCCGCATCCTCGCGCTCGCCCTCACGCTGGCCGCCGGTCCCGCCCTGGCCGCCACCGGGCCGTTCTTCTCGCTGCACAACACGAATTTCGTGGTGCTGCTCGCCTTCATCCTGTTCGTGGCCGTGCTCGTCTACTTCAAGGTGCCGGGCATCCTCGGCAGCCTGCTCGACAAGCGCGCCGCCAAGATCCAGTCCGAACTCGACGAAGCCAAGGCGCTGCGCGACGAGGCGCAGAAGCTGCTGGCCTCCTACAAGCGCAAGCAGGAGGAGATGATCGAGCAGGCGGGCCGCATCGTCGACACGGCCAAGAAGGAAGCCAAGGCGGCTGCCGAGAAGGGCAAGGTCGATCTGGAAGCCTCGATGGCGCGCCGCATGGCCGCCGCCGAAGAGCAGATCGCCTCGGCCGAGGCCAAGGCCGTCAAGGAAGTCCGCGACCAGGCTGTCACCGTGGCGGTCTCCGCTGCGGCCGAGGTCATCGCCAAGCAGATGGGCCCCGAGCAGGCCGGCGTCCTCTTCGACGACGCCGTGACCCAGGTGAAAGCCAAGCTGCACTGAGCGCATCCGCGCCCGACGCCATCGCAAAGCCCCGCAGGGACGCCCCCTGCGGGGCTTTTCCCGTTCCGCGGGGGCGAAGGCACAAGCTCCGGGTCGCGCCGGGCCGGGCGGCGGCGTAGATTGGGCCCAGAGCCCGAAGCAGGATCCCGCCATGCCCGACACCGCCGCCCCCCTGGAAGACAGCTACCATTACGGCGTGATCCGCCGCGCCATCGAGGAGATCGACCGCGCCGGAGCGGCGCCGCTGGCGCTCGACGAGCTGGCGCGGCGCATGGGCATGTCGCCCGCGCATTTCCAGCGGCTCTTCTCCTCCTGGGCCGGGGTCTCGCCCAAGCGCTACCAGCAGTACCTGGCGCTCGGCCACGCCCGGCAGCTGCTGGCGGAGCGGCACACGACGCTCGAGACCGCCGACCGCGTGGGGCTGTCGGGGGCAGGGCGGCTGCACGACCTCTTTGTCGCCTGGGAGGCGATGAGCCCCGGCGACTATGCCCGCCGCGGCGCGGGGCTCGCGATCGGCCATGCCTGGATCGAGACCCCCTTCGGCGAGGCGCTGGCCATGGCGACCGATCGCGGCCTCTGCGGGCTCGGCTTCACCGGCGATGGCGGGCGGGAGGCGGCCTTCGCCGATCTCGCCGCGCGCTGGCCCGAGGCGCGCTTCGCCGAAGAGCCCGAGCGGGTCGGCGCGCTTGCCCAGGCTGCCTTCTCGGGGCGCCGCACCCCGCTCCACCTGATCGGCGCGCCCTTCCAGATCAAGGTCTGGGAGGCGCTCCTGCAGATCCCCTCGGGCCATGTCAGCACCTATTCCTACATCGCCCGCGCCATCGGCCACCCCAAGGCGGTCCGCGCGGTCGGCACCGCTTGCGGCCGCAATCCCGTCGGCCTCTTCATTCCCTGCCACCGCGCGCTGAGGAAATCCGGCGGGCTCGGCGGCTATCACTGGGGGCTCGAGGTCAAGCGCGCCATCCTCGCCTGGGAAAGCGCGCGCGCCGAGGCGCCGCAGGCGGGGCTGGTCACGGCTGAATGATTTCGTTTTCCCGCCGCTTCGCTATATTGGGCGCAAAACTGCAAAGAGGCGAACATGAAGCGAGCAACTCTCATCCTCCTGTCGAGCGCCGTGATGCTCTCGGCCTGCGAAAGCTGGAACGACCCGGCCAATAGCAACCGCAACGCGGGCGCGCTCGGCGGCGCGGCGCTCGGCGGCATCATCGGGGCGGCGACCACCGGCGGCAGCGGCCGCGGCATCGCCATCGGCACCGCCGCGGGCGGCATCCTCGGCGCCGGGATCGGCGACGTCCTCGACCGCCAGGCGGCCGATCTGCGCAACGACCTCGGCAATGACGCCGTGACCGTGACCAATACCGGCGACAGCCTGCTGGTGAACTTCCCGCAGGCGATCCTGTTCGCCACCGGCAGCGACTCGCTGTCGTCCTCGAGCTATGACGAGCTGCGCGGCCTCGCGAAGAACCTCAAGACCTATCCGGACACCACGATCGAGATCGTCGGCCATACCGACAATACCGGCAGCGCCGGGCTGAATTTCGACCTCTCGAACCGCCGCGCGGGCGCGGTGTCGCGGGTACTCGTCGACAATGGCGTCGCGGGCAGCCGGATCACCTCCACCGGCCGCGGCGAGGACCAGCCGGTCGCCTCGAACCTGACCCCCGAGGGGCGCGCGCAGAACCGCCGCGTCGAGGTCATCATCCGCCCGACGGCCTAGGCCCCCCCGGCCCCGCCTTCCGCGCAGTTGGCAGATGCCGGGCGCCCAAGGCGGGGCCTTTTCCGTACGGCAGGATCCCGGCCCTGTCCCGCGCCGCCCCCGAGGCGGCGCCTCCCCGGCCGGGAAAGCTGGGCGGCTGCGGCGACTTGCCGTTGCCCCCTGGCTTGGTGCGGTTATATGATTTGACCGCATCAGGGGGATTTACATGACGTTCAGACGGATCGAACCGGAGAAGCTGAGCCAGGCGGTGGTGCGCCAGATCGAGGATCTGATCCTGCGCGGCGTGCTGCGCCCCGGAGAGCGGCTCCCCGCGGAGCGCGATCTCAGCGACAAGCTCGGCGTCTCGCGTCCGTCGCTGCGCGAGGCGGTGGCGCATCTTCAGGACCAGGGGCTCCTGACCGCGCGGGCCGGATCGGGCGTCTTCGTCGCCGAGGTGCTGGGCTCCGCCTTCTCGCCGGCGCTGGTGCGGCTCTTCTCGACCAACGAGGATGCGGTCTTCGACTATATCGACTTCCGCCGCGACCTCGAGGGGCTCGCCGCCGAGCGCGCCGCGCGCATGGCCTCGGATACCGACCTCAAGGTCATCGACACGATCTACCGCCGCATGGAGCTCGCGCACCGCAAGCGCAACCCGGCCGACGAGGCGCGGCTCGACGCCGAGTTCCACCTCTCCATCGTCGAGGCCAGCCATAACGTGATCACGCTCCACATGATGCGCTCGATGTTCGAGCTCCTGCGCGAGGGCGTGTTCTACAACCGCCAGATCATGTTCAAGCAGCGCGCCACCCGTGACGTGCTGCTCGGCCAGCATGGCGACATCAACCGCGCTCTGCAGGAGCGCGATCCGAATGCTGCCCGGGATGCCGTGGCCGCGCATATGGATTTCGTCGCCCGCTGCCTGAAGGAGCAGCAGAAGGCCGACAAGCACGAGGCCGTGTCGCAGCAGCGGCTGGAGCACGAGCAGGGGCGGCGGGTCTGAGCCGCCGCCCGCCGTCCGTTCAGGACGGCACCTTCTCCACGCTCAGCTGCGGCGCCCCGTCCGAGGTCCGGCGCGGCGACGCGCCATCCTCGCCGATCGTGCCGCGGATGCGGCTGCGCCAGTTGGAGAAGCTCTCGAAGCGCACCGTGTCGACCGGCGTGTCGAGCTGGATCTCGATCTGCCGGTGCGCGGCCGGCCCCGCCAGCGCCACGATCCGCCCGGTGAAGGCCTGCCCCAGATAGCGCCCCCTGACCCGGTCGCCGAGCGCCAGCTCCGGCGGCGCGTTGCGCTGGCCGAGGCGCGCGCGCAGCGTGTTCCAGTCGCGCGCGCCATGCTGGCGGGCGACCAGTTCCAGCGCCTGGCCATGGCTGACCGGCGTGCCGCGCGCCTCCAGCGCGCTGCGCAGCGCCTTCGCCTGCGCCTTGGCCTCTTCGAGCGTGAGCCGCGTCATGGCAGGACCTCCGTCTGTCCGTCGGGGCCTGCATGCCGCGGGGCCCGGAAGAGAATGGCGACGGCCAGCGCCAGAAGAACGGCATCGGCCACCGGAAAGGCGGCCCAGAGGCCCGTCGGACCGGCCCGCGCCGCGATGAGCGGGACCAGCACGGGCACCAGCAGCCAGGGCTTGGCCAGCGTCAGAACCGCTGCCGGGCGCGGCCGGCCGAGCGCTTGCAGGTAGAGCGCCAGCACCAGCACCGGCCCGGAAAAGGCGTAGAGCGCCAGCATCACCCGCAGGATCGCCGCCACGCTCGCCGCCATCCGGGCGTCGCCGCCGAAGGCCCGGCCGAGCGATTCCCCGAAGAGGCTGCCCGCCAAGGCGACGGCCAGGCACCAGCCGAAGGCCGCCGCCATGGCCAGGTTGCGCACCCGGAGCGCCCGCGCCGGGTGCCCTGCGCCGGCATTATGCCCGGCGATGGTCTGGGTCGCCAGCGCGATGGCCATCTGCGGAAGGAAGGCGAGGCCGAGGAGCCGAGTGGCAACGCCATGGGCGGCGAGCAGCCCTGCATCGTCGCCGATGGCCAGCACGACCGTCGCCGAGACCAGCGCCATGCCGAGAAGCCCGAGGCTGACCGGCAGGCCGAGCGCCAGGATCGCGCCCCATCCGCGATGGGCGGGCCGGACGGGCGGCAGGAGCCGCGGATCGCGCAGGCGCAGCGCAAGGAGCAGGGCAAGCCCGAGCCCCTGCGCCGCCACCGTGCCGAGCGCCGAGCCCGCCACGCCAAGCCCGAGCCCCGCGATGGCCAGCCAGTTCGCGGCGATATTGGCGAGATTGACGAAGACGGAGAGGAGCGCGATCTGCCCGGCGTGCCCCTCGCTGCGCAGCGCGTCGCCATGGAGCGCCAGGCCGAATTGCAGCGGCGCGCCGAGGACGAGCACCAGCAGGTAGCGCCCGGCCGTCTCCGCCAGGGCGCCATTGCCGCCCGCGAGCCCGGCGACCAGCTGCGGACCGGCGGCCAGCGCGGCGAAGAGCAGGAGGGCGCAGAGCGCCAGGGCCAGCCCCTGCGCCCCGGCCAGCACGGCGGCGGCCGCGTTGCGGTCCCCGGCGCCCAGATGCCGCGCCATCAGGCTGGCCATGCCGCCGCCCGACAGGCTCGACAGCGCGGTCAGCAGCATCACCGCCGGGAAGGCCAGGCTGACCGCGGCCAGCGCCTCCGCACCGAGATAGCGGCCGACGAAGAGGCCGTCGGTCACGGTCAGGATGCCGCCCATCGACATCACCACCGCCATCGGCAGCGCATTCGACAGGAACAGCCGCCCCGGCGGGGCGGTCAGGAAGGGGGAATCCCCCGGATTTCGGGCGTGCCGCTCGGACATCGCTCACTCCTCTCGCGAGGCATTTCGGACGGGATGGGAGCCTGCATTGCCCACCAGCGAAATGCTTCGAGGGTGAGATGTCGTCGTCTTCCGGGCTTCACCGTGACTTTCGTCCGCAGGCGGCAGGTGCCCGGCACCTGTCCCGCATCTAGGTGCAAGCCGCGCGCATGGCAAGACGGAATCTCCCCGCCGCATCTCCCGGGCGGGCAAGGAGGCTGGACGTCGGCGGCGTCGCGATCGCCCGCAGGCGCGCGGCCAGCAGGATCGTGCCGGAGGCCTTTCCCGCGGCATGGATCAGCAGCCCCTGCGCCGTGTCCTCGAAGACCGGACCCCGAAATAGCCGGTGCCGACCGCATCGGCGAGGTCGGTCCGGCCGGTCCGGGCCTCGAACCCGGTGATGGTGCCGTCCTGGACCCCTGCGGCGAAGACGAAGCTGTCGGCGCCCGCGCCGCCGGTCGGCAGCTCGAAGCCGCCCCCGGCCGCCAGCGTGTCCCGGCCGTTGCCGCCATTGACAGTACCGCTGCCGTCCGCGCCGGTCCCGCCATTGCCGGAGAGGCGGTCGCTGCCCGGGCCAAGATCGGCCAGGTCGGCGCCCGCGCCGCCCTGCTTGTTGCCGCCGAAGATCGTATCGTCGCCGAGTCCGCCGCGCCGCACATCCGCGCCCCGGCCGCCGGTGACGAGGTCGCGCCCGGACCTGCGCCGACCTTGTCCATGCCGCCATCGGCGAGGATCATGTCGCCTTCGATCATGTCGCGTCCCGTGGCCCCGCCCCGGCGCCGGTCGCGATCAGGTCATTGCCGCTGAGCCGTGGGAAGGTCCCGGCCTCCGCGCCGCCCTGCATCGCGTCCGCCCCGGACCTGCCGGTATGGGCGGTGTTGTCCGGGGCATGGGCGATGGCGGCGGCGACATCTTTGACCGACGCGAAGCCGCCATCGGGCAGCGCCTAAATCGCGGGGGATTGCACCAGCAGGTGATGCTGCCGCCGTCATGGCCGCCCTCGACCAGCGTGACCGTGCCGCCCGCGGCGGAGGAATGCCGCCCCGGGATCAGCGCGCCGGGGCGGCCAGGTCGCGCCTGTCGGAGAGCGCGGCGATGGTGACGTCGGGTGTCATCTCGGTCTTCCGCCTGGCCGCGTCGGCGACGACATTGGGCAGAGTGTCGCCCGAGAGCGCAGCGTTGCGGGCGTCGCAGGAAAGGCCGTGGCGGGTGATCGTCCTCGCGTTGACGTAGGGTTGCACGGCCGAGGCCGTTTCCTCCGCGTCGTCATTGGCATGGGCGCCGCCGGTCGCGTCGCTGTCCGTCGCCAAGACCTCGGCGCCCGAGGCGACGACATGCTGCGCATGGACATTGAACTCCGGCGCCCCTTTGCCGGACACTCGGGCATCGCGGTCCCGCCAGGAGACCGGGAACGTGCTGTCGTCGACCGCTGCGAGACCGGCAGCGAAGATCGCGCCGTAGTGGCCGCCGACCTCGCGGCCCGGATACTCGTTGAAGGCGTCGACCTCGAAGCTGCCGCCAGTCGGCTTCGAGGTCCCGGCCGTGGATGCCATGGCGGCTGTCATGCGTGCCGATGCCGGAATTACTGTTGATGCGGCTGTGCAAGAGCGCGACCGGCCGCCCGTCGCCGTGCTCCTCAAGACTGGCATTCTTCCAGATGGCCCTCGGCGACGCGGCGATCACCAGCGGATCTGCGGTCGCTTTGCCAATGGGATCGAAGGTCTGGCCGGTTGGCGCATGGAGCTTGGGCAGCTGTTCCGGGTCGCGAGGAACCCGCCACATGGCAGCGCCGTAGCCTTGGCGGGCGCTGGCAGGCCGGAGGCCGCGGCCAGGGTCGCGTAGCGCTCCGGCCATGTGCCATTCGTGCCGAAAGCGCATAGCTGCCGTCGATCCCCGTGATTCAGAGCTGCGCGAGCGTTCCGCCGGCCAGCGCGACCGGGCCGCGATCCGTCTTGAGGTCGGCGCCGTCGATCCGGTCCGTCGGGAGATCGTCACATCTGTGGCCACGATGCGAGAGGCCATGCGTGGTTTCCTTCGCCAATCCGCTGCTTGATGCCAGCCGGGACCGGCGGGAAATTGACGGACCTGGATTGCCGTCCCGGATGAACCGGCGACGGGCCGCGGCGCTGTGCTGCGGCGAGAGGGCTGGAAACCTGTGGCGCCGGCGCCTAAGAAAACGGGACCGTTCTCGCAAGAGCAGGGAAGATGGCCCAGACACCGATCCCCTCCAGCCCGGTGCGCCGGAAGAAGCCGCGCGCGCCTGCCGCCTCGGCGCCCTCCGCCACGCCGATGGCGCCCCAGGCGCATTACAACACCGTCCGCGCCGCCTTCGAGGCGTTCCGCCAGTCCGAGCCGGAGCCCAAGGGCGAGCTGGACCACGTGAATGCCTATACGCTGCTCGTCGCTGTCGCGCTGTCGGCGCAGGCGACCGATGTCGGGGTGAACCGCGCCACCCGCGCGCTTTTCGCCACCGTCGACACGCCGCAGAAGATGCTGGATCTGGGCGAGGAGGGGCTGATCGAGCATATCAAGACGATCGGGCTCTTCCGCAACAAGGCGAAGAACGTCATCAAGCTCAGCCGCATCCTCGTCGAGGAATACGGCGGCGAGGTGCCCAGCTCGCGCGCGGCGCTGCAGTCGCTGCCGGGGGTGGGGCGCAAGACGGCGAATGTCGTGCTGAACATGTGGTGGCGCATCCCGGCCCAGGCGGTCGACACCCATATCTTCCGCGTCGGCAACCGCACGGGGCTGTGCCCGGGGCGGGACGTGGATGCGGTGGAACGCGCCATTGAGGACAACATCCCCGCCGAGTACCAGCTGCACGCCCATCACTGGATGATCCTGCATGGGCGCTACATCTGCAAGGCGCGCAAGCCCGACTGCGCGCGCTGCATCATTCGAGACTATTGTGCCTTCGAGGAGAAGACCGCATGAGCCACCGCTACGCCGTTGCCGGAATCGGCAATGCCATCGTCGATGTCCTGTCGCCGGTCGACGACCACTTCCTCGACCTGATGGGGATCGAGAAGGGCATCATGCAGCTCGTGGAGCGCGACCGCGCCGAGCTGCTCTATGCCGCGATGAAAGAGCGGACGGAGGCCCCGGGCGGGTCTGTCGCCAATTCGCTGGCCGGCGTCGGCCGGCTCGGCCTGAAGACCGCCTTCATGGGACGCGTGCGCGATGACAGCCTGGGCAAGGGCTATGCCTCGGCCATGTCCGACTGGGGCACCGATTTCGCCGTCGATCCCGCGCCGGCCGACCTGCCGACCTCGCGCTCGATGATCTTCGTCTCGCCCGATGGCGAGCGTTCGATGAACACCTATCTGGGCGTCTCCGCCGAGGTCGGCCCCGAGCATGTCCCCGAAGAGGTCGCGGGCGACTGTGCCTATCTCTTCCTCGAGGGCTATCTCTTCGACAAGGATCCGGGCAAGGCGGCCTTCCTCAAGGCGGCCGAGCTCTGCCACAAGGCCGGCGGCAAGGCCGGGATCGCGCTGTCGGACCCGTTCTGCGTCAACCGCCACCGCGCCGATTTCAAGGGGCTGATCGCGGGCCAGATGGATTACGTGATCGGCAATGTCCATGAATGGTGCGCGCTCTACGAGACCGAGGATCTCGACGCCGCGCTGGCCGAGGCGGCGGCGGTCTGCGAGACGGTGATCTGCACCCGCTCGGGCGAGTCCGTCTGGCTGATCCGCGGCAGCGAGAAGATCGAAGTGCCTGTGAACAAGGTCGTGCCGGTCGATGCCACCGGGGCAGGGGACCAGTTCGCCGCCGGTCTGCTCTACGGTCTCGCCGCGGGGCGCGACCTGGCGACCGCGGGCAAGATGGGCGTCCTGGCCGCCGCGGAAGTGATCCAGCACATGGGCGCGCGGCCGCAGACCGACGTGGCCGACGTGTTCCGCGCCGCGGGCATCGCCGCCTGAGCGCGCGCATCGCCGCCGGTCATCCGGCCAGGCGGCGATGCACCTCCTCCAGGTCGATCGCGGCGACCGGCGCGGCGCGCTCCGGATCATCGGGGTCGTAGCCGAAAAGCTCGAAATCGTCGCGGTAGATCTCGCGCATCAGATGCAGCGCGAGATCGTCGAAATAGGCGCCGGGTGGATGGGCGCGGACCGGCCCGTGCCCGGCGCTCTCGTTGAAGCGCGGCAGCCCGCCGGTCGGCAGCCTGTGGCGCGGCGCGTAGTCCGAGAGCACCGCCGCCATCCCCTCGGCAAGTTCCTCGGTCCGGATGATGCGGTCGTAGCGGCCGCCATTGGCGATCAGCGTCGCGACATGGCCCGACTGCGCCGACCAGTGGATGTCGGGCTCCATCGGCTTGCGGAAGCGGATCGTGTCGCGGGCGAAGAGCAGGAAGCGGCGGAAGCTGGCGATCTGGTCGACCTCCCCCTCCACCGCGACGCCGTAGAGCTGCATCACCTGCGGCACGAGGTTGCCGCGGTAGCGCCGGCCGTTGCGCTGCACCCCGCAGATCTTGTCGAAGAAGGCCGAGAGGATGCGCCGGAACGGGTTGCGCACGCAGGTGAAGACCGGCACCGCCGGGTCGAACACCGCCTCCTCGATGGCCGGGCGGCAGGGCTCCATCGACCATTTGCACAGCCCCTCGGCCGCATCGTGGATGTCGCCGTCGAAGAACGTCCCGCGTTCGCCGTAATAGAGGATCTGGCCGATGGTGGAGCAGGCGCATTTCGGCACGACGCGATAGGCCACCGCGCCGCTTTCGGTCATCCAGATGCCGGGAAATCCCATGGCCGCGCCCTTCTTCGCCCTTTCTCAACGGTTACGCGCCATCAGGTGAAGAAAGTCTGACGAATTCAGGTGGAATGCGTGGCGTCCATCGCCTTTCTCCTTCTGGCGCACAAGGCGCCCGGCCGGGTAGCGGCGCAGGCGCGGCTGCTTTCGGCGCGGGGCGACCATGTGGTGGTGCATTTCGATGCGGGCGCGGACGCGGCGGACTGGCTGGCGCTGGTCGCGGCCCTGGCCGGGCTGCCGCGGGTGCATCTCGTCACGCGGCGGCAGCGCTGCGGCTGGGGAGAGTGGTCGCTGGTCGCCGCCACGCTGGAGATGATGCGCGCCGCTCTCGCCGCGGCCCCCGGGGCGACCCATCTGCTGCTCCTTTCCGGTGACTGCATGCCGGTGCGCCCGCATGGCGCGCTCGCGGCGCATCTCGACAGCGCGCCGCGGGACGTCATCGAGACCGAGGATCTCTTCCGCTCGGACTGGATCAAGACCGGTCTGCGCGCGGAGCGGGTGCTCTACCGCCATCCCTTCAACGAACGCCGCCATCCGCGGCTCTTCGCCCGCGCCCTGGCGCTGCAGCAGCGGGCCGGGCTGGAGCGGCGGCTGCCCGCGGATCTGCCCTTGAAGATCGGCTCGCAATGGTGGTGCCTGCGGCGGCAGACGGCCGAGGCGGTGCTGGACTTCTGCCGGACCCGGCCGGAGGTGCCGCGCTTCTTCCGGCTGGCCTGGATCCCCGACGAGTGCTTCTTCCAGAGCGTCGTGGCCCGCCTGGTCCCCGGGGCGGAGCGGACATCGCGGCTGCTGACCCGCTCGGTCTTCAGCGATTACGGCATGCCGCTGTGCTTCCATGACGACCAGAGCGCCGAGGTGCTGGGGGCGGAGGCCTTCTTCCTGCGCAAGATCGCCCCGGGCGCCCGGGGGCTGCGGCAGGCGATGGCGCGGCAGTTCCTGTCCGAGGTGCAGGCGCCCGCGCCGCCCGGACCGGATCTCGACCGGCGCTGCCAGTGGCGCGCGGCCCGCGGCCGCGAGGGACGCGCCAGCCCGCCGCCGCCCTGGGACCAGCCGCTGCCCGGGCTCAGGGTGATCGTCTGCAAGCGCTGGCATGTCTCCGCCCGTCTCGCCGCCCGCATGGCCGGTCCGCTTGGCGCGGCGGCCCCCGGCGCGGATCCTGCGGATCGGCACGCGGCCCGGCCCGGCCTTCCTTGCCGGGCATTCGGCGCGGATCGGGCTTGGCGGGGGCATGCTCGATCTGGTGGCGTCCGAGCTGGCGGCGGAGGAGGCGGCGCTCGACCGCGCCCGGACCGGCGCGGCGATCCGTCCCGGGCAGGGGCCCGCCGCGGCGGCGCGGGCGATGGCGCGGGCGCTTGACATGCCCTTGGAGCTCGCGACAGACCTATGCGCAGATCCAGACCTGACCGGAGAGTGAGCCCGCGATGAGCTATCCCTATGACGACCAGAACATCTTCGCGAAGATCCTGCGCGGCGAGATCCCCAGCACGCCGCTGATGGAGACCGAGCACACGCTGGCCTTCTCCGACATCGCCCCGCAGGCGCCGCATCATGTGCTGGTGATCCCGAAGGGGTCCTATGCGACCTACGACCATTTCGCGCTGGAGGCCTCGGAGGCGGAGATCGTCGATTTCACCCGCGTGGTCGGCCGGATCGCCGCCGAGCTGGGCGTGCAGCCGGGCCAGGGCGGCACCGGATTCCGGCTGATCTCCAATGCCGGCCCCGACGCGATCCAGGAGGTGCCGCACATGCATGTCCACCTGATCGCGGGCCGCCCGCTGGGCCGCATCCTGCCGGAATGACCCGCCCGGCGGCGGGCATGCCCCGCCGCCTGTGCCCGGCCCGTTTGTGCGCCGGATGAGCGCGCGACGGCGCTGCGGCCGACCGGCCTGGACGCGCTTGGAACCGGTCGGCGCCGCCTGTATCGGGCCGCGTCCCGGTCGCTTGCGACCTGCTGCTGCCCAGGTGTGTCCGAGACGCGCCGGCTGCCCGGGGCGCTTCGGCGCAACGCCGGACAGGGGCGATAGCGGTCGCGGCGTCTCGACGGCCAGAACGCTCCTGACACTCGCGCCAGCGGGCCGGGGAGGTCGCGGATGGCGGCCCCGGGGCGGGGAACGCGGCCCTGGGCCAGGCTTTCACGATCATTGCGCATTCAGAGGTCCGGCCCGATCTCCGTCTTCTGAAACCGGGTCGCGTCGGCCAGCCGGAAGGCGCTACTGGCGGAAAACGCCAGCTCCGGTCGAGAGGACACCCGGTGTCGGAAACTTGTTCTCCTGGATGGCAGTGGGCATCGAATATCGACGCGCATTTTCCCGATCTTGAGGCCTGCGGGCTCGTGCCCGGGTTTTCCAGCACAATCGGCCCGGCTCCGGCATGCGTTGACTGAGCCCGGCCTCGAGCTACGGCACCGGCGACACGGCGGGCGTCCTGTCGCCGGCGCCCTGGCCGCGGCAGAGCATCGGGAAGACCGAGGCGTCCGAGTGGCTGCCCGCGTTCTGGATCCGCGCTCGGCCCCGGCCGGGGCCCCCGGGACTGCGGGTCACCACATGGCCGTCGCGGGCGCGGCTGTCGGCCATGTGGTTCCCGGTCAGCATGACGATCAGCGGATCGTGCCGGTTGCCGCCGCCGTTGATGCGGATGCCGGCCGCCGCGCGCTCGGCATCGGCCTGCTGCCCGAAGACATCGCCACAGGCCGTGCAGCAGGGGGCGGGCATCATCCCGCGCAAGTGGATGTCGTCCGGGGCGCCGACCCTAGGCTCGGGCCTCATAGCCAGTAGATTACGGTAGCGGCGAGCGCGATGGCGGAGAGGAAGACCTTCGGGCATCGGTCGTAGCGAGGGGCAACGCGCCGCCAGTCCTTGAGCCTGGCAAACATGATCTCGACCCGGTTTCGGCGCTTGTCACACTTTACCGGTGTCCTGCGCTGTTTCCGTCCGGGGGCGCGGGCACCTATCCCTTTGTCTTTCAACGCTTCCCTGAACCAGTCGGCATTCGCCATTGTCGCTTGGACCAGTGGCGCGGCATGGCTCACGAGCCGCGATCTCCGAGCAGCCAGCCGGGATCCGGCAGACTGTCGCAGAGCGCCCGCGCACCGGCGTGGTCGCTCACCTGTCCTGCCGTGACGAACAGGTTGAGGGGACGGTCTTGGCTGTCGCATATGGCATGCAGTTCCGTCCCTCTCGGGACATTACTGCGCAATGGTTCATCCCGCCCGTTCTCGGGGAAACAATCCCCCGGACCGTTTCCCGACTTTCGAACTCCGCCCCATCAGGCGGCCACGCTCCCCTTTTCGGCGCCCAGACTGGACGCGGTCCGATGAGCCTTCAGGTAGGTGGCGTCAATCATCACGGTCCTCTTCTCGCCGTGCCCGGCAGCCAGTCCGGCCATCATTCTCGCGAAGATGCCTTGTCGCTCCAGCGCTCCCACCGGTTGCAGAGTATTTCCGGGACTTTCGCGGCGCCACTGGCGCCACGGTCCCTTCAACTGCGGGGGCCGTCTTCCGCAGGCACATCGCGCCACCGAAAGCCATTACGATTGAGGATGGGTTGGGTAGCCCCTCCTGACGGCACTTGTACCTCGGTGACCCGGAAAGGATCAGGAGGTTTGGATGAAGAAGGACGTCTCCATCATCGGCGTGGACCTGGCCAAGCAGGTCTTCCAGCTGCACGGGGCAACCGGGACTGGCGAAGTGGTCTTCCGCAAGGAGCTGTCGCGCAGGCGGTTCGAGGAATTCATTTAGGCCCGGCCGCGATGCCGGGTCGCAATGGAAGCCTGCGGGACGGCGCATCATTGGGCGAGGCTGCTGTCGGCGCTTGGCCATGACGTCTGCCTGATTTCGCCGAAGTTCGCGAAACCATTCGCGAAGACCCAGAGCGAGGCGGGGTCCGGAACCATCCGGGGGACGGTACCGCCGCCGGGCGACATGGCCGATGCCGAGGCGATTGCCGAAGCGGCGATCCGCCCGACCATGAGGTTCGCAGAGATCAAGACACCCGGGCAGCAGGGCCTCGGCATGATCTTCAGGCTGCGGGACATGTTGGTTGGGCAGCGAACCCAGATGATCAACAGCCTGCGGGGGCATCTGTCTGAATTCGGGATCGTCGCAGGCAAGGGCCGGGAGACCGTCGCCAAGCTGCGGCCGGCGGAGGAGGCCTCGGAGAGCCTGCCCGCCTCGGTTCGGGCCATGTCGCAGCTCTGCCTCGAGCAGATCGACGGCCCGTCCGAGCGGATCTCCGACCTCGACGCGCAGATACAGGCGGCAATCAGGCGAACTCCGCTTTCCGCCCGGCTCCGGAAGATGCCGGGGATCGGCCCGGTGACAGCGATGGCCGTTGCCGCCTTCGCCCCGCCGATGGAAGCCTTCGGGCGCGGCCGCGATTTCCCGGCATGGCTCGGCGTGCGGTCCGTCTCCCGGGCGGATCGCTTTCCGGCCCGCACTGCCGAGACAGCATTCGAGCGGCGGCAAGCCGAGGCTGGGCCGAACCGGCAAGTCCGGGCAGAGCGTTGCCGATGGCCGCTCGGACCGGTGGCGCGACCCTCGGCAACTCCGGCGCCTGCTGATCATTGGCGCGATGGCGGTGATTTCCAGCACCAAGGCGCGGCCGCCTGCCGGGAGTTCGTGGCTCTGCCGCATCCTTGCGCGCAAGCCGCGGATGCCGGCGGCGATCGCGCTGGCCAACAGTGAGCGGTCACGCGCCACCGGTCCGAGCGGCCCGCGAACGGCCCGCGTTCGCGGGCTCGCTCTGGGCGATGATGACGAAGGATGACGAGTTTCGGGGCGGTCCGCAGCTGGCGGGTTGACGCGGCCAGGGCACTGCCTCGGAAATGCGGGAGGAGCTGAAGCGAGCATGATATCGATCGGAAAGATCGGGGTCGGGAAATCAGCGTTGCATGATGGGCTTCGAGCTCGGCTTGATGTTTTGATCCTGACCCGCGGCTCCCATACTGGCCAGGGGGGCTAACTCCAGGAAAAGGCCTGACGCATGGACGCCTTCGATCGCATGATGCCAGCCGAGGCGTGCGCCCGCTGAAACCGGAGCTGCCCGCACATGAAGATAATGCCGATCAGCGCACGTCGGTCATCAACCCGGGGCTGCCGTGCGACTTCGGGAAGCAAGGCTCCAGACGCGCCATCGGCGCATCGCTCAGCCGGAAGAGACCGGACATGCCACCGCTCTGTTTTCTTGCCGTGAATCATGCCCCTCCGCCACGATCAGCGGGCCCTGAGCCTGGGCGAGCCCGGAGCCGGTCATGCGGCGGCGGAGCAGGGTCCCGGTCGGCGTTCGGATGCAGGTCCGGCTCGTCTTGGACGCAATCGCGGCGGTGGGACTTGGGCGGATCCCGGAGGGCTCTGACACCCCCAGCGGGGCATGGGCAGTTTCCGGCGGGCGAAGCGGTGCAGGTGCCGGTCGACCGGATGCCGGCCCGACGGCGGTCTCCCCCCAGCGGATCCCTTGAACCGTCCCGGGCCGCGGTGACGGACCGTCCGCAGGCCCTCGGGGCGGGACAGCCGCATGGCCCGGACAGCTGGGCGGCCACTTGACCGCGGACACGCTGGCCGGCCGCGCCGTCTGCACAGGGGTGCGCCCTGTCCGGCAGGTCCGTCTTGGAATGCTCCGGCCGGATCGGGCCGTCATGAGGGAGCCGAAAACGTCCGCGCGGCCACGGGGTATGCTGGAAAACCGGGGAAATGGTCCCGAACGCGGCCAGACTTGCCGGAGTCCGGGAGGAACACAGGTCAGATCCGGAACGGTTTCCTCCAGGGCGGCACCCTGGACTCCGTCTTGAGCATCCTGCGGAAAGGCCGAACCCGCGCCAGCCTGCTCGGGCCGGGCTGGTCCGCGCCCCGCACGGGCCGCGGGATCAGGCGGGTTCCGGGCTGCGGGTCAGGGCGAGGAACACGTCCTCCAGATCGGCCTCCTCGGTGCGGACGTCGCGGATCAGGATGCCGGCCTCCCGCACCGCCTCGAGGATCGCGCCGGGCGAGGTGCGGCTGCGGCGGTAATCGAAGGCGATGGCGCCGCCCGGGCGGGTCGCCACCTCGACGCCCTCGATCCGGGGCAGGGCGGCAGGCGGGGTCTCGGGCTCGATCACCAGCGTCTTGGCATCAAGCCGCCCCAGCAGGTTCGGCGTCGTGTCCTGCACCACCAGCTCGCCCTGGTTGATGATCGCGATCTCCTCGCACATGTCCTGCGCCTCTTCGAGGTAATGCGTCGTCAGGATGATCGTCATGCCCTCTTCGTTCAGCCGCCGGACATTGCGCCACAGCATCTGGCGCAGCTCGATATCCACCCCGGCCGTCGGCTCGTCGAGCACGAGGACCTGCGGCCCGTGGACCAGCGCCTTGCCCAGCAGCAGCCGCCGCCGCATGCCGCCCGAGAGCGTGCGCGCATAGGCATCCGCCTTGTCGGTCAGGCCGATCAGCGCGAGGATCTCGTCGGTTCGGCGCTGGCTGCGCGGCACGCCGTAGAGCCCGGCCTGCATGTCGAGCGCGCCGCGGGCGGAGAAGAACGGGTCCATGTTCAGCTCCTGCGGCATCACCCCGATCGAGGCGCGCGACTGGCGCGGATTGGCGTCCTGGTCGAATCCCCAGATCCGCACCTTGCCCTCGGTCTTGCGCACCAGCCCGGCGAGGATGTTGATCAGCGTCGACTTGCCCGCGCCGTTCGGGCCCAGCAGCCCGAAGATGGCGCCCTGGCGGATCGTCAGGTCGACGCCCTTCAGCGCCTCCTTGGCCGGCTGTCCCTTCTGGGCCGCATATGTCTTGCGCAGCCCTTCGATCTCGATTGCGTTCTGTGACATCCTGGCCTCTAATCTTAGGGAAGGAGCGCTTGCCCGGCTGCGGGCGTTCCCGTAACCGGAGACCTAAGCCGATCGGCCCGCCCCGGCAAGCAGGAGGAGTGCATCCCATGGCCATCAGACCGCCCGAATTCCAGATCACTTCGGCCCACCGCGTCGCCTGCGATGGCGGCGAGGGCGCGCTCGGCCATCCCCGGGTCTGGCTGACGGTCGATCCGGACCGCGGCTATGTGGAATGCCCCTATTGCGACAAGCTCTTCGTCGAGGAGGACCGCGCCCAGGCGATCCTGGCCTCGATGGGGCTCTCCGAAGCAAGCTGATCTGCCGGGCGCGCATTGCGCGCGCCGCGCCGGAGAGTACTCTGGCCAGCGGGGATCTGGACTGGCCTCCATGCCTTGCGGGGACGCACGCTGAAAGGCCGCTGAAGAAGGACAATGGGGCGTCGCCGCGCAGGAAATCGTTCCGGAATTGGTCGGGATTTCCCTGCGAAGCGAGCAGGTCTTGCCGCCGTCAGGACCATTTTCCCAGTTTTGCCCCCAAGCGCCGCGGCCGAACAGGTGGTATCACCCTGCCAGGACGGATGGTTCAGAGCTGACTTGGCAGACAGCGTGGCTGCAGGCCGGGACGCAGCGGTCTTCCTCCGGGACAGCGCGATATCGGGAAGGTGCCCTCGCGGTATCCGGGACCGCCGGGAATCGATGCCTGCTCCCTGCGAAGCCACGACACCAGACCGCTCCTAAGAGACTGAGGCAGGTGCCAGCCGAAGGCCCGGGTCCCGCGACACTGTCCCTGCGGGCACGGCTTCCTGCCAGGCATGCCGGAGATGCCGGGGCTGATCTCCGGCCATTCGTTAGGAGCAGCAACGGCGTATATCGGCGGCGCAAGGGCGTGCCGGGCATCGGCTCCGCCATCCCGGACGGCCCGCAGGATCAGCACAGAAGGCGAGGCGGCCGAAGGGCAGCCGTTACGCGCTCGACATCCTGCGCTCGGATGGTCTGGTCTGCGGACTGCCGCCGAGACGGGTGGGCTTTGCCCGCGTCGGCCATGTGCCGACGATGAGGCCGAAAGGCGTGCATGGCGGCGAGGACCACACGACGAAGAACTATCTCGACGCGCTGCGCGACCGCGCCATGTCGAAGCAGCTGCAGAAGCACTTTCCGCTGACCTTGGGCGTGCCGTCGCCGGTGCCCGTGGCGGCTGAAGAGTAGGAGCTGAGCCCGGTCCCGCTCAGCCGCGCCTGCGGCCGAGCTCCGCGCCCGGACCGAAGGCGAGGCGCCAGCCGCTCCAGGCGGCGGCGGCGCCGATCAACGCCAGCGCGGCGGTGGTGAGGACGTAGTCCCAGGGGGCCCAGAGCGTCTCGGCGACATGCGGCAAGAGCAGCATCCCCGCCAGCGGCACCGCGCCGCCAAGGACCGCGATCTTGCGGACCGTCAGCACCAGCGGGGTGAGCCAGACGGCGAGCCGCAGCACCAGCGCGGGAAAAAGCGCCAGCGGCAGGAGGACGATGCCCGCCCGGGCGAAGCCCGCGGCCATCTGCGCGGCCTGGCCGGGGACCAGATAGGGCCGTCCCGAGACCGGCATCAGCCAGGCCTCGGCGAACCAGCCGGCCACCGAGAGCACGAGGAAGATCATCCCCGCCGCCCAGGCCGCGACGGCGAGCCGGGCGAAGTCCCTCAATGCGCTTCGGCCCAGCTCTGCCCCTGGCCGGCATCGACGATCAGCGGCACGGCAAGCTCGACGGCGGGCAGCGACGCGCCCTCCATCACCTCGCGCACCCGCGCGATGGTCTCGTCGACGGCGCCGTCCTCGACCTCGAAGATCAGTTCGTCATGCACCTGCAGCAGCATCTTGGCCGGCAGCCCCTCGATCGCGGCGGGCATGCGGACCATGGCGCGGCGGATCACGTCGGCCGCGGTGCCCTGGATCGGCGCGTTGATCGCGGCGCGGCTGGCAAAGCCCGCGCGCGGCCCCTTGGCGTTGATCTCGGGCGTGTGGATCTTGCGGCCGAAGAGCGTCTGGACATAGCCGTGCTCCCTGGCGAAGCCCTTGGTCGCGTCCATGTAGTCGCGGATGCCGGGGAAGCGCTCGAAATAGCGGTCGATGAAGCCCTGCGCCTCGGCCCGCGGGATGCGCAGGTTGCGCGCCAGCCCGAAGCCCGAGATGCCGTAGATCACGCCGAAGTTGATCGCCTTCGCCTGGCGGCGGATCTCGGGGGTCATCTCGTCCAGGGGCACGTTGAACATTTCCGACGCGGTGGCGGCGTGGATGTCCTGGCCGTCGCGGAACGCCTCCTTCAGCGCCTCGATCCCGGCGATATGGGCGAGGATGCGCAGCTCGATCTGGGAGTAGTCGAGCGAGACCAGCACATGGCCCTTCTCCGGCACGAAGGCCTCGCGGATGCGGCGGCCCTCTTCGGAGCGGACGGGGATGTTCTGCAGGTTCGGATCGGTCGAGGCGAGGCGGCCGGTATTGGCGCCCGCGATCGAGTAGGAGGTGTGGACCCGCCCGGTTTCGCCGTTGATATGGTCCTGCAGCGCGTCCGTGTAGGTCGATTTCAGCTTGGAGAGCTGCCGCCAGTCGAGCACGCGGGCCGGCAGGTCATGCTCGGTCGCCAGGTCCTCCAGCACGTCGGCCGGGGTGGAATAGGCGCCGGTCTTGCCCTTCTTGCCGCCGGGCAGGGACATCTTGTCGAAGAGGATCTCGCCCAGCTGCTTCGGCGAGCCGACATTGAAGGTCTCGCCCGCCAGCTCGTGGATCTCGGCCTCGAGCCCGGCCATCTTCTGCGCGAAGGCGTTCGACATGCGGCTCAGCACGTCGCGGTCGACCTTGATGCCGGTGCGCTCCATCTGCGCCAGCACCGGGACCAGCGGCCGTTCCAGCGTCTCGTAGACGGTCGTCACCTTCGCCCTGTGCAGCCCCGGCTTCAGGAAATGCCACAGGCGCAATGTGATGTCGGCGTCTTCGGCCGCATAGGGCACGGCCTTCTCCAGGGGCACCCGGTCGAAGGTGATCGCCGACTTGCCCGAGCCCAGCAGCGGCTTGATCGGGATCGGCACATGGCCGAGATAGGTCTCGCTCAGCGTGTCCATCCCGTGGCCGTGCAGCCCGGCATGCTGGGCGTAGCTCATCAGCATCGTGTCGTCGATCGGCCCGACCTCGATCCCGTAGCGGGCGAGGATCTTCATGTCGTATTTCATGTTCTGGCCGATCTTGAGGATCTGCGGATCCTCGAGCATCGGCTTGAGCAGGTCGAGCGCCTCGTCGAGCCCCATCTGCCCCTCGGCCAGCGCGTCGGAGCCGAAGAGCCCGCCATCCTCGGCCTCGGCCTTGTGCGCCAGCGGGATGTAGCAGGCGCTGCCTTCCTCCACGGCCAGCGAGACGCCGACCAGATCGGCGGTCATCTCGTTGAGCCCGGTCGTCTCGGTATCGACTGCCACCCAGCCGCGGGCATAGGCCAGGTCGATCCAGCGCCGGAGCGCGTCCGCATCGCCGACGCTTTCGTATTTCGCCGGATCGAAGGGCTGGTCCTCGGCCGGGGCAGGGGCGGCGGAGGGCGCCTCGGCAACCGCGGGCGCGGGGGCGCCCAGCCGGTCGGCGACGCGCTTCGTCAGCGTGCGGAACTCCATCGCGTTGAGGAAGCCCACCAGCTCCTCGGCGTCGGGCTCGCGCACTTCGAGGCTGTCGAGGGTGAAATCCAGCTCCATGTCGCAGTCGAGCTTGACCAGCTGGCGCGAGATGCGGATCTGCTCGGCATTCTCGATCAGGGTCTGGCGGCGCTTGGGCTGCTTGATCTCCTCGGCGCGGGCCAGCAGCGTGTCGAGATCGCCGTATTCGTTGATCAGCTGCGCCGCGGTCTTGATGCCGATCCCGGGCGCGCCCGGCACGTTGTCGACGCTGTCCCCGGCCAGCGCCTGGACATCGACCACCCGGTCGGGGCCGACGCCGAATTTCGCCTCGACGCCCTCGACGCCGATCCGCGCGTTCTTCATCGCGTCGAGCATCTCGACCCCGCCGCCGACGAGCTGCATCAGGTCCTTGTCGGAGGAGATGATCGTCACCCGCCCGCCGGCCTCGCGCGCGCGGCAGGCCAGCGTCGCGATGATGTCGTCGGCTTCAAAGCCCTCGATCTCGTGGCAGGCGATGTTGAAGGCCCGCGTGGCGTCGCGGGTCAGCGGGAACTGCGGCACCAGATCCTCGGGCGCGGGCGGGCGGTTGGCCTTGTACTTGTCGTAGATCTCGTTGCGGAAGCTCTTGCCGGAATGGTCGAAGATCACCGCCGCATGGGTCGGCGCATCGGGGCCGGCATTGTCCTCGACATACTTGTAGAGCATGTTGCAGAAGCCCGCGACCGCGCCGACCGGCAGCCCGTCGGACTTGCGCGTGAGCGGCGGCAGCGCGTGATAGGCCCGGAAGATGAAGGCCGATCCGTCGATCAGATGCAGATGATGTCCCTTGCCGAAGGCCATGTCGCGCGTTCCCTTGCCGTTTCCGCTCCTACCTATTGGCAAGCGTCCGGCGAGGAAAGGGGCTAGAGCGGCTCGGGCCAGTGTTCGAAGAGCTCGGGCAGGTCCGTCTCCTTCACGCGCAGCAGGATCTGGCGGATTTCCAGGTCGATGACGGCATCCGCGCCGTCCTGGAAGGCCGCGGCCCTGATCTCGGCCAGGTCCGGCGCGAAGGGGAACAGGGCGGTGTCCAGCGGGCCGTCCAGCTCCGCGGAGGAGCGCTTGCCGTAACCGGCGAAGATGATCCGGTCGGTGCCCGGCTCGAAATCCCGGATCGTGGCTTCCAGCAGCAGGCCGCTGACGTTCCTGCTGGTGGCGTATTTGGTCATCGTGCTGGTGTCGTCGATGTTCAGGACGAAGGTGTCGGCCCCCGCGCCGCCCCAGGGGATGGATTTGCCGAAGCCTGCCTCGAGCGTGCCGTCTCCGCCGCCGCCGCGGGCGGCAGCACGCAGGCCGCCCGAGACGATCACGTCGTCGCCGGCGCCGCCGTGAAGGCTCACCTGGCCGGCGGCCTTCGGGCCCTCGTGGACAATGTTCCTGTAGGCATAGGTGATCACGTCATCGCCGGGGCCTCCGCGGGCAATGACATCGCCGCTGGCATACCCGATGCGGTCGTCGCCCAGCCCGCCGAGAAGATGGCAGGACAGGCCGGCATCCTCCGGCATGTCGCGCGGCCGGCCCGGCCCGGACAGGCGGTCGTCCCCGGCGCCGCCATGGAGCTCCCCCGAGGTGTTCCGCAGCCACAGCTCGTCATCGCCGCCCCGGCCGTGCGCATGGCTCGCGGCGCCGTGGACATTGTGGAACTGGTCGCGGCCATGGCTGCCGGTGACGCGCATATCGGCCACGGCCGACTGCCATTCGGTTCCGGACTCGCCCTTCAGCCAGGGCGTCTGCCGGAACCCGGAAAACGGCATGTAGGTGCGCGTGTCCCAGCCCGCCAGAAGGAGCTGGCCGATCTCCGCCCCGGCGCCGTCGCGCGGCACGATCCCGTCATAGGACAGGCGCGTTTCGTATTCCGCGGCATGGGCGCCGGCCCCGTCGACGGTCATCTCGAGCCGCAGGGCGGTGATCTCGCCGGTGACGGTCCAGTCCTCCGCCAGCGCCAGATCCGTGCCGCTCACGGCATGGATGGCCCGCCAGGCGACGGACGCTCCGGCGTCTCCCGTCCAGTCATCGAGCCGGAAGACTTGCCGGTGCTGCAATCCGGAATACGCCGTCGCCGCGCCGTCCCGCCAGAAGCGGAGCATTCCCCTTGCCGCCATGGGCTCCTCCTGAAGCCCTCGCCCGTGCCCGCAATGCCGGCGCCGCCCGGGGACGGGGCCAGTCCGGGAAGCCCGGCCCCGTCACATGCCGAGCGCGTCGGCCCGGTCGATCCCGAAGAACGCGCCGCCCGAGCGCAGGCCGAACCAGCCGTCCTGCTCTTCGCCCAGCTCGACCAGCCGGTAGAAGCTCTTGCGGTCGATCAGCGCCTCGAGCCCGGCGCGGACATGGACATAGGGCGCGGGCTCGCCATCCTCGCCCATCTCCACCCGGATGGGGTTGTCCGGCCCGGCCGCGACCACGTCGCCGACATGGGTCGTGAAGGTCAGCACCTGGTCCGCGCCCTCGCCCGAGACGGCGAAATCCACCGCCACGAACGGCGCGTCATCGACCTGGATGCCCACTTTCTCTACCGGAGTGACCAGAAAATAGGCATCTCCTTCCTTCTTCAGGATCGAGGAGAAGAGCTTGACCATGGCGGGCCGGCCGATCGGCGTGCCCATGTAGAACCAGGTGCCGTCGCGGGCGATCCGCATGTCGATATCGCCGCAGAAGGGCGGATTCCACAGGTGAACCGGCGGCGGTCCCTTCTTCGAGGCGCGGCTGGCGGAGGCCATGAGGCTGTTGGCGTCGGGGCGGTCCTGGGGGCTCACGATGTTTTGCGCTTTTCCGTCATTTGTCATTTGAAACTGTCCGGAGACGTGGCTCTATGATGGTCAACATACCCCGGAATAGGAGAATGTCATGACCGACGGAACCGACCTTGTGCAGGAGATCGAGGATCTGGGCCATGACCTTGCTGCCGCAAAGGACAGCATCACCAAGCGGTTCATCGGCCAGGAACGCGTCGTCGACCTCACCCTCGCGGCGCTTCTGTGCGGCGGCCATGCGCTGCTGATCGGCCTGCCGGGGCTGGGCAAGACGCGCCTCGTCGGCACGCTCGGCAAGGTGATGGGGCTGCAGGACAACCGCATCCAGTTCACCCCCGACCTGATGCCCGCGGACATCCTCGGCTCCGAGGTGCTGGAGACGGCCGAGGACGGCACGCGCTCCTTCCGGTTCATCCGCGGCCCGGTCTTCTGCCAGCTGCTGATGGCCGACGAGATCAACCGCGCCAGCCCGCGGACCCAGTCGGCGCTGCTGCAGGCGATGCAGGAGAAGCACGTCACCGTCGCGGGCGCCGAGCATGCGCTCGGCCAGCCCTTCCACGTGCTCGCGACGCAGAACCCGATCGAGCAGGAGGGGACCTATCCCTTGCCCGAGGCGCAGCTCGACCGGTTCCTGGTGCAGATCGACGTGCCGAACCCGGACCGCGACACCGAGCGCGACATCCTCCTGGCCACGACCGGCGTCGAGGAGGCCGACTCGGTGCAGGTCTTCACCGCCGAGAAGCTGATCGCGGCGCAGACGCTCCTGCGGCGGATGCCGGTGGGCGATGCGGTGGTCGAGACCATCCTCGATCTCGTGCGCGCCTGCCGTCCCGAGGATCCGACCGCGCCGCAACCGGTGAAGGACATGGTCAGCTTCGGCCCCGGGCCGCGCGCGGCGCAGTCGCTGATGCTGATGGTGCGCGCGCAGGCGCTGCTCGAGGGGCGGCTGGTGCCGACCGCCGAGGATGTCGCCCGCATGGCGGTGCCGGTGCTGACCCACCGCATGCAGCTGACCTTCGCGTCGCGCGCCCGCGGCCAGAGCCTGAACGGCCTGATCCGCAGCGTCGCCGCCCAGATGACGAAGGTCGAGGCCGCGGCATGAGCGATCCGGGCCGGGGCAGGTCCCTGGAGCTCTATTTCGTCGACGGCACGCCGGACGGGCTGGTGACGGCCGAGATGTTCAACTGGACGGGCCATGTTCTGATGGTGCCGCGGGTGCGGCTGGAGACCGCGCTGCGCCGCCCGGAGGCGGGCTATACCGGCGTCTACCTGCTGATGGGCGAAAGCGGGGGCCGCGCGCAGCTTTACATCGGCGAAACCGAGCGCCTGTCGGCGCGTCTCCGGCAGCATGCCGCCGACAAGGACTGGTGGGACCGCGCGGTGCTTGTCACGGCGCGGGCGGATGCGCTCAACAAGGCGCATGCGCGCTACCTCGAGGCGCGACTGGCCGAGATCGCCCGCGGGCTCGGCCGCGATCTGGAGAATGGCAATACCCCCGGCGGGGCGGGGCTGTCGGAGGCGCAGGCGGCGAATATGGAAGGCTTCCTCTCGGAACTGCGCGTGGTGCTGCCGGCGCTCGGGGTGACTGCCTTCGAGGACCGGCGGCGCGCGATTTCGGCTCCGGCCGGCCAGAGTGCCAACGACCCGCAATCCATCAGCGGGGTGCCCGCGCCGTCAGGTGCGACAGCCTTCGAGCTTCGCATGCCGAAGCACTCCCTCGTGGCGCATGCGAGCCAGATCGACGGGGAATTCGTCGTGCGGGAAGGGTCCTTCGCCAGAGCGGAGTGCTCGAGCGCGACGCCGCAGACCTATGCGCAGAGTCATCAGGATCTCGTGGCCTCCGGCGTGCTCGTGCCCACGACGGAACCGGGGCGGCTGGTTTTCGTGCGCGACTACGCTTTCAACAGCACAAGCGCGGCTGGGGCCGTCGTCGCCGGGCGCTCCTGCGCCGGACCGATCGAATGGCGCGTCGAGGGCACTGGCCAGACCTGCCGCGACTGGGAAGCGGCGCGGCTGGCCCTCGTAACGGAGGCGGCGGCATGATCCGGACGCCTGCCGATCTGCGCCGCGAAGCGCACGGGCTCTCTGCCGCGCTGCCGCCGCTTCTGGCCGATGCCGAGCATCTGGCCGCCAACATGCTGCTCGGCGCGCATGGCCGCCGCCGTCCCGGCACTGGCGAGGAATTCTGGCAGTACCGCCCCGCCCAGGCCACCGACGAGGCGCGGCTGATCGACTGGCGCCGCTCCGCGCGCTCCGACCAGCAGTTCATCAAGGAGCGCGAATGGCAGGCCAGCCAGACCGTGCTGATCTGGGTCGACGGCGCGCAGTCGATGAGCTTCGCCTCGAAGGGCATGCCGCCCAAGGCCGATCGCGGCCGGTCGCTGGCGCTGGCCGCCGCCATCCTGATGCTGCGCGCGGGCGAGCGGGTCGGCCTCGCGGGGCTCGACGTGCCGCCGCGCACCGGCGAGATCCAGCTCCTGCGCATGGCCGAAGGGCTCCTGCAGGGGGCGGGCGGCGATTACGGCGCGCCCGATATCCGCGGCATGATGTCGAAATCCCGCGCGCTCTTCGTGTCGGATTTCATGGGCCCGTTCGACCAGGTCGAGGCGGCGCTGACCCAGGCGGCCGACCGCGGCGTGCGCGGCGCGCTGCTGCAGATCCTCGATCCCGAGGAGGAGGCCTTCCCCTTCGACGGGCGCACCGTCTTCGAGAGCATGGGCGGCGGGCTCGCGCATGAAACCCTGCAGGCGGCCTCGCTGCGCGACCGCTACCTGGAGCGGCTGGCCGAGCGCAAGGCGCGGCTTTCCGACCTCGCGCGGTTGACCGGCTGGCAGTTCGCCTGCCACCATACCGGCGAGAGCGCGCAATCCGCGCTGCTCTGGCTCTACGGCGCGATGGAGAAGACCCGCTGATGCTGACCCTGGGTTCCCTGGGATTCACTGCCCCCGCGCTCCTCTTCGCCCTCCTGGCCCTGCCGGTCCTGTGGGTGATCCTGCGCGCCGTGCCGCCCGCGCCGGTGCGCCGCCGCTTTCCCGGCGTGGCGCTGCTGCTGGGGCTGACCGACGACGAGAGCCAGACCGACCGCACGCCCTGGTGGCTGCTGCTGCTGCGGATGGCGGCGGTGGCGCTGGTGATCCTGGGCTTTGCCGGGCCGGTGCTGAACCCGTCCCAGACCGCCGGCGGGCGCGGGCCCCTGCTGATCGTGCTCGACGGCAGCTGGGCGGATGCGCGCGACTGGACGCGGCGGCTCGACCGGGTGGAGGCGGCGCTGACCGAGGCGGCGCGCGACGGCCGCCCGGCCGCGGTGACGACGCTGACGGACCTGTCGCCGGGCGAGCTGCCCTTCCAGGCGGCCGAGACCTGGCTGACCCGGCTGCCCTCGCTCGTCCCCGAGCCCTGGGCGCCCGATGCCGCGGCCGTGGCGGACTGGGCCGAGGCGCTGCCTGACGAGGGGTTCGAGACGCTCTGGCTCTCCGACGGGCTGGCCCGTCCGGGGCGCGACGCGCTCCTGGCCGCCTTCGAGGACCATGGCCGCGTGCGGATCTTCGAAAGCCCGCGCCCGGTGATGGCGCTGCGCCCGGCGGTCTACGAGGACGGGGTGATCCGGCTCGAGGCGCTGCGCGAGCGCGCGGGCAGCGAGGCGGGCTTCGCGGTGGCGGCGCGCGGTCTCGACCCGACCGGGGCCGACCGCATCCTGGCCCGCGCCGAGGGCAGCTTCGAGCCCGAGGCCACAACGGCGACGGTGGAGCTGAGCCTGCCGGCCGAGCTGCGCAACCGCGTCACCCGCTTCGAGATCGAGGGCGTGCGCTCCGCCGGCGCGGTCTCCCTGGCCGATGATGCGCTGCGCCGCCGCGAGGTCGCGCTGCTGTCCGGGCAGGGCGAGGGCGAGGGGTTCGAGCTGCTGTCGCCGCTGCACTACCTGCGCCAGGCGCTGGCGCCGAATGCCGACCTGATCGAGACCGACCTCGCCGACATGCTGCTGGCGAACCCCGACGTGCTGGTGCTGGCCGATGTGGCGCGGCTCTCGCCCGCCGAGGAGACGCAGATCGGCGAATGGGTCGAGAAGGGCGGGCTGCTCCTGCGCTTCGCCGGGCCGCGGCTCGCCGCCTCGGATGTCAGCCGCGAGACCGAGGATCCGCTGATGCCGGTGCGGCTCCGCGCGGGCGGCCGCTCGGTCGGCGGGGCGATGAGCTGGGGCGCGCCGAAGACGCTGATGCCCTTTGCCGAGGACTCGCCCTTCTACGGGCTCGCCGTGCCGGGCGAGGTGACGGTGACCGCGCAGGTGCTGGCCCAGCCCGATCCCGACCTGGCGGAGCGCACGATCGCGGCGCTGCAGGACGGCACGCCCCTGGTGACGCGCAAGGCGGTGGGCGAGGGGCAGGTGGTGCTCTTCCATGTCACCGCCAATGCCGAATGGTCGAACCTGCCGCTCTCGGGGCTCTTCATGTCGATGCTCGAACGGCTCTCGGTCGCGGCCGGCAGCGCCCGGCCCGATGCCGCCGCGCTGGAGGGGACGACCTGGGTGGCCCAGGAGGTGATCGACGGCTTCGGCGCGGGTGCCGAGGCCGGAACCATGGCGGGGGTGCCGGGCGAGCGGATCGCCGAGGGCGTGCCCGCCGCCGACATGCCGCCGGGGGTCTATGCCGATGGCGACCGCCGGCTGGCGCTGAACGTGACGGGAGCCGACACCGTGCTGACACCGACCGCCTGGCCGGAGCGCATCCCGGTCGAGGGGCTCGACATCCGCCAGGAAACGCCGCTGAAGGGCGGAGTGCTCTCGGTGGCGCTGCTGCTGCTGATGGCGGATCTGCTGGCCTCGATGTGGCTTTCGGGCAAGATGCCCCGGATGCGCCGCGCAGGCGCGGCCGCGATCCTGGCGGCGGCGCTGCTGGGGCTGCCGCAGGGCCAGGCGCAGGCCCAGGAGGACGCCGACGCCAAGGCGATCGCCGCGACCGCGGAGGTGACGCTGGCCTATGTCCGCACCGGCGACGCCCAGGTCGACGGCATCACCCGCGCGGGGCTCGCCGGGCTGTCGGACGTGCTGTATTCGCGCACTTCGATCGAGCCGGCCGATCCGACCGAGGTCGATATCGAGACCGACGAGCTGAGCTTCTTTCCGCTGATCTACTGGACGGTGACGGCGGACCAGCCGCTGCCCTCGGCGGAGGCCTATGCCAAGCTGAACCGCTATCTGCGCACCGGCGGCATGATCGTCTTCGACACCCGCGACGCCAATGTGGCGGGCTTCGGCGGCGGCACCCCCGAGGGGCGGCGCCTGCAGGAGATCGCCACCGGGCTCGACATCCCGCCGCTGGAGCCGATCCCGGCGGATCACGTGCTGACCCGCGCCTTCTACCTGATCCAGGACTTCCCCGGCCGCTTTGCCGGGCGCGAGGTCTGGGTCGAGGCGGCACCGCCCGGCGCCGAGGCGGTCGAGGGCATGCCCTTCCGCGATCTCAATGACGGGGTGACGCCGGTGGTGATCGGCGGCAATGACTGGGCGGGCGCCTGGGCGACGGATGACCGCCGCCAGCCGATGCTGCGCGTCGGATCGGGGCTGGGCGGCGAGCGCCAGCGCGAGGTCGCCTACCGCTTCGGCGTCAATCTGGTGATGCATGTGCTGACCGGAAACTACAAATCCGACCAGGTCCATGTCCCGGCCCTGCTCGACCGGCTGGGGAACTGAGCCATGACGGACCAGATCGTCTTCGCCCCGCTCGTGCCGATGGCGCTTGTCTGGACGCTGGCCGCGATGGCCGGGCTGCTGGTGGTCTTCGCCGCGGTGAACCGGCTCTCGGGCTGGTGGCTGCGCGCGCTGGCGGCAGTCGCGCTGCTTGGCGCGGCGGCCAATCCCTCGCTGCAGGAGGAGGACCGCACGCCGCTTTCGGACATCGTCATCGCGGTGGTCGACGAGACCGCCAGCCAGCGGCTGTCGGACCGGGCGGATCAGACCGGGGCGGCGCTCGAGCGGCTGCGTGCCGAGGTGGCGCAGCGCCCGGGCACCGAGCTGCGCGAGGTCGTGGTGCGCGATGCCGACGGCAACGAGGGCTCGATGGTGATGCAGGCCATGGCCGAGGCGCTGGCCGACGAGCCGCGCGCCCGCGTCGCCGGGATCGTGGTGATCTCGGACGGGCAGATCCACGACATGGAGGGCGCGCCTTCGGTGCCCGCGCCGGTGCATCTGCTGATGACCGGCCATGACAGCGACTGGGACCGGCGGCTGATCGTCAAGAACGCTCCGGCCTTCGCCATTCTCGGCGAGGAATTCCACCTGACGCTGAGGATCGAGGACCAGGGACGGGTGCCCGCGGACCTGCCGCAGATGGCGACCCTGTCGCTGGCGCTCGACGGCGGCGAGCCCAGCACCTACCAGGTGCCGGTGGGCGAGGATATCGACCTGCCCGTGGTGCTGCCCCATGGCGGCATGAACGTGATCCAGTTCACCCTGGCCGACAGCCCCGGCGAGCTGACCGACCGCAACAACGCCGCCGTGCTGCAGATCAACGGCGTGCGCGACCGGCTGCGCGTGCTGCTGGTGTCGGGCGAGCCGCATGCGGGCGAGCGCACCTGGCGCAATCTGCTGAAATCCGACAGCTCGGTCGATCTGGTGCATTTCACCATCCTGAGACCGCCGGAGAAGCAGGACGGCGTGCCGGTCACCGAGCTGAGCCTGATCGCCTTCCCGACGCGGGAGCTCTTCCTGGAGAAGATCGACGAGTTCGACCTGATCATCTTCGACCGCTACAAGCGGCGCGGCATCCTGCCAGTGATCTATCTCGACAATATCCGCCAGTATGTCGAAGACGGCGGCGCGGTGCTGGTCGCCGCCGGGCCGGATTTCGCCGGCGCGACCTCGATCTACCGGTCGCCGCTGAACCAGATCATCCCGGCCGAGCCGACCGCGCGGGTCTACGAGCAGGGCTACAAGCCGCAGCTCACCGATCTGGGGCGGCGCCATCCGGTGACCGAGGGGCTCGATGCCTGGGGCGCGGAGAATGCGCCCGACGGCGCAGAGGCGCCTTATTGGGGCCGCTGGTTCCGGATGATCGACCTGGCGCCGAAATCCGGCGAGACGGTGATGTCGGGACCCGAGGACAAGCCGCTGCTGGTGCTCGACCGGGTGGGCGAGGGGCGGGTGGCGCTGCTGGCCTCCGACCATGCCTGGCTGTGGAACCGCGGCTTCGAGGGCGGCGGACCGCAGCTCGAGCTGCTGCGGCGGCTGGCGCACTGGATGATGAAGGAGCCCGAGCTGGAGGAAGAGGCGCTCTGGGCCGAGGCCGAAGGCCAGTCGATGACGGTGATCCGCCGCACGCTGGAGGACAGCACCGGCGACATCACCATCACCGGTCCCGAGGGGCGGAGCTGGACGCTGGCGCCAGAGGAGGTCAGCCCGGGCCGGTTCGAGGCGGAATTCGACGCGCCGGAGATCGGGCTCTACCGCATCACCGACGGGGTACTCGACGCGGTGATCGCGCTGGGGCCCTCGGCGCCGCGGGAATTCGAGCAGACCATCGCCTCGGGCGAGGCGATCTCGCCCCTGGTCTCGGCGACGCGCGGCGGAACGCTGGCGCTGGAGGACGGCGCGCCCGATCTGCGCGAGGTGCGGCCCGGACGTCCGGCGGCCGGGCGCGGCTGGATCGGGATCACCCCGCGCGAGGCCTATGTCACGGCCGATCTGCGGATCATGCCGCTTTTGCCGCCCTGGGCCTTCCTGTTCCTGGCCGCGGCGCTGGTGATCGGCGCCTGGCTCCTGGAGGGGCGCCGCCGCCGGGCGGTCTGAGCCCTTTCCGCAAGGTGGCGCGGGCGGAGAGCGCGGAGCTCCCGGATCAGGTCCGGGAGGCCGCGGGACGCCTGGCTCAGGGCAGCTCTTCGCCGATCTCGGCGAGGCTCTCGGCAGGCAGCTTGCCCTCGAGCAGGAGCCGCCGCGAGGAGGAGGCGAATTCGCGGTACCAGATGGTCCCGGCGGTCGCCAGCGTGGTCAGGATCAGCGCCACCGGCCCGAGCAGCCAGCCGAGCGTGCCGAGCGCGAAATAGACCGAGCGCAGGCCGCGGTTGTAGGAGCGCGCCGCCTCGATGTTCAGCTCGGCCGCCATCAGCGCGCGGCGCCGCGCCTCGGGGTCGGAGGCCTCGTTCGGGATCGCCCCCATCATCACCGAGCAGTAGCCGAAGACCCGGTGCGACCAGACGAACTTCATGAAGGCGTTGGTGATCAGGAGGAGCGGCAGCAGGATCTTCACCTCCCAGAGGATCGAGGCGGTCGGGCCCATCATCAGCTCGGAGGCGACCTTGTCGAGCCGGTCGGTATTGCCGATCAGCGCCAGCGCGCCGCCGATCGCGATCAGGCAGGCGGAGGCGAAGAAGGCGGTGCCGTCGCGCAGCGAGCCCAGCAGCGTCGCGTCATGCACCCGCGGGCTGCGGTCGATGTTGTTCAGCATCCATTCGCGGCGGTACTGGCGCATCAGCCGGTTGACCGAGGGGCGCGACTGCCGCGGATGCTCGACATGCCAGCCGACCAGCCCCCAGCAGAGGATCGCGAAGACGGCGGCCAGCAGGTCGGGCCAGGAGAGGAGCAGGAAGAGCGTCGTGATATCCATGATGGAACCCATAGCGCAGGCGCGCGGCTGCGGGGAAGGGGCTTCAGCCGGGGTGCTGGACTTCGCCCAGGCGGAAGGCGGCCGCGCCGCCCGCGAGGGCCATGGCGGCGAAGACGGCCAGCACGGTCCCGGCGCCCGCCGCCTCGGCCAGGAGCCCGAAGCCGCCGCCGAGCAGCAGGAGCCCGCCGGTCAGGGTATTGGCCAGCGCCGTGGCGGCGGCCTTGCCGCCGGGGCTCTGCATGTCGGTCAGATGGGTCTTCCGCCCGATCCGCGCGCCCTGGTAGGCGCATTGCGCGGCGAAGACGAAGCCGGCGGTGCCCCAACTGCCGCCGAGCCCGCCCGCGGCCAGTGCCGCTGCGGCGGCCGCGCCCAGCACGGCGGCGGCGGCGAGGCCCGAGAAGGCCAGCACCTGGCGGCTCGAGCGGTCGGCGAGCCGTCCCCAGCCATAGGAGGAGAGGATCGCCGCGGCCGAGGAGGCGATCATGAGGAGGCCGAGATTGCCCGGGCCGTCCTGCCCTGCGGCATGGCCGAGCATCACCAGATAGGGCGGGGCGAGGGCGGTGGAGATCATCAGCGCGCGCACCGCGAGGTAGCGCCGGAAGCCGGGATCGCTGCGCAGGGGCGCCAGGAGGCCGGACAGGCCCCCGGGCGGGTCGGGCTCGGCCGCGGGCTCGTCGAGTGTCGCGAAAAGCGCCCCGGCGCCGAGCCAGAGCGCGCCCGCTACGGCGACGGAGCCCGCGATCCAGACCGGCTCGCGCGGGACGATGCCGAGCCCCAGCAGCACCGCCCAGGCGAGGACCGCCGCCGAGCCGGCCGAGCCCGCGAGCCCGGTCAGCGTGCCCCGCGTGCCCTTCTTCAGTGTGCGCGAGGACACGTCCTTGAAGCTTGCCGAGCAGGCGGCGCGGGCGATGGCCAGGACCGCGAGCGCGGCGAGGATCGTCCATCCCGCGGCGGCGCCCTCGAGCAGGAGCGCGGCCGCCGCGATGGCGAGCGCGGCGAGCCCCTGCACCGCGGCCCCGGCGGCCCAGGCGATGCGGCGATGGCGCATCCGCTCAATCCGCCCGGCCAGCGCGAGCTGCGGCAGGAGCGCGCCCGCCTCGCGCACTGGCACCAGCGCGCCCGTCAGGTAGCCCGGCGCGCCGAGCGCGGAGAAGAGCCAGGCGAGGACCAGCTTCGGCTCGATCAGCCCGTCGGCTATCTTGGTGGCGGCAAGCGAGAGGAAGGCGGTGGCGAAGCGGCGGGCCTCGCGCGGATCGGCACCGGCGCCCGGGCGCGCGGTCAGGCGGTAGAAGGTCTGGCTGAGCATGGGAGCCTCGCTGGAGAGTGCCGGGGATCTAGGGCGTTTCGGCGCAAGCGCGAGACATCCGGCAGCACTTTCCGCCGTGATACCGCAGTTTCCGCGCGGCGCCAGGCGCGCCCTTGCCGCGCCGTCGCGTGCCGCGGGCTGTGAGCCGGACCTTGATGGCGGCGGTAAATGGCGCAAAGCTCGGTGCCGGAGCTGCCGCAGGAGGACCGCATGGCCCAAGGAGACCGTGACCGCGCCCGCCGCCGGACTGTCCTCGGGGCCGTCTTCGGGGCGGCGCTCCTGGCGGGGCTGCTGCCCGGCTTGGCCGTGTCCGGCGAGCGGGGCGCGCCGCGGGCGCTGCCGGCGGGATCGGCGCGGGTGCTGCTCTCGGCGCCGCAGCAGGCGGGCTATTCGGCGGTGGGCCAGGTGCGCACCGGGCCCAAAGCGCGCCACTGCACCGCCACGCTGATCGCCCCCGACCTGGTGCTGACCGCGGCGCATTGCGTGTCGAATCCCGGGACCGGCTGGGTGGCGCAGCCCTACCGCACGGTGTTCTGGCCGGCCTACCGCAAGGGCGGGGAGGCCGGGGCCGTCGCCGCTGCGGCGCTGGCCGTAGCCGGGCGCTATCTCGAAGGGGCCGCGCTGGCCGAGGATCTCGCGCTCCTGCGGCTGAAGGCGCCGGTGCCCGCCGAGGTCGCCCGGCCGATCCCGGTGGCGGAGGCGCCGCTGCTGCGCGGCCATCCGCTCGAGGTGCTGTCCTTCGGCTATGACGCGCCCGACGCGCTGGCGCGCGAGGCGCCCTGCGAGGCGCTGGCGCCGCTGCGCGGGGCGATGGTGACGAGCTGCGAGGCGGTGGGCGGCATGTCGGGCGCGCCGGTGATCGTCGAGGATGCCGAGGGGCGCCTGCGGGTCGCCGCCGTGGTCTCGAGCCGCCTGGCCCGGGCCGGCGGCGGGGCGGGGCCGGGCGGCCGCGCGGTGGTGGTCCCGGTGGGGCCGGAGGCGCTTGCACGGCTCGCCGCGGGGCTTGCCGCGCCGGGGGCGCAGGCGGCGCCGTCGGGGGGATGAATCGGGGGGTTGAAACCGTCCGGGGCAGTTCCCAGCTAATTCCCGTGGGACGCCGGATACGGGTTCCGCGCACCGCCCGTCCCCGAGGGGAGGGCATCACATAGGACATCGCTCAAGGAGGATATCCCCATGCGCAGCTTCGATCTCGCGCCGCTCTATCGTGCCACTGTCGGCTTCGACCAGATTGCCGATCTCATGGACCGTGTCACGTCCACCGATGTGAGCCGCGAAAGCTACCCCCCCTACAATATCGAGAAGACCGCCGATGATGCCTACCGCATCTCGATCGCGGTCGCAGGCTTTGCCGAGGACGAGCTGACCGTCGAGGTCAAGGAGCACGCCCTGGTCATCTCCGGCCGCAAGGCCGAGGCGGCCGAGCCGCGCACCTACCTGCATCGCGGCATCGCCACCCGCGCCTTCGAGCGCCGCTTCACCTTGGCCGACCATGTCCGCGTCACCGGCGCGGCGGCCGAGAATGGCATGCTGCATGTCGACCTGAAGCGCGAAGTGCCCGAAGCGCTGAAGCCCCGCCAGATCGAGATCGCCCGCGGTCTCGCCCGCGCGGCGGCCGAGGAGCCGAAGGCCGTCAACTGACGGCCCGGACCCGGGGCGCGCGCAAGCCGCCCCGGAAGCGGCGGCCGCGCTGCGGCGGAGATTTCCTGCGCCCAGCCGCCCTGCGCGGCCCGTCCGTTCCCCCGGTCCGGATATCAGAACGTGCCAGAGCCGCCGGTCCCCCCCGGCGGCTTTGCGCTATTGGCCTCGCGGATCATTGCATGGCTTGGCGCAGCGCCCCGCAGATGCGATGCTTGCCATGTTCGGCTATTTTGCCGGCAGGGAGGGCCCGTTCCGGGCGAGGGGATGACATGGACGACATTATCGACGCCTTCCGCAGGGCGGTCTTCGAGAATTACGCGACGTTTTCCGGCCGGGCCGCGCGGGGCGAGTTCTGGCGGTTCGTGCTGGCGGTGATCCTGCTGAACCTGATGGCGGGGCTCGCCGACGCCTTCGTGCTGGAGCCGGTCTTCGGACTGCCCGGGGCGGCGGGGGTGCTGGCTTCGGCGATCGGGCTGGTGCTGATCCTGCCGGAGCTCGCGCTCGGCGCCCGGCGGCTGCACGATACCGGCCGCAGCGGCTGGTGGCTCGTGCTCCTTCTGCTGCCGGTGATCGGCGCGCTGGCGCTGGTCTGGCTCTTCGCCCAGCCGGGCCTGCCGGAGGGCAACCGCTACGGTCCCGCGCCGCACTGGGACAGGCGGCCGCGCGCCGCTGCCTGACGCGGCGCTTGCGGCAGCCTGCGGCGCCTGCTAGGCCCTGCGCCGACGATGCCGAGGGGCTTGCAAGGAAATGCCGGGACGCCGACCCAATCCGGGGGCGCGCCGGGATGTCGTCAAGGGCGCGGTCTCCGCGTCCGATGGCGGCTTTGCATCCCCGGGCGCAGCACGAGGAGCGAGCCGATGAGCAGCCATTCCCACGATCCCGCCGAGAAGATCGGCGTCATGCTCTGCGGGCACGGCTCGCGCAGCGAGGCAGCCGTGGCCGAATTCGCGGTCCTGGCCGAGAAGCTGCCCGGCTACCTGCCGCCCGAATGGGAGGTGGATTACGGCTATCTCGAATTCGCCAATCCGGTGATCCGCAAGGGGCTCGACAATCTGCGCGACGCGGGCTGCACCCGCATCCTCGCCGTGCCGGGCATGCTCTTCGCTGCGATGCATGCCAAGAACGACATTCCCTCGGTCCTGAACGCCTATGCCGCCGAGAACGGGCTGAAGGTCGATTACGGCCGCGAGCTCGGTGTCGATCCGCGCATGGTCCGCGCCGCCTCCGCCCGGATCGAGGAGGCCGTGGCCGCCGCCGATGCCGCCCATGGCGCGGTCGCCCGCCACGATACCTGCCTGGTGGTGATCGGCCGCGGCGCCTCGGACCCGGATGCCAATTCCAACGTCTCGAAGGTCGCGCGGCTCCTGTGGGAGGGCATGGGCTTCGGCTGGTGCGAGGTCGGCTATTCCGGCGTGACCTTCCCGCTCGTCGAGCCCGCGCTCGAGCATGCCGCGCGGCTGGGCTACAAGCGGGTGATCGTCTTCCCGTACTTCCTTTTCACCGGCATCCTGATCGACCGCATCTACGGCTTCGCCGACATGGTCGCCGCGGCGCATCCCGGCACGCAATGGGTCAAGGCGGGCTATCTCAACGACCACCCGGACGTGCTGGCCACCTTCGCCGAGCGGGTGACCGAGATCCTCGGCGGCGACACCGCGATGAACTGCGCGATGTGCAAGTACCGCACCCAGGTCCTGGGCTTCGAGGCCGAGGTCGGCATGGCCCAGGAAAGCCATCACCACCATGTCGAGGGGCAGGGCGCGGCGGCGCCCGGCTCGAATGTCGCGGAGTGTCAACTTTGCGATAGCTTCTGCACCGGGGCTTGCAGGCTCGATGCCGGTTCCCATCATCATCATGACGGCGACCACCACCACGACCACCACCACGGGCACGGCCATGACCACGACCACGGCGAGCACCACCATCACCCCCATTCCCATGACCACGGCCATGATCACTCCCATGACCACGGGCACCACCACCATCCGGCCTATCCGCATGCGGACCACCCGCTCGGGCCGGAGAGCGTCCGCAAGCATCTGAAGGACGACGCATGAGCCTCGCCTACGAGCGCGACCCGGCCCGGATCTATGCCGAGAGCTTCGCGGCGATCGCCCGCGAGGCGCGGCTCGACCATCTGGAGCCGGACGCGCATGACCTGGCGATCCGGGTCATCCATGCCTGCGGCATGGTCGAGGTCGGGGCCGAGCTGCTGGTCTCGCCCGGCGCGGTCGCGGCCGGGCGCCGTGCGCTGGCGGCCGGCGCGCCGATCTTCTGCGATGCCGAGATGGTCGCCCGCGGCATCATCGCCCGCGCCCTGCCTGCGGGCACGGTGCCGAAGGTGACGCTGAACGATCCCGAGACCCCGGCGCTGGCCGCTGCGCTCGGCACGACGCGCTCGGCCGCGGCGACCGAGCACTGGAAGCCCGCGCTCGAGGGCGCCGTGGTGGCGATCGGCAATGCGCCGACCGCGCTCTTCCACCTGCTCGAGGGGCTGGAACAGGGCTGGCCGCGCCCGGCGCTGATCCTCGGCTTCCCGGTCGGCTTCGTCGGCGCCGCGGAATCGAAGGAGGCGCTGGCCCGGCTGCCCCATGGCATCCCCTTCGCCACGCTGCCCGGCCGCCGCGGCGGCTCGGCCATGGCCGCGGCCGCGGTGAATGCGCTGCTCCTCGGCCTCGGCGGGGACGGCACATGAGCCGGAGACATGCCGCCCCGCGCTGCGGCGTCCCGGGCCTGACCCGGGACCTCCCGGGGGACCGCCCGTGACCGCCCCCTGGCTCGATATCATCGGCCTCGGCGAGGACGGCCCCGACGGGCTCTCGCCCGCCGCCCGCACCCGCCTGGAAGGCGCCGAGGTGATCTTCGGCGCGCCGCGCCACCATGCGCTGCTGCCCGGGCTCGCGGCCGAGCGCCGTGCCTGGCCGAGCCCGTTCAGCGCGCTCGAGGCCGAGATCGCCGGGCTGGAGGGCCGCCCCGTCGCCGTGCTCGTCAGCGGCGATCCGCTCTGGTACTCCGCCGGGCCGCGGCTCCTCGCCGCCCTGCCCGAGGGCGCCGCGACGCTCCACCCGCAGCTCTCCGCCTTCCAATGGGCGGCGGCGCGGATGGGCTGGGCCTTCGCCGATTGCGAGACGCTGACCGTGCATGGCCGCCCGGCCGAGCTGGTGCTGCCGCATCTCGCCCCCGGCCGCCGCCTGCTGCTGCTGACCCGCGACGGGCAGAGCCCGGCCGAGATCGCCGCGCTCCTGTCCCGCGCGGGCTTCGGCCCGTCGCGGATGACCGTGCTCGCCCATCTCGGCGGCCCGCAGGAAAGCCGTCTCGAGGCCACCGCGGAGAGCTGGGAGGGCGCCGCGCCCGACCTGCATGTGCTCGCAATCGACTGCGCCGCGGCGCCCGGCCATGTGCCGCTGCCGCTGACCGGCCTGCCCGACGACGCCTTCGCCCATGACGGCAAGATGACCAAGCAGGAGATCCGCGCCGTCACCCTCGCCGCGCTGGCGCCGCGCCCCGGCGCGATGCTCTGGGACATCGGCCTCGGCTGCGGCTCGGTGGCGATCGAATGGATGCGCGCCGCCCGCGGCGCCCGCGCCGTCGGCATCGAGAGCCAGCCGAAGCGCCGCGCCGTCGCCGCCGCCAATGCCGCGCGGCTCGGCACGCCGGGGCTGCAGATCGTCGCCGGAACCGCGCCCGGGGCGCTGGCCGGGCTGCCCGCGCCGGAGGCGGTCTTCATCGGCGGCGGCCTCTCCGAAGAGACCGTCACCGCCGCGCTGGCCGCGCTGAAGCCCTTCGGCCGGCTGGTGGCCAATGCCGTGACGTTGGAAAGCGAGGCGCTGCTCCTCTCCCTCCAGGCCCGCCATGGCGGCGAGCTGCGCCGCATCTCGGTCGCCCGCGCCGAGCCGGTCGGCCCCTATCGCGGCTGGAAGCCCGCCATGCCCGTCACCCAGTGGAGCCTTGCGACATGACCGGCGGCCGCTGTCCCGCGCGCCCCGGCGCGCCGTCCGCTCCCGCTCCGGCGGCCGGCCTCGCGCGCGCTGCAGACACATCTTGCCACTCATGCGGAGACCCGCGGACATGACCGGAACCCTCTACGGCCTCGGCACCGGTCCGGGCGATCCCGAGCTCCTGACGCTGAAGGCGCACCGGCTGATCTCGCAGGCGCGGGTCATCGCCTATCCCGCCCCCGACAGCGGCGAGAGCTTCGCCCGCCGCATCGTCGCGGACTACCTGCCCGAGGGCGTGCGCGAGATCCCGGTGGTGATCCCGATGCGCGCTGCGCGCTTCCCCGCGCAGGAGGTCTATGACCGGGCCGCCGCCGAGCTCTCCGCGGTGCTCGAGGCGGGCGAGGATGTCGTCGTGCTCTGCGAGGGCGACCCGTTCTTCTACGGCTCCTTCATGTATCTCTTCGGCCGCCTCGCCGGGCGCTTCCCGGTGGAGATCGTCCCCGGCGTCTCGTCGCTCGGCGCTTCCTCGGCGGCGGCGGCGCGGGCGCTCTGCGCGCGGATGGACGTGCTGACCGTGCTGCCCGCGACCCTGCCCGAAGAGGTGCTGCGCGACCGGCTCGCCGCCACGGACGCGGCGGCGGTGATGAAGCTCGGCCGCCATTTCCCCAAGGCGCGCGCGGTGATCGACGGGCTCGGCCTGACGGACCGCGCGGTGCTGGTGCAGCATGCCTCGCTGCCCGGCCAGGCGGTCTGCCCTCTGGCCGAGGCGCCCGCCGAGGTGCCCTATTTCTCGATGATCGTCATCCCCGGAAAGGATGCCCATGTCTGATCCCGTCATCCTCAGCCTGACCCAGGGCGGTGCCGAACTCGGCGAGCGCCTGGCCGGACGGCTGGGCGCGCAGCATCTCTCCCGCGCGGAGCTCGGCTGCGACGTGCCCGGCGCCATCGCCGCGGAATTCCTCGCCGGCCGCCCGGTGATCGCGATCTGCGCCAGCGGCATCGTGATCCGCGCACTGGCGCCCTATCTTTCCGACAAGTGGTCCGAGGCGCCGGTGGTGGTGCTGGCCGAGGACGGCTCGGCCGCCGTGCCGCTGCTGGGCGGTCATCGCGGCGCCAACCAGCTGGCCGCGCGCATCGCCGACATCCTCGGCATCCGCGCCGCGCTGACCACGGCGGGGGATGTCCGGCTTGGCGTGGCGCTCGACGAGCCGCCGGCCGGCTGGGTGCTCGACAATCCCGGCGATGCCAAGGCCTGCGCCGCGGCGCTGCTGGCGGGCGCGCAGGGCGAGCTCTCGGGCCGCGCCGACTGGCTGGAGCCGCTGGTCGAGGATGGCCGCGTGCTGGCAGATCCGGGCGCGGGCGACACTGTGGTGCTCAGCGTGCCGGGCACCGCGCCGCTGGTCTGGCGGCGGCAGGGGCTGGTGCTGGGCGTCGGCTGCGCCCGTGGCTGCCCTCCCGAGGAGCTGGTCGCGCTGGCCTGCGAGACGCTGGCAGGCGCCGGGCTCTCGCAGGGGCAGGTCGCCTCGGTCGCCTCGATCGACGTGAAATCCGACGAGGCCGCGGTCCATGCGCTGGCCGCCCATCTGGGCGTCCCGGCGCGGTTCTTTCCGGCCGAGCGGCTGGAGGCCGAGACCCCGCGCCTCGCCACGCCCTCGGACATCGTCTTCGCCGAGGTCGGCTGCCACGGCGTCAGCGAGGGCGCGGCGCTGGCGGCGGCGGGCGAGGGCGGCGCGCTGGCCGTCGAGAAGAAGAAGACCGCCAATGCCACCTGCGCGCTGGCCTGGCTGGGCAATGGCGAGGCGGGGATGCCCCGCGGCTCGCTCGCCGTGGTCGGCATCGGCCCGGGCCAGGCGTCCTGGCGCACGCCCGAGGCGACCCGCGCGATCGCCGGGGCCGAGCTGCTGGTCGGCTACGGGCTCTATATCGACCTGCTGGGACCGCTGGCCAAGGGCAAGGCGCGCGCCGACTTCCCGCTGGGCGGCGAGGAGGACCGCTGCCGCTTCGCGCTGGAGGAGGCGGCCAAGGGCCGCCGCGTGGCGCTGGTCTGCTCGGGCGATGCGGGCATCTACGCGATGGGCGCGCTGGTGATGGAGCTGATCGACCGGCCCGAGAGCGCCCATGGCGTCTCGGCGGCGGCGCGGCGCGTCGACGTGGTCAACTGCCCGGGCGTCTCGGCGCTGCAGGCGGCCTCGGCCCGGGCGGGGGCGCTTCTCGGCCATGACTTCTGCACTATCTCGCTGTCGGATCTGCTGACGCCCCGCGACGCGATCAAGAAACGCATCAAGGCGGCGGCCGAGGGCGATTTCGTCATCGCCTTCTACAACCCGGTCTCGATGCGCCGCCGGACGCTGCTGGCCGAGGCGCGCGACACGCTGCTGCAGCACCGCCCCGCCGACACGCCGGTGCTGCTGGCCGCGCATCTGGGCCGCCCGGAGGAGAGCCTGCGGCTGCGCCGCCTCGCCGATCTGCAGGTCGACGAGGTCGACATGTTGACCGTGGTGCTGGTCGGCGCCTCGACCAGCCGCGCGGTGCTGTCGGGCGACCGGTCGAAAGGCGCCGACGGGCACTGGATCTACACCCCGCGGGGCTATGCGAAGAAACTGGAGGAGGCAGCGGAATGACCGTCTATTTCATCGGCGCGGGGCCGGGCGATCCCGATCTGATCACCGTCAAGGGCCAGCGGCTGATCGCGGCCTGTCCGGTCTGCCTCTATGCGGGCTCGCTGGTGCCGCCCGCCGTGGTCGCGGGCGCGCCCGGGGACGCGAAGGTCATGGATACCGCGCCGATGCATCTCGACGAGATCATGGCCGAGATCGAGGCGGCGCATGCCGCCGGGCAGGACGTGGCGCGGGTGCATTCCGGCGATCCCTCGCTCTATGGCGCGATTGCCGAGCAGATCCGGCGGCTGCGCGCCGCGGGCATCCCCTTCGAGATCGTGCCTGGCGTCCCCGCCTATGCGGCCGCGGCCGCCGCGCTGGGGCAGGAGCTGACCGTTCCCGAACAGGCGCAGACGGTGATCCTGACGCGCACCTCGATGCAGTCGACCGGCATGCCCGAGGGCGAGGATCTGGCGACGCTGGGCCAGAGCCGCGCGACGCTGGCGATCCACCTGTCGATCCGGAACCTGCTGCATATCGAGCGCGAGCTGGCGCCGCTCTACGGGGCGGACTGCCCGGTCGTCGTGGCCTACCGCGTCGGCTGGCCGGACCAGGCCTTCCTGCGCGGCACGCTGGCGGATATCCGCGGCAAGGTCCGCGCGGCGAAGCTGACCCGCACCGCGCTGGTCTTCGTCGGCCGGGTCTTCGAGGAGAGCGACTTTCCCGACAGCGCGCTCTACGACGCCGCCAAGCCGCATGTGCTGCGGAAGGTGGAGAAGGCCTGAATGGCCGCCGGGCCGCTCCGCACCGGCTTCACCACCGGCGCCTGCGCCACGGCGGCCGCGGCAGCGGCGGCGGGCTGGCTGGTCTCGGGGCGCTGGAGCGATCCGGTGGAGATCGTGCTGCCGCGCGGCCAGGTCGTGCGCTTCGCGCTGGCCGAGCGCCGCGAGGGCGACGGCTGGGCCGAGGCGGGGGTGGTCAAGGATGCCGGCGACGATCCCGACGTGACCCATGGCGTGACCGTGCGGGCGCGGGTGCGCCAGACCGGCGGCGAGGGCGTGCGGTTCCGCGCGGGCGAGGGGGTCGGCACGGTGACCCGGCCCGGCCTGCCGGTGCCGCCGGGCGAGCCCGCGATCAACCCGGTGCCGCGCGAGATGATCGCCCGCGCGCTCGGCCCCGGCGGGTGGGAGGTGACGGTCTCGATCCCCGGCGGGGCGGAGATCGCGGCGAAGACCTGGAACCCGCGCCTGGGCATCACCGGCGGGCTGTCGGTGCTGGGCACGACCGGCATCGTGCGGCCCTTCAGCTGCGCGGCCTGGATCGCCTCGATCCATCGCGGCATCGACGTGGCGCGCGCGGCGGGGCTCTCCCATGTCGCGGGCGCCACCGGGGCGACCTCGGAGAAGGCAGCGCAGGCGCATTTCGGCCTGCCGGAGCATGCCATGCTCGACATGGGGGATTTCGCAGGCGGGATGCTGAAATACCTGGCGCGCCATCCGGTGGCGCGGGTGACGGTCGCGGGCGGGATCGGCAAGCTGGCGAAGCTGGCGCAGGGGGCGATGGATCTGCATTCGAAGCGCAGCCAGGTGGATTTCGCGCAGCTCGCGGCGCTGGCCGGGCGGCCGGAACTGGCCGGGTGCAACACCGCGCTCGAGGCAGTGATGCGGCACCCGCCGCTGGCGGCCCTGGTGGCCGAGGAGGCACGGCGCGTGGCGCAGCGCGTCGCCGGGGACTGCGCGGTGGACGTGCTGGTCATCGACCGGGCCGGCGCGATCCTGGCAGAGGCAGGAGGCCCCGGCTCGGGGGCCGGGGCATGACGGCGCGCTTGGCACTGTTCCGTCCCGGGCTCGACCCGGGACCTCCCCGGCAGCCGCTGTGAGCCGCATCCTGATCCTGGGCGGCACGACCGAGGCCCGCGCGCTCTGCAGCCTCCTGGCCGCGCGGAGCATTGAGGCGGAGGTCTCGCTGGCCGGGCGCGTGCCGGGGACGGACTATCCGCTGCCCGTCCGCTCGGGCGGGTTCGGCGGGGCGGCGGGACTGGCTCGCTATCTGCGCGAGGCCCGCATCCGCGCGCTGCTCGATGCCACCCATCCTTTCGCCGCCGCCATGCCCTGGAACGCAGCGGAGGCCGCCGACGGGGCCGGGCTGCCCCGGGCGATGCTGAAGCGCCCGCCCTGGCTGCCGGGACCGGGGGAGCGCTGGCGCGGCATGCCGGATTTGGCCGCCGCCGCTGCCGCTCTGCCTGCGGGGGCGCGGGTCTTCCTCGCCACCGGGGCGGGCTCGCTTCCGGCCTTCGCCTCGTGCCGCGACTGCCGGTTCCTGCTGCGCCAGATGACCCCGCCGGGCCCGCTGCCGGATCACGTCGAGGTGCTGGTCGCCCGTCCCGGCGCCACGGCCGCGGAGGAGGCCGCGCTCCTGCGGGCGCATCGCATCACCCATCTGGTTGCCAAGAATTCCGGCGGCCCGGCGCGGGCCAAGCTCGATGCCGCGCGCGATCTGGGGCTGGAGGTGCTCCTCGTGGCACGCCCCCTGCTGCCGCCGGGGCGGCTCTTTGCGCGGCCCGAAGCGGCGCTCGACTGGATCGAAGGGCTTGCTTGACACCCCCGCCCGCCGCCCGGCAAATGCGCCGGAGCGACAGAGGAGATGTCCATGGCCCAGAAGATTCCCGCGACCGTCGTCACCGGCTTTCTCGGCGCCGGCAAGACCACGCTGATCCGCCACCTGATCGAGAACGCCAATGGCCGCCGGATCGCTCTGGTGATCAACGAATTCGGCGATCTGGGGGTCGATGGCGGCATCCTGAAGGGCTGCGGCATCGAAGGCTGCGCCGAGGAGGACGTGATCGAGCTGTCGAATGGCTGCATCTGCTGCACCGTGGCCGAGGATTTCGTGCCTGCCATCGAGGGGCTGCTGGCGCGCGAGCCCGCGCCCGACCATATCGTGATCGAGACCTCGGGCCTGGCGCTGCCGCAGCCGCTGGTCCGCGCCTTCCAGTGGCCCGCGATCCGCACCCGGGTGACGGTCGACGGCGTGGTGACCGTGGTCGACGGCCCGGCGCTGTCCGAGGGCCGCTTTGCCGCCGACGAGGCCGCCGTCGACCGCCAGCGCGCGCAGGACGAGGGGCTCGACCACGAGACGCCGCTCTCCGAGCTCTTCGCGGACCAGCTGGCCTGCGCCGACATGGTCCTGGTGAACAAGGCCGACCTGATGGCCGCGCCCGAAGAGGTGACCGCCGCCGTGCATGCCCGCGTGCGCAAGGGCGTGCAGGTGATCCCGACCTCGAAGGGCGCGGTCGATCCGGCGGTGCTGCTGGGGCTCGACATGGGGGCGGAGGACGACATGGAGGCGCGCCACGAGCTGCACCACCATCACCACCATCATGACGACGACGATCACCATGACGGCGACGATCACGATCACCACCACCATCACCACGAGCACGGCCATGACGAGTTCGAGAGCTTCGTGGTCGAGCTGCCCGAGATCGCCGATGCGAAGGCGCTCGAGGCGCGGGTGTCGCAGGCGATTGCCGCGCATGACCTCCTGCGGGTGAAGGGGTTCGCCGCGGTCGCAGGCAAGCCGATGCGGCTGGTGCTGCAGGCCGTGGGGCCGCGGATCGACACGCATTTCGACCGCCCCTTCGCCGCCGGAGAGGAGCGTGCCACCCGGCTGGTCGTCATCGGTCTCGCCGGGCTCGACCGGGCGGCCATCTCGACTGCGCTCGCGGCGCAGACCGAGCCCGCCTGATGCATCTGCTGGCCGCAACGCCCGGAGCTGTCAATGACGGCTCCGAACCCGTCGATCCGGGGCAGAGCCCGGCGGATGTGATCTTCCTCTCGGCCGCGGACACGGAGCTTGCCGCGCTCAGCGAGGCACGGGGCCAGATGGCGGCGCCGCCGGGGCTGCGGCTGGCGAATATGGGCTGGCTGAGCCATCCCTTCACGGTCGACAAGTACATCGACGACACCTGCCTGGGCGCGCGGCTGGTCGTGGCCCGCGTGCTCGGCGGGGCGGCCTATTTCCGCTATGCCGCCGAGCAGCTCTCGGCGCGGCTCGGCGAGGCGGGGATCAAGCTCGCGCTGCTGCCCGGGGACGACAAGCCCGACGAGGAGCTCTTTGCGCTTTCCACTGTCTCGCGCGAAGACTGGGAGCAGCTCTGGGGCTACATGATCGAGGGCGGCCCGGCGAATGCGGCCGGGTTCCTCGAACTCTGCGCGCACATGGCCGGGCAGGGCGAGCGGCCCGCGCCGGCCGCGCCGCTCCTGCGGGCCGGGTTCTACTGGCCGGGGCAGGGCATCGCCCGGGCGGAGGACGTGACCCGCTCCTGGACCGAGGGCGCGCCGGTCGTGGCGCTGGTCTTCTACCGCGCGCTGGTCGCGGGGGCCGGGCTGCATCCGATCGGGCAGATGGTGAAGACGCTGCTGCGCCGCGGGCTCAACCCGCTTCCCGTCTTCGTCGCCTCGCTGAAGGATCCGGTCAGCATCGCGACGCTGGAGGGCATCTTCGGCGAGACCCCGCCGGATCTGATCCTGAACGCCACCTCCTTCGCCGTCTCCTCGCCCGATCCGGCGCGCTGGCAGGGCGAGCGGCCCGCGACCGTGCTCGACGCGACGGGCGCGCCGGTGCTGCAGGTGGTGCTGTCGGGCGCCTCGGGGCAGGCCTGGCTCGACTCGGTGCGCGGGCTTTCCGCGCGGGACGTGGCGATGAACGTGGCGCTGCCCGAGGTCGACGGCCGCGTGCTGACCCGCGCGGTCAGCTTCAAGGACGAGGCCTATTTCGACGAGGCCACCGAATGCATGATCGCCACCTATCGCGGGCTGATGGACCGGGTGGGCTTCGTCGTCGATCTGGCGGAGAACTGGGTGAAGCTGCGCCGGGCCGCCCCCGCGGAACGCAAGGTCGCGCTGGTGCTGGCGAACTACCCGAACAAGGACGGGCGGCTGGCCAATGGCGTCGGGCTCGACACGCCCGCGGCCACGGCCGGTGTGCTGGCGGCGCTGGCGGCGGCGGGCTACGCCGTGGAGAACGCGCCGGAGGATGGCGCGGCGCTGATGGCGCAGGTGCTGGCCGGGCCGACCAACTGGCTGACTGACCGGGCGGAACGGATGGGCGGCGTGCGGCTGCCGGTCGGGACCTACCGCGCCTGGTATGACGCGCTGCCCTGGGAGACGAAGCTGAAGATCGAGGAGCGCTGGGGCGCGCCCGAGGCCGATCCCTTCGTCGAAGACGGCGCCTTCGCGCTGTCGATCCTGGAATACGGCAATGTGGTCGTCGGCGTGCAGCCGGCGCGGGGCTACAATATCGATCCGGAGGACACCTATCACGCCCCCGATCTGGTGCCGCCACATGGTTATCTGGCCTTCTATCTCTGGCTGCGGGGCCCCTTCGGCGCGCATGCGATCGTGCATATGGGCAAGCACGGCAATCTCGAATGGCTGCCGGGCAAGGCGCTGGCGCTGAGCGCGGAGTGCTTTCCGGAAGTGGCGCTGGGGCCGGTGCCGCATGTCTATCCCTTCATCGTCAACGATCCGGGCGAGGGCACGCAGGCGAAGCGCCGCGCCTCGGCGGTGATCATCGACCACCTGACGCCGCCCCTGACCCGGGCGGAGACCTACGGGCCGCTGCGCGAACTCGAGGCGCTGGTCGACGAGTACTACCAGGCGGCCGGCTTGGATGCGCGGCGGATCGGGCATCTGCGCAAGGAGATCCTGTCGATGATCTCGGTGACCGGGCTCGACGAGGATGCCGGGCTGGCCGGGATCGAGGATGACGATGCGCGGCTGCAGCGGCTCGACGCCTATCTCTGCGAGCTGAAGGAGAGCCAGATCCGCGACGGGCTGCACATTTTCGGCGCGGCGCCCGAGGGGCGGCTGGCCCGCGACCTGGCGGTGGCGCTGGCGCGGGTGCCCAGGGGCGACGGGCAGGGGAGGAACGCCTCGCTCCACCGCGCGCTGGCGGCGGATCTGGAGCTGGGCTTCGACCCGCTCGACTGCGACATGGGCGCGCCCTGGACCGGGCCGCGGCCGGAGCTGCTGGCGCAGGCGGCGGAGGATCCGTGGCGGACGGCGGGCGATACGGTGGAGCGGCTGGAGCTGCTGGCGGCGGAGCTCGCCGCGGGAGGAGGCACGCCTCCTCCCGGTCCCTCCTCCGGCGCGGTGCTCGGGGAACTGCGCGAGCGGATCGCGCCGGCCGTGGCAGCGTCGGGCGCGGCGGAGATGGCGGGGCTGCTGACGGCGCTCGACGGGCGCTTCGTGGCGCCGGGGCCCTCGGGGGCGCCGACGCGCGGGCGGCTCGACGTGCTGCCGACGGGGCGGAACTTCTTCTCGGTGGACAGCCGCGCCCTGCCGACGCGCACGGCCTGGACGCTGGGCTGGAAATCGGCGTCGCTTCTGATCGACGACTACCTGCAGCGCGAGGGCGACTGGCCGAAGGCGATGGCGATCACCGCCTGGGGCACGTCGAACATGCGCACCGGCGGCGACGACCTGGCCCAGGCGCTGGCGCTGATGGGGGCGAAGCCCCGCTGGGACGAGATGTCGGGCCGCGTCACCGGCTTCGAGATCATTCCCCTGTCCGCGCTGGGGCGGCCGCGGGTGGATGTCACGCTGCGGGTCTCGGGCTTCTTCCGTGACGCCTTCCCGGCGCAGATCGACCTGATCGACTCGGCGGCGCGCGCGGTGATGGCGCTGGACGAGCCGGAGCACGGGAACCCCGCCGCGGCGCGCTTCCGCGCGGAGGCGGCGGAGCTGGGCGAGACCCGCGCGGGGTTCCGCGTCTTCGGTTCGAAGCCCGGCGCCTACGGGGCGGGGCTGCAGGCGATGATCGACGAGCGGCTCTGGGACCGGCGGGACGATCTGGCGGCGAGCTATCTCGACTGGGGCGGCTATGCCTATGGCGGCAAGGCCGGGGGCGAGGCGGCGCGGGAGGATTTCGCGCATCGTCTCGGACAGGTCGAGGCGGTCGTGCAGAACCAGGACAACCGCGAGCACGACCTGCTGGATTCGGACGACTACTACCAGTTCGAGGGCGGCATGGCGGCAACGGTGGAGGCGCTGCGCGGCAAGGCGCCGGTCAGCTACCATCCCGACCATTCGCGCCCCGAGACGCCGCGGATCCGCACGCTCGACGAGGAGATCGCCCGGGTGGTGCGGTCGCGCGCGGCGAATCCGAAATGGATCGAGGGGGTGATGCGCCACGGCTACAAGGGCGCCTTCGAGATGGCGGCGACGGTCGACTATCTCTTCGCCTTCGCGGCCACGACCGGCGCGGTGAAGGGCCACCATTTCGACATGGTCTTCGAGGCCTATCTGGCCGACGGGACGGTGCGCGACTTCATCGAGGGGGCGAATGCCCCGGCGCTGCGCGAGATGGCGGAGCGCTTTGGCGAGGCGATGGAGCGGGGCATGTGGATGCCGCGCTCGAACTCGGCGGCCGATCTGGTCGCGCGGCTGCGCGGAACGGCGCAGGCCCCGGGCTGAGCCGGGGCTTGGGCGGCGGCGACAGGGCGGTGGCGCGGGCATCCGGGCGCTGCGACCGGCCGCTTCGGCTGCTTTGATCGCGCGGCTGCGCTGAGGCGCGCAAGCGCGTGCTATGCCCGCCTGGACCTGGTCCGCGGTGCTCGCGCCTCGGCGCGGGATGCGGGCACTGCGTTCGAACCCGGCGGCTTGGGCGGCTGCACGGAGAGGCGGAGGTGCGTTCCGCCCTGGACAGGGGCGTTCGCCCGGGCTCCTGTTCTGCGGCACCGAAGTGATGGAGCGGGCATGAGGATGCAGCGCTCGGCCTTGGCTGCCGATCGGCTGGGGCGGCTGCTCGGAGAGACGGAGGCGCGTTCCTCCTTGGGGCAGGGGCACGTCCCGGGTCCTGCACTGCAGCGCCGGATGACTGAGCGGACTTGCGGCTGCCGATCGGCTTGTGTGGCTGCACTGAGAGGCGCAGGCGCGTTCTACCTTGGGCAGGGGCTTGCGCACGGGGTCCTGCTCGGCAATGCCGGAGCGAGGGAGCGGGCACGCGGATGCCGCGTTCGGCTTTTCCGGCCGGTCTGAGGGCTCGGCTGCTCGGAGGGGCAATGCGGATGCCGCCCGGGCAGGTTCTGCGGTTCCGGGACGATGGAGCGAGCCATGCGGATGACGCAGGCGGCCCCGGCGGGAGATTTGGCCGCGCGGCCGTGCGGGGAGGTGGCCGCCCCGGGGCGAGCAGGGCGGCCGAGAGGGCCGGGACGGGGGTCAGGCCGGCTCTGCGGTGACGTCCCCGGCTCTTGCGGCGAAGACCTCCCTGGCTGCGGCGAGCCCGTTCAGCGCGGCCGGGAAGCCGGCATAGACGGCCATCTGCATCAGGATCTCGGTGATCTCCTCCTGCGTCAGCCCGACATTCAGCCCGGCCTCGATATGCACCCGCAGCTGCGGTGCGGCCGTGCCCATGGCGGCGAGCGCCGCGACGGTGGCGATCTCGCGGTCGCGCAGGGAAAGCCCGGGGCGGCTGTAGATGTCGCCGAAGGGGAACTCGAACAGGTAGGTGGCGAAATCCGGCGCGATGCCGGCCAGGCTGTCGATCACGTCGCGTCCGGCCTGGCCGTCGATCGCGTCAAGCGCGCGGCGTCCGCGCTCCAGCCGGCTCTCCGGCGTCAGGGGGGTGGGATTGGTCATCGGGATGCGTCCTTTTCTCCGCTTCGGCATAGCCGCCGATCTTGGTGTCGAGGACGAGAAGGCAGGCCTGCAGATCGGCCAGATGCGCCCGGACCCGGTCGCGATGCGCCTCCAGGAGGGCGCGCCGCTCGGGGCCGGTCCGGCTGCCTGCCGCGCGCAGCTCGGCATAGCGCAGCATGTCCCGGATCGGCATGCCCGTGGTCTTCAGCCGGTCGAGGAAGGCGATCCAGGCGAGGATGGAGGCGTCGTAGTCGCGCCGCCCGCCGGCATCGCGGTCGGCATAGGGCAGGAGGCCGATCCGCTCGTAGTAGCGGATGGTATGGGCCGAGAGCCCGCTGCGTTTCGCAAGTTCGCCGATCTTCATCGCAAGCCGCTTCTCATCAAGACGCCTCCGACCCTAGGGGTTCGAGCGCGCTCGAAGTCAAGCGGGTTTCCGCGGCCCCTGCGGGGTCAGCCCGGCGCCCGTTCCGCCCAGCCGGCGAAGACCTTCTCCAGCGCGACGACGATGTAGTAGAGCACGATGCCGAGGAAGGCCAAGGCGATCAGGACCGCGAACATCAGCGGGTAGTCGGCGCTGATTTTCCCTGAGTCGAAGAGCGCGCCGAGGCCGCGGCCATGGGGGGAGACGATCTCCATCAGGTTGGTGCCGATGAAGGCGAGCGTCACCGAGACCTTCAGCGCGCCGAAGAACTCGGGCAGGGTCTTCGGCAGGGCGATCTTCCAGAACACGGTGAGCTGCGAGGCGCCGAGCGAGCGCAGGATGTCGCGGTATTCGGGCTCGAGCGTCGAAAGGCCGATCGAGACCGAGACCGCGATCGGGAAGAAGGAGATCATGAAGGCGATCATGATCGTGTTGAAGTCGTGCTCGCCCACGAAGATCAGCGCCATGATCGGCACGACGGTCGCCTTGGGGATGGCGTTGAAGCCGACGAGAAGCGGGTAGAGCGCCTCGCGCGCCAGCCGCGAGAAGCCCATCACCATGCCGATCCCGGTGCCTGCGACGACCGCGAGGAGGAGGCCCGCCACCGTGCGCCAGAGCGTCTGCCAGCCGTTTTCCAGGAAGAGCCAGCGGTATTTCCAGAAGGCGGGCCAGAGATCGGAGGGCGAGGCCATCTTGTAGTCGGGCCAGCCCTTGGCCCAGACCAGCCATTCCCAGAGCGCCAGGAAGAGGAGGATCGCCGCGAGCGGCACGAGGATCTTGCGCAGGGCGGTCATGCCGCGTCCCTGCCTTGAGCGATCTGGATCTGGCGGCGCAGCGCGGCGAGCATCTCGACGGCCTCGGGCGTGTAGAGCACCTCGAGGTCGCGCGCCTTCGGCAGGCGGCTCGCCATGCGGTGCTGGATGCGGGCGGGGCGGGCGGACATGACGACGATCTCGTCGGCGAGGAAGACGCTCTCGCGCAGGTCATGGGTGATCAGCACGGCGGTGAAGTTCTCTTCCTCGCGGAGGCGGTGCATGGTCTGCCAGAGATCTTCGCGGGTGAAGGCGTCGAGCGCGCCGAAGGGCTCGTCGAGGATCAGGACTTCGGGCCGGTGGACCAGCGCGCGGCAGAGCGAGGCGCGCTGGCGCATGCCGCCCGAGAGCTCGGAGGGGCGCTTGTCCTCGAACTCCGAGAGGCCGACCAGGGCCAGGAGCTCGCGGGCGCGGGCCACGCGCCGGGATTTCGAGAGCTTGTTCGGGACGATCTCGAGGGGCAGGAGCACGTTCGACAGGATCGAGCGCCATTCCAGCAGGACCGGGTTCTGGAAGGCCATGCCGACGGTGGCGCGCGGCGATGTCACCATCTGCCCGCCGAGCCAGACCTGGCCCTCGTCGGGGCGCATCAGCCCGGCGACGAGCTTCGTCAGGGTGGATTTCCCGCAGCCCGAGGGGCCGACGAAGGCGGTGAAGCTGCCGGGCGGCATGCGGATGTCGAGATGCTCGAGCACGGGCAGCCTGCCGCTGTAGGTGCGATAGGCATGGGTAATTGCGCGGAGCTCGATCTCTGCGGACATCGCGGGCCTCGGAGGAAGAGGCCCCGGATCGGGGTCCGGGGCGCGTTTGGTCTGGCGGAGGGGACCGGGCCCGGGGGCCCGGCGGGGATCACTCTAGCGGGAAGCCGTCCTCGGGCAGGTAGGCATCGGTGAAATAGAGCGCGGGATCGGCGGCGTTCTTGAACGCGTAGGTCTCGCCGACCTGCTTGAGCGACGCGGCGAAGCGCTCGGGGTCGACGGGGCCCATGCCGTGTTCGGCGACCCAGGGGGTCAGCACATTGGCGTCGATCACCATCTGCAGGCGGCGGGTCTCCAGCTCCAGGTCGCCGGCCGGGTTGCGCTCGATCACCATGGCGGCGCCGGCCGCCGGATCGGCGATCGCGTCCTTCCAGCCCGCGGCGACCGCGGCGAGGAAGCCCTTGACCAGATCGGGATTGGCCTCGGCGAAATCGGTATTGACGATGATGCCGTTGCCGTAGAGCGCCAGCCCGTAATCGGCCATCAGGATGGTGGTGATGTCGTCCTCCGGCACGCCCAGCCGGGCGAGGTTGAGGAAGGAGGAGAAGTTGTAGCCGGTCACCGCGTCGACCTTGCCCTCGGCCAGCATCGGCTCGCGCGTGGGGAAGCCGACCGGCTCCACCTTGATCTTCGACATGTCGAGCCCGTTGGCGGTGGCGAAGGGGCCGAACTGCGCCCAGGCGCCGTCGGGGGGCGGGGCGCCGAGGATCCGGCCCTCGAGATCGGCGGGGGTCTCGACGCCGAGGCTCTTGCGGCCGATCACCGCGAAGGGCGGCTTGTCGTAGCTCATCATCACCATGATGACCGGCGCGTCCGGGTTCTGGTCCTTGAACTTCACCAGCGAGTTGATGTCGGCGAAGCCGAAGGGATAGGCGCCGGTCGCCACCTTGGGGATCGCGTCGAGCGAGCCCTGGCCCGCCACGACCTCGACCGACAGCCCGGCCCCGGCGAAATGGCCGTTGTCGATCGCGGCGAAATAGGGGGCGGCGGGGCCCTCGAACTTCCAGTCGAGCGCAAGCTGCACGCGGGTTTCGGCCTGGGCGGCGAAGGCCCCGAGGCCGAGGGCGGCGGCTGTGGTCACGGCACGCAGGAACATGATCGGAAGAACCTCCCTCCGGTTTCGGTTGTCTGCGCAGAGCCTGCCGCTGCCCGGCGGGCTTGTCATTGCCGGCAAAATGGCGCCGGGATCAGATACGACCCCGGCGCCAGATCGTGCACAATCACCGGGCGGCTTGCTTCGCCGGCGGGCGGCCGGCGAAACCGGGCGGCGGGTCGAGCGGCAGTTCGAAGAGCGCGAAGCCGTCGGCCCGGTCGCCCAGATCGGCAAGGCCGAGCCGGGCCATGTCGGCAGGCGCGCTGCGGGCGCGGGGGGAGCTGGCCAGCCGCGCGCTGGCGCCCGGCACGGCGGCGAAGCGCCAGGCGGGGGCGGCGGGCAGGGCCGGGGCGCGGCCCTCGGCAAAGCGCCGCGCGATCAGCTCGCGCAGGCCGGTCGAGCTCTCGGCGATCAGGGCATCGGCATCGATCCCGGGGAAGTTGCCGCCGCCGCCGGTGCGGTAGTTGTTGGTCGCCACGGCGAAGCGGTCGCTGTCCGCGACCTTCCGCCCGGCGACGCGCAGGTCGCGGATGCGGCGCGCGCCGGGATCGGCCAGCGCGCCGGTGGCCGGATCGAAGCGCGGCGGCGCGGCGAGGTCGATCAGGTAGCTGGCGCCGAAGATCGTGTCGAAATCGTAGCCCGGCCGCTCCGGCGGGACCAGGTCGGCGCCGCGGCTGCCCGGGAGGATCTGCTCGAAGATCGCGGCGGAGCGTTCCAGCCAGTCGCGCAGCCCGGCGCCGGTCACGAGCACGCCGCAGAGGCTGTTGGGATAGGTGTAGAGATCGGCGACATGGCGCAGCGAGACCGGGCCCGCGGGCACGTCGGTGTAGAAATCCGGCCCCGCCGGGCCGCCGCATTTGAAGGGCGAGGTGGCCGAGAGGACCGGCAGCCCCTCATGCGGCGTGCCCGCCAGCAGCCCGGCCAGCCCCTCGGCCTGGGCCTCGGCGACGATCTCCTGCGCGGGGTCGGGCGCGATCATCGAGAAGTAGCTGTGGAGCCGGATCGGCGCATGGCCGACCGGGCGGCCCAGCCAGCCCATCGTGGCGCGGTGGGCGGTCTCGCTGGCGGCAAGCAGTGCGGGATCCTCCGCCGTCTCCGCTGTGACCGGACGCAGATGCGCGCGGCCCCGGGCGGGGCGCCAGCGCCCCTCGGCGTCGCGGCCGAGCTCGAGGTCGATCACTCCCAGATGCGAGCCCCAGAAGCCCGGCAGCACCAGCGGCGTGCCGTGGAGGCAGCCATCCCCGGGCGCGGGGCCGGGGAAGAGTCCGTGGGAATGCCCGGCGATGATCGCGTCGAGGCCGCCCTCCCGGGCGAGGGCGCGGGCGGCCTGCTCCTGGCCGGGTCCGGCGCTGTCGCAGCCCAGTCCGGAATGGCTGAGCATGACGACCAGGTCGGCCCCGGCGCGGCGCAGCGCGGGCAGGTGGCCGGCGACAGCCTCGCAGATGCCGCGCATCTCGATCCGGTCCTTCAGGATGCGCCGGTCCCAGTCCATGATCTGCGGCGGCACGGCGCCGATCACGCCGATCCGGACCCGGTGGCGGCGGCCCGTGTCATCGGCAAGCGCGCGCTCGAGGATCGTCCAGGCCGGCAGCAGCGGGCGGTCCTCGTCCGGGTGCCGGCCGCGGGCGCGCACGGCATTGGCGCAGACCAGCGGATAGGCCGCCCCGGCGAGGGCGGCCTCGAGAAAGGGCAGCCCGTAGTTGAAGTCGTGATTGCCCGGGGTCGCGGCATCGACGCCGAGCAGGTTCAGCGCGGCGACCATCGGATGCGGCGCCTCCGCGGCCTCGCCCGAGGCCGCCCAGTCGCCGAGCGCCGTGCCCTGCAGCGTGTCGCCATTGTCGAAGAGCAGGCAGTTCGGCGCCTCGGCGCGGGCCGCGCGGACGAGGCTCGCCAGCCGGGTCAGCCCGGCGGCGGGCAGCGGGCGGCCGGTGTCGTAGTCATGCGCGCGCAGATGGGCATGGAGGTCCGACATGCCCAGGATCCGCAGCCGGATCCGCGGGGCACCGGGCGCTGACGGCGGGGTGGGGAACTGCGTCACGACGTCTCCTGCTGGCCTTCTCCGCGGTGGTAGCAACTCGGTGCGGCGCTTGTCCATGGGGTGCAATCGGCGCTGCGTCAGGCGGGCCGATTGCGCGGTCCGAGGGCCTGTGTCATTCGGACGCCGGTCAAACGGAGAAGGCGGCGGATAGCATGGCAGGCATGGACACCTACTGCTTTCAGGGAAGCGATCTGGACCGGGCCGCGCATCTGCGGCGCGAGGCGCAGGCGCTGCTGGCGCGCGGGGATGCGCGCATCCTGCCGGTCTGGCGCGGCAAGGTGCTGGCGTCCGGCGACGGCGCCGAGCGGCTGGCCTGGCTGGCGCCGGGGCATGCCGGGCTGGAAGGGCCCGCGGCCGAGGCGATCTTCCTCGGGCTCGAGGCAGGCGCGCCGCTCTTTGCCTGGGACATCTCGGACTGGGAGCCCGCCGAGGGCGGGGCGGAGGCGCTCGACAGCTTCGCCGACCGGACCGAGCAGGTGCATCCGGACTTCCCGGAGGGCACGCGCTTCGTCGAGCTGCGCGCGGTGATGACGCGGCTGCCGGGGATCGAGGCCGAGGCCGCGGCGATGGCGCGCGCGCTTCTGCAATGGCATGCCAGCCACCGGTTCTGCGCCAAGTGCGGCGCGCCGAGCGGCATGGCCGAGGGCGGCTGGCAGCGGCTCTGCCCGGCCTGCGGCGGCGAGCACTATCCGCGCACCGATCCGGTGGTCATCATGCTGGTGACCCATGGCAACCGGGTGCTGCTGGGGCGCAATGCGCGCTGGCCCGCGGGGATGTACTCGCTGCTGGCGGGCTTCGTCGAGCCCGGCGAGACGCCGGAGGCGGCGGTGCGGCGCGAGGTGCTGGAAGAGGCGGGGATCCGGGTCGGGCCGGTGCGCTATCTCGCCAGCCAGCCCTGGCCGTTCCCGACGCAGCTGATGACAGCCTGGGCGGGGGAGGCGCTCGGGGACCGGATCGTGGTGGACGAGACCGAATTGGAGGAGGCCCGATGGGTCAGCCGCGAGGAACTGGCCCTGGCCTTCCGCGGCGCCCATCCCGAGATCACCCCCGCACGGCCCGGCGCGATCGCCCGGGCGGTGCTCGACCACTGGCTCGCGGACCGGCTCGACCGCCTGTCCGCCGAGGGAGACTGCCGATGAAACTGCACAGCCGCGAAACCTATCCGGTGCCCGCCGCCCGGGCCTTTGCCGTCATGACCGACATGGAGGCCTTCACCGGGATCCTGCGCGCCCATGGCGTCGAAGTGGCGGAGTTCAAGCCCGGCTGGCCGGATGGCAGCGAGACGCGCTGGAAGCTGGGCGTGGGCGTCAAGGGCATCCACCGCACGGTGCATCTGCATGTCTCGCAGGTGCGCCCCGGCGAGGGGCTGACCAAGGCCTACGAGTCCGACGGCATCCATGGCGAGCTGCGCATCGACATCGTCCCGGCGGGGCCGGAGAGCTGCGTGATCGGCTACGAGATCAGCGTCGAGGCCCGCGGGCTGGCGGCGCGGCTGATGCTGCAGCCGCTGCGGGTGGCGCACAAGGCGATGGAGCAGAAGCTGCATGGCCGGCTGGTGGCCTTCACCCGGTCGCGGCTGGGGCTCTGAGCCGGGCAGGCCCCGGGACAGGCGGCCCCGGGGGAGGCGGCGGCTCTGCGGCCGCCGCGGGACAGGGCCTCACTCGCCCGCCAGCGCGATCTCCTGGCGCCGGGCATCGGCGGGGTAGACGCCCATGATTTCCATCCGGGAGGTGAAGTAGCGCAGCTCGTCGAGCGCGCGCGCCACGGCCGCATCCTCGGGATGGCCCTCGATCTCGGCGAAGAACTGGGTCGCGGTGAAGGAGCCGCCGACCATGTAGCTTTCCAGCTTGGTCATGTTGATGCCGTTCGTGGCGAAGCCGCCCATCGCCTTGTAGAGCGCGGCGGGGATGTTCCTGACCTGGAAGATGAAGGAGGTCATCATCCCGTGCGACCCGCGGCGCGAATGGTCGGGATGGTGGTCCATGACGAGGAAGCGGGTCGTGTTGTTCGACTGGTCCTCGATATGCCGCGCGATGACGTCGAGCCCGTAGATCTCGCCGGCGAGCTCGGAGGCCAGCGCCGCGATGGAGGGATCGCCGAGCGCGGCCACGTCGCGCGCGGCCCCGGCATTGTCGGACCAGTTCTCGCCCTCGATGCCGTTGCCGCGCAGGAATTCGCTGCACTGGCCGAGCAGGACCGACATCGAGCGCGCCTTCTTCACGTCGCGCAGCGTGGCGCCGGGCAGGGCGAGAAGGTTGATATGGACGCGCACGAAGGCCTCGTCGACGATGTGCAGGCCCGAGCCCGGCAGCAGCCGGTGGATGTCGGCGACCCGGCCGTAGGTGGTGTTCTCGATCGGGATCAGCGCCAGGTCGGCCTTCTTCGCGGCCATCACCTCGAACACGTCCTCGAAGGTCCGGCAGGGCAGCGCCTCGTAGTCGGGCCGCGCTTCGCGGCAGGCCTGGTGCGAATAGGCGCCCGGCTCTCCCTGGAACGCAATGTACTTTACCATGCCTTCATTCCTTTTGTAGTCTTCTGGGCAAGATGAGCCGCAGATATGCAGTTTGCGCGTTTCGTCGCGGCTCTACACCTTGATGTGAGCCGACGGAACCCGCTACATACGTCCATCGAAACCCAGGGGTAGCGAAATGTTTGACACGATGACGTTCACCAAGGTTGCCGCGGGGCTTTGCGGGACCTTTCTGGTGTTCCTGCTCGGCGGCTGGGCCGGTGAGCTGCTCTACACGACGGGCGGCGGCCATGGCGAGGGGCATGAGCAGGCCTATGTGATCGATACCGGCGGCGACAGCGAGGAGGCTGCTCCCGAGGAGCAGGTGGATTTCGCGACCCTGGTCGCCGAGGCCGATCCCGGCGCGGGCGAGAAGGTCTTCGGCAAGTGCAAGGCCTGCCACAAGCTGGACGGCTCGAACGGCACCGGCCCGCATCTGGACGGCGTGGTCGGCCGCGCGATCGGCGCCGTCGACGGCTTCGCCTATTCGGACGCGGTGGCGGGCCATGGCGGCGAATGGACGGCCGAGAACCTGGACCACTGGCTGGCCAATCCGAAGGACTTCATCCCCGGCAACAAGATGAGCTTCGCCGGGCTGAAGAAGGTCGGCGACCGCGCCAACCTGGTCGCCTATCTGCAGACGGTGACGCCGTAAGCATGCGCTGCCTGCAAAAGCGGCATGACCGGGCGGCCCTTGGGCCGCCCTTTTGCGTTCCGGGCCCCGGTCTCCGGGTTCCGCAGGGGAACACGCAGGAATTGCATCGGCTTAGATGGGGATCCTCTCTGGCGTGCGGCTTGCGCTCCCGGGGTTTTCGCAGGGAAGTGATGGCGGCGTTACGGTTATGTTTTCGGCAGGCCCTTGCCGAAAGGGCGGGTTTTCGCTCTATCATGCCTGCATTCGCGGCGGATAACGCGGCCCTGGGCCGCCTAGGCAACATCTCAAGGAGGCGCTTTTGAGCACCGAACTTTCCACCTGGTCACGCCAGCCCGGACGCGTCGTCTGTGCACTTGCGGTCGGACTTGCCCTGGCGATCGGAACGCCAGTGGCCAGCCAGGCCCGCAGCGCCCCGGAGTCCTATGCGGACCTCGCCGAGCATGTCAGCGATGCCGTGGTCAACATCACCACCACCACGGTCATCGCCGAGCAGCCCAACGGCCCCGGCAATCTCTTCCCCGAGGGCTCGCCCTTCGAGGAGTTCTTCCGCGAGTTCAACAATCCCCGCCAGCACGAGCAGCGGCAGCGCCGCGGCCAGGCGCTCGGCTCGGGCTTCGTGATCTCGCCGGACGGCTACATCGTCACCAACAACCACGTCATCGAGAGCGCGGACGAGATCTCCATCGAGTTCTACTCCGGCAAGACGCTCGATGCCGAGGTGGTCGGCACCGATCCCAAGACCGACATCGCGCTCCTGAAGGTCAAGACCGACGAGGATCTGCCCTTCGTGCCCTTCGGCGACAGCGACGCGGCCCGGGTCGGCGACTGGGTCATGGCCATGGGCAACCCGCTGGGGCAGGGCTTCTCGGTCTCGGCGGGCATCGTCTCGGCCAAGGCGCGGGCGCTGCAGGGCTCCTATGACGACTTCATCCAGACCGACGCGGCCATCAACCGCGGCAACTCGGGCGGCCCGCTCTTCAACATGGAAGGCGAGGTCATCGGGGTGAACACCGCGATCCTGTCGCCCAATGGCGGCTCGATCGGGATCGGCTTCGCGATGTCCTCGAACGTGGTCTCCCGCGTGGTCGACCAGCTGCGCGAATACGGCGAGACCCGCCGCGGCTGGCTGGGCGTCCGCATCCAGGATGTCGACGACCAGCTCGCCGACGCGCTGCAGCTTTCTTCGGCCGAGGGCGCGCTGGTCACTGACGTGCCCGAAGGCCCGGCCGCGGATGCCGGCATGCAGTCGGGCGACGTGATCACCAGTTTCGACGGCGAGGAGGTGACCGACACCCGCAGCCTGGTCCGCCAGGTCGGCGACACCACGGTCGGCAAGACCGTCAAGGTGACGGTGATCCGCAATGGCGAAGAGGTCGCGCTCGACGTGACGCTCGGCCGCCGCGAGACCGCCGAGGCGGTGCCTGCCGCGATGACCACCGAAAGCGAGAGCCCGGCCGAGGGCGAGGTGCTGGGCATGACGCTGAGCAACCTCACCGACCAGGTCCGCCAGGAGCTCGGCCTGGCCGACGGCGCCTCGGGCGTCGTGGTCAGCGAGATCGACGAGGCCAGCGACGCCTTCGCCAAGGGGCTGCGGGTCGGCGACCTGATCGCCGAGGCCGGCCAGCAGCCGGTGGCCGACATCTCCGGGCTCGAGGCGCAGATCGCCGAAGCCAAGGATGCCGGGCGCAAGTCGCTACTGCTCCTGGTGCGGCGCAACGACCAGCCGCGCTTCGTGGCGCTCGCCATCGAGTAAGGTCCGGACCCGGGCACTTCCGGTTCCTGCGAGGGGCGTCCTGCAAGGGGCGCCCCTTTTCCGTCTGGCGGAGGCCGTTCTCAACGGTTTTTCAATCTCTTGGCCTGTCCCGGCAAGAGGCGGCATTTCCTCCAACTTTCGCCTTGTGCTCCCTGCGCGAGGGCGGCTATACGGGTCAGCGGAGACGTGGCCGAGTGGTCGAAGGCGCTCCCCTGCTAAGGGAGTAGGCGGGAAACCGTCTCGAGGGTTCGAATCCCTTCGTCTCCGCCATGACACACCAGATTTATGGCGAAAAAACCCGGCGCGACGGAAGTCGGGCCGGGTTTTTCATTGCTTTGCACGCCGCCATTGCAGTCGCCGCGATCCGGCGTCCCGGGCTCTGCGTCCGGCGGGGGCGGGCTCAGGCGGAGACGGCTCTGCGGCGGCGCATCATGGCGAGCGCGCCGAGCCCGCCCGCCATCAGGAAGACGCCCGCAGGCAGCGGCACCGCCGCGCCTTCGATGAAGTCGATCTGTCCGTTGGCCGGTCCGCCCGCTAGGAAGAGATTGCCCGCGAAGCCGAAATAGAGGCTCGGATCGGTGACCGACAGCACGGTCGGCCCCGTGCTCGAGAGCAGATCGTAGCCGATCGTGACCGCGTCGAATGCCAGATCCTGGGGAAGGGTCCAGGTCTGCGCGCCGCTATGGACGAATTGCTGGGTGATGCCGGCCTCCGTCGCCGAGGCCACGGCGGAGCCGCCGAGGCTCCATGTCGTGGCGATGTCAGCGACCCGCGTCGCGCTATTCGCGACGAGGAAGGTCAGCGGCAGTGCGGCGCTGCTCACGGCGGCGCTGACCAGCCAGTGGCTGCTGCCGGCCGCCGAGAGATGGATCGTGTAGCTGTCGCCCGCGAAGAGCTCCAGCCCGGCGGGATCGTCCGATCCGGAGAGGAGCGACACGGCGCTCCCGTCATAGCCGAACAGGAAGTCGTAGGTGGCGGCCCGGGCCGGCATCTGGATGCAGGCGGCGGCCGCGGCGATGGCGACGGGAAGGACGTGCTTCATCCTGGCTCCTCCTTTGGATGCGCCATGCTATCCGGCGAAGGGTTATCGCGGGGCTAAGACGGCAGCACGGCAGGGCAGCCGAGGGTGCGCGAGGGGGATGCCAAAGGGGAGGGAAGTGCAGGTTTCTGCCTTTTCAGACAAAACCCGCTCTAAATCAAGAAGTTGGCGTTTTCAGCGATGGCGCGAACATCAGCGGACAATGCCAGAACGATCCGGAAACTTGTAAAACCGTTTCTGCCGGTTCCGCAAACGAAAACCCCGGCGCGCTGGCGGGCGCAACCGGGGCTGATATCAACTGCAAAGCTGGTGTGCTTCGCCCCAAAGATACCCCGAAGCGGGGGCGCCTGTCCATCTCCAAGCATGCCCAGCTGCGCCACAAGATCGCCGGAAAGGTCGTGTGCGACGCACTGGTGATCGGCTCGGAAGAGGCGTGGGACAAGGCAGCGCTGATCCTGGCCCACCGGCTGACCGAGTCCGAACGCGCATTGCTCGCCCTGGCGGCGCTGATCCATCTGCCGGATGAAGTCGCCGGGCTGGTGAGCGACTGCCTCGACCCTGCGCCCGAGCCCGTGGATCCCCGGATCACCGAGGCCGCTATCGAATACCGGCGGTCTCAGGGTCTCCCCAACTTTGGGGGGGCCGCCGCATGAAGTTCCAGTTCCTGACCACTCCCTCGGACGTGCCCGTCTCTGACGCCCTCCTGCAGACCCATTTCTCGATGCTCGGCGTGGATGGCGACACGCATGTCGAGACCTATCCCTACATCGACGCCGCCGCAGGCGAGATCGAGGCGCAGGCGGAGATTGCGATCCTCGCCCGCACCGTCCGGGCCGAGATGGAAACCCCGGTGCCGCTGGGCTGCCCGCTCCCGCTGATGGGGCCGGTCCTCGACGGCACGGTGGCCAGCCTGACGCTGATCCTGCCGGATGGCTCGCAGGAGGCCATCTCCGCATCGCTGCACTGGATCGCCTCCGGGCCCAAGCCCGAGCTCCGCATCCTCGACAACGGGCTGGCGCCGGCCGCGCTCATGGAGCCCGACTCGCTGCTCTGGGTCGATTACTTGGCAGGCTTCGGGGCCAACGTGGATAGCGTGCCCCGCGACCTGCAAATGGCCATCGTGGATCAGGCCCTCCGCCTCTACGAGCGCCGCGGCGACGAAGACCACAAGACCGCAGCCCTCACGCCCTCGGCCGCCCGTACCGTGGCCCGCTACCGGAGGCTGCGCGCATGACCGAGATGGAGATCGAGCGCCTCCTGTGGAGCTGGCCGCGCGTGATCGAGCGGGCCGAGTCCGGCTGGGAGCGCGACTTCGCCAAGAGCATCTACCAGCAGGCCCGGCGCCCGAAGTGGATGCCCTCGCCGAAGCAGGCGAACCTCATGCGGTCCATGGTGGCCGGGCTCTACCGTCCGAACGGGGGAGGCTGCGATGTCATCGACCCCGCTTGACCATCTCCCCAAGTCGCTGCGTGACCGCGACTGCATCCGGCTGAACGAAGAGGTGGAGCGGCGCAAGTCGCTCTTCCGCCAGGCCAGGGCCGTCAGCTCTGGCCTGCGCACGATCTTCGAACGGCAGGCCGGCGGACGGCTCACGCGGGCCGAGGGCGCGGTGTTCGAGGTGATGGTTCTGCAGAACCTGCGCGCCTGCGTGCGGAAGGAACGCCACTACCGGCCGACCCGCGCCATGATCGCCCGCCGCACGGGCTACAGCGAGCGCACCGTGTCCAAGGCCATCGCCCGCTTCAAGGAAGCCGGGCTGGTGGTGGTGCAGCGCTATGCCAAGGGCGGGCGCCTGGGCGACAAGGGCCACGGGCTGGCGACCGAGTTCCGCTCTGGCTGCATGCAATTCCTCGGCGACCAGCTCGCCGCCCTCGGCTACCGGCTGCCCAAGGGCTTGCGCAAGGACCTGATGGATCTGGCACGCTGGGCCGCGGCTCAGGTGGGCGAGCGCACCGAGCCCGCGACCGACGCACCGGCCAAGGCAGCGCCTACCGGGAAGAAAGTTCCCGGCACTATAATGCCTATGGATAGGGGGACGCCCAGCAACCCCGAGCCTGCGCCCGTGTCAGCCTCGGCAGGGCATGCGGAGACGCACGGAGAAGAGCGCCCAGCGTTGCCGCCCAGCCCCGGCGGCCTTCATTGCAATGAGAATGACCTTGGCCACGCGCGGCGCGCTGTGGCGGAGCGCGCACCCCTTGGCAGGCTCGCGAGGGCGGCGCTGCATCTGGTCCCAATGCCCCGGTTTGCACAGGCCGGGGAGGCCGCGGTGGGGGGTTATCCTTTCGCGCTTAGCGCCCCGGGGGTGTCGTCATGACGGTTTCGGGTGACGTGATCCGGTTCATCGAGGGCGAATTGAAGATCCCGACCGGGCCGAAGGCGGGCCAGCCGATGAAGCTGGCGCCCTACATGAAACAGTTCATCCGGGGGTCGCTGAAGAAGGGCATCTCGATCTCGGTGCTCTCGGTGGCGAGGGGGCAGGCGAAAAGCAACATGTCCGCAGCGATTGCGGTGGCGGAACTCTTCGGGGTGTTCTCGGACCAGCCGCGCCGCGAAGTGCTGATCGCGGCCTCGAAGCGGGATCAGGCGGAAGTGGTCTGGACCTATGCGCTCGACCTGATCCGCTCCATGCCGGACGAGGTGCAGGAGCGCATCACGGTGCGCTACTCGCCGAAGCTGGAAATCGAGCTCGACGGCGAGCACAAGATCCGGGCCATCGCCGCGGACGGAGCGGGCATTCTCGGCACCAGCCCCACGCTGGTGATCATGGACGAGCGGGCCGCCTGGGCGGAACCCAAGGGCTCGCGGCTGGAAAGCGCGCTGCTGACCGGCGTGATCAAGCGCGGCGGGCGGACGCTGATCATCTCGACCAGCGCCTCTTCGGACCAGCACCCCTTCAGCCTGTACTTGGACGAGGATGCGGAGGGGGTCTACCGGCAGGAGCACCGCGCGCCGGCCGGATGCCAGCCCGACGACCTGGACGCGATCATGGCCGCCAATCCCGGCGCGAAATACGGGATCGGCCCGAGCCTCAAGGACCTGCAAGCCTCGGCGCGGCGGGCCATGAAGCGCGGCGGCGCGACCCTCACCAGCTTCCGCCTGTTCCACCTAAATCAGCGCGTGACGGACGTGGAGCTGGAACCGCTGGTGTCGGTCGATGACTGGCTGGCCATCGAGACTGGCGATCTGCCGCCGCGCGAAGGCGAGGTGGTGATCGGGCTCGACCTGGGCGGCTCGGCCAGCATGTCGGCGGCGGCTTTCTACTGGCCCATGACCGGGCGGCTCGAAGCGCGCGGATGGTTCCCGTCCCGTCCCGGGCTCCTGGACCGCGGCCAGCACGATGGCGTCGGGCGCCGCTACATGGAGATGCAGCGGGAGGGCACCCTTTCCCTTCTCGGCGATGCGACGGTTCCGATCGCGCCATGGATCGAAGAGGTGATCGCGCATGTCGCCGATGAGGCTGTCGCGGCGGTCTGCTTCGACACCTTCAAGCAATCCGAGATCTGCGAAGGGCTCGCGAAGGTCGATGTGCGGGCGCGGCAGGTGATGCGCCGCTTCGGCCCCTTCGACGGCGGCGAAGACGCCGAACGGTTCCGCCGCGCAGTCTGGGATCAGACACTCTGCTGCGCCCCGTCCGTCCTGATGCGCTCGGCGCTCTCGGATGCGGTCTGCCGGCGGGATGCCCAGCTCAACCCCTGCCTGGACAAGGGCCGCTCTCTCGGCCGGATCGACGCGGTTTCGGCGGCGGTGCTCGCAGTGGGCGAAGGCTCCCGGATGCTCGGCCGCGGCCCGGCGAAGAAGGTCCGCATGGAGTGGGCGTCATGAAGCGGTACGAGCGGCACTCGGCCCACATTCTCCGCACCGCGCGGTGGAAGGCGCTTCGCTTCCAGATCCTGGAGCGGGACGGCTTTGCCTGCGTGAAATGCGGTGCCCGGGGCCGCCTCGAAGTGGACCATATCCAGCCGGTGAAGGCGCGACCCGATCTCGCCTACGAGCCCGGCAATCTTCAAAGTCTCTGCCCCCGCTGTCACGGGGCGAAGACACGGCTGGAGCTCGGATTCCCCGAGCTGTCGCCAGCGCGCCAAGCGTGGCGCGACCTGATCAAAAAACCAATCGAGCAATAGGAGCAAACCATGCTTGAATCGCAGAAGATCCAGATGCGCCAATCCAAGATCCGGCAGGACCTCGCCGGGCTGGCTGGCAAGGAAGCCCCGACCGAGGACGAGGTCCGCAGCATGGAAGGGCTGGATCTCGAATACCGCCAGAACGAGACCCGCTTCCGGGCCGCGCTGATCGCCGAAGACACCGAACGCCGGGAGGCCGGGGCCGAGCTGGAAACCCGCTCGGATCGTGAGTGGACCGAGATGATGGCGGGCTTCGAGCTGCGGCAAGTGGCGCTTGCCCTGGACGAGGGGCGCCAGCTCTCCGGCCAGACGGAGGAGATCGTTACCGAGCTGCGCTCCGCGGGCGGCTACCGCGGGATCCCGGTTCCGTGGATGGCGCTGGAACAGCGGGCGGGCGAGACCGTGGCCAGCGGCACGCCGGCGCCGATCTCGACGCGGCCGATCATCGACCGGCTCTTTCCGGGCTCGGTGGCCTCGCGCATGGGCGCCCAGATGATCAGCATCGACGCGGGCGCGGTGGAATGGCCGGTGGTCACTTCGGCCGTGACCGCGGGCTGGGCCGATGGCGAGACCGGGAACGTGGCCGGGCCGACCGTCTTCGAGACGACCGACCGCGCGATGGCGCCTGACCACAATCTCGGGATCCAGATGCGGATCACCCGCAAGACCCTGAAGCAGTCCGGGGCGGCTCTGGAACAGGCGGTGCGGCGCGACATGTCCGGTGCGATGGCGGTGGAGATGGACAAGGCCGCCTTCCTCGGCACCGGGGCGAACGGCCAGCCGCTGGGAGTGATCACCGGGGCGGCAACCTACGGGATCACCTCGACGGCGGTCGGTGCCGCGGCGAGCTGGGCGGCGTTCCGCGCGGCGGTCACGCGCTTCATGACCGGCAACGCGGCGACCGGCCCGAGCGCGGTGAAGGCGCTGATCCGGCCGGAGCTGTGGGACTTCATGGACGGCGCCATCTGGGATGCGGGCAGCGGCATCACCGAATGGGACCGGCTGGCCGAGGCCTTGGGCGAAGCGGTGATGACGACGAACGCCCTTGCGGCCCCGGCAGGCGATCCGCTGGCCTGTTCTTCGCTGCTGACGACCTCGGCGGGTGGCGTGGCCCCGATCTTCGTCGGCGCCTGGGGGGCGGTGGACATGATCCGGGATCCCTACAGCGACGCCCAGTCCGGCGGGCTGCGCATCACTGCGCTGGCGACCATGGATGTCACCGTTGCCCGCCCGGCGCAGCTCGAGCTGCTGACCGGCCTGCAGGTGGCCTGATGCTCTGGGGCGGTCACAACGGCGGACTCGAGCTCCGCAAGCGCGCGTCGGGGGCGATGGCCCTCGCCGGGCGCTTCCCCTATGGCAAGGCCGCTGTCCTCACGGATGGCGGCCGCACAGGCCGCCCGCGCAAGGAGATCATCGCGCCCAAGGCCTTCGGCTACCGTATCAACACCCCTTCGGACCATGGCGGCCCGAAGGATATCCACCTCCTGGTGGGCCATTCCTACGACCGGCCGCTGGCCTCCGTGCGCTCGGGCACGCTCAAGCTGACGGACACGGCGGAGGCGGTGACCTTCGAAGCGGTCATCTCGCCCGAGATGCAGCAAGTCTCCTGGGTGCAGGACATCCTCGCAGCGCTGGCGGCCGGGCTGATCATCGGGATCTCGCCGGGCTTCCGCCTGCCGCCGAAGCGGGCCGTGGAAGAGGCGGAGAAGATCGAACAGGAGGCGAACGACCCCGAGAACGGCATGCATCAGGCGATCATCCGTACCGTCATGGCCGCGCTGCTCTACGAGCTGTCCCTGGTCACCCGCCCGGCCTACCCGGAAACGCAGGTAGAGGAACGCAACTGGCGGATGCCGTCCCGGCCTCGGATCCGGTCCCTTCATTCGGTGGAGCGGTGGCGATGATCTGGCCCTTCAAGCGAAAGGTGGAGACCCGCGCCGCGGGCTCCGGCTACACCGCGGAAATCATCGCCGCGCGCGAAGCCTACATATCGGGCCGCAGCGGGCTGGCCGAGCTGACGGCCACGGTGCAGGCATGCGTGTCGCTCTGGGAAGGCGGGCTCTGCATGGCAGACGTGACCGGCACCGACCTTCTCGACCGGCACGCGCTGGCCATGGCCGGGCGGTCCCTGGCGCTGCGCGGGGAATCGCTCTTCCTGATCCGCGAAGACGGGCTTGTCCCCTGCTACGACTGGGACGTGACGACCCGCGCCAGCCGCCCGCGCGCCTATCGCGTGACGCTGCCGGAGACCGGCGGCGGCCGGGCGGAGACGGTGCTGGCGGCCGAGGTGCTGCACTTCCGGCTTGCCTCCGACCCGGCCACGCCCTGGCACGGCACGGCGCCGCTCAAGCGGGCCAGCCTCACGGCCGAGGTGCTGCATGCGGTGGAGTCGGCCCTGGCCGAGGTGTTCCAGTCGGCTCCGCTGGGCTCGCAGATTGCGCACTTTCCCGACAGCGACTCGGGCGACATGGCGGATCTCCGGCGATCTTTCCGCGGGCGCCGCGGGGCCGTGATGGTGGTCGAAGGCGTGGCGCAGGCGACTGCGGCCGGCATGCATCCGGCACTCGGCAAGAGCCCCGACCAGCTCTCGCCGGACCTGTCGAAGTCGATGACCAAGGAGACGCTGGCGGCGTCGCGGGACGCCATCTGCCTCGCCTATGGCGTGCTGCCGGGGCTGGCCAATCCGGCGACGACCGGGGCGATGGTGAGAGAATGCCAAAGGCAACTCGCCCAGTGGACTTTGCAGCCGGTGGCCGAGCTTATGGCCGAAGAGGCGACGCAGAAGCTCGGCAGCCCGGTCTCGCTCGACGTGATGCGCCCCCTTCAGGCCTTCGATGCCGGCGGCCGGGCGCGGGCCCTGGGCGCCATCGTCCAGACCATGGCCGCAGCCAAGGAAGCCGGTCTCGACGCGGCCCAGCTGGCGGCGGCGATGCACCTGGTGGACTGGAAGGAATAGGGAGCGCCGCGCCCTGGGGAATAGAAGGTGCCCCGAAGGCGGCAGGATAAGACGGCGAGTGCCTTAACCCCGTCAGAGCGCGGCTTGCTTCATGGGTTCGCAAGCGCGGCGCTCACCTCAAGGAATTGGCTGATCGCGCCTCAGCGCCCATGCTGAAAGCGGTCCCTCAACTCGGCAAGTGAGGCAGAACACCGAGAGGGCGCGGCCTGCGGCTCCGATGCGGGCGCGGCGCTCAACCTAAAGAGAAGAGCTTTCTTGTCTGCGTGATTAATCAAAGTTCCGACCCTGATACCTTTTTGAGAATATCGCTAAAGGTTTTCGTTCCATCTTCCAGAAAGCCAACTATTGAATCACACTCCACCTCGACAAGGGTCAGTTGATCCTCCACCGCGAAAGCTACTTTGGAATCAAGGGATTTCATTTTGAGAATTGCGTCCTTCTGCTTGTCCAAGCTGCCAGTATAAGCCTCGACATGCTTTCTTCCCAAAGCAAGCTTTTCGAGTTGATCGGCCTTGTTGCACAAATCGTGCGAGGGATTCACTGCATGAATCCAGCATGATAGCCGGTAGGCATGAGCAGTTGGGCCCCTACGAAGTACAAG
>NZ_VATA01000190.1 GCF_005870025.1 Poseidonocella sp. HB161398
TGCCCGAGCTGCTGTCGCAAATCCCGGCCGGTGAACTTGTAGAGAGGGTCACTGCCGACGGGCCTATGACACCCGCCGCTGCCATGCGGCAATGCTCGAGCGCGCAGCGGAGCCGATCATCCCGATCCGTCGCAATGGCCGGGCCTGGAAGCCGGACAGCCCGGCCGCGATATCACGAAATGACATCATCAAGGCGACACACCGACTGGGACGGTCCATTTGGAAAAAATGGGTCGGCTATCATTCCCGAAGTCGCGTCGAGGCGCAAATGAACCGCCTGAAGCCTTTCGGGGAACGGATCATGTCACGCGACTCAGACCGTCAAACTGCTGAAATCCAGATCGGCATCATTCGCGGCTGTGCTCGGACCGGTGGCGCTCGCCGCTCATTCGCGAACCACTGCTCGGCCCTCGGAAGAGCTGAAATCGAAGTCGTTGCCTGAAGCAGGAGAGGAAAGGGGATCCTCATCCTGTCGTTCGATTAGCGCAACAAGGCCGAACGGATGCCAACGAGGTGATCACCGATTCCGGCACGCTGCGCATCCGCCACGCCTATGCGGAGTTCGGCACGCTGCTCTTCGGGCAGACTTGGTCGAACTGGTTCGATCCGCTCGCCTTTTCCGAAGTTCTGGACTTCATCGGACCGGTCCGCTCGACCGCGGGCATCCGCCAGCCGCAGCTGCGCTACCAGACGCCGCTGGGCTAGGGCGGCATTCTCAGAATTTCGCGGGAGAACCCGGAGGGCGACCTGTTCGACCGCGGCGCCGACAGCGACTTCCTCTCCGTCGGCGGGCAGGAGCCGAGCGAGATCACGCTCGACCAGTATCCCGATCCGATCGCGCGCTACCGGATCCTCGGCAAGAAGGGCCAAATCTCCTTCGGTGCGCCGGCGTGCTACATCAATGTCGACACCGGCCAGGGCACGACGATCCTCGGCGACACGGCCGATGTCGGCGCCTGGGGCTACGGGGTCTCGGTCAGCGGCAGCGCCGTTCTCGTCCCGTCGACCCGCCTGACCTTCAATGCCGAATACGGCGAGGGCATCGGCCGCTATCTCAGCCAGGCCTCGGCCAATTCCGCGGCGATCCTGGACGAGAACTACGAGATCGACCTGATCACCAGCTGGGGCGCGCAGATCGGGCTGCGCCACAAATGGACGGAGACGTGGCGCTCCGACGCGGTCTATGGCTATGGCCACAAGGAGGATTTCGGCGACATTCCTGACGTGGCGTCGCTGCGCGACCTCAACGTGAAAGACCAGCACGATGTCTGGCTGAACCTCATCTACACGCCGCGGCCGGATCTCGACATCGGGCTGGAATGCGTCTGGGGCCGCCGCACTGTCTACGAGGCCCCGGCGGCGGGCATTTCCGACAGCGGCGAGGCGCAGCGCGTGCAGCTTTCGCTCCAGTACAAGTTCTGACCCCGCCGGGCCATGGAGGGGACTGGGCAGGTGCCGGGCCTCTCCAGTGCACCGACCGGCCCGGTCTCGATGACGAGCGCATGGCCGGTCGCGCTCCCGGGCAAGGACGGCCGTCGGGCCGGGCTGCGTTACCGATCTGTGCCGAGCCGGCGCGCGGTAGCGATGCGCGTCGCGCGCCACGTCGTCCAGCCTGCCGACCGCAATGTCGAAGCGGTGGCGCGCTTCGCGATTCCGAACCGCTGCGCGTCCGTGCCTGATCCTTGCCTATGCCGGAGCGCTTGCGCCGCGCGCTCCGCACCCACCGCCGCCGTCATGGACCCCTGCGCGGGCCTTGCCGCGGCCTGCCGCTCACCTTGCCGCCGCTGCGGCACCAGAGACAGAAGAGAGTTCCCATGAAGATCCTCGTGCCCGTTAAGCGGGTGATCGACTACAACGTGAAGGTCCGCGTGAAGGCGGATGGCAGCGGTGTCGACCTCGCCAACGTCAAGATGTCGATGAACCCGTTCGACGAAATCGCCGTCGAGGAAGCCATCCGGCTCAAGGAGAAGGGCGTCGCCACCGAGATCGTCGCCGTCTCCGTCGGCGTGAAGCAGGCGCAGGAGACGCTGCGCACCGCGCTTGCCATGGGCGCCGACCGGGCGATCCTGGTCGAGGCGGCCGAGGACGTCCACCAGGACATCGAGCCGCTCGCCGTCGCCAAGATCCTCGCGAAGATCGTCGAAGAGGAGCAGCCGCAGCTGGT
>NZ_VATA01000191.1 GCF_005870025.1 Poseidonocella sp. HB161398
GTCGTGTGTGGACGCCCCCGCGAATGCAAGCAGAACTTAGGAAGGTGGCGGGATGTGATCGGGTGCAGTCGTGTGTCCGGCCTGTCATTGCGGCGGTTCGCGCCGCTGGCCCGTATGGAGATGCGCGAACCGGGTCCAACTCGGGTTGGCGAGCTCGATGAACCGCGCCGGGCTTGCCGGAGGCTCCCAACCTTGAGAAGGTGGCGCGTAGGCATGGATTGCCATCGCGCCGATCGGACCAACACCCGGCATTGTCATGAGGCGGGAAATATCTTCGCTCTGCGCAGCTCGGTTCCTGATCTCCTTGGCAAGGGCATCTATGCGAGTGTCAAGCTAGGCGACTTGTTCCAGCAGCATGAGCCCGAGCGCCTGAACCGCCGCCGGAAGGGTATCACTCTGAGTTTCGAGGATACTGCGCAGGCGACGAACGCTCGCCAGTCCCTGCGGTGCAATGCGACCATGTTCGGCAAGATGCCCGCGCAGGGCGTTAACTACCTGGGTGCGTTGGCGGACCAACATATCCCGAGTACGAAAGAGCATGCTCTCAGCCTGCTGCTCCTGCGTCTTTACGGCTACGAAGTGCATCGTGGGTCGCGAAGCAGCCTCGGTAATCGCCTCCGCATCAGCCGCATCATTTTTCTGTCGCTTCACGAATGGCTTCACGTAAATGGCCGGGATGAGCCGGACCACATGACCCAAGCGGGCAATCTCCCGACCCCAGTGGTGGGAGCTTGCGCACGCCTCCATCGCCACAATGCACCGCGGTTGCTCTGCAAGCGCTCCGAGCAGCTTTTCGCGCGTGAGCTTGCGACGAAAGGCTACCGTCCCGTCGGCACGGGCACCGTGGAGCCGGAAACTCCGCTTGGCCAAATCAATCCCGGTAATGCTGACATCTTCCATGGTCATCCTCCTCAACCTCTCCTCCATCAGTATACCGATCATTCGGTGAGAGCCGGGAGGGGGCGTCCACCCCATCGGGTTGCGAGAACGAACCTGAACCGGGGACGGCACCCGATGACCAAACCCGTGATGGACCTCCGCGCGCTGGTCGAGAAGAGCGCAGATGCGGACCTGCTGCGCGAGATGATCGGCTTTGCTGCCGCGCGGCTGATGGAATTCGAGCGCCCGCCAATCGATCCGGTGGATTGCTTGCAGCGAGAATGAGGCCGGCGCCAGGACAGGCGCCGATTGCGGCGAGAAAAGCAGCGACCGGCTGGCGCAGCGGAACGGATACCGCGGCCGGGACTGGCGGGCAAGGCGGATCAGGAAACGATCCGGGGGATCGTTTCCCCGCCGAACGGCGGGCAGCGTCGAGCTGCGTATCCCGCGCTTGCGTACCGGATCGCATTTCCCGTCTTTCCTCGAGCCCCGGCGCTCGGTGGAGAGTTCGCCCGCGAACGCCATCGGTCCGAGAGAACGGGCGGACGCTGACCGCCGTGTCCAGGAGGCCTGCGTCCACGGCGTATCGACCCGGGCCATGGATGACCTCGTGCAAGCCATGGACGGGGCCGGCATCTCGTAGAGCCAGGTCAGCCGCTTGTGCGAGGAACGAACCATTCTCCGCCACCGGTCCGAGGACGATGGCGAGTGACGGCTGTGTCGATGCCTTCCCGACCCGGCCCATCGAGGGAGAATGGCCCTTCGGCGGGGAAAGGCTCCCCCGGAGCCTTTCCTTTTCCGCCTCAGCTCGCGGATTGATGCGACCTGCCTGAAGGTGCGCCAGGGCGGCGCATCGTCAGCGTCGCGGTTGCGCTGGCGGTGGGCATCAACACGGATGGCAGGCGCGAGGTGCTGGGCATGGCGATCGGTGCCTCCGAGGCCGGGCCCTTCTGGACCGAAGTCCTCCGCGACCTCGTCCGGCGTGGTCTGTCAGGCCTGAGGCTGGTGATCTCTGACGCCCATGAGGGCATCCAGGCGGCCACGGCCCGCGTCCTGCCGACCACCTGGCAGCGGTGCCGGGTTCACGTCCAGCGCAATGCCCTGACCCATGCCGGCAAGAGCAGCCGACGGGCGGTGTCTGCCTTCCTCGCCACAGCCTTTGCCCAGCCCGACCACGCGGCGGCCAAGACGCAATGGCGCCGGGTCGCGGATCAGATGCGCCCGAAGCCGCCAAAGCTCGCGGC
>NZ_VATA01000192.1 GCF_005870025.1 Poseidonocella sp. HB161398
TCCTTCACGCGCCGGGTGGAAGGGTTCCTGAACATCGCCCATGCCGAGCTGCTGGGCGTTTCGGCCTTCGCGACCTGGGGCTGCAACAAGCTCCTGGGCTGGCACATCCTGCCTTCCGCGGCGATCGGCATCCTGGTGACGGCCTTTGCCGGGCTGGCCATCGGCCGCATCGTCTACGACCCGATCCGCAAATACGGCCCGGCGGTCATGCTGATCACCTCGGTCGGCGTCGCCTATGCGATCGGCGGCACGATCGACGCGCTGATCGGCACCGGCATCCGCACGCTCGACATCCCGCTGGCGACCAGCATCCGGTTCTGGGGGCTGCGGATCACCGACTACCAGCTGATCGTCGTCATCCTCGCCATCCTGGCCAGCGGCTCGCTGGCGCTCTTTCTCAACCGCACCAAGACCGGGCTGGCGATCCGCGCCATGTCCGCCAATCCCGAGCTCGCCGCCGCCCGCGGCATCGACGTGAAGAAGACCAGCCGCGCGACCTGGCTGATCTCCTCGGGGCTGGCCGGGCTGGCCGGCGTGATGCTCGGCGTCATCGCCACGCTGTCGACGGATATCGCCTTCCACCAGATCCTGCAGATCCTCGCGGTCGCGATCCTGGCCGGGCTCGGCTCGCTCTATGCGGTGATTTTCTCGGGGCTGATCGTCGGCGTCGCGATGGATGTCTCGGTCTTCTGGATCCCCGCGGGCTACCGCCCGCTCGTGGCCTTCGCCGTGGTGATCCTCGTCCTTCTCGTCCGCCCGCAGGGCATCGCAGGGAGCGCGCCGGGCAAATGATCCAGTCCCTGATCCTTTCCACGCTGATGTTCGGCGCGATGTTCTCGGTCCTGACCGTGTCGCTGAACCTGCAATATGCCCGCGGCGGCATGATCAATTTCGGCACCGTGGCCTATTTCGCGGCCGGGGCCTATGCCTATGCGATCGTCACCCAGGAGCCGCCCTCGGGCCTCGACCAGTACGCGTTCGGCTTCGATCTGCCCTGGTGGATCGGCTTTCTCGCCGCGGGCGCGGCCGCGATGGTCTTCGCGCTCGTCACCGGCTGGCCGACGCTGCGGCTGCGCGGCGAGTACCTGGCGCTGACCAGCTTCGCCTTCGCCGAGGTGCTGCATTCGGTCCTGCTCAACGAGCGGCGCATCGGCAATGGCAGCGTCGGCATGGCCAATGTCGAGCGCCCCGATCCGGCGGCGCTCGGGCTCGACGACACGCTGGCCTACACGGCGGCGGCCTGCCTGCTGATGCTGGCGACCGCCTGGGTCTTCAAGCGGCTCCTGGCCTCGCCCTATGGCCGGCTGGTCGATGCCACCCGCGACGACGAGGTGGCGGCGGAATCCGTCGGCAAGGACACCGCGCGGGTGCGGCTGCAGATCTTCGTCATCTCGGCGATCCCGATCGGCTTTGCCGGGGCGCTCTACGCGATGATCACCACGCTGGTGGCGCCCGCGCTCTTCACCGCCGAGGTCACGTTCTTCGTCTGGATCGCCCTGGCGCTCGGCGGCGAGCGCACCATCCTGGGGGCGATCCTCGGCACCATGGCGCTGGTCTTCTTCCAGGAACTCGTCCGCGCCATCCCCTTCGAGACGGTGCGTGGCGCGCAGATCGCCGCCTCGGCCGAGGAGGTGGTGACCGGCATCCTCTTCATCCTCGTGCTGCGCTGGCAGCCCTGGAACCGGCTGCAGCGGAAGGCGGACTCATGAGCGACACGATCCTGGAACTCGAGGGCGTGGTGCGCGATTTCGCGGGCTTCCGCGCGGTCGGCGGGCCGGACGGGCTCAGCTTCTCGCTGCGCCGCGGCGGCTTCCTCGGCCTGATCGGGCCGAACGGCGCGGGCAAGTCGACCACCTTCAACCTGATCTCCGGCGTGCTGCCGCCGAGCGCGGGACGCGTGCGCTTCGACGGCACCGACATCTCCGGGCTGGGCGTCGCGGCGACCGCGGCGCTGGGGCTCGGGCGCACCTTCCAGACGCCGCGCGACTTCGCCAGCCTCAGCGTGCTCGACAACGTGATGGTCGGGCTCGGCCATCCCGCCGAAGGGCCGCTCTCCGCGCTGCTGGGGCGCTGGAAATCCGCCGAGGCCGG
>NZ_VATA01000193.1 GCF_005870025.1 Poseidonocella sp. HB161398
GCGAGCGGTTGGTCATTCTGCCCCCTTTTCGCAAGTGCTTGGAAACATTTGAAGCTGGTCGGTGGCGTCCGTGCGACACGGGCGCCCTTTGCGCGCGAGCGCCTTCTGCACCTGCTCTGAGCGGAGGTCTTCCGCCCGGATTTGATAGGGCGCACCGTCCACCACTTGGTTCGCGGGCAGAATTCCGTCTCTTATCAATGCTCTTATGACGTGATTGGTGACGCCGAGCTCTTTTGCGGCCTCGGTCATGGTGCGCCACGGGCCATCCTTGTCCGCGGAGAGGTACCCGTGGATGTCGTTGACCCGGCGAATGGAGGAGACGCGTTTCGCGGTCCAGGTCTTGCCCTGGCCTGTCGGCATCCCCATCCGGTTCAGGCAGGCGGCAATCGCTTCGTCCGGCCAACGTCCGGCCATCTCGCGGATGACTGCCAGAGCTTCGCCGCTGGTGCGGGAATTGTGCTCGCCCGGCCTGGGCTTTCTGACCCGCAATTCGCTATGGCGTCCACCTTTCCAGTGAACGACGAGAACGATCTCGCCGCTGCTGTCGTCGATGTCGGCCACGATGTCCTCGATCAGCGTCCGGATCAGGCGCTGCTTGTCGCGCATGGTGGCAGCAGGGGCCGACCAGGCGGCTTCGAGGTCGCGCGCCAGGCCGTCCAGACGGCTGATGTCCGGCTCGGGCGGTGCGGCAGAGCCCATGTCCAGCCGCTGCCCGAAGCTGCGCACGCGCTGCAGCGCCTCTTCCCATCGCCTTTCCAGTTCCGCGGCAATGAGCCGGTTGTCCGGGTCGCAGGCAGCGTAGCGGCGTTCGGCCAGGGACGCGTCGTAGCGGGCCTGCTGCAGTTCCATCTCGAGAACCTTGCGCTTGTCCTCCATGGCCTGGCTCAAGTTAGCGCGCGCCTGCGCGGCGGCCTCGATTGCGAGCGGCGCCACGGCCTCCAGAACCGCACCGGTGACGAGCGTCTCGGCCCTGAGCCCGCCGAAGGTGATGCAGCGCTTCTGGCCCAGAAGCAGGTTGGGCGTGTCGCACCGGTAGACCGGCCGCGGTTTTCGCCCGGCATAGACGACATGCAGCCGTCGGCCGCACCGGGCACAGCACAGCATGCCTGCCAGGAGGGCGCCGCCGCCGCGGCCGGACTTGACGCCGCCTGCGCGTCCGAAGGCATTCCTGGCCAGCTGGGCCTGATTGCGCTCATGCTCTTCCCAATCGATGTAGCCGACATGGTGATCCTTGATCACGACATCCCAGTCTTCGGGGGACTTCCGGTTCTTGTACGTGACATGTGCGCGTCCGTCGCGGATTTCCGCCCGGCGCCCGGTCTTTCCGTAGGCATAGACCCCGGCATAGAACATGTTCTTCAGCACGCCGCTCACGTTGCGGTAGCGAATGGGCCGCCAGTCGAAGGTCGTCATCCGGATGCCGTCGGACGGTCTCGGGAAGTGGACGCCTTCGGCGGACAGGGACAACAGGACCTGCCGGGCGCTGCCAAGCTCCCGGAATCGGGAGAAGATCTGGCGGATCACCTCCTGGATCCGGAGGTCAGGATCGAACATCACGCCGGCCTCCCGGTCCCAAAGATAGCCGATGGGCGGCGTGTAGCGCAGCTCTCCGCGGCGGGCCTTGGCCCTGGCCGCCTCCACCATCCGCGTGCGCAGAACGCCGAGCTCGAACTCGCTGATGCTGCCCTTCATGCCGAGAAGCAGCCGGTCGTTGGGGGCACGCGGATCGTAGACGCCGTCGTGGTCGACCACCCGGGCCTCCACGAGGCCGCACAGCTCCAGCATGTGATGCCAGTCCCGTCCGTTCCGCGCCAGGCGGGACACTTCCAGGCAGAAGACGGCACCGACCGATCCCGAGCACAGCATCGCCACCAGCTTCTCGAACCCGGGGCGGGACTGGCAGCCGCTCGCCGAAATGCCGAGATCGTCGTCGATGACGTCGATTGCGGAAAATCCGTAGCCGCGCGCCATCTCCACCAGGTCGTACTGGCGCCGCTGGCTCTCCAGGTTCGTCATCACCTGGCTCTGCGTCGACTGCCGCACATAGATCACCGCCTGCCGCTTCAGCAGCTCCGG
>NZ_VATA01000194.1 GCF_005870025.1 Poseidonocella sp. HB161398
ATGCACAAGGGCCCCGCCGTTTCCGGCGGGGCCCTGCGCTTTGCCTTTTGCCCCGGGGGCTCAGGCGATCTTTGTCAGCAGCTCGTCGAGGGACTTCTTGGCGTCTCCGTAGAACATCCGGGTGTTGTCCTTGTAGAAGAGCGGGTTCTCGATGCCCGAATAGCCCGTGCCCTGGCCGCGCTTCGAGACGAAGACCTGCTTGGCCTTCCACACCTCGAGGACCGGCATCCCCGCGATCGGCGAGTTCGGATCCTCCTGCGCCGCCGGGTTCACGATGTCGTTCGAGCCGATCACGATCACCACGTCCGTGTCAGGGAAATCTTCATTGATTTCCTCCATTTCAAGGACGATGTCGTAGGGCACCTTCGCCTCGGCCAGAAGCACGTTCATGTGGCCGGGGAGGCGGCCGGCAACCGGATGGATCGCGAACCGCACGTTCTTGCCCTTTGCGCGCAGGCGCTTCGTCAGCTCGCTGACATTCTGCTGCGCCTGGGCAACCGCCATGCCGTAGCCCGGCACGATGATCACCTCGTCGGCCTCCTCCAGCGCGCTTGCCACGCCGTCGGCATCGATCGCGACCTGCTCGCCCTCGACCTCCATCGCCGGACCCGCCGTGCCGCCGAAGCCGCCCAGGATCACCGAGACGAAGCTGCGGTTCATCGCCTTGCACATGATGTAGCTCAGGATCGCCCCCGAGGAGCCCACCAGCGCGCCGACCACGATCAAGAGGTCATTCGACAGCGAAAAGCCGATCGCGGCCGCGGCCCACCCGGAATACGAGTTCAGCATCGACACCACCACCGGCATGTCCGCCCCGCCGATCCCCATGATCAGGTGGTAGCCGATGAAGAGCGCGCAGAGCGTCATCAGCAGCAGCGGCAGGAACCCGCCCGTGCCCAGGTACCAGAAGAGGCACAGCAGCGACACCGCCGCCGCCCCGGCGTTCAGCATGTGCCCCCCGGGCAGCTTCTTCGCCTTGCCGTCGACCTTGCCCGCGAGCTTGCCGAAGGCGATCACCGAGCCGGTGAAGGTCACCGCGCCGATGAACACGCCCAGGAACAGCTCCACCTCCAGGATGCCCAGCTCCACCGGGGTCTTGTGCGCCACCAGCGAGGCGAAGCCGCCGGTCACGTCCGTGCCCGCCGCATGGGCGCGCTCCACCAGCTTCATGGTGAAATGCGCGTTGTAGCCGACGAAGACCGCCGCCAGGCCGACCAGGCTGTGCATCGCCGCCACCAGCTGCGGCATCTCGGTCATCTGCACCCGCTTGGCGACGATCATCCCGAACCAGCCGCCGAGCGCGATCAGCACCAGCGCCACCAGCCAGAAGCCGCCGCCCAGGTTGCCCAGCGTCGCCAGGACCGCCAGCGCCATGCCCGCGATCCCGTACCAGACCGCCCGCTTGGCGCTTTCCTGGCCGGAAAGACCGCCGAGGCTGAGAATGAAGAGGACGGCCGCGACCACATAGGCCGCCGTCGTGAATCCGAATTCCATCTGTCCTGCCTCCGGTTACGATTTCTGGAACATGGCGAGCATCCGGCGCGTCACCATGAAGCCGCCGAAGATGTTGATCCCGGCCATGAAGACCGAGAGCGCGGACAGCACGACCACCAGCCCCGAGCCGGACCCGATCTGCATCAGCGCGCCGAGGATGATGATCGAGGAGATCGCGTTGGTCACCGCCATCAAGGGCGTGTGCAGCGAATGCGCGACGTTCCAGATCACCTGGAAGCCGACGAAGACCGCCAGCACGAAGACGATGAAATGCTGCATGAACGACGCCGGGGCGATCAGCCCCAGCCCGAGGATCAGCACCGCCATCGCCGCAAGCAGCGTCACCTGCGTCCTGGTCTGCGCCTTGAAGGCCGCCGTCTCCTGCGCCCGGCGCTCCTCGGGGGTCAGCTCCTTCGGCTTCTCCTTCGGCTTCTGCGCCGCGATCGCGGCCACCTTGGGCGGCGGCGGCGGGAAGGTGATCTCGCCGCCATGCGCCACCGTCGCGCCGCGGATCACGTCGTCTTCCATGTCATGGACGACGGTGCCGTCCTTGCCGGGCGTCAG
>NZ_VATA01000195.1 GCF_005870025.1 Poseidonocella sp. HB161398
GGGCCCCCTTGGGGGCCCGCTTCGGGGCGCTTTTCGCCCCGGTCCGGTCCGCGCGTCCCGGGAGGCTCCGGCCTCCCGGGGGGCGGGGACAATCTTCCTAGCGGTTGACCCGGTTCTCGATCAGGTCGTCGACCACCGCCGGCTCCGCGAGCGTCGAGGTGTCGCCCAGCGAGCCGTAGTCGTTCTCCGCGATCTTGCGCAGGATCCGCCGCATGATCTTGCCCGAGCGCGTCTTCGGCAGCCCCGGCGCCCACTGGATCAGATCCGGGCTTGCGATCGGACCGATCTCGGTCCTCACCCAGGTGCGCAGCTCCTTGGCCAGGTCTTCCGTCGGCTCCACCCCGTTCATCAGCGTCACGTAGCAGTAGATGCCCTGGCCCTTGACCGCATGCGGATAGCCCACCACCGCCGCCTCGGCGACCTTGGCATGCGCCACCAGCGCGCTCTCCACCTCGGCCGTGCCCATCCGGTGGCCCGAGACGTTGATCACGTCATCCACCCGCCCGGTGATCCAGTAGTAGCCGTCCGCGTCGCGGCGGCAGCCGTCGCCGGAGAAGTAGTAGCCCTTGTAGTCCGAGAAATACGTCTTCTCGAACCGCTCGTGATCGCCCCAGACCGTGCGCATCTGCCCCGGCCAGCTGTCCTTCAGGCACAGCACGCCCTCGCATTCGGTCTCGGCGATCTCCTGGCCGGTATGCGGGTCGAGGACCACCGGCTGCACCCCGAAGAAGGGCAGGGTGGCCGAGCCCGGCTTCAGCGCCGTCGCCCCCGGCAGCGGCGTCAGAAGATGCCCGCCGGTCTCGGTCTGCCACCAGGTGTCGACGATCGGGCAGCGGCCCTTGCCGACATGGTCGTTGTACCAGGTCCAGGCCTCGGGATTGATCGGCTCGCCCACCGTGCCGAGGATCCGCAGCGAGGTGAGGTCGCATTTCTCGACGAAATCCGGGCCCTTGCCCATCAGCGCGCGGATCGCGGTGGGGGCGGTGTAGAACTGGTTGACGCGGTGCTTCTCGCAGACCTGCCAGAAGCGGCTGGCATCGGGATAGGTCGGCACGCCCTCGAACATCACCGTGGTCGCGCCGTTGGCCAGCGGCCCGTAGACGATGTAGCTGTGGCCCGTCACCCAGCCGACATCGGCGGTGCACCAGAAGACGTCGCCCTCCTTGTAGTCGAAGACGTACTGCATCGTCATCGCCGCATAGAGCAGGTAGCCGCCCGAGGAATGCACGACGCCCTTGGGCTGGCCGGTGGAGCCCGAGGTGTAGAGGATGAAGAGCGGATCCTCGGCATTCACCTCGACCGCGCGGTGGCGGTCATCGGCCTCGGCATGCAGCTCGGCATAGTCGAAGTCGCGGTCCGCGACCCAGGTGGTCTGCCCGCCGGTGCGCTTGACGACCAGCATCTTCACGTCCTCGCTGCAATGCAGCAACGCGGCGTCGGCATTCGATTTCAGCGGCGTCATCCGGCCGCCGCGCGGGGCGTAGTCGGAGGTGATGACCAGCTTGGCGCCCGCGCCGTTGATCCGCGCGGAAAGCGCGTCGGGCGAGAAGCCCGCGAAGACGATCGAGTGGATGGCGCCGATCCGCGCGCAGGCCAGCATCGCATAGGCGGCCTCGGGGATCATCGGCAGGTAGAGCACCACGCGGTCGCCCTTCCTGACGCCCAGATCCTCGAGGATATTGGCGAATTTGCAGACCTCGGCATGAAGCTGGCGGTAGGTGATGTGGCGCGCGGGCTCGTTGGGGTCGTCGGGTTCGAAGATGATGGCGGTCTGGTCGGCGCGGGTGGCGAGATGGCGGTCGATGCAGTTGGCGGCGACATTGAGCGTGCCGTCCTCGAACCACTTGATCTCCACCTGTCCGGGCTGGAAGGAGGTGGACTTGACCTTGGTGAAGGGCTTGATCCAGTCGAGCCTGTCGCGCGCAGCCTCGCCCCAGAACCCGTCGGGGTCCGCGATCGAGCGGGCATACATCTCCTGGTACTGCGCCTCGTTCAC
>NZ_VATA01000196.1 GCF_005870025.1 Poseidonocella sp. HB161398
ATCCGGTCGCACGCTGCGATAGCGCACGCTCGACCGGTCCACCGCCAAAGCCTTGCACGCCCGTCGTTGGCTCACCCCGTGGAACGCCACGACATGTGCCACCGCTTCCCGCCTCACGCCGGGCGTTACCACTTTCGCGACGCGACATCCTTCAGGATCGCGCGCGCCATTGGGCTCGAACCAATGGCGCCTTCACTGGCGCGCTCGAGCATGGCCTCTGCCAGCAGCTTCTTCAGCTTGGCGTTCTCGTCCTCAAGCGCCCTGAGACGTCGGGCATCCGACACCTCAAGACCGCCAAACCGCGCCTTGTATTTGTAGAACGTCGCCGTGCTGACCCCGTGCTTGCGGCAGACATCGGCCGTCGCCATGCCCGCCTCCTGCTCCTTCAGCATCCCGATGATCTGCTCTTCGCTGAACCTTGATCGCTTCATTGTCCGTCTCCTGGTTGGGGCGGACTCAACCTCAAACTGGAGGAAGATGCGGGTCTCAGGTCAACGCCAGTACCGCAAGGTCCATCTGGCCATGGACGTCGCGACGGGCGACATCCGGACCGTGGAATTCACATCCAGCCGCGAGGGTGACAGCCCGGTTCTGCCGGACCTTCTGGACCAGATCCCGGACGACGAGGAAATCGGCGCCGTCACCGGCGAGTTGCCAGTGGATGCGCCGGCGCCCATCGGGCTCGGACTGATGGCGCCGCGATGGGCAACTCACTCGGACCCATGGCGTTCCCATGGCTCGATCTGGCGCAACGGCAGGCCGGACAGGACCTTCACCATGAGGCAGAACTGGATCGCACTCGTCGGGCAGACGGTCCCCCGGACCGTCCGCGGATCCTCCTCATTCCGGGAAGACCGGCGGACGCCAGAGCTTGCCTGCCTTCGGCGCGAGCCAGGCCATGTCCCTGTACACCCAAACGAGAAGCGACCCGCGCCGCTTCAAGGCGGCATTGCAGGATTTCCAGTTGGTCGTACGGTACCGAGCGGGTTCTGGCTTCGTCATGGCAGGCTCTTAACCCACCGGATTCACGCCGTGAATCCCGGAAGCCGATGAGTTCTGCAACAACGCCGATCGGAACCGTAGATCAACAGATCTACTTTACGATGAACTCGGCATGAAGAGCTCCGGCAGATTTTATGGTCTTTAGAATATCAATCATATCCCTCGGGGACACCCCTAGGGCGTTAAGACCGGACACAACGTCGGAAAGATCCGCTCCACCCTGAATTTCGGCAAGACCCGTCCCCGGCTCCTGCTCAATACCGACGTTCGTCCTGGGAACCACTATCGTCTCACCTTCTGAAAATGGATTTGGCTGCACCACCAATGGCTCCTCTTCAACTCGCAGTGTTAAATTACCTTGCGCAACCGCAACGCGCGAAATTCTTACATTTTCACCAATTACAATTGTGCCCGACCTTTGATCCACAACAACCCTCGCCTTCTGTTCCGGCTCTATGGCTATATTTTCAATTTCCGAAATTGCCCGGACCAACCCTCGACCTCCAAGAGATTGAACTGAAAAATTGACGGTTCCAGAATCCACGGCTTCCGACACGCGTGACCCGAAGAAGGAATTTACGGCCCTTTCAATGGAGACGGCCGTGGAAAAATCCGGGTCACGCAGGGCTAAGCGCAAATTTCGCAAAGAAAGAAAATCGAAATCCACCTCTCTTTCCACCCGTGCGCCAGCCGGAATTGACCCCGCCGTGGGAACACCTTGGACCAACTGCGCTGCATCCCCTTCGACTCCGATACCTCCAGCGATGATAGCGCCCTGAGCCACAGCATAAATTTCTCCGTCTGCGGCATTCAAGGGAGTCATTATCAGCGTGCCGCCAAGCAAACTGCTCGCATCCCCAATCGCAGAAACAGTAACATCAATCTTTCCACCAACCCTGGGCCTTGTTGCACAAATCGTGCGAGGGATTCACTGCATGAATCCAGCATGATAGCCGGTAGGCATGAGCAGTTGGGCCCCTACGAAGTACAAG
>NZ_VATA01000197.1 GCF_005870025.1 Poseidonocella sp. HB161398
GCCCTGCCGCGCGAGATGGCCGTCGAACTGGCGGAACAGCGCCTCGACCATGCCTGCTTGCGCGAGCGCCTCGCGGTAGAGCCAGACGGTCTTCGCGTCAGGCACCCGGCCGTCCAGCCCGAGGCCAAGAAACCGTATGAAGGAGAGCCGGTCGCGGATCTGATACTCGATCTGGTCGTCGGACAGGTTGTAGAGCGCCGCCAACACCAGTGCCTTGAACATCAGCACGGCGTCCATTGGCTTGCGTCCGGCGCGCGATTTCCGCTCGGCTTCCGGCTTCCGGCTTGCGCCACGCCAGCTCCAGTGCCGGACGGAAGTCCTCCCACGGCACGACGGCGTCGAGCTCGGCCAGCGGGTCCTTCTTGGCATCCAGGCTTGCGTAGCGATCTGAAAGATCGAAGAAACCCATCTGTGCCATCGCCATGCCCCAACCGCCGAACGCCGCCCGGGTCATACCCCGGACGCGGCACCGCGGCAATTTTGAGAGGTGCCCTATAGTCTCAAAGGCTATCCTGATAGAGAACCATTCACACATCGAAGGCAGCAAGGATCGGGCATGGTCCGGATGACCCAGCGGCACATTCTCTGCTCAGCCGTTGCAGGCTTTCCCGCGCCCGATGCAGTTCCGCAATCTGTTCGTCAAGTTTTCCGATCCGGCTGGTTGCCAGTTCATGCGCCCGGCGATGGTCATGGCTCGCATCCAGGTCGAGCAGTTCCTTGATTTCCTCCAAGGTGAACCCTGCCTTCTGCGCCTTTCGAATGAACCGAAGGCGGCGAACATCTTCGTCGCCATAACGCCGGATTCCGCCAGCCTGCGCTGGTACAACCAGTAACGCCTTGCGTTGGTAGAACCGGACGGTTTCGACACCGACGCCCCCAGCGTCAGCCAGTTTTCCGATACTCAGCATTTCTCTTGTTGACTCCGTACCATGGTACGGAGGCTATCTACCTGCGGATCAGATTCGAAGCAAGAACAGGACTATAGGAATGACGACCGCGACCATGCGAGCTCCATCGGAGCAACAGCGCCTCAGGCTCTACCTCTTCGTGATCTCCGTGGCCCAGCTGATGCTGGTCCTGGATGACACCATTGCCAATATCGCCTTGCCGAGCATCCAGCGGGAGTTCGGCGTTTCCGCGGCCACCCTGCCATGGATCGTGAACAGCTACATTCTCGCGTTCGGCGGACTGTTGCTGTTCGGTGGGCGCGTGGGCGATGTCTATGGCCGCAGGCGCGTTTTGCGGATCGGCATGGGAATTTTCACCCTCGCCTCGCTGTTGTGCGGCGTTGCTCCGAACAGCGAAATCCTCATCGCTTCGCGTGGCATTCAGGGGGTCGGGGCCGCCCTCACTGCGCCGAACGCTCTTGCCCTGATCACCGCGACATTTCCTGCTGGCAGGGAACGCAATAGCGCAATGGCAACCTATGGTGCCATGTCGGCGCTCGGCATCGTGGGCGGTGTGATCATCGGTGGCCTGCTGACCGGCCTGCTGAGCTGGCGATGGGTCTTCCTCATCAATGTGCCGATCGGCATCGTGCTCGTCGCGGCAAGCCGCGTCCTTCGCGAAGGCGAACGTCACAAGGCTCCCCTCGACGCCGTAGGCGCGGTCATAGGGGCCGGGGCCATGTTCTCCCTCACCTTCGGCGTGACGCGCGCTGCGGAAGACGGATGGAACGACGCCATTACCATTGCAGCCTTTGCCGCTGCGATTGCTCTCGGTGCCCTGTTCGTCCAGAGCCAGTCGGGCAAGGCTCGGCCCATGATGCCGCTCAGCCTGTTTAATGATCGCAACCGGTCCGGATCCTACGCGACGATGGTGTTCGTTGGCGCAGGTCTAATGGGGACCTTCTATCTGTTGGCGCTATAGCGCGTCAATCTGGGTGAGAGGTGCGCGACAATCAGGATAAGATTCTATGTCGCGACATCTGTGACGGTATCATCCTGATTGTCGCTGG
>NZ_VATA01000198.1 GCF_005870025.1 Poseidonocella sp. HB161398
GCGCAAAGCGATAATGTCATCCCGGAACAAAGCGAAAGTGTCACTCGCCCTGCCGGTGATGGCGAGGGAGAGCTTCCGTGGGATGGGTGTTGATGAGCGAACGGGAATTGCAGCGGGTCGACGTTCTGGCTCGGGCCGATGACGGGCGGCTGGGCATCGATGCCGGTGCAGGCATCCCGGGCGTCAGCCGCCGCCAGATGTTCCGGCTCCTGAAGCGGTACCGTGGCGGCGGCGCGGCCTCGATCCGCCATGCATCGCGCGGCCGGACGGCGGGCAACCGGATCCCCGGCGCCCGGCGCGATCTCGCGCTTGCGCTTGTCCGCGAGAACTACAGCGATTTCGGCCCGGCGCTCGCGGCCGAGAAGCTGGCGGAGCTGCACGGGATCCGGGTGTCGCGCGAGACGCTCCGGAAATGGACGGTCGCGGCGGAGCCGTGGCTCCCGCGCCGGCAGCGGCACCGCATCCACCAGCTGCGCCTGCGCCGGGAAGCCCTCGGCGAGCTGATCCGGATCGACGGCTCGCAACATCGGTGGTTCGAGGAATGAGCCGCCGGCGCGCCGTCGCCCGTCGGGCTCGAACCGATGGCGCCACGATGGGAAACTCCGAGCGGTGGCGGCGAATGGGATCCGTGCACGCTCCTCGTGTTCATCGACGACGCCACCAGCAGGCTGATGCACCTGGAATTCGCCCCCTCCGAAAGCAGGTTCAGCGACTTCGGCGCGCTCGATCGGCACCTTGCCCGGCACGGCCGCCCCGCGGCACGCGCCATTGTCCTCGGACCAATGGCGGACAATGGCGCGTTGCAGCGACAGGCACACCGTCTTCCGCGTCCCGAAACCCGGCCGGCATTCCAACGGGATGACCCGGTTCGGCCGGGCCCTGGGCGAACTGCAGATCGAGATCCCCTGCGCCAGTTCCAGCCAGGCCGAGGGCCGGGTCGAACGCGCCAGCCGGACGTTGCAGGACCGGCTGGCGAAGGAGCTGCGCCTGGCCGGGCTCTCCGGCATCGAGGCTACGAACGCCGTCCTGCCCGGCTTCGCGGAACGCGCGAATGCGCGCTTCGCCGTCACTCCGCTGCGGGCCCAAGACCTCCACCCTCCCCTGAACGTCGCTCCGGACCGGCTGAGAGACATCCTGTGCCTGCGCGACCAGCGCCGCCTCTGCAGGACGCTGACCATTGCCCATGACCGCATGAAGCTGCTGGCGGAAGACAGCGACCTCTCCCGGTCCGCCGCAGGCCAGCATGCCGATGTCTGCGGGTTCGCCGACGGCCAGCTCCAGGTCCGGCACAAGGGCATGGCACTGCCCTTCCGGATCTTCGATCCGCGCCAGCAGCGCGTGACCCACGCTGCCATCACCGAGACCAAGCGCCTGTCGGCGGTGCTCGCTCATATCATGGCGGAGCAGGAAAAACCGCCGCCCGCCGTGACCGTGCCGCCATCGAGCGCCCATGCCGGCTACAGGAAGAAGGGCGGAAGGCACCCGGGGCGCCCCTCGCGCCTGGAGCTCCGGGCAAGGAAGCGCGCCGAAACCGCAGCCGGGCAGGCCTCCGATTGACGGAGGTCTCCGGCCTGCCCGGCTGCTCGCAGCATCGCCAGGGTGACACTTCAGATTTGCGTTTGCATATGCGGCATCAGCCACTCGTCCGCAGAAGAACCTGCTTCAGGGTCGTGACTGTGGATCGACCTGTGCCGCAGCCTGGCCAGTCCTTACACGATCGCCGGACGGAGGCGCCCTCGGCATGAGCGGCAGGTCCCGGGACTTGCCGTGGCTGCGCGGACCGACCGGGCGACCGTTTCCGGACCATTGCGGCGGTGCGCCGGGCCGGTACGCGGGGCCGGACTGCCGGGTCGGCGGCTTGTGCGACCGGGACGTTCCCCCTAGAAGAGCGGCGACGGCCATCGGCCGATACCCTCAAGCTGTGACCGGATGCCAAGAATGACCTTTCTCCGCCTTG
>NZ_VATA01000199.1 GCF_005870025.1 Poseidonocella sp. HB161398
CCCGGCCCAGCATCGCGTGAAGCTTCACAGCACGAACCCCATTGAGCGACTGAACGGCGAGATCAAGCGGCGCACCGATGTCGTCGGCATCTTTCCGAACGAGGCTTCGATCCGGCGCCTCGTCGGCGCGATCCTCATGGAGCAGACCGAGGAATGGACGGTTCAACGCGCCAGGTACATGACGCTTCCGTCTTGGGGCCCCTGCCGTCAATCCGGAATCTGCACGGCAAGGCTGCCGCAATTGCCGGGCTGGCAGCGGAACGCGAGGCGCGGGCGGCGCGGAGACATCAGATATCGGAGCGCCGCCCGCGCCGACAGCCGCGTTGATCCTGCGCAGTGCCATGTGCTTCTTCCCCAGCGCCATCGCGTCCATTCCCAGTCCCCTTGCCGGTGTCATGCTTCCGTCCGTGGTCGGCGCGCAAGCCGCCTACATGATGTCGGTGAGATCGGTTCCCGGGCGCCCATCTGGAAAACGCGCTCGGACGGAACGTCCGGCGGCAGCGTCATATCCGGCGTCGGCGGGAACCGCGTCCCGGTGGGGACTTCGTCATGGCAGGACGGACCCTGCCAGAAGCTCGCCTTCTCCTTTTTCCTGTGCCTGTGGAAGTCTCAGGCGGCAGCCGGGACCGGATCGCGCTGCAGGCGGAACTCGGTGCCGTCCAGCCACATGCGATGAAGAACGACGCCGATCCGCCGTGCCACGGCTACCGTTGCACGCTTCGAGCCGCGGCGCCTGGCGACCTGCATGCCCCACGCCTTGAGCCAGCATGGCCTTGCGTGGTGCATCATCACGGTGGCGGCGTTGAAGAGCGCCGTTCGCAGCGCGGCATCCCCTGCCTTGGTGATCCGTCCGACGATATCGCGCTCTCCGGACTGCTCGCGCCGGGGCGTGAGGCCGACCCATGGTCCTACGTCCCGTGACGACCGGAACCGCGCCGGGTCGTCGATCGCCGCGCGGACCGTCAGCGCGATCACGGCGCCGACGCCCGGCATCGTCATCATCAGGCGGCAGGCGTCGTCCTGCCGGGCAAGCTCCAGCACCCTGCGGTCCAGCGCCGATAGCCTGTCGCGCAGCATTGCCCGGGCATCGAGGATGGCCGAGGCTGCAGCCTCCAGCGCGGCATTCCCGGCGACCAGCTCGCGCACCCGTGCCTCGTAGCGCCCCTTGCCCTTGCCGACCGGACCGAGCTTCATCCCGAAATTGCGCAGGACCCCGCGCAAGGACTGCTCGATGTCCAGTGCCGCCTTCTGGACCGCCTTGCGGGCGCTCAGCAGGGCGCGCATCTCCTGCGCCGATACCGACTTGCAGTGGACCGGCCGGAACCAGCCCATGCGGAGCAGCCGGGCAATGCCCTCGGCATCGCGGCGGTCGGTCTTGACCGGCATGGCCTTCAGGACCGCCTTGACCTGCCGCGTCTCCATCAGGACCAGTTCGAAACCGGCTTCGCCCAGGCCACGGTGAAGCCATTGAGACAGCGGGCCGGCTTCGAGCCCGATCGCCTCGACCGGCCAAGGCAGATCCCGCAGGAAGGCGATCAATGCATCGGGCTCGCTGTCGATCTGCGCCCGCTTCACGACCTGCCCATGCTCGTCGAGCACGCAGACTGCGGAACTCGCGAGCGAAACGTCGATGCCGATGAAGGTCTTCATGCCGTCCTCCTCTGGGATGTGGAAGCACCAGCCTATCCGGTCCTGGCCGCCCCATGACGACATCTGGAAACCCTCGCGCCGGTCTGCGATGATCTCACCGTCAGCCTGCCTCCCGCAAAGAGCGGCTGACCAGCTCGGTCCGCCAGTCAGCGCGAGGCCCATCACGAGCTACATCACCTCGTGGGACACGATCGTAGCAAAGGTCAGCTCCCGCCGATCTGTAGCCAGTTTCGCTCGTGTTCCGCGAGGCATTCCAACCACATTTTTTAATATTCGGAATCATGCTGGTACT
>NZ_VATA01000002.1 GCF_005870025.1 Poseidonocella sp. HB161398
ACCGCGCTCGGCATACCCGTCACTGTGGCCGTAGGATAAGTCCGTCCGGGGAAAGGGGAACCGCGCTCAGCCCCCGATTTGTGCAACAAGGCCGCTCACATCTATCCCGATGATCCGACCGTGTGTTACCTTCTCCATGCTCTCCTCCTTCTGATACGCGGTCCCACGAGGGCCGCTGGCAACTGTTCGAGACAATGAAGGAGAGGCGGTGCCGACAGGCTAAGAAGCGTGGCCATGCCACAAGGGTCAGACGTCGCGCACCACCCCGTCACGGGTCCTGGCCGGGACACGTGACGGGGTCACGCTAGCAGATCCACGATACAGAAGGGTCAGGACCCATTGATTTCCCGGTGGCAGCGTGATTCACGGCTCGGAAATCGAGCGGTGAACATGTCTGATCTTTTCTGGTTGAGCGACGCGCAGATGGCGCGTCTGGAGCCCTTCTTCCCAAGTCCCACGGCAAGCCTCGCGTCGATGATCGACGAGTGTTGAGCGGGATTATCTTCATCAATCGCAATGGTTTACGTTGGCGCGACGCCCCGGCGGAATATGGCCCGCACAAGACACTCTACAACCGTTGGAAACGTTGGAGTGACAAGGGTATCTTCGCGCGGATGATGGTCGGCTTGGCCGCCGATCACGGCGAACGGAAGACCGTCATGATCGACGCAACCTATCTGAAGGCACACCGCACAGCGACCAGCATGGGCGTGAAAAAGGGGGGCGTGGACGCCTGATCGGGCGAACCAAGGGCGGCATGAATACCAAGTTGCACGCCATCTGCGACAGCCAGGGCCGCCCGCTGAGCCTGTTCGTGACCGCGGGACAAGTCAGCGACTACATCGGCGCACGGGCTTTGGTGAGCAGCCTGCCGAAAGTCGATTGGCTGCTCGGGGATCGCGGCTATGACGCCGATTGGTTCCGAGAAGCATTGAACGACAAGGGGATACGCGCCTGCATCCCGGGCCGAAAACAGCGCAAGAAGACCGTGAAATACGATAAGCGTCGGTACAAAAGGCGCAACAGGATCGAGATCATGTTCTGCAGGCTCAAGGACTGGCGGCGTGTCGCCACGCGTTACGACCGCTGCCCAAAGGTCTTCCTCTCAGCCATCGCCCTCGCGGCAACCGTCATCTATTGGCTATGAGTCCTGACCCTAGAATATTTCAACTTCAGATGTGTCTTCCATATTGTTGCGCCCATCCAGGTAAGTATTCTGCAACTCATGTAATTTTAGATTTTTTTCAATTGATTTCGTGAAGATGAGGGAAGAGCATTGAGAATTTTCTCCTGTAACTTCTAACAGGTGAGATACGTCGAACAATTTTTGACTCAGCCTGTCTAGATCTTGGAGCCTCATGAGGACTTCTCCCGGCAAATCGTCATCGGTTTGAAATAACTCAGATATAGCTTCTTGAAGGGTTAGACAGGAGTTTCCGCACTCCAGAAGTATAGTGGAGGTCTTTCTGAAAAAGTCCTGTTGTGCAAGCCCGATTTGAGTTCGGCGTTCGTTTTTGGTTCTCATTTAGAGGCGTCCAACAACCGCCTCAATGCAATTCTTTAGGTCTGGTGGTTGGAATGGCTTCTTGATAAAGTTGTTCATGCCGAGTTTTTTTCCGTTCTCGATAATTTGACGCTCCGCGCGTCCGGTTATAAGTATGAAGCCCACACCCTTCGTCTTCGGGCTTGTTCTTAATGAATGAAGAAGTTGTAGTCCATCCATTCCTGGCATGTTGAAGTCCGAAATAACAAGGTGGACAGGTGATTTTTCGATAATCTTTAGTGCAGTTGGGCCGTCAGGAGCATGGGCGACAGATTTTATTCCGAAACCTTCAAGCGCTTGCACGAGTAATCCACGTGATGTTGACATGTCGTCAACAACCATCACTCGCAATTGGTCTCTGAGTGCCATAAGTGTACGAAACCTCCAGCTACAGTTTTCTGTACGTGGTTATCCCGGCGGTCTTTAAAGAGTATGATCCCGGTTCTTGGATTCTTTCGGAGTGCCCAATGAAAAGCCATCCATCTTTCTTCAATATTTTTGTAAATCGTCCCCACAGGTCATTCTGCGTTTTTTCATCGAAGTATATAACCACATTTCTACAGAATATTGCGTCGAAATTCGACTTCATAGGCCATTCGGAAAGTAAGTTTAGGCGTCGGAACGTTACATGATTCATTATTTCTCTTGATAGCCTCATTTGACCATCTTCCGTCTGGATGAAATATTTTGAGAGGATATTCTTTGGGATGCTGCTGACTTGCCGCTCACTATAGACCCCTTGCATCGCGAATTCGATGACTTGAGGGTCGATATCCGTTGCTAGAAGCTTTAAGTCGTAGTTTTGGAGATTGGGAAGGTTTTCATGAAGGGTGATCGCAATTGAATAGATTTCTTGTCCGGTCGAGCAGCCCGCAGACCAGATTCGGACGCTCGTTCCTGACTCGAGCTTCTTTTTTAATTCAGGTATTATTTCATCTGCAAGTGTTTGGAAATGATGTTCTTCTCGAAAAAAATGACTGACATTGGTGGTAAGAGCAGAGAGCAGGTGGATCGTCTCGTTCCTTCCATCTTCTGATTCGAGAAGCTTGAAGTATGATTCCAAGTTAGGAAGTTTTAATTCCTTGGTTCGTTTTGAGAGACGGGCTGCAATCATAGATGACTTGCTCTCGACTAAAACAAGTCCAGCTTCCTTATGGGCCACGCTTGCGACGAAGCGGAATTGTTCTGCTGTTAGAGCTGGTGCGATCGCAGGGATGTTCTTCATCTTAGGCGGCAATGCCTTCCTTGCTGGGCATTACGGATTCGAGGTTCAAGACGCGTATCATTCGGCCCTCATATATGGTCAGTGCTCGGATGAAAGTGTGAGAGACGTCCGCCGCTAGTTCCGGCGGTTGCTGCATTTCATTCAATGGTATGGAGAGAATGTCGGAGACCGCATTGACAAGAAGCCCAAGTGTCTGCCCGTCAATGTGGACAACTATGATAACATTTCTTGAACTATCCTCGCCTGACGGGAGGCCTAGACGAGAGGCAAGGTCAACGATTGGCAGGACAGTTCCGCGCAAATTTATGACGCCGCGAACAAAACTTGGAGCGTGGGGAAGAGGTGTTGCTTTCGTCCAGCCTCTAATTTCCCGAACGGACATGATATCGACGGAATATTCCTGCTCTCCGACTCGAAAGGAGAGGAGTTCAATTTCGCCGGCTTCTGTCTTGGATTCATCATCGCTCATTTCAAACCACTTCCATGATGTGAGACTTCTTCGGGCAAGTCCTGCCGCTGGCGTTTGCCGTAATGTCGATGGGATCAAGGATCAGGGCGATCTGGCCATCACCGAGAATGGTTGCAGCCGCGACACCGGGGACATGGCCGTAACTGTCCTGAAGGCCCTTGATGACGACCTGGCGCTGGTCGTGGATAGAGTCGACGACTAGCGCGGCGCGGCTTCCATCTTCGTGGGCGATCAGGAGGATGATGCCGCCGCAGTAATCCTCCAGCGGTTCGCGGTAGCCAAGTTCAGTGCCGAGATCGAGCAGGGGAACAAACTCTCCGCGGATTTGGACGACATTGGTTTCGGGACCGAGCTTCCGGATATCGCCCGAGGAGAGGGTGAGGGTTTCGACGATGGCATTGAGCGGGACGACGAGCGTTTCGCCCGCGACATGCACGACCATCCCGTCGAGGACCGCAAGAGTCAGGGGCAGACTGATGGAGAAGGTCGTTCCCTTGCCGCGCTCGGAACTGATCGATATGCGGCCGCCGAGGCCCTGGATCGAGCTCTTGACGACATCCATGCCGACGCCGCGTCCGGAGAGGCTGGAGACCTCGCTGGCGGTCGAAAAGCCTGGAAGAAATAATAGGTTGTCGATCTCGGAGTCGGTAAGGGTGCTGTCCTCGGGAATCAGCCCTTTCTGGATAGCCACCTTGAGGACGCGATCCCGGTTGATGCCGCCGCCATCATCCGAGACTTCGATCACGACACGCCCGGAGCGGTGCCCTGCGGAGAGTGTCACCAGGCCTTCCGCGGGCTTGCCAGCCGCGAGACGGTCGTCGGTCTTTTCCAGGCCGTGGTCGACGGCGTTGCGGATCATATGGGTCAGCGGATCTGCGAGACGTTCGATGACGGTCTTGTCGACTTCGGTGGCATCGCCGTCGGTTTTCAGCCGCACCGTCTTGCCGATGGTCGCGGAGGCCTCGCGAACAATGCGCGACATGCGCTGGAACAGCGACTTCACCGGCTGGGCGCGGATCATCATCACACTGTCCTGGATGTCCCGGGTCAGCTGCATGAATTCCTCGAGTCCGTTCACCACCGGCGAATTCGGCGGCAGGCCGGCCTCGGTGACGCTCTGGGAGAGCATGGCCTGATTGATCACAAGTTCGCCGACCAGGTTCACGAGCCGGTCGATGCGTTCGAGATCCACCCGCACGGTGGCTTTCGCGGCGGCAGGAGCGCTGGCGGCGCCGCCGGTCTTGGGCGCGGCCTTGACGGGAACGTTACGCTCTGCGGGAAGCGGGGTGTCATCCTCGTCTTCCCGGTCCCCGCCGCTAAAAGGCGCGGGTCCATCCTCTGCAGCACTGTCGTCGGCTGCGTCGTCATCCGCATTGAGCGCAGAGAAATCGGGCATGGGCGGCGGGGCGGTGCCGTCCGGGGCCTGCGCCACGTCCTCGCTGATCTCGAGCCCGCAAAGACCTTCGACGAATTCGAACACCTCCTCCACTTCGGAGAGAGACGCCTCGGTCGCCAGGCGGATCTGCCAGGACAGATGCGCGCCCTTCGGGTTGAGGTCATCGAGGTCGGGCACGTCGGCGGCCTGCAGCTCGGCTTCCATCTCGCCCAGCTGGGAGAGGGCGCGCAGAACATAGAGCGGCTCGTTGCCGAGCGCGTAGAGCTGTTCCTCTGGCTTGAAGGCGATGCGGAACCCGGCCGGGGCGGGCGCGCCCGCGGGAGCCTCGTCGGCGCCACCCTCATCGGGCAGCCCCAGATCCAGCGACAGGCCCATCGGCTGGAACTCGCTGTCGGCGATCTCGTCCTCTTCCTCGCCGGCAATCGCCTGCAGGCTCGCCAGCGTGCGGTCGATCGCATCCTGGTCCACCGGCGTCTCGTCGCGGGCGGAGCGGACCAGATCGGAGAGCAGGTCGCCGCAGGTGAAGAACAGCAGGATCGCTTCCTGGTCCGGGTGGTAATTGCCGGAGCGGACCTCGTCGAGAACGGTCTCGAAGCTGTGGGCGAATTTCACCAGGTCGTCGAGGCCGAAGGCGCCGGCGCCGCCCTTGATGGAATGGACCGCGCGGAACACCGAATTGATCGTGTCGCTGTCGGCACTGCCATCCTCCATGGACTGGAGGCCTTCCTGTGCGGCCTCGAGCAGCTCCTCGCATTCGATGAAGAAGGAGGCCCGGATTTCGGCCATCGGATCGTTCGGTTCGGACATGAGCGGCGGCCCTCCTACCCAGCGACCATGTGGAGCGCGCGTACCAGCTTGGCAGGATCGAACGGCTTGACGATCCAGCCCGTGGCGCCGCCGTCGCGGGCGCGCTGCTTGAGTTCCGTCGCGCTCTCCGTGGTCAGGACCAGGATCGGCACGCCGTTATGGCGCTCCTGCTTGCGGACGGCCTCGATGAAGCCGAATCCGTCGAGCTTCGGCATGTTGATATCGGTGATGATCGCGTCCGGGCTCAGCCCTTCGAGCACTTCGAGCCCGTGTTCGCCATCCTCGGCCAGATGCGTCTCGAAGCCGGCGCCGGTCAGCGCGAGGCGCAGCATGTCGCGCATGGTGCGGCTGTCGTCGACGGCCAAAACAGTCAGTGTCATTGCTCGGCCCCTGCTTTGCTGAAATGCGCCTTGTCGAGCCCGAGCATCTCGATATGCTCGGAGAACTTTCCGGACGGGGAGGTGACAGTGAGCGAGTGCCCGTCCTGTTCCCAGGACTTCCAGGCAGCCAGGAGCAGCTGCAGCCCGGACGCGCCGAGATGCTTCACCTGCGACCCGTCCAGCGCGACATCCTCGCCGCGCGCCTCCTTGATCTCGGCATAAAGCGCCTCGACAGCGGCATAGTCCACGCGGGCGGGAAGGCTGATTTCCTTCGTCATCGGCTAGCTCCACGCGGTCTGATCCTCGTTACACGCAACCTTGGTCTCCCTCGATCCGTTACCGGACAAGGCTTAGGGCGCGGTGCGTTAAGATCAGATTAGCGCAGGAGCTAGGCGGCGCTCTGGCGGGCGTAGAGCGCGCAGCCATCCAGGGCCGCGAAATCGTCCGTCAGTGCAAAGACCGGAAATTGCCGCAGAAATTCCGAGAACCGGCCCTTGTCGCACAGCGCGGCGTCGAATCCGTGCTGGCCGAAGAACGGCTGCAGTGCCCGGGCCATGCCGCCGATGAAGACGATTCCCCCGAAGGGCAGATGGGTCAGTGCCAGATCGCCCGCGACGCGGCCGAGCGTGCCGACCATCAGCGCCAGGAACCGCCCCTCGGGCCCGCCGGGCTCGGCGGCGGCGCGGCGCAGGATTTCCGCGGGCTCCTCGGGCACGCTGCCGGTCAGCAGCTGGTAGCTCATCGGCATGCCGCGTCCCGACAGCAGATCCTCGACCGAGGCGAAGCCGTGATGGCGGCGCAGCTCGGCCGCCAGGCGGGCGCCGTCCTCGCTCCAGACCGGCAGGGTGACATGGCCGCATTCGGAGGGCGTCACCATCAGCCCGCCGGGGCGGCGGTAGACCGGAGCGGCGTTGAACCCGGTGCCGACGCCGATCACCAGCCGGGTCTCCTCGGCATCCGGCACGGCGTCGCCGCAGCGTTCCAGAAGCGGTTCGGAGCCGACCATGTCAAGCGCGTAGCCCTGGGCGGAAAGGTCATTTATCACAAGACCCTGGATGGCGCCGGTGACGCGGCAGAGCTCGTCGGCCGAGACGATCCAGTCGCGGTTCGTGAGCCGTCCGATGCCATGGCGCACGGGGCCCGCCACGGCGACGCAGACGCGCTCCGGAGCGGGCAGGGCGCGCTCGGCCAGATAGCTGGCCAGGATGTCGCCGAGCGAGGCGAATTCGGCATTGCGGTAGCGCCCGACCGCTGCGCGGTCCACCGCGCCGCTGCCGGCCAGGCCGACCCGGGTATTGGTTCCGCCGACATCCGCTACGATAGTGCTCACTGGTCAGGTCCTCGCAGATACGCTTCGGGCGCGTGATACGGGGGATCGCCCCTCGGCGCCAAGGTGCCAAATACCGCAGGCCGCCGCGGGCCGGGCGCCGGGGCGCCGCATGGCCTGCGGAATTTGCGGAAAATTCGACGCAGAAAAATCGCCGGCACGGGGCCGGGCAGGGACGGGCGGCCTCATGCCGGGGCCTCCGCGGGGGCGGGTCCGGTCGAGGCGCCCAGCACCAGCTCGGGCGCAAGGATGACCCCGCGCGGCGGCCGGGTGCGGTCCTCGACCTGGTCGATCAGGATGTCGGCCAGCCGCTGCCCGGCCTCGCGCACCGGCGAGCGCGTTGCCGTCAGCCGCGGCGGATCGCCATTGGGCAGGAAGGACAGCATGTCGTCATGGGTGACGATCGAGACGTCGCGCGGCACGCGCAGCCCGGCCTCGAGCACCGCGCGGTGAACCCCCGCGGCGACCAGGATCGACCCGGCGAGGAAGGCGGTCGGGCGCGGCGATCCGCGGCAGAGCCGTTGCGCGGTGCGGTGGCCGTAATCCTCGCTCATCTCGTCATTGAGCATCCAGAGTCGGTTCGGCACCAGCGACCGCGCCTCCATCACCGACAGGAATCCGGCCTCGCGCTCGCGGGCGAAATTGAGCCCGGCAGGCCCGTTGAGGAAGGCGATGCGGCGATGGCCGAGCCCGGCGAGATGGCAGGTGGCCAGCTCCATCGCGGCGCGGTTGTCCATCTCGACGTAGTTGTAGCCCTCGCGCCGCGCCCCGAGCAGCCCGTGCACCCCGAAGACGATGTCCAGATCGGCCAGCGCGCGGGCGCGCTCGTCCTCGGCGCGCGGCGAATGCAGCACCACCGCATCGACCATGCGCTGCCGGGTGAGCCAGCGGAAATGCTCGGCCTCGCGCCCGGCTTCGGCGAAGGAGAGATGCACGCCGTAGCCGCGGCGGGTGTAGACCGTGCCCGCGCCTGCCAGGAAATCGGCGAAGATCGGGTTCACCATGTCGGAGGGACCGGCCAGCGGCAGCACATGGCCGATCGCCATCGCGCGCCCCGTGGCAAGGCTGCGGGCGCGCGGATTGGGCATGTAGGCATGGCGCTGCGCGGCTTCGATCACCCGCTTGCGCGTCGCCTCGCTGACCTCCGGATAGCCGTTCAGCGCGCGGCTCACCGTCGTCTGGGACAGTCCCAGAAGCAGCGATAGCTGCTTGAGCGAAATGGTCATTCCGCGTCTCCCTCCCCAATGGCTCCGCAGTCCCGGGCTGCCGCCCGGCAGGGTTGTCCCCATTTATTTCGAGATCTAAAAAAAATCACTCTGCAGCGCAAGCGCCGTTTGACACACCGGACGACTCGCCCCACTGTTGCATCAGCCAAGGCGTTTTGAAAAGCCTTTGGAACCAAGCGGCTCAGGGGGGCGGAGTGTCCGCAGCCGCAGGAAATCGACTTGGGAGGGTCGCCATATGACACGCATTCTCGGCAGCAGCGCGCTTGCGCTGGCCTGTCTTGCCGGTGCCGCTTGGGCGCAGGATCTGGTTTTCGAACCCGGGGAGGGCGGATTTCACTGGGACTCCTACGAGGCCCTGAAATCCGTTGATCTGAGCGGCCAGGTCATCACCGTCGCGGGGCCCTGGCTGTCGCAGGAACGCGACTATTTCGAATCCGTCCTGGCCTATTTCGAGACCGCCACCGGCGCGGATGTGCAGTATAACGGCTCCGACAGCTTCGAGCAGCAGATCGTCATCGATACGGCCGCGGGCTCGGCCCCCGACATCGCCATCTTCCCGCAGCCGGGCCTGGCCGCGGACCTGGCCGCCAAGGGCTTCCTGGTGCCGCTGCCCGCCGAGACGGCCGACTGGGTGGCCGAGAACTACGCCGCCGGGCAGAGCTGGGTCGATCTCGCCACCTTCCCCGGCAAGGACGGCGCGGAGGCGCTCTACGGCGTCTTCTACCGCGTCGACCTGAAATCGCTGGTCTGGTACGTGCCGGAGAATTTCGAGGATCTCGGCCTCGAGATCCCCGAGACGATGGAAGAGCTCAAGGCGATGACCCAGGCGATCACCGACGAGGGCGAGACGCCCTGGTGCATCGGGCTGGGCTCCGGCGGGGCGACCGGCTGGCCCGCGACCGACTGGGTCGAGGATCTGATGCTGCGGATGTACCCGCCCGAGGTCTACGACGCCTGGGTGACCAACGAGATGCCCTTCGACGATCCCAAGGTGGTGGCGGCGATCGAGGAATTCGGCTGGTTCGCGCGCGACGACGCCTTCGTCGCGGGCGGCACCGGGGCCGTGGCCTCGACCGATTTCCGCGACAGCCCCAAAGGGCTCTTCTCGGTGCCGCCGCAATGCTACATGCACCGCCAGGCCTCGTTCATCCCCTCCTTCTTCCCCGAAGGCACGGTGGTGGGCGAGGATGCCGATTTCTTCTACTTCCCGTCCTATGGCGACCGCGATCTCGGCAAGCCGGTGCTGGGGGCGGGCACGCTCGTCTCGATGACCCGCGACACCCCCGGCGCCCGCGCCTTCATGGAGTTCGTGCAATCGCCGATCGCCCATGAGATCTGGATGGCGCAGCGCGCCTTCATCTCGGCGCATCTGGGCACCAATCCCGATCTCTACGGCGATCCGACCATGGGCAAGATGGCCGAGATCCTGCGCGGCGCCGACACGTTCCGCTTCGACGGCTCCGATGTCATGCCCGCCGCGATCGGCGCGGGCGTGTTCTGGACCGGCATGGTCGACTATGCCGGCGGCGCCCCGGCTGCCGAGGTGGCCGCCTCGATCCAGTCCACCTGGGACGGCATCAAGTAAGCGACGACCGGCCCCGGACCCCGATCCGGGGCCTCCCCCTTCCAACGGAGCGGAGCGCCTGACATGGGCCAGATCCTCTATGCCGCCGCGACCATCGTCGTCGGGGTCTTCCTTTGCGTCGCCTATTTCTGGGGCTCGAACGCCGTGCTCGACCGGCTCTGCCCGATGAAGGGACCCGAGGCGGCCGCGAATGTGCGCCGCGCCAACGCGATCCGGCCCTGGCTCTTCCTCGGCCCCTCGATCCTCGTGCTCTCGCTCTATCTCGTCTATCCGGTCTTCAACTCGATCTGGCTCTCGCTGCATGACAGCTCGGGGCAGGACTTCGTCGGCCTGGGCAACTATGTCTGGCTCTTCGGCGACGCGAAATTCCTCGAAAGCGTGCGCAACAACCTCTTGTGGCTGGTCTTCGTCCCGGCGATGGCGACCTTCTTCGGGCTGGTCGCCGCCGCGCTGACCGACCGGATCAAATGGGGCAATGCCGCGAAATCGCTGATCTTCATGCCGATGGCGATCAGCTTCGTCGGCGCCGCCGTGATCTGGAAATTCGTCTACGACTACCGCGGCGCCGACCAGGAGCAGATCGGCCTTCTGAACGCGATCGTGACCGGGCTCGGCGGCGATCCGGTGGCCTGGATCACCGTGCCCTTCTGGAACAACTTCTTCCTGATGGTGATCCTCGTCTGGATCCAGACCGGCTTCGCCATGGTGATCCTCTCCGCCGCGCTGCGCGGCATCCCCGAGGAAACCGTCGAGGCGGCGATCCTCGACGGCGCCAATCCCTTCCAGATCTTCTGGCGCATCAAGATCCCGCAGATCTGGGGCACGATCGCCGTGGTCTGGACGACGATCACCATCCTGGTGCTGAAGATCTTCGACATCGTCTTCGCCATGACCAACGGCCAGTGGGGCAGCCAGGTGCTGGCCAACATGATGTATGACTGGTCCTTCCGCGCGGGCGATTTCGGCCGCGGCTCGGCCATCGCCGTGATCCTGATGCTGGCCGTGACCCCGATCATGGTCTGGAACATCCGCAACGCCAGGAAGGAGGGCCAGTGATGGAGGGCCATGCCGGGCAGAAAGCCTCGCTCACCTGGGCCGTGCACATCGCCGTGGCGGTGCTGGTCGTGCTCTGGACCGTGCCGACCTTCGGCCTCCTCGTCTCCTCGCTGCGCGACAAGGACCAGCTCGCCGCCACCGGCTGGTGGACCGCGCTCTCGGCGTCCGAGCAGACGCTCTCGGCGCGCACCGAGGGCCCCGAGGCCCAGCAGAAGGAGGGCGATCTGTGGATCGTGCGCGGCAATGTCTTCGACAGCGGCGCGGGGCAGATCGCCTCCTGGGGCACCTCCTCGCGCGCGCCTGCCGCCTACCAGCCCGGGGACACCGCCGATCTCGGCAAGGGCGAGAGCCTGACGGTCGAGGAGACCGGCGACTATGTCCTCGCCTCCGCGGCCGAGATGACCGGCAGCCGCGGCCAGCGGCTCTTCGTGCAGTCGGTGGTGCCGCCGCGCTTCACCCTCGACAACTACCGCACGGTGATCGGGGCGGAGGGGATCGGCCGCTCCTTCCTCAACACCTTCACCGTGACGATCCCGGCGACGGTCATCCCGATCCTCGTCGCCGCCTTCGCCGCCTATGCGCTGGCCTGGATGCGCTTTCCCGGCCGCGCGCTGCTGATCGCCTGCGTGGTGGGCCTGCTCGTGGTGCCGCTGCAGCTCTCGCTGATCCCGCTTTTGCGCTTCCACAACGCGATCGGGCTCGGCAAGGGCTATTTCGGCATCTGGCTGGCGCATACCGGCTTCGGCCTGCCGCTGGCGATCTACCTCCTGCGGAACTACATGGCCGGGCTCCCCAAGGACATCATCGAGGGCGCCCGGGTCGACGGCGCCACCGATTTCCAGATCTTCCGCAAGATCGTGCTGCCGCTCAGCTTTCCGGCGCTGGCCAGCTTCGCCATCTTCCAGTTCCTGTGGACCTGGAACGACCTGCTCGTGGCCAAGGTCTTCCTCGGCACCGGCGACAGCCAGCTGGTGATGACCGGCCGCATCGTCGAGCTCCTGGGCTCGCGCGGCGGCAACTGGGAAATCCTCACAGCCGCGGCATTCCTGTCAATTGCCGTCCCATTAGTGGTCTTTTTCGCCATGCAGAAATATCTCGTCCGGGGGCTGCTAGCCGGCTCGGTAAAGTAACGACAGGAGATGACAGCGATGAGCACGACCCTCCCGGTGGCCACGGGCCAGAGTATCGACAAGGACTGGTGGCGCGGAGCGGTGATCTACCAGATCTATCCGCGCAGCTTCCAGGACAGCAATGGCGACGGGGTGGGCGACCTCCTGGGCATTGCCGAGCGGATGCCGCATATCGCCTCGCTCGGCGTGGACGCGATCTGGATTTCGCCCTTTTTCACCTCGCCGATGAAGGATTTCGGCTATGACGTGTCGAATTACTGCGATGTCGACCCGCTCTTCGGGACGCTTGCGGATTTCGACTGGCTGGTGGAGCGCGCGCATGAACTGGGGGTGAAGGTCGTCATCGACCTCGTGCTCAGCCATACCTCGGACCAGCATCCCTGGTTCGTCGAGAGCCGCTCGAACACCACCAACCCGCATGCCGACTGGTATGTCTGGGCCGATCCCAAGCCCGACGGCACGCCGCCGAACAACTGGCTGTCGATCTTCGGCGGGCAGGGCTGGCAATGGGACGCGCGCCGCTGCCAGTACTACATGCACAATTTCCTGACCTCGCAGCCCGACCTGAACCTGCACAATCCCGAGGTGCAGCAGGCGCTTCTGGACGTGGCGCAGTTCTGGCTCGACCGCGGCGTCGACGGGTTCCGCCTCGACACGATCAATTTCTACTTCCACGACAAGGAGCTGCGCAACAACCCCGCGCTTCCGCCGGAAGAGCGCAACGACTCCATCGCGCCCGCGGTGAACCCCTACAACCACCAGCGCCATGTCTACGACAAGAACCGGCCGGAGAATCTCGACTTCCTGGCGCGGCTGCGCGGGCTGCTCGACACCTATCCGGCGGCGACCATCGTCGGCGAGGTCGGCGATGCGCAGCGCGGGATGGAGATCCTCGGCGAGTACACCCAGGGCAATGACCGCGTGCACATGTGCTACGCCTTCGAGTTCCTGGCCAATGACTTCCCCTCGGCGGGGCGCGTCGCCGACGTGATGGATCTGGTCGACCGGGTGGCGGCGCAGGGCTGGGCCTGCTGGGCCTTCTCGAACCACGACGTGGTGCGCCACACCACGCGCTGGGGGCTCGACCATGCCGCCTCGCGCGCCTATGCGCTGCTTCTCATGTGCCTGCGCGGCTCGGTGTGCATCTACCAGGGCGAGGAACTGGGCCTGCCCGAATCCGATGTCCCCTTCGAGGCGCTTCAGGATCCCTACGGCATTGAATTCTGGCCGGAATTCAAGGGGCGCGACGGCTGCCGCACGCCATTCCCCTGGGATGGCAAGCTGCAGAATGCGGGCTTCTCCCCGGTGCTGCCCTGGCTGCCGGTGCCCTACGAGCATCACGGCTACGCGGTGGCCGAGCAGGAGCTTGACCCCGGCGCGCTGCTGCACCACTACCGCCGCGTCATAAAAATGCGGCATGACCATCCCGCGCTGCGCAACGGCCGCCAGAGCACGGTCCGCGCCGAGGGGAACGTCGTCAGTTTCGAGCGCGAGCAGAATGACGAGCGGCTGTTCCTGGCCTTCAACCTGTCCGAGGAGCCGGTGGACATCAGGGTCCCCCGCGGCGAGTGGCAGGCGCTCGGCCAGGACGTGAACGGGGCCATTCCGCAGGAGGGATGGCTGCATCTGGGGCCCTGGCAGCCCTGCATCCTGGCGGCGATCTGAGGCCGCAGAGAGGAAGAGACGCCGATGGCCGATCTGAAGCTGGCCGGAGTGGCCAAATCCTATGGCGCAGTCGAAGTGCTGCGCAATATCGACCTGGAGATCGACCAGGGGGAGCTGGTGGTGTTTGTCGGGCCCTCGGGCTGCGGCAAGTCCACGCTCCTGCGGATGATCGCCGGGCTGGAGCAGATCTCCGGCGGCACGCTCGAGATCGGCGGCCAGATCATGAACGATGTCCCGCCCGCGCAGCGGGGCATCGCCATGGTGTTCCAGAGCTATGCGCTCTATCCCCACATGACCGTGCGGGACAACATGAGCTTCTCCCTGCAACTGGCTGGAAAATCAAAGGAAGAGATCAGCCAGGCGGTGGAGGAGGCGGCCCGCAAGCTGCAGCTGACCGAGTATCTCGACCGGCTGCCAAAGGCGCTTTCGGGCGGCCAGCGGCAGCGCGTCGCCATCGGCCGCGCGATCGTGCGCGACCCCAAGGTCTATCTCTTCGACGAGCCGCTCTCCAATCTCGACGCCGCGCTGCGGGTGGCGACCCGGATCGAGATCGCCCAGCTCAAGGCCTCGATGCCGGAAAGCACGATGATCTACGTGACCCATGACCAGGTGGAGGCGATGACCCTGGCCGACCGGATCGTGGTCCTGGCCGGGGGCGGCATCGCCCAGGTCGGCGCGCCGCTGGATCTCTACGAGCGGCCCGCCAACACCTTCGTGGCGCAGTTCATCGGCTCGCCGGCGATGAACCTCTTCGAGGCCGAGGTGGCCGCGACCGGTCCGCAGACGCGGTTGCGGCTTGCAACCGGGGCGGAGATCCTCGCCGATGTCCCCAGCGGCGAGGCGCTTGCCGGCGCCAAGGTGCAGTACGGCATCCGCCCCGAGGATCTGGTCATCGCCGAGAATGGCGCCATGCCCTTCATCGATTTCCGCGTCGACCTGGTGGAGAAGCTCGGCGACACGACCGTGCTCTACAGCCACGATCCCTCGCAGAATGACGGCCAGATGATCGCCAAGCAGCCCGGCATCGTCCATGCCGAGCCGGGCCGGGTGCTGCAGATGACCGCCGCCCCGCAGAAGATCCACGTCTTCCACAAGGGCGTTTCGCTCCGCTATCTCTGATCCGGGGGCGAGGGCGGTTGCAGATGGCAACCGCCGTTCACGCAGATGTTTCTTGCCAAAGGGCGATTATCAGGTTGCCCCCCGGCCGGGACCATGCAAGAGGGACGTGCCAAACGACAGCTCCAGGAGACCGAGCATGGAGATTCGTGAGGCCCTGACCTTCGATGATGTTCTGCTGCAACCCGCCGCAAGTTCGGTGCTGCCTTCCGAGGCAGACACCGCCACCTATGTGACCCGATCCATCCGGCTCAACGTGCCGCTTTTGAGTTCGGCCATGGATACCGTGACCGAGGGCCGGATGGCCATCGCGATGGCCCAGGCCGGCGGGATGGGGGTTATCCACCGCAACCTGTCCGTCGACGAACAGGCCGACGAGGTCCGCCGCGTCAAGCGCTTCGAGAGCGGCGTGGTCTACAACCCCGTCACCCTGACGCCCGAGCAGACGCTGGCCGATGCCAATGCGCTCTGCGAGCGCTACAAGGTCACCGGCTTCCCGGTGATCGACGAGCTGGGCCGCGTGGTCGGGATCGTGACCAACCGCGACATGCGCTTCGCCGAGGATGCGCGCACGCCGGTCAAGGCGATGATGACCGCCGACAACCTGGCGATGCTGCGCGAGCCGGCCGATCTGGACGCGGCCAAGAACTTGATGAAATCGCGGCGCATCGAGAAGCTGCTGGTGGTCGATGCCGAGGGCAAGCTGACCGGCCTGCTGACGCTGAAGGACACCGAGAAGGCGGTCCTGAACCCCAATGCCTGCAAGGACGAGCTGGGCCGCCTGCGCGTCGCCGCGGCGACGACGGTGGGCGATGCGGGCTACGAGCGCGCCGCGGCGCTGGTCGATGCCGGGGTCGACATGGTGGTGGTCGACACCGCCCATGGCCATTCCCGCGCGGTGGGCGAGGTCGTCTCGCGCATCAAGGGCCTGTCGAATTCGGTCCAGGTCGTGGCCGGGAACGTCGCGACCGGCGACGCGACCAAGGCGCTGATCGACGCGGGCGCGGATGCGATCAAGGTCGGCATCGGCCCGGGCTCGATCTGCACCACGCGGATCGTGGCGGGCGTGGGCGTGCCGCAGCTGACCGCGATCATGGATTGCGCGAAGGCCGCCGCCGCGACCGGGACGCCGATCATCGCCGATGGCGGGATCAAGTTCTCGGGCGATTTCGCCAAGGCGATCGCCGCGGGCGCCAACTGCGCCATGGTCGGCAGCATGATCGCGGGCACGGATGAAAGCCCGGGCGAGCTGATCCTCTACCAGGGCCGCAGCTTCAAGTCCTATCGCGGCATGGGCAGCCTCGGCGCCATGGCGCGCGGCTCGGCCGACCGCTACTTCCAGAAGGACGCGGCATCGGACAAGCTGGTGCCCGAGGGCATCGAGGGGCAGGTGCCCTACAAGGGCCCGGCCGGTGCGGTGATCCACCAGCTGGTCGGCGGCCTGCGCGCCGCGATGGGCTATACCGGCTGCGCCAATATCGAAGAGATGCGCAAGAACTGCAGCTTCGTGCGGATCACCGGCGCCGGGCTCAAGGAGAGCCATGTCCATGACGTGCAGATCACCCGCGAGAGCCCGAACTACTCGGGCTGACCGGCAGGTCTGGGGAAAACAAGCCCGCGCTTACGGAAAATAAGCGCGGGCTTACGCGTCTCCGGCCCCCGCCTCCAGCGAGCGGATCTTGTGGCTGATCAGGGCAAAGACCCGTTCCGCGGCGGCCGACAGATCCTGGTCGCGGCGGCGGATCAGCGAATAGGGCGCCACCGCCATCTCCGCAGGCACGTCGAGGATCTCGATATTGCCGCCGAGCGAGCGGCTCTCGCCGAAGAAGCGCGCCACCGCCCGCGCCATCGGCGCCACGGCATTGGTCTCGGAAATCAGCGCCAGCGTCAGCAGGAGCGAAGCCGTGCCGAGAATGCGCTGCGGCAGCGGCAGGCCGTGCTCCAGCAGGTACTGCTCCACCGTGCGCCGCTGGAGGCCGCCCGGCGGCTGCATCACCCAGTCATGCGCCAGGCAGTCGGCGAGCGCCAGCGGCTGCACCCGGGTCAGCGGATGGCCGCGCCGCACGATCAGCGCGACCGGCTCCGGCCCGACCGGGCGGAGCTCCACCAGGCGGCTGTCGATATTCTCGTGGAGCCGGCCGATGTAGAAATCGAGACTGCGCACCGCCAGCCCCTCGGCCAGCTTGTCCGACGTGTCGACAAGCACCGAGATCTGGATCTCGGGGAAGGTGACGCGCAGTTCGCGGATCGCGGGCAGGACCAGCTCCAGCGCGGGGCCGGTCACCGCGCCGATCCGCACCTCGCCGCCGGCGCCGCGGGCGAGGTCGCGCATCTCGACATGGGCGTCGTCGAGCTGGCTGAGCACCGCGCGCGCCCGCCGTGCCAGCCGCTCGCCCGCCTCGGTCAGGATCACCCCGCGCGGATGGCGGTCATAGAGCCGCGCCTCGGAGAGCCGCTCCAGCTCGGCCATCAGCCGCGAGGCGGCGGGCTGGGTGATTGCCAGCTGCGCGGCCGCGGCCGAGACCTGGCCGGTCTCCTTCAAGGCCACCAGCAGCCGCAGCTGCGAAAACCGCAGCCCGCGCCGGATGAAATCGTCGCGCAGATCCGCGCGGTCCCCCTGATCGCTCACGCCATACCCTCCCTGGTATATCCCTCGGCCAATTCCTGATTTGAATGTAATGGCAAAGCAACCGTAAACCGGAGCTGCCGGGCGTGGCAGGCTTGCCGCCCGGAGGGACAGAGAAAGCCTGCGCGCGCCCCGGGGAGGAACACGATGGGGCGGGCCGGGCATAGGGAGACACAAGATGACAGCTTTCACCCGTGCGCTGGCCACCAGCGCGCTCACGCTGCTTGTTGCCGGCACGTCGATGGCCGCGGACAAGGGCTATGTCGGCATCGCCATGCCGACGAAATCCTCTGCGCGCTGGATCTCCGACGGCCAGAGCATGGTCGAGCAGTTCGAGGCGGCCGGCTACAAGACCGACCTGCAATATGCCGAGGACGACATCCCCAACCAGCTGGCGCAGATCGAGAACATGATCACCAAGGGCGTCGACGTTCTGGTGATTGCCGCGATCGACGGCACCACGCTGTCGAATGCGCTCGCCAATGCCGGGGCGATGGATATCGAAGTCGTCGCCTATGACCGGCTGATCCGCGGCTCGGGCGATGTCGACTACTACGCGACCTTCGACAATTTCCAGGTCGGCGTGCAGCAGGCCACGACCCTGGTCGACGGGCTGAAGGAGCGCTTTCCGGACACCAAGCCCTGGAATGTCGAGCTCTTCGGCGGCTCGCCGGACGACAACAACGCCTATTTCTTCTATGACGGCGCGATGTCGGTGCTGCAGCCGCTGATCGATGCCGGCGACATCGCCATCCCCTCGGGGCAGACGGGCATGGACACGGTCGGCACGCTGCGCTGGGACGGCTCGGTCGCCCAGTCGCGGATGGACAACCTGCTGAGCGCCAACTACACTGGCCAGCGCGTCAACGGCGTGCTCAGCCCCTATGACGGGCTCTCCATCGGCATCATCTCCTCGCTCTCGGGCGTCGGCTACGGCTCGGGCGACGACATGCCGATGCCGATCGTCACCGGCCAGGACGCGGAAATCCCCTCGATCAAGGCGATCCTGCGCGGCGACCAGTACTCCACCGTCTTCAAGGACACCCGCGAGCTGGCCCGCGTCACCGTCGGCATGGTCGACGCGCTTCTCGGCGGCGGCGAGCCCGAGATCAACGACACCGAGACCTACGACAACGGCGTCAAGACGGTGCCGTCCTTCCTTCTCGCGCCGGTCGCCGTGACCGCGGAGAACTGGGAGGACGTGATCCTGGGCTCCGGCTACTACACGCGCGACCAGATCGAGTGATCCGCGCGCCCCGGCGCCGGCACCTTCACCTCCATCCCGGCCGGCGCCGGATCTTCCCCGCGAGGCGCGTCCTCGCGGGGGCCTTTCCCGCAAAATAGGGGACAATCATGGCACATATTCTGGAGATGCGCGGGATCACCAAGGAATTCCCGGGCGTGAAGGCGCTCGACCAGGTGAGCTTCGAGGTCGAAGAGGGCGAGATCCACGCGCTCTGCGGCGAGAACGGCGCAGGAAAGTCCACGCTGATGAAGGTGCTCTCGGGCGTCTATCCGCATGGCAGCTACACGGGCGACATCGTCTATGACGGCAAGGTGCAGAGCTTCGGCTCGATCCGCGACAGCGAAGAGATCGGCATCATCATCATCCACCAGGAGCTGGCGCTGATCCCGCTCCTGTCGATCGCGGAGAACATCTTCCTCGGCAATGAACGCGCCACCAGGGGCGTGATCGACTGGCACGAGACCAACCGCCGGGCGGGCGAGCTGCTGGAGCGCGTCGGCCTCGGCCGCGAGCATCCCGAGACGCTGGTCGACGATCTCGGCCTCGGCAAGCAGCAGCTCGTCGAGATCGCCAAGGCGCTGTCGAAGAACGTGCGCCTGCTGATCCTCGACGAGCCGACCTCGTCGCTGAACGAGCAGGACAGCGAGAAGCTGCTGGAGCTGATGCTGGAATTCAAGGCCAAGGGCATCACCTCGATCCTGATCAGCCACAAGCTGAACGAGGTCTCGAAGGTCGCCGACTCGATCACCGTTCTGCGCGACGGCGCCGCGGTGGCGCGGATCGACTGCAAGGGCGGCGTCAGCGAGGACCAGATCATCCGCGACATGGTCGGCCGCTCGCTTGACGACCGCTATCCGCCGAAGACCGACCATTCGCTGCCCGAGGTGGCGATGAAGGTCACGGACTGGACGGTGCACCATCCGCTGCATGCCGACCGCAAGGTCGTCGACCGGGTCAGCTTCGAGATCCGCAAGGGCGAGGTGCTGGGCATTGCCGGGCTGATGGGGGCAGGGCGCACGGAACTGGCGATGAGCCTCTTCGGCCAGAGCTGGGGCCGCGGCATCTCGGGCACGGTGGAGATCGACGGCCGCAAGGTCGAGATGAAGAACGTCCGCCAGGCGATCAATGCGGGGCTGGCCTATGCCACCGAGGACCGCAAGGGCTACGGGCTGGTGCTCGACGACACGATCCGCCGCAACGTGCCGCTGGCGAAGCTGGAGAAGATCTCCAACGGCATCGTCGTCGACAGCCACCGCGAGGCGGAGGTCGCCGAGCTCTACCGCAAGCGGCTGAACATCAAGTCGAGCTCGATCGAGCAGGAGACCGTAAACCTCTCGGGCGGCAACCAGCAGAAGGTGGTGCTGTCGAAATGGCTCTTCGCCGATCCCGACGTGCTGATCCTCGATGAGCCGACCCGCGGCATCGATGTCGGCGCGAAATACGAAATCTACTGCGTGATCCGCGAGCTGGCGGCGGCAGGCAAGGCGGTCATCGTCATCTCGTCGGAGATGCCCGAACTGCTGGGCGTCACCGACCGTCTCTACGTCATGAACGAGGGCCGTTTCGTGGGCGAGATGCCCACCGCCGAGGCCAGCCAGGAACGCATCATGGCAACCATCATCAAGACCGCAGGGGATCGCACATGACCGATACCACCACGGGCCCGGACATGGGCGGCGACAGCCGGAAGGCCGACATCATGGGCTATCTCAAGAAACACATGCGCGAATACGGCATCCTGATCGCGCTGGTCGTCATCATGGCCTTCTTCCAGATCGCCACCGGCGGCATCCTGCTGAAGCCGGTGAACCTGACGAACCTGATCCTGCAGAACAGCTATATCGTCATCATGGCGATCGGCATGCTCCTGGTCATCGTCGCGGGGCATATCGACCTGTCGGTCGGCTCTGTGATGGGCTTCGTCGGCGCGGTCGCGGCGGTGATGATCGTCAACTGGGGCATTCCCTGGCCGATCGCGGGCATCCTGTGCCTGGGCGTCGGCGCGCTGATCGGCATGGCCCAGGGCTTCTGGGTCGCCTATTACCGCATTCCGTCCTTCATCGTGACGCTGGCGGGGATGCTGGTCTTCAAGGGGCTGACCCTGGCGCTGCTCGAGGGCCAGTCGGTCGGGCCGTTCCCGCCCGCCTTCCGGCTGATCGCCTCCGGCTTCATCGCCGACCCGTTCGGCGTCGACGGGTTCAACCTGCTGTCGCTGATCATCGGTGTGGCGGTGGCCGGCGGGCTCCTCTTCCTGTCGGTCAGGACCCGACGCCAGCACGAGGCGGCCGGCGTCGCGGGCGAGCCCTTCAGCTTCTTCGCCGTCCGCAGCGGGCTGATCTTCGCCGCGCTGGTCTGGATGACCTGGCTGATGGCCGATTTCCGCGGCCTGCCGAATGTCTTCATCGTCATGGCGCTGCTGATCGCCATCTACTCCTTCCTCACCTCCAAGACCACGATCGGCCGCCGAATCTACGCCATCGGCGGCAACGAGAAGGCGGCCTCGCTCTCGGGCATCAACGCCCAGCGGCTGACCTTCCTGACCTTCGCCAATATGGGCCTGCTGGCGGGCCTGGCCGGGATCGTCTTCGCGGCACGGCTGAACACGGCGACGCCCAAGGCGGGGCTCGGCTTCGAGCTCGACGTGATCGCCGCCGTCTTCATCGGCGGGGCCTCGATGTCGGGCGGCGTGGGCACCGTCGTCGGCGCGGTGGTCGGCGCCTTCATCATGGGCGTCATGAACAACGGCATGTCCATCCTCGGCATCGGGATCGACTGGCAGCAATGCATCAAGGGGCTCGTCCTGCTGGCTGCCGTGATCTTCGACGTCATGAACAAGAAGAAAGGCTGAGCCCATGCTCCTGTCGCAATACCTGAAGGACGGGCGTCCGCAGATCGTCGCCCGCGACGGCACCGAGGCCTACGAGGTCAGGACCCCGGCCAGCCTCTACGAGCTGGCGCTGGAGTGCATTGCCGCGGGCCAGGGGCTGAAGGACCGCATCGCCGAGATCGGACTGAACGGCGCGGTCGACCTGGTGCAGCTCTATGACGAGGGGCGGCTGCTGCCCCCCGTCACCCATCCCGACCCGGCGCATCTGCACTTGACCGGCACCGGGCTGACGCATCTGGGCTCGGCCTCGACCCGCGCGGCGATGCATGCCAAGGCCGAGGGCGCCGAGACCGACAGCATGAAGATGTTCCGCATGGGGCTTGAAAGCGGCAAGCCTGCCAATGGCAGCCCCGGCGCCCAGCCCGAATGGTTCTACAAGGGCAATGGCAGCGTGCTCGCGGCCCCGGGCGCGGCGCTGGTCTCGCCGCCCTTCGCCGAGGATGGCGGGGAAGAGCCCGAGATCGCCGGCGTCTACGTGATCGGTCCGGACGGCACGCCCTTCCGCCTCGGCTTCGCGCTGGCCAACGAGTTCTCCGACCACGTGACCGAGCGGGTGAACTACCTGTGGCTGGCGCATTCCAAGCTGCGCCCTGCCGCCATCGGCCCGGAGCTCCTGATCGGCGACCTGCCCGACAGCGTCGAGGGCATGTCCCGCATCCGCCGCGGCAACGAGATCGTCTTCGAGAAGCCGTTCCTCTCGGGCGAGGCTAACATGAGCCATTCGCTGGCCAATCTGGAGCACCACCATTTCAAGTACGGGCTCTTCCGCAGCCCGGGCGACGTGCATGTCCACATGTTCGGCACCGCCACGCTCAGCTTCGGCGACGGCGTGAAGACCCGCGACGGCGACCTCTTCGAGATCGAGGCCGCGCCCTTCGGACTGCCGCTGCGCAACCCCCTGAAACAGGCCGCCCCCGAACCGGGGCGGGCCGAGATCCGGACCCTGTGAGGCAGAGATGACTTTCGAGAAAGCGCCGTGGCCGCGCCGCCTGCGCAGCCAGGAATGGTATGGCGGCACCTCGCGCGACAATATCTACCACCGCGGCTGGCTGAAGAACCAGGGCTATCCGCATGACCTCTTCGACGGCCGCCCGGTCATCGGCATCCTCAACACCTGGTCGGACCTGACCCCCTGCAACGGCCATCTGCGCGAGCTTGCCGAGAAGGTGAAGGCCGGGGTGTGGGAGGCCGGGGGCTTCCCGCTCGAGGTGCCGGTGTTCAGCGCATCCGAGAACACCTTCCGCCCGACGGCGATGATGTACCGCAACCTCGCCGCCATGGCGGTCGAGGAGGTGATGCGCGCCCAGCCGATCGACGGCGCCGTGCTGCTGGTGGGCTGCGACAAGACCACGCCGAGCCTCCTGATGGGCGCGGCCTCGACCGACATCCCCTCGATCGTCGTCACCGGCGGGCCGATGCTCAACGGCTGGTTCCGCGGCGAGCGGGTGGGATCGGGCACCGCGCTGTGGCAGATGTCCGAGGACATCAAGGCCGGCAAGATGAGCCAGGCCGATTTCCTGGAGGCCGAACAGGCGATGAGCCGCTCCTCGGGGACCTGCAACACGATGGGCACGGCCTCCACCATGGCCTCGATGGCCGAGGCGCTCGGCATGGCGCTGTCGGGCAACGCCGCGATCCCGGCCGTCGACGCGCGCCGCCGCGTCATGGCCCAGGTCACCGGCCGACGCATCGTGCAGATGGTCAAGGACGACCTGAAGCCCTCGGACATCATGACGAAAGCGGCCTTCGAGAACGCGATCCGCTGCAACGGCGCGATCGGCGGCTCGACCAATGCGGTGATCCACCTGCTGGCCATGGCCGGGCGCTGCGGCGTCGACCTGTCGCTCGACGACTGGGACCGGCTGGGCCGCGACGTGCCGACCGTGGTCAACCTGATGCCCTCGGGCAAGTACCTGATGGAGGAGTTCTTCTATGCAGGCGGCCTGCCGGTCGTGCTGAAGCGGCTGGGCGAGGCGGGCATGCTGAACCGCGACGCGCTGACCGTCTCGGGCGGTACCGTCTGGGAGGAGGTGAAGGACGCCGTCAACTGGAACGAGGACGTGATCCTGCCGGTCGAGAAGGCGCTGACCGCCTCGGGCGGCATCGCGGTCCTCAAGGGCAACCTGGCCCCCAAGGGCGCCGTGCTGAAGCCCTCCGCCGCCAGTCCGCACCTGATGAAGCACCGCGGCCGCGCCGTCGTCTTCGAGGATATCGACGACTACAAGGCACGGATCGACGACGACGCGCTCGATATCGACGAGACCTGCATCATGGTGATGAAGAACTGCGGACCCAAGGGCTATCCCGGCATGTCCGAGGTCGGCAACATGGGCCTGCCGCCGAAGGTGCTGAAGAAGGGGATCACCGACATGGTGCGGATCTCCGACGCGCGGATGAGCGGCACGGCCTATGGCACCGTGGTGCTGCATACCGCGCCCGAGGCGGCGGTCGGCGGGCCGCTCGCCGTGGTGCGCACCGGCGACATGATCGAGCTGGACGTGGAGGCCCGCAGCCTGCATCTCGACATCCCCGAGGAAGAGCTGGCCGCGCGGCTTGCCGCCTGGACCCCTGCGGCGGATGCGCCCAAGGGTGGTTACGACTGGCTCTTCCGCACCCATGTCGAAGGGGCGGATACCGGCGCTGATCTCGATTTCCTGAAAGGTTGCCGCGGCAGGGAGGTGCCCCGTGACAGTCACTGAGCTCGACACGCTCGACATCGCGCTGGCCGGCGTCGGCAAGATCGCCCGCGACCAGCACATCCCGGCGATCGCCGGGCATCCCGGGCTGCGCCTTGCCGCTACCTCCAGCCGCTCCGGCGGGGTGGCAGGGGTGGAGAACCACGAGGATTTCGCCGCCCTTCTCGCGGCGCGGCCGGACATCCCGGCGGTCTCGCTCTGCATGCCGCCGCAGGTCCGCCACGGCTATGCGGTCGACGCGATCCGCGCCGGACGCCATGTCATGCTGGAAAAGCCCCCCGGCGCCTCGGTCTCCGAAGTGCTGGCGCTGAAGGCGCTGGCGGAGAAGGCGGGCGTCACGCTCTTTGCCACCTGGCATTCGCGCCATGCCGCGGGCGTCGCCGCCGCGAAGGCCTGGCTGGCGGACAAGACCATCCGCAAGGTGCAGATCACCTGGAAGGAGGACGTCCGCCACTGGCATCCCGGCCAGGACTGGATCTGGGAGCCGGGCGGGCTGGGCGTCTTCGATCCGGGCATCAACGCGCTGTCGATCCTCACCGAGATCCTGCCTGCCCCGGTGCATCTGTCCGCGGCCGAGCTGACCTTCCCGGAAAACCGCGCCCAGCCGATCGCCGCCGCGCTGCGCTTTGCCGGGGAGGACGGGCTCGAGGTCGCGGCCGAATTCGACTGGCGCCAGACCGGCCCGCAGAGCTGGGACATCGCCGCCGAGACCGATGCGGGCCGCCTGACGCTTTCCGAGGGTGGCGCGAAACTTGCGATTGACGATGTGCCGCAAGGGGTTGCAGGCTCGGGCGAGTATCCCGACCTCTACCGCCGCTTCGCCGAGCTCATCGCCGCGGGCCAGAGCGACGTGGATGTCGCGCCGCTTCTCCATGTGGCGGACGCCTTCCTGATGGGGCGCCGCCTGATCACCGAGCCGTTTCACGATTGACCAGCAAGGAGTCCCTTCCATGCTCGACGCCCCGCTCATCACCGGCCAGCACCTGATTGCCGGCACCTGGGTGACCTCCGAGAACTTCTTCGAATCCGACCCCGTGACCGGCGATCCCGGCGCCTATTACGCGGGCGGGGCCGACGAGATCAACGAGGCCGCCACCGCCGCCGCCCAGGCCTTTCCCGCCTATAGCCAGACCACGCGCGAAGAGCGGGCCGCCTTCCTGGAGAAGATCGCCGAGGAGATCGAGGCCCGCGGCGCCGCCCTGACCGAGATCGCCATGGCCGAAAGCGGCCTGCCCGCGGCGCGGCTCGAGGGCGAGCGCGGCCGCACCTGCGGACAGCTCCGGCTCTTCGCCGCCCATATCCGCGACGGCAAGTATCTAGACATCCGCCACGACCCGGCGCTGCCCGACCGCACGCCGCCGCGCCCCGACCTGCGGCTGATCCAGCGCCCGGTCGGGCCGGTCGGCGTCTTCGGCGCCTCGAATTTCCCGCTGGCCTTCTCGACCGCGGGCGGCGACACGGCTTCGGCGCTCGCCGCGGGCTGTCCGGTCGTCTACAAGGGCCATCCCGGCCATCCCGGCACCTGCGAGCTTGTCGCCCAGGCCATCGCCGCTGCCATCCAGGCGACCGGCATGCCGAAGGGCGTCTTCTCCATGGTGCAGTCGAACACCAACGAGGCGGGCGGCGCGCTGGTCCAGCATCCGGCGATCAAGGCGGTGGGCTTCACCGGTTCCTTCGGCGGCGGCAAGGCGCTCTTCGACCTCGCCATGGCCCGCCCCGAGCCGATCCCGTTCTTCGGCGAGCTCGGCTCGCTCAACCCGGTCTTCGTCCTGCCCGCGGCGCTTGCCGCGCGCGGCGCCGAGCTGGGCGAGGGCTGGGCGCAGTCGCTGACCATGGGCGTCGGCCAGTTCTGCACCAATCCCGGTCTGGTCCTGCTGCCTGCGGGCCCCGAGGGCGACGCCTTCGCCGAAGCCGCGGCGGGGTTGCTGAATGCAACCGCCCCGCAGCCGATGCTGACCGGCGGCACGGCAGCGGCCTATGCCAAGGGGGTGGAGATGCTCTCGGGCGCCGGGCTCGACCGGCTGACCGGGGCGCAGACCTGTTCGCTGCGCGAGGGCGCTCCGGCGGTGTTCCAGGTCACGGCGGCCGACTGGATGGCCCGGCCCGAGCTCGCGCGCGAGGTCTTCGGCCCGGCGGGGATCCTGATCCGCACCTCGTCGCCCGAGGAAATGCTGAAGGTCGCCAATGGCTTCCACGGCCAGCTGACCGCGACGCTGCTGATGGACGATGCCGATATCGAGGCGGCAAAGCCGCTGGTGCCGGTGCTCGAGGCCAAGGCGGGCAGGGTGCTGGCCAATGCCTTCCCGACCGGGGTCGAGGTGGCCGATGCGATGGTCCATGGCGGGCCGTTCCCGGCCTCGACCAATTTCGGCGCGACCTCCGTCGGCACGATGGCGATCCGCCGCTTCCTGCGTCCGGTCTGCTACCAGAACCTGCCCGAGGCGCTGCTGCCGGCCGATCTGCAGGGAATCGCATGACCGGGCAGGCGGCAATGACGGACACGCGACAGGGGGGACGCGGGAGCATGAAGATGGAAATGTACGACGACCGAGCCTGCGAGCTTGGCGAGGGGCCGCTCTGGCATCCGCTGCGCAATCAGCTCTTCTGGTTCGACATCATCGGCAGCCGGTTGCTGACAAGGACCTCCGAGGGTCCGCGGGAATGGCAGTTCGACGAGCATGTCTCGGCGGCGGGGTGGATCGACGACGGGCGGTTGCTGGTTGCAACCGAGACGGCGCTGCGGCGCTTCGACATTGCAACCGGCGATCACGAACCGGTCTGCGCGCTGGAGGCCGACCTGCCGGAGAACCGCTCCAATGACGGCCGCGCCGATCCGATGGGCGGTTTCTGGATCGGCACGATGGCCAAGGCCGGCGGCGGTCCTAAGGGGGCGATCTACCGCTACTACAGGGGCGTTCTGGAAAAGCTCTATGGCGGCATCACCACCTCGAACGCGATCTGCTTCGGCACGGACGGGCGGACGGCCTACTACACCGACACGCCGACGCTGAAAGTGATGCGCCAGCCGCTCGATGCCGAGGGCTGGCCCGAGGGCGTGCCGGAGGTCTTCCTCGATCTCGCAGGCACCGGCCACAAGGCGGACGGCGCGGTGATCGACAGCGAGGATCATCTGTGGACCGCGCAATGGGGTTCGGGCCGCGTGGCGCGCTACACGCCCGCAGGCGCCTTCGACCGCGCGATCGAGGTGCCTGGTCTGCATTCCTCTTGTCCCGCCTTCGGCGGAGCGGAGCTTCGCACGCTTTACTGCACTTCCGCGCGGCAGAGCATCGAAGCGCCCGACGCCGCGCAGGGCCTCACCTATGTGATTGCCGATGCAGGCGTTTCCGGCCAGGCCGAGCATCAGGTCCTGGCATGAGCATCACCGATTTCGGCCGCGCCCCCTGCGGCCGGGCGGTCGAGCGGATCGAGATCAGCGGCGGCGGCCTGACCGCCGCCTTCCTCACCTGGGGCGCGACCCTGCAGGACCTGCGGCTCGCGGGCACGCCCTTCCCGCTGGTCCTCGGCAGCGACCGCTTCGCCCCCTATCTCGACAGCCTGCTCTATTCGGGTGCCCTGGTCGGCCGGTTTTCGAACCGCCTCGGCGGCGGGCGTTTCGCCATCGATGGCAGGACCTACCAGACCGACCGCAATTCTCTGGGCCGCCACACGCTGCATGGCGGTCAGGAGGGTAGCGGCCAGATGCTCTGGCGGATCGAGGATCACGGGCCGGACCGGCTCACGCTCGTGCTCGTCGTGCCGGACGGGCATATGGGCTTCCCCGGCGATCTCGAGGTTCGCGCGCATATCTCGCTGCCGGGCGAGGGCACTCTGGCCCTGTCGGTGGTTGCGAATTGCAACCGCCCCACGCCCTGCAGCTTCGCCCAGCATAGCTACTTCAACCTCGACGACAGCGCCGAGATCACCGGCCACCAGCTGCAGATCCATGCCGGGCATTATCTGCCCGTCGACACAGATCTGATCCCGACTGGCGAGATTGCTGACGTGACGGGAACGCGGTTCGACTTCCGCACGGCGCGCGCGGTCGGCCATAGCGGCTACGACCACAATTTCTGCACGTCGTTCGCCCGTGGCGAATTGCGTCCGGTGGCGGAACTCTCCAGCCCTGCCAGTGGCTTGCATCTGACGGTCGAGACGACCGAGCCGGGTCTGCAGTTCTATGACGGCGCGCATCTCGATATCCGCGAAGGGCTGAATGGACGCCTGCATGGCAGCAAGAGCGGGATCGCGCTCGAAGCGCAGGCCTGGCCCGACGCGCCGAACTTTCCCGGTGCCCCTGAGACGATCCTGCGGCCCGGCACGCCGCTACGGCAGGAACTGCGCTACGTCTTCCGCCGCGACTAGGGTGGTTGCGATCTGCAACCGCCCGCCAGGTCACCGTTCAGGCAGAAGCCCCCGCGGCGAGAAGCGCAGCACCACCAGCAGCACAACCCCCATGGTCAGCAGCCGCATATGCGCGGCGCTTTCCAAGAGATGCGTTTTCACAGCCCCATCTGGAAGCGGCATGGTAACGGCATTCAGCAGCATCTGCCCCAGCGGTTCGACCTCGACCCAGAGGAAGAAGATCAGGAAGCCGCCGAGTACGCCGCCTAGCGTATTGCCGGAGCCGCCGACGATCACCATCACCCAGATCAGGAAGGTGAAACGCAGCGGCTGGTAGGTGCCGGGCGTCAGCTGGCTATCGAGCGTCGTCATCATCGCTCCGGCAATGCCGCAGACAGCGGAGCCCAGGATGAAGACCTGCAGATGGCGGCGCGTGACATCTTTTCCCATCGCCGCTGCGGCAGTTTCATTGTCGCGGATGGCGCGCATCATCCGCCCCCACGGCGCATTCAGTGCGAGCTGCGTCAGCACGATCAGCACGACGAGAACAGTGGCGAAGAGGCCGGTATAGAGCAGTTTCACATAGAGGGTGGAGGCGGTGATCGGGTCGATCCCGAGATCGCCTGCGCGGGCGACGAAACCCGGATCCTGCTGCAGGTCGATCTCGTAGGGAACCGGTCGCGGGATGCCGACGACATTCTTGACGCCGCGGGACAGCCAGTCCTCGTTCTTCAGGATGCTGACGATGATCTCGGAAATGCCGAGCGTCGCGACGGCCAGATAGTCGCTGCGCAGCCCTAGAGCGGTCTTGCCGATCAGCCAGGCAGCCCCCGCTGCCAGGAGGCCCCCGGCGGGCCATGCAAGAAGAACCGGCAGGCCGAGGCCGCCGAGAAATCCGGTCGAAGCGGGATTGACGGCCTCTACCGCGTCCCGTGCAGGGTCGAAGAGGGCTCGGTAGAGTGCGAAACCGCCAATGGCGAGGATGATGGTGGTTGCGCTTCGCAACCAGCCCTTGGTCATTCGGTTGCGAACGGCAACCACCAAGGTGATCGTCCCGGCCCCCAGCAGGAGGGCGACGATCAGGCGCGGGCCTCCGGCTGCCCAGGCCTCGTGCACGGGCGGTTCCGAGACCAGGACCGTCGCAAGCCCGCCAAGCGCGACGAATCCCATGACGCCGACGTTGAAGAGCCCGGCGAAGCCCCATTGCGCATTCAGCCCCAGCGCCATCACCGCGGAAACCAGCCCCATGTTGAGGATGTAGAGTGCGGTGTTCCAGCTTTGCAGGAGGCCCGTCAGCAGGATCAGAACGGCGACGAGAAGGAACAGAGCGACGGTGCGCAGGGTCATGTCGAGGTCCCCTTGAAGAGGCCGGTGGGCTTGATGAGCAGGACGAGGACCAGGATGATGAAGCTGACCGCGTGCTTGTATTCGGTGCCGAGCAGCTGGGCCAGGCCGTCGGGCGCGAGGCCCAGAGGCAGGAGATAGCCGAGCACCTTCTTCCAGGCATAGGTGAGCGCCACTTCGGAGAAGGAGATGATGAAGCCTCCGGCAATGGCACCGACCGGGCTGCCGAGGCCGCCGACGATGGCGGCGGCGAAGATCGGCAGGAGGAGCTGGAAATAAGTGAAGGGCTTGAAGGACTTGTCGAGGCCGTAGAGCGTGCCCGCAATGGTCGCGAGCGCGGCGACGAGGATCCAGGTAATGGCGACGACGCGCTCTGGGTCGATGCCCGAGAGCAGCGCCAGATCGCGGTTGTCGGCAAAGGCGCGCATCGACTTGCCGGTACGGGTGCGGTTGAGGAACCAGAAGAGCGCGATCATCACCACCGCCGCGGTGAGCACCGTGATGCCCTGGCTGGTCTTGATGGCGAGCCCCTCGTCAAGCCCGCTCCATGCCTTGAAATCGCGTGCCGAAACCAGGAAGCGGGTGCCGTCATCGAAGCGCTGGTCGTCGACGCCAATGATGAAGCGCACGAGCCCGTTCATGACGAACATCACGCCGATGGAGACGATCAGAAGCACGGCGGAACTGGCGCGTTGCTGCCGGTAGAAGCGGTAGACGAGCCGGTCGGTTGCAAGCAGCAACCCCGCCGTGGCGGCGACACCGACCGGCAGGGCGAGAAGCGCCGTGGGCAGCGGTCCGGCGGTGATGCCAAGCGCCTGAAGCCCCCAGGTGGCCAGGATCGTGACCATGGTGCCGAAGGCCATCGTGTCGCCATGGGCGACATTGGTGAAGCGCAGCACCGCCACGGTCAAGGTGACGCCGAGCGCGCCGAGCGCCAGCTGCGCGCCATAGGCCGTGGCCGGGACGATCACGAAATTGGTCAGCGCCACGAGCGCGTTCAGAAGGTCCAACAGCATGGTCCTTTCCGAGGGAATTGAGGGAATTCAGGTATTTGACAGGCGGTTTTCATGTGAGATCACGGCGCTCCCAGCGGTTGGCAGTGTCCCTCGCGGGACAGGAGCTGCGCGACCGATCCCGGCTGGTTGACGACCATCACGGCCTCGCCCCCGGGACCGATGTCGATGATGGCCGTGCGGCCGAATTCGAAGACCTCGTCGCTGGAAAAGCTGGTCCAGACGCCGCGGCGCTCGATGACGAACGGCGCGTCGCGTTCGCCTTCGGAGGTCATCAGGGCGAAGCCGTCGATGCCGGCGGGGCGCAGCTCCAGCTGCAGCTTGCTGTCAAAGGGGTCCCGCCCGTCGATCGAGGCGGTGACGAAGCTGCAGGCGATCCCGGCGCTGGCGAGGGTGGCGAGCACGTCCATCTAGCCCCCGAGGAAGCTCTTGCGGACCTCCGGGTCGGCCAGAAGCGCGGCGCCGGTATCGGTGAAGCGGTTCGCCCCCTGCACGAGCACATAGCCGATATCCGCGATTTCAAGGGCTTGCCGTGCGTTCTGTTCCACCATGAGGATCGAGATGCCGGTCCGCGCCACCTCGATGATGCGGTCGAAAAGCTCGTCCATGACGATCGGGCTGACCCCGGCGGTCGGCTCGTCGAGCATCAGCAGCTGCGGCTTCGTCATCAGCGCGCGGCCGACGGCGACCTGCTGGCGCTGTCCGCCGGAGAGCTCGCCCGCCGCCTGATGGCGCTTGTCCCGCAGGATGGGAAAGAGCGCGTAGACCTGTTCGATGGTCGGGCGGATGTCGTCGCGGCGCAGGAAGCCGCCCATCTCCAGGTTCTCCTCGACGGTCATCGAGGGGAAGATGTTGCGGGTCTGCGGCACGAAGCCCATGCCCGCGGCGACGCGCGCCTGCGGGGCGAGGCTGGTGATGTCGCGGCCGCCCAGGCTGACATGGCCCTCGCGCAGCGGCAGCATGCCGAAAACCGCCTTCATCGCGGTGGATTTTCCCGCGCCGTTCGGGCCGACGATCACCGCGATCTGGCCCTTGTCGACCGAAAGGGTGCAGCCATGCAGGATATCCGCCGCGCCGTAGCCGCCGCGCATGCCGGTCGCGTGAAGGAACGGGCCGCTCACGAGGCTGCGGCCTTGTTCTTCAGCCCGGTGCCGAGATAGGCCTCGATCACCTGCGGGTTCGCCTTGATCTCCTGGATCGTGCCTTCGGCGAGGACCGTGCCCTCGGCCATGCAGATCACCGGATCGCAGAGGCGGCCGATGAATTCCATGTCGTGCTCGATCATGCAGAAGGTGTAGCCGCGCTCCCGGTTCAGGCGCAGAATGGCGTCGCCGATCGTGTTCAGCAGCGTGCGGTTCACCCCGGCGCCGACCTCGTCGAGAAAGACGATCCTTGCATCGACCATCATCGTGCGGCCCAGCTCCAGAAGCTTCTTCTGGCCGCCCGAGAGATTGCCGGCCTTCTCGTCGGCGAGGTGGTCGATTGTCAGGAATTCAAGGACTTCGTCGGCCTTCTTCATGTTGGCCCGCTCTTCGGCCGAGATCCGGCGGCGATGCGCCCAGGTGTTCCAGAGCGACTCTCCGGACTGGCCCGCGGGCACCATCATCAGGTTCTCGCGCACGCTGAGCGAGGAGAATTCGTGGGCGATCTGGAAGGTCCGCAGCAGCCCCTTGTGGAAAAGCTGGTGCGGGGCGAGGCCGGTAATGTCCTCGCCGCCCATCGCGACCGTCCCGGAGGTTGGTTTAAGAACGCCTGCTATACAATTGAAAAGGGTTGTTTTCCCCGCACCATTCGGGCCGATCAACCCGGTGATGGAGCCGTCCTTGATGGTCAGGGAGGCGCCGTTGACGGCGTGGAAGCCGCCGAAGCGCATGACGAGATTGTCGACAGAGATCATGTGGGGCCCGTTCCTGGAACGCTTGGCCGCCGGCAGAAGGAAGGGGCCCGGGCGCGCGGCCCGGACCCCGGACTCTGGCGTCAGCGGTATCCGACAGTGGTGATTTCGCCGCCCTCGATCTCGACTTCGCGGAACCGGCCGGAGGCCTCGCCGGGGCCGATCAGCTCCACGTCGGAGGCGCCGACATAGTCGATATCGCCGCCTTCCGCGAGGATTTCCAGGGCCTTGGCCAGCTCGCCGGGATAGATCTTCTCGCCCGGCTCGTTCGCGACCTCGATGATCTTCTCCTTGTAGTCGGAGGCATCGGCCGAGCCCGCGGCCTGCATGGCCAGCAGGATCAGCGCGGCGGCGTCATAGCCTTCCTTGGCATAGACCGCGGCGCCGTCGAACCCGGCCGCGCTGGCGAGGGTCTCGAAATCGCCGCCGCCCTCGGAATCCGAGCCCGGCAGCTGGCCGAAGGAGCCGTCGATCGCGTCGCCGAAATTCTCGGTCAGGGCCGGGGCGACCATGCCGTCGGGCAGGATGAACGTGTCGAAGGCGCCGGTGTCGAGCGCCGCCTGGATGATGCCCGAGCCGCCCTCGTCGACATAGCCCGCCACGACCAGCGCCTCGCCGCCGGCAGCGGCCAGCGCGCCGACCTCGGCCGAGTAGTCGCCCTTGCCGTCGTCATGCGGGGCCGAGATGGTGACGGTGCCGCCGGCCTCTTCGAAGGCGGTCCCGAAACTGTCGGCCAGGCCCTTGCCGTAGTCGTTGTTGGTATAGGTGACTGCGACCTCGGAGAGGCCGCGCTCGGTCAGGATGTCGGCCATCACCACGGACTGGCGGGCATCCGAGGGGGCGGTGCGGAAGAACAGGCCGTTATCCTCGACCGTGGTCAGGCCCGGCGAGGTGGCCGAGGGAGAGATCATCACGACGCCGTTGGGGATCGCGACATTGGCCAGAACCGCGCCGGTCGCGCCCGAGCACATTGCGCCCACGATGCCCGCGACGCCGTCCGAGGTCACCAGCCGCTCGCCCGCGGCCGTGGCGGCGGAGGCGTCGATGCAGGTGCTGTCGCCGCGCACCGGCGCGACGGTCTCGCCGTCCAGCAGCTTGCCGCTGTCCGAGACTTCGGCAATCGCCATCTCGGCGGCGCTGGCAATCGGGCCCGCCACGGATTCGAGCGGCCCGGTGAAGCCGAGGAGCACCCCGAGCTTGACCTCGGCCTGGGCGGTCCCCGCAAGCAGGGCCAGAACGGCGCTGGCGGACAGAAGCGATTTCATGACTGACTCCCTGTTTTCAGCATGGCTGGCCCGACGCTAGTCGCAAGTCCGCGCCGAGAAAAGACATTCCCGCGCGGCCTGGGCCCGCGGGGCTGCGGCTCATTCCCCGTCGCCGTCGATTTCGCCTGCCAGCCACTCGCCCGGCTCTTCCGGGGCCTCGGCCGCGCGGCTGGCGCCATGGGCGCCGCGTTCGCGGTAGGGGGTGGTGCCGTATTGCGCGCGGTAGCACTTGGAGAAATGCGAGGGCGAGGCGAAGCCCGAGGCCAGCGCCACGTTGATCACGCTCATGTCGGTCTGCAGGAGCAGGTTGCGCGCCTTCTGCAGGCGCAGCTCCATGTAGTAGCGCTTGGGCGAGCGGGCGAGATAGCGGCGGAAGAGCCGCTCCAGCTGGCGGGTGGAGAGCCCGGCATCGGCGGCCAGCACCGAGGGGCTGACCGGCTCCTCGATATTCTCCTCCATCCGCCGGATCACCTGCGAGAGCTTGCCGTGGCGCACGCCGATCCGCGAGGGGACCGAGAGGCGCTGCACGTCCTGGTCGGTGCGGATCGCGGTGTAGATCACCTGGTCGGCGACGCCGGCGGCCAGGTCCGGCCCGTGGTCGCGGGCGATCAGGCTCAGCATCATGTCGATCACCGCCGTGCCGCCCGCGCAGGTCAGCCGGTTGCCGTCATGGGCGAAGACCGCCTTCGACAGCAGCACCGCGTCGAACTCCTCGGCGAAGCTCTCGTGGTTCTCCCAGTGGATGGTGGCGCGGTGGTTGTCGAGAAGCCCCGCGCGCGCCAGGACATAGGCGCCGGTGCAGATCCCCGCGATCGTGCCGCCGCGGCGCGCCTCGCGGCGCAGCCAGGAGATCAGCGCCTTCGTCGTGTGCTCGCGGATGTCGAGCCCGCCGCAGATCATGATCATGTCGCCATGGCGCGTCTCGGGCAGCGGCCCGTCGGCGCGGAACACCGCCCCCGCCGAGCAGGCGACATCGCCGCCGTCGCAGGAGACCATGGTCCAGTCATAGAGCGGCGTGCCGTTGACGCGGTTGGCGATGCGCAGGCAGTCGAGCGCGCCGGCATGGCTGAGCAGGGTGAAATCGGGCATCAGCACGAAGACGATGCGCTGCGGGGCCGCGGGGGCCGCATTGGGACGGGGGGAGGTGGTGCGCGCCATGGGTCGACTGCCGGCCGGAAAATGATGGGACAGCGAAGCAGGTTTGACCGGGCTCCGCAAGAGGCCGGGCGCATGGCGCGGGCGGCAGGCGGGCTGTCCGGCGCTAACATGCCATGCCCTCTGGCGGCAGCTTTGGGTTGACACCCGCGCCGCGAGCCCGCACAGGATGCGGACCCTGCGTGACCCGCGCAGGCGATGGATGAAGGGAGAGAACCATGACCAAGGGTTGGAACAAGTCGGACTGGAGAGCATTGCCGCGGGTGCAGATGCCGGACTATCCCGACGCGGCCGCGCTGGAGGCCGTGGAGGCCCGGCTCGCCAAGTATCCGCCCCTGGTTTTTGCCGGCGAGGCGCGCACGCTGCGCGCGAAGCTGGGCCAGGCCGCAAGAGGCGAGGCGTTCCTGCTGCAGGGCGGCGACTGCGCCGAGAGCTTCCAGGAGTTCGGCGCGGATTCGATCCGCGACACGTTCAAGGTGATGCTGCAGATGGCGATGGTGCTGACCTTCGGCGCCAAGGTCCCGGTGATCAAGGTCGGCCGCGTCGCGGGCCAGTTCGCCAAGCCGCGCTCTGCGCCGACCGAGACCCTCGACGGCGTCGAGCTGCCGAGCTACCGCGGCGACATCATCAATGACATCGCCTTCACCCCCGAGGCGCGGATCCCCGATCCGCAGCGCATGCTGGAGGCCTATACCCAGGCCGCGGCCTCGCTGAACCTGCTGCGCGCCTTCTCCCAGGGCGGCTATGCCGACATGCACCAGGTCCATACCTGGACGCTGGGCTTCACCGAGGGCGAGAAGGCCGAGAAGTACCGCGCCATGGCCGAGCAGATCTCGCAGGCGCTGGCCTTCATGGATGCCGCCGGCGTGACCCGCGAGGCGACCCAGGCGGTCGGCACGGTGGATTTCTTCACCAGCCACGAGGCGCTGCTGCTGGAATACGAAGAGGCGCTCTGCCGGATCGACTCGACCTCCGGCAAGCCGGTCGCGGGCTCGGGCCACATGATCTGGATCGGCGACCGCACGCGGCAGCCGGACGGGGCGCATGTCAAGTTCTGCCAGGGCGTCATCAACCCGATCGGGCTGAAATGCGGGCCGACGACCACCGCCGAGGATCTGAAGGTCCTGATGGAGAAGCTGAACCCGCTGAACGATGCCGGGCGGCTGACGCTGATCGCGCGCTTCGGCGCGGGCAAGGTCGACGACCACCTGCCGCGGCTGATCGAAACGGTCCAGAGCGAGGGCGCCAATGTCGTCTGGTCCTGCGACCCGATGCACGGCAACACGGTCAAGTCGCCCTCGGGCTACAAGACCCGTCCCTTCGACGCGGTTCTGGGCGAGGTGCAGGACTTCTTCCGGGTCCACCGCTCCATGGGCACGATCCCGGGCGGCGTGCATTTCGAGATGACCGGCAAGGACGTGACCGAATGCACCGGCGGCGTGCGCGCGGTGACCGATGACGATCTGTCCAGCCGCTATCACACGGCCTGCGACCCGCGGCTGAATGCCAGCCAGTCGCTGGAACTGGCCTTCCTCGTCGCCGAGGAGCTGAACACGCTGCACCAGGAACGCCAGCGCAGCGCTGCCGCTTCCTGATCCGCAGCCGCCAGACCTGCCGGAACGCCGTCCCTCGGGGCGGCGTTTTCGCGTCCGGAGGAGAAAAAATCGCCTCTGCGGCACGTGTTGACCGATTTGTTCACGAGATGGTCACTCTCCGTTCCGTTTAGTTGACGCATGGGTAACTCAACGGAAGCGCGAGCGTGAGCGCCCTCCGCCGCGGGGACGAAGGGCGCGGGCCGGGCCCTGCCTGCAAGGGCCTCCGGCGGAACGGCCGGGGCCGGACGGTCCGGGCTGCCGGGAAGGGCGCCGGCGGCGGACGGTCTGCGGCTCTGGCCGGTCTGTGCGGGGGATCAGTCGTCGGAGGTGACGACGCGCAGCCACGGCACGCGCGTCGGGCGTCCGGGCTTGCCGTCATCGCCGGGACGCGCGGCGCCGAAGGGCGCCTTGTCCTCGGCAAAGCCGCCAACCGGGGCGGCCGGGGCATCGGCGCTGCGGCGGCGGGGCTTGCCCGGGCTGGAGGTCACGAGCGGAGCGCTGGCCGGTTCGATCCCGGCGATCAGGGGCTCGACGCTCATGGATGTCACGGAGAAGCGGCGGGGCGTGCGCCCGATCTCGCCGTCGTAGACCAGGCAGCCAAGGGCGCGGCTGACATCGCCGAGATCGGATTTCAGGGGGAGGATCAGAAGCTGGGCTTCGTTCTGCGGCTTGCCGATTCCACGTTCGGCAAGAAGGGTGAACCGTGCGATGGACGGCTCCTCGAATACGTGCTCCAGCGCGTCGGAGACCTGGCGGCGGGCATCCGCCACGAAGAACGAGGTCAGCGGCATGCCCCGTACCTCCATCCCCATAAGGTCGTTCAGATGCATCCCCGCCAGGCGGAAGCGGGCCATTCCGGGCGCGATGCGCTCGAGAATGAACGCGAATTCCAGCGCCCTGTCGATACCGCGCGGATCAACATCCGAGCGGTTGGGAACTACTCGGCCATTGCGCAGGCCGTGCCAGTAGGCTTCGAGTTGAGAGAGTGCGCTGTGCTGCATCGTCGTTTTGTAGGAAGTCAGGGATACGATATCCCTATCCTGCGTTCCGTCATTCGCCATGTCCCGCCCGGTCCTCTATTTCTAGCACATATGCGATGCGACGCCTAAAGGCTTTTGTGCGGCTGCGGCGCGACGCATCAGGTTGACGTGAATGTGGCATGAATTTGAGACAATTGCCCCTTCTATCCTAAGGATTGGTTAATCAATGACGCTCTCGGGGATGACCGGCTTTGCCCTTCAGGAGGTTGCGCAGGAGGGCGCGATCTGGTGCTGGAGCCTGTCCTCGGTGCAGGCCCGCGGGCTGGAGCTGGAGATGCGGCTGCCCCCGGGCTGCGAGGCGCTGCTTCCGGCGGTGCGCGCGCAGGCGCAAGCTGCACTGCAGCGAGGACGGGTGGAGATCGTGCTGGCCGCGCCGGTGCAGGCGCCGCTGGCACTGCCGCCGGAACACGCGGTGGCGCGGATGCTCTCGGGGCTGGCCGAGCTGGAGAACGCGGCGCGGCGCAAGGGGATCACGCTCGCCCCGGCGGATCCGGCGCATCTGATGCTGCGCGCTGCGCCGCTGGCGGGCGCGCCGCAGCGCGAGGCGCTGCTCGGCGGGCTCGAGGCGGCGCTGGCCGCGCTGGCGCGGACCCGCCGCGCGGAGGGGCGCGGGCTGGCGCGCAAGATCGCCATCCAGCTCGACCATGTCCGGCATCTGGTCCGCGAGGCCCGCGCGCTGGAGCGCGACCGCGGCGCGCAGGCGGCCGAGCAGTTCGCGGCGGCGATCCGGAGGGTGACGCGCCAGGCCTCGGGGCTGGAACCGGGGGCGATGGAGCACGAGATCGCGGCGCTGGCAGCGCGCGGCGAGATCGGCGGCGAGCTGACCCGGATCGAGGCGCATGCCGCCGAGGTGGAGGGTCTCCTGGAGGTACGGGAACCGCCGGGACGGCGCCTTGCGCTGCTGGCGGAAGAGCTCGACCGCGAGGCCGGGCGGCTGCGCGGCAAGGCGCAAATGCTGGAACTGGCCCGGCTCGGGCTTGACCTCCAAGCGGCCATAGACCAATTGCGCGAGCATATCGACAACGTGGAGTAGACCGGACCGATGCCAACCCCCAACCGCCGCGGCCTTCTGATCATCCTCTCCTCGCCCTCGGGCGCGGGGAAATCGACGCTGGCGCGCCGCCTGCGGGCCTGGGACGCCAATATCGGCTTCTCGGTATCGGCCACCACCCGCGCGCCGCGCCCGGGCGAGGAAGACGGGATCGACTACCATTTCCGCTCGCGCGAGGAATTCCAGGAGATGGTCGCGCAGAACGAGATGCTGGAGCATGCCGAGGTCTTCGGCAATCTCTACGGCTCCCCGGCGGGCCCGGTCTTCGACGCGATGAACGAAGGGCGCGACGTGCTCTTCGACATCGACTGGCAGGGCGGGCAGCAGGTGCGCAACTCGGCCCGCGCCGAGGATGTCGTCTCGATCTTCGTGCTGCCGCCCTCGATCGCCGAGCTGCACCGCCGGCTGGAGGCGCGCGCCCAGGACAGCGCCGAGACCATCGCCAAGCGCATGGCGCGCTCCCGCGACGAAATCAGCCATTGGGCCGAGTACGATTACGTGCTCATCAATAACGACATCGACAAGGCGGAGATGGAACTGCGCGCCATCGTCACCGCCGAGAGGCTGCGCCGCTCGCGCCAGCCCGACCTGATCCACCGGGTGCGCGCGCTGAACGAGGAATTCGAGGCCAGCCTATGACGCTCTACGCCCTTGGCGACGATGCACCGCGCTTTCCGGAGAACGGCGATTTCTGGGTGGCGCCCGATGCCAACCTGATCGGCAAGGTGGTCCTGGAAGAGGGCGCCTCGGTCTGGTTCGGCGCGACGCTCCGGGGCGACAACGAGACGATCACCCTCGGCGCGGGCTCGAACATCCAGGAAAACTGCGTTCTGCATACCGACATGGGCTTCCCGCTGGAGATCGGCGCGAATTGCACCATCGGCCACAAGGCGATGCTGCATGGCTGCATCATCGGCGAGCAGTCGCTGATCGGCATGGGGGCGACGGTGCTGAACGGCGCGCGGATCGGCCGGAACTGCCTGATCGGCGCCGGTGCGCTGATCACCGAGGGCAAGGTGATCCCCGACGGCTCGCTGGTGATGGGCGCGCCCGGCAAGGTCGTGCGCGAGCTGAGCCCGGCGCAGATCGAGGGGCTGCGGAAATCGGCCGAAGGCTATGCCGCCAGGATGCGCGTCTACCGCGACGGGCTGCGTCCGCTCTGAGCGGGGCCGGGCAGGGGCCAGAGCTCCAGGTCGAGCCGCGGGAAGGCCGCGGCCAGTTCGCGGCGCACCAGATCGGGACAGGGCAGGCCGGAGGAGAGCAGGCAGAGCCGCGTCTCCAGCCCGGAGGCGTCCATCATCTGCGCCAGGTCGATGCAGTCATGGTCGCGCGACAGGAGCTCTGCCACCACCAGCGGCGGCGCGAGGCGCGCCAGCAGCTCGGCATCGAGATCGGCGAAGGGCAGGGCGCGCAGGCCCGCCAGATCGGGACGCAGCGCCGCCAGATCGCTGGCCAGGCGGCGGTCGCCGATCAGCAGCCCCGCCGCTGCGGCCGGGCGCTGCCGCGCCGCCCGGGTTTCGGATATGCTGACGATCTTTGCGCTGTGATCCATGGCGGCGCTCCGGGCCCTGGCTGTGCCGGGCGGACCCGGCTGGCGTCCCCGCGCTCCTCCGGGGCGGCCGGAGGCTGGCGCGCGCGGCCGCGCAGGGCCGCCTTTCGAACATATTCAACTCTCCTATATATTCAATGATGATCCGGCGTTTTCCCGCCGCTGTTGCCCGCGCGCCCCGGGCGGCGCTACGCCCACTGGCTCCGGCGGCCCGGCTCGGCTAAGCGACGGCGCGACTCAAGAGGGAAGGTGCCATGACCGCAGAGCCCCATGCCATCCTGTCGGCCGTGCCGATGCCGATCGTCGTCACCGATGCGCATGAACGCGTCCTGGCCGTGAACCCGCCCGCGACCGGCCTGCTGGGCAAGAACCAGGTCGGGCGCCACGTGGTCACCGTGATCCGCCAGCCGCCGGTGCTGCACGCGATCAGCCAGTGCATCGCCCATGGCGTGCCGACCGAGGCGCGCTACGTGCAGAAGGACCATGTCCACGAGACGCTCTACCGGGTGATCTGCTCGCCGGTCGAGACAGGCGGCGTGCTGGTCAGCTTCCAGGATGTCACCTCGCAGGAGACGGCCGGGCAGATGCGCCGCGACTTCGTCGCCAATGTCAGCCACGAGCTGCGCACGCCGCTGACCGCGATCCAGGGCTTCATCGAGACGCTGCAGGGCCCGGCGCGCGGCGACCAGGCGGCGGCCGACCGCTTCCTGGCGACGATGGCGCGCGAATCCGAGCGGATGATCCGCCTGGTCAGCGATCTGCTGTCGCTCAGCCAGGTCGAGGGCGAGGAGCGGATCCGCCCGACCGAGCGGGTGGAGCTGCGTGCGGTGCTCACATCCGTGCTGCGCTCGCTCGCGCCGGTGGCCGAGGCCGCGGGGGTCGAGATGAAGATCGAGGCCGGCAGCGAGGAGCTGTGGCTACGCGGCGATCCCGACCAGCTGGTGCAGGTCTTCACCAACCTCGCCGAGAACGGAATCAAGTACGGCGGCGACGGCGGGCGCGTGGTGCTGTCCATCGCCGAAGTGGCGCGCGACCCGATCCTCGGCAGCCCCGCGGCGCGGATCGACGTGCGCGATTTCGGCCAGGGCTTCGACGAGATGCACACGCACAGGCTGACCGAGCGCTTCTACCGCGTCGACAGCCACCGCTCGCGCGCGATCGGCGGCACCGGGCTGGGCCTCGCGATCGTCAAGCACATCGTCAACCGCCACAAGGGACGGCTGCGCATCGAAAGCGAGATCGGCAAGGGCAGCTGCTTCTCTGTTCTCCTGCCGATGGGCTGACGCCGGCAGCTGGCGATGTTAAGGAGTTTTGCCGGAATATGACAATTTCCGCCACGGAAGGGCGGACTGTCATAAAACCGTTACTAAACTGTCACAAAAGGGATATCGCAGGCCAGTAAGCGCGGTCTCACGTTTCCTGCGGGAGCGTGCAAAACTTTCTAGCTGGAGCATCCACATGAAAACCGTGAAGCTGAGCGCCTCCGTCCTGGCGATCGCTGCCGTGTCCGCCACCGCCGCTGCCGCACGCGACACCGTGCAGATTGCCGGATCGTCGACCGTTCTGCCCTATGCCTCCATCGTCGCCGAAGCCTTCGGCGAGAACATGGGCTTCCCGACCCCGGTCGTGCAGTCCGGCGGCTCTTCCGCAGGCCTCAAGCAGTTCTGCGAAGGCGTGGGCGAGAACACCATCGACATCGCCAATGCTTCCCGCGCCATCCGCGAAAAAGAGATCAAGACCTGCGCCGACAACGGCGTGACCGAGATCATGGAAGTCCGCATCGGCTATGACGGCATCGTCTTCGCCAACGAGATCGCCGATCCGGAATTCGCCTTCACCCCGGCCGACTGGTACAAGGCCCTGGCCGCCGAGCTGCCGGTCGACGGCGCCATGGTCGCCAACCCGAACGCCTCCTGGTCGGAAGTGAACCCCGATTTCGCCGATATCGCCATCAAGGCGTTCATCCCGGGCACCAAGCACGGCACCCGCGAAGTCTTCGAAGAGAAGGTGATCCTCGCAGGCTGCGAAGAGTCCGGCGCAATGGAAGCCATCCTGGGCATCAATGGCGGTGACGAAGACGCGGCCGAAGAGGCCTGCATGAACATCCGCACCGACGGCGCCTCGATCGACATCGACGGCGACTACACCGAGACCCTGACCTCGATCCAGGGCGAGGAAGGCGCGTTCGGCGTGTTCGGCCTGGCCTTCTACGAGAACAACACCAACATCATCAAGGTCGCCACCATGTCCGGCGTCGCGCCCTCGACCGAGACCATCGCGTCGGGCGAGTACCCGGTGTCGCGTCCGCTGTTCTTCTACGTCAAGAAGCAGCATATCGGCGAGATCCCGGGCCTGAAGGAATACGCCGAGTTCTTCGTCTCCGACATGGTCGCAGGCCCCGACGGCCCGCTGGCCGCCTATGGCCTGGTCTCCGACCCCGAGCTGGCCGCAACCCAGCAGCAGGTCGCAGACGAAGTCACCATGGGCTCCGGCTCCTGAGCCGAATGAATTGACGGGGCGGCTGCGGGACCATGCGCGGCCGCCCCATTTGAGTCCATGGCAGTCCAGACGGTAGAGAAATGGCTCTTTCTTATTTCGTGATTCTGCTGCTGGCCCTTTCGGCCGCAGGCTATGTGATGGGGCGCCGCAAGGCGCTCGCCGCTGCGGGGGGAGACTCGCGGGGTCTCCATTCGCTGCTGTCCTTCTACGGCTGGAACGTCGCGCTTGCCGCGTTCCTGACCGGCATCGTCATTCTCGCGCTCTGGGCGCTCTTCGGCAGCACGCTGGCCGGGTCCATGAGCTGGCTCGGCGGCGTCGCCGCGCTGGTCGCCGCGGCCGGGGCCTTCGCCGTCGCCTATGGCGCCATCGCCCCCGACTACCGCGCGCGCAACTCGGTCGAGGCCAAGGTCAAGGGCATCCTGATCTTCTGCTCCTCGGTCGCCATCCTGACCACGCTGGGCATCGTGCTGTCGATGCTGTTCGAGACCGGGCATTTCTTCTCCCAGTACAGCTGGTCGCATTTCTTCTTCGGCACCGAATGGACGCCGCGCTTCTCGGGCAATTCCGAGCTGGGCATGCTGCCGCTGCTGTGGGGCACTCTCTATGTGTCGCTGATCGCGCTCTGCGTCTCCGTGCCGATCGGGCTCTTCGCCGCGATCTACCTGTCGGAATACGCCACGCCGGGCATCCGCGCGGTCGCCAAGCCCGCGATCGAGGTGCTGGCGGGCATCCCGACCATCGTCTACGGCCTCTTCGCGCTGATCACGGTGGGGCCGCTCTTGCGCGACTACTTCGCCGGGCCGCTCGGCATCGGCGACAGCTCTCGCTCGGTGATGACCGCGGGCCTGGTGATGGGCATCATGCTGATCCCCTTCGTCTCCTCGCTGTCCGACGACATCATCAACGCCGTGCCGCAGAGCCTGCGCGACGGCTCCTACGGGCTGGGCGCCACGCGCTCCGAGACGATCAAGCAGGTCGTGGTTCCCGCGGCACTTCCCGGCATCGTCGGCGCCGTGCTGCTGGCCGCCTCGCGCGCCATCGGCGAGACCATGATCGTGGTGCTCGGGGCAGGGGCCGCGGCCCAGCTCAGCCTCAACCCGTTCGATGCGATGACCACGATCACCGTCAAGATCGTCTCGCAGCTCACCGGCGACACCGATTTCGCCTCGCCCGAAACGCTCGTGGCCTTCGCGCTCGGCATCACGCTCTTCGTGCTGACGCTGTGCCTCAACATCCTCGCGCTCTACATCGTGCGCAAGTACCGGGAGCAATACGAGTAATGGCCGACATCTCCGCATCCCCCGAAGGCCTGCCGGGCGCGAAGAGCTCGCTCTATGCCCAGAGCGACCGCACCCGCCGCCGCAACGCCGCCGAGACGCGCTTCAAGTACTACGGCATGGGCGCCGTGGCGATCGGCGTGATCGCCCTGGTGTGCCTCTTGACCTCGATCCTCTCGAACGGCCTCAGCTCCTTCCAGCAGACCTTCCTGCGCGTCGAGATCTTCCTCGACCCGGCCGTGGTCGATCCCCAGGGCAACCGCGATCCGGAGGAAATGGCCAAGGTCTTCACCTTCGGCTACCAGCCGCTGATCAAGGGCTCGCTCGAGGCGCAGGCCCAAGAGCTGGCCGCGGGCCCCGCGCCCGAGATCACGCCGCAGCTGCTGGCGGGCATGGTCTCCTCGGCGGCGCCTGCCGACCTGCGCGACTTCGTGCTGGCCAATCCGGACCGGGTCGGCGAGACGGTGGAGTTCAACTTCCTCGCCAATGCGCGGATCGACCAGTACCTCAAGGGCCGCGTCACCCGCGAATCCGCAGCGCTCGACAGCCGCGTGGATGTCGCCCAGCTCAATGCCGCCGACGAGCTGGTGGCCATCGGCCAGATGCAGAAGCGCTTCAACTGGGACTTCATCTTCGGCCCGGACGCCTCCGAGAACCGGCCCGAGGCCGCGGGCATCGGCGTCGCGCTGATCGGCTCGGCCTACATGATGCTGATCGTGCTGGTCATCGCCGTGCCGATCGGCGTCGGCGCCTCGATCTATCTCGAGGAATTCGCCAAGAAGAACTGGCTGACCGACATCATCGAGGTGAATATCTCGAACCTCGCGGCGGTGCCCTCCATCGTCTTCGGCATCCTCGGCCTCGCGGTCTTCATCAACTTCATGCACCTGCCGATCTCCTCGCCGCTGGTGGGCGGCCTGGTGCTGACGCTGATGACGCTGCCGACCATCATCATCGCCACCCGCGCGGCGCTGAAATCGATCCCGCCCTCGATCCGCGACGCGGCGCTCGGCGTCGGCGCCTCGAAGATGCAGGCGGTGTTCCACCACGTGCTGCCGCTGGCGATGCCCGGCATCCTGACCGGGACCATCATCGGCCTGGCCCAGGCGCTCGGCGAGACCGCGCCGCTGCTGCTGATCGGCATGGTCGCCTTCGTGCGCGAATATCCCGACAGCATCCTCGATCCGGCGGTCGGCCTGCCGGTCCAGGTCTACAACTTCACCAACCGCGCCGATCCGGCCTTTGTCGAACGCGCCTCGGGGGCCATTATCGTGCTGCTCGTGTTCCTGGTGATCATGAACCTCGTAGCCATCATTCTCCGCCGCCGTTTCGAGCGCCGCTGGTAACTAACAGGAGTGACCCAAATGGACGATATGCGCATCGTCGAGCGCCAGCTGGACCAGCAGGAACTCAAGATCAAAGCCGATAACGTGCAAGTCTATTACGGCACGTCCCACGCCATCAAGGACGTCTCGGTCGAGATCGAGGACAAGACCGTGACCGCCTTCATCGGCCCGTCGGGCTGCGGGAAATCGACCTTCCTGCGCTGCCTCAACCGGATGAACGACACGATCGACATCTGCCGCGTCGAGGGGCAGATCCTGCTCGACGGCGAGAACATCTACGACAAGAAGGTCGACCCGGTTCAGCTGCGCGCCAAGGTCGGCATGGTCTTCCAGAAGCCGAACCCGTTCCCCAAGTCGATCTACGACAACGTCGCCTACGGGCCGCGCATCCACGGCCTGGCCAAGAACAAGGCCGAGCTCGACGAAATCGTCGAGAAATCGCTGCGCCGCGGGGCGATCTGGGACGAGGTCAAGGACCGTCTGGACGCGCCGGGCACCGGGCTGTCGGGCGGCCAGCAGCAGCGGCTGTGCATCGCGCGCGCCGTCGCCACCGAGCCGGAGGTCCTCCTGATGGACGAGCCCTGCTCGGCGCTCGATCCGATCGCGACCGCCCAGGTCGAGGAGCTGATCGACGAGCTGCGCTCCAACTACTCGGTGGTGATCGTCACCCACTCGATGCAGCAGGCCGCGCGCGTCAGCCAGAAAACCGCGTTCTTCCATCTCGGAAACCTTGTCGAATTCGGCGAGACCGGCCAGATCTTCACCAACCCGGTGGACAGCCGCACCGAAAGCTACATCACCGGCCGGATCGGCTGAGGCCGGACCGTCTACGATTCAACGGGGCAGGGCCATCCCCTGTCCCATTCCAGGATGAGGCACCAGAATGCCGGAAACGCATATCCAAACCGCTTTTGACCGTGATCTCGAGGCCATCCAGGCGCTGATCATGAAGATGGGCGGCATGGTCGAGGCGGCGATCACCGACGCGGCCAAGGCGCTTGAAACCCGCGACGAGGCGCTGGCCGACATGGTCCGCGGCAATGACAAGGCGATCGACGAGCTCGAGACCCGCGTCAACGAAGAGGCCATCCGCGTCATCGCCACCCGCGCGCCCACCGCCATCGACCTGCGCACCGTGGTCTCGGTGATGAAGGTCTCGGGCAACCTGGAGCGCATCGGCGACTATTCGAAGAACATCGCCAAGCGCGCCACCGTGCTGACCCAGATGAGCCAGATCCACGACACCGCGCCCGCGATCCGCCGCATGGCACAGGCAGTGGAGCTGATGCTGATCGACGCGCTCGACGCCTATATCAAGCGCGACGCCAAGCTGGCCGAGGATGTCCGCCTGCGCGACGCCGAGGTCGACCAGATGTACAACGCGCTCTTCCGCCAGTTCCTGACCTACATGATGGAAGACCCGCGCAACATCACCGGCTGCATGCACCTGCATTTCATCGCCAAGAACATCGAGCGGATGGGCGACCACGTCACCGGCATCGCCGAGCAGGTCATCTATCTCGTCACCGGCACGCTGCCGGAGGACAACCGTCCCAAGAACGACCGCACCTCGTTCCAGAAAGCGCTCGAGGAGTAGCCGCATGTCGCCGTCCCAGCCCACGGTCCTGGTTGTCGATGACGAGCCGTCCCAGCGGGATCTCCTGTCCTACAATCTCGAGGCCAGCGGGTACCGCGTGATCTCCGCCGAGAACGGCGAAGAGGCCCTGATGCTCGTCGCCGAGGACAGCCCCGACCTGGTCGTTCTCGACTGGATGCTGCCCTCGGTCTCGGGGATCGAGGTCTGCCGCCAGATCAAGAGCCGCAGCGAGACGCGGAGCCTGCCGGTCATCATGATCTCCGCCCGGGCGGATGAAGGCGACCGGGTCCGCGGGCTGGAGACCGGCGCGGACGACTACGTGACGAAGCCGTATTCGGTGGCGGAGCTGATGGCGCGGGTGCGCACGCAGCTGCGCCGCACACGGCCCGCCACGGTCGGCGAAACGCTGGAATTCGAGGACATCGTTCTGGACGCGGAAAGCCACAAGGTGTTCCGCGGCGCCAAGCCGCTGAAGCTCGGCCCGACGGAATTCCGTCTGCTCTCGACCTTCATGGAGAAGCCCGGCCGGGTCTGGAGCCGCGAACAGCTTCTCGACCGCGTCTGGGGCCGCGACATCTATGTCGATACCCGTACGGTCGACGTGCATATCGGACGGCTGCGCAAGGCGCTGTGCCAGCATGGCGGCGAAGACCCGGTCCGCACGGTGCGCGGTGCCGGATACGCACTGGGATAGAGGCGCTCCTCTCGCTCAAACGCGGCGGTTTTTCTTTAAGATCGCCGCGTAATGGGCTGATATCATTACATTGATTATGTTGCGTTACGATAGCAAAGCTATCTGTAACTTACATAATCACGCTTCTCAGACATCTGCATAGATGGCCGCCCTGCGGCGCAAAGAGCCGTCTGAACGGCTTTTCGGCGGCGGTTGCGCTCTGCAACCACCGCCATTTCCGTCTCGTCAGAGCTTGCCGTTCTTCAGCACGCGCAGCCGCTGGATCAGCGCCGAAGTGTCCCAGCGCCCGCCGCCGAGCGCCTGCACGTCGCCGTAGTACTGGTCGACCAGCGCCGCGACCGGCAGGCTCAGCTTCATCGTCTTGGCCTGTTCCAGCGCGATGCCCAGATCCTTGCGCATCCAGTCCACCGCAAAGCCGAATTCGAACTCGCCATCGACCATCGTGCCCGCGCGGTTGGCCAGCTGCCAGGAGCCGCCCGCGCCCTGGGAGACGAGCCCGGCGACCTTCTTCGCGTCCAGACCGGCCTCGATGGCCAGATGCAGCCCCTCCGAGATGCCCTGGACGATCCCGGCGATGCAGACCTGGTTCACCATCTTGGTCAGCTGGCCGGAGCCGACATCGCCGAAATGGTCGATCGCCTTGGCATAGGCCTGCATGACGGGCTCTGCGCGGGAGAAATCCGCCTCCTTGCCGCCGCACATGATGGCGAGCTGGCCGTTCTCGGCGCCTGCCTGGCCGCCCGAGACCGGCGCGTCGACAAAGCCGATCCCGGTCTCCGCCGCCACGCCCGCGATCTCCTGCGCCACGATCGCCGAGGCGGTGGTGTGATCGACCAGCACCGCGCCCGCTTCCATGCCCGCCAGCGCGCCGTCCTCGCCGAAGACGACAGAGCGCAGGTCGTCGTCATTGCCGACGCAGGTCATCACGAAATCGCAGCCCTCGGCCGCTTCGCGCGGCGTGACCGCGTGGCGCCCGCCATTCTGCGCAACCCAGGCCTCGGCCTTGGCGGTGGTGCGGTTGTAGACGGCCACCTCGTGTCCGGCCTTCGCCAGATATCCGGCCATCGGGTATCCCATCACCCCAAGCCCGAGAAACGCCACTCTTGCCATGTCCGGCTCCTTCTTCGATCAGGTCGGGCCGCGGCCTGTCGCCAAGGGGCAACGGCAGCGGCCAAGTCTCGCAGGTCAACGGAAAACACCTTGAGACCTGCAAGTAAACAGGAGACGTTAACCCTGAAGCCAGCGGCGACTGGCGGCTTTGCGGAGGCATCCAGTGCAGAACTTCCCCAAACTCGGATACGCGGCCGGTGCCGTGCTGGCCTGTCTCGCCGCACCCGCCTTCTCGCTGACAGCCGTTGAAATCAACGTCCTGGGCGTGTCCGACAGCCGGGCGGAGAGCTTGCGGGACGCGATGGAACTGGCCTCGGCCTCGAAGCGCGCGCTCGACGAGGAGGTCACCGACAGCCAGGACATCTTTGCCGCGGCGCTGGCGGATTACCGCCAGATGGTCAGCGTGCTCTATGGCGAGGGCTATTACGGTCCGGCGGTCAGCGTGCTGATGGACGGGCGCGAGGCGGCCGAGGTCGACCCCTTCGCCGTGCCCGCCGAAGTCCAGACGATCACGATCAACGTCAAGCCGGGCAACCGCTTCAATTTCGGCCGGACTTCGGTCGAGCCGCGCGAACCGGGTGCCGCGGCGGCGGGCGAGCCGCTGGCCTCCGGCTTCGTGCCCGGCGAGCGCGCCCGCAGCGCGCTGATCGGCACGGCCGCGAATGCCGCGATCTCCGAATGGCGCGACGCGGGCCATGCCAAGGCCGATCTCGGCGACCAGGAGATCACCGCCAACCACGCCACCTCGGTCCTGGATGTCGACATCCAGGTCCTGCCGGGACCCGAGCTGCGCTTCGGCGAGGTCGCGATCGACGGCGAATCCGGGGTCCGCGACAAGCGCCTGCGCGAGATCCTGGGCCTGCCCACGGGCGAGCTCTATTCGCCGCAGGAGCTCAACGACGCCGCCAACCGCCTGCGCCGCACCGGCACCTTCCGCACCGTGAGCCTGATCGAGGCCGAGGAGCCCAATCCCGACGGCACGCTCGACTACACGCTGACCGTGATCGACAACCCGCTGCACCGCTTCGGCGTCGCGGCGGAGTACTCCACCATCGACGGCGCGCTGCTCTCGGGCTTCTGGCTGCACCGCAACCTCTTCGGCGGTGCCGAGCAGCTGCGCTTCGATGCCGAGATCTCCAATATCGGCCAGGACACGACCGGGCTCGGCAATGCCGGCGACGGGATCGACTATTCCTTCGGCGCGCGGATCAGCCGTCCGGCGCTCTTCGGGCCCGACAATGTCGCCTTCGCCTTCGCCGACATCTCGCTCGACGACGAGCCGGACTATACCGAGAAGCAGGCCATGGTCGGCATCGGCATGACCCGCTATTTCAGCGAGGACCTGCTGGGCGAAGTCGCCCTGGGCTACCGCTATTCCTATGCCGATGACGCCTTCGGCAAGCGCGAGTTCAACCATGTCGCGCTGCCCTCGCGGCTGGAATGGGACCGCCGCGACGACGAGGGCGACCCCACCGGCGGGTTCTTCCTGCGCTACCGGGTGACGCCGATGTACGGCGTGAACGGCTCCGAGAGCCTGATGCAGCTCGATCTCGACAACCGCGGCTATGTCAGCCTCGGCGCCGAGTCCCCGGTGACGCTGGCGGGCCGGATGCAGATCGGCAGCGTGATCGGCGCCGATCTCGACAGCACGCCGCCCGATTTCCTGTTCTTCTCCGGCGGCGGCTCGACCGTGCGCGGCCAGGACTACCAGGATCTGGGCGCCACCGAATTCAACGGCGACACTGTCGGCGGGCGCAGCTTCCTCGGCCTCTCCGCCGAAATCCGGACCCGGGTGACCAAGTCGCTCGGCATCGTCGGCTTCATGGATTACGGCATGGTCGGCACGGACAGCTGGGTCGACGAGGACAGCAACTACCATTCCGGCGTGGGCCTCGGCGTCCGCTACGCGACGCCGATCGGCCCGATCCGGGTCGATATCGCCACGCCCTATCAGGGCCCGGTGGACGAGTTCTCCCGGGTGGACCTCTATATCGGCGTGGGACAGGCATTCTGATGAACAGCAGCAGGCATATCACCCCGGTCCTCCTTGCCCTGGCAATCGCCCTGCCTGCCGCGCCGCTCCTGGCGCAGGAGGAGGACACGCAGGACCCGGGCTTTCTCGAGCGGATCATCCAGAACGCGCTTGGCGGCGACGGGCGGGATGTCCGCATCGTCGGGCTCGAGGGCGCGCTGAGCTCCGAGGTGCGCATCGCCGCGATCGAGGTGGCGGACCCCGAGGGCACCTGGCTGACCATCCATGACGTGACGATGAACTGGCGCCGCCTGGCGCTCCTGCGCCGCCGGGTGGAGATCGACAGCCTCTCGATCGGCTCGGTCGACCTGGTGCGCGCGCCGCAGACGCCGCCCGCCGAGGCGCCCTCGATCGAGGCCGAGGCGGAACCGGCCCAGCCCTTCTCCCTGCCCGATCTTCCGGTTTCCATCGAGCTCGGCCAGCTCACCCTCAGCGAGCTCGATCTGGGCGCCGCGCTGGTCGGCCAGGATGCCGCCATGTCGCTGGACGGCGCTGCGCGGCTCGCCAATGGCGAAGGCTCCGTGCAGCTGAACCTGGAGCGCACCGACGCGATCCGCGGGATCATCAAGGTCGATGCCGGTTTCGAGAACGAGACCCGCCGCCTCTTCGCCAATATCGATGTCGAGGAGGACCAGGGCGGCCTGATCGCGACGCTGGCGAAATTCCCCGGCGCGCCCTCGGTCGATCTGTCGGTCAAGGGCGACGCGCCGCTGTCGGATTTCACCGCCGATATCCAGCTGGCCACCGATGGCGAGGAACGGCTCGCGGGGGCCGTGACGGTCGGGCAGACCGACGGCACCACCGGGCCGGTCGTGACCAGCGTCAATGCCGATCTGGGCGGCGACATCACCCCGCTTTTCGCCCCCGAATACCGCGATTTCTTCGGCACCGATGTCGGGCTCGTCGCGCAGGTGGAGCTGAACCCCGAGACCGGCACCGAGATCCCGGAATTCACCCTGGCCTCGCGCGCGCTGAACCTGACCGGCCGGCTGGCGCTCGATCCTTCGGGGCTGCCGCGCTATGTCGACATTTCCGGCGGCATCGGCGCGGAGGATGGCGAGCCGGTCACCCTGCCCGTCCCCGGCGCCGAGACCCGGCTGCTCTCGGCCGAGCTCGCGGTCGATTACGACGCGGCCAGCGGCAATGCCTTCACCGCCAGGATCGGCCTCGACGAGCTGCGCCAGGGCGACATCTTCGTGGCCGCCTCGGATCTGGACCTCGACGGCACGCTGGTGCGCAAGTCGGCGGCAGACGGCGCCGCGGCGGGCCTGTCGCATGTCGCCAGCCATATCGCGGCCAAGCTCGACGGCATCTCTGTCAGCGACCCGACGCTCGACAGCGCGATCCAGCCGGTCGCCTTCGATGCGGACCTGAATTTCGACGCCGATCAAGGGGCGGTTGCAATCCGCAACCTCGTGCTGAATTCCGGCGAACTCAATCTCGAGGGGCTGCTCGACATCGCGGGCGTGGAAAGCGGCGATATCGAGATCACCACCGATGCGACGCTGGCCACTGGCGACCTGTCGCGCTTCGCCCCGATTGCGGGCCAGCCGCTGGCAGGCCGCTTCGACGGCAAGGTGCAGGCGCGCTTCGCCGCGCTGACGGGCGCCTTCGATGTCGCGCTCGACGGCGCTGGCAGCGATCTGGCGATCGGCAATCCGCAGGTCGATCCGCTGATCGCCGGGCAGTCGCAGCTGGCCATTTCGGCGGCGCGCTCCGCCAGCGGCATCCGGCTCGACCGGCTCGACATCCAGACCGACCAGGTCACTGCGCAGGGTTCGGGCGAGCTGTCTTCCAGCTCCGCCGATCTCGACCTGACCGCGAGCCTTGCCGAGGCCAATCTGGTCGCCCCGCAGCTCTCCGGCCCGCTCGATCTGGCCGCCAAGGTCAGCGGCGCCGCGCCGGATTACGCCGTCAGCCTGGAGCTGGGCGGCGCGGCGATCATCGACCAGATCGGCACGCCGGTCGCGCTGAGCTCGGACATTTCCTATGTCGGCACCGCGGGCACGGTCGATGCGAAGAACCTGAGCCTGACCGCAGGCGAACTGGCCGCGACCGGCACGGTCTGGCTGAGCGGGCTGAAGGACGAGGCGCTCGCCGCCGATGCCGAGCTGTCCCTCGATACCGGCGACCTGTCGCAATTCGCCGGGATCTCCGGCCTGCCGCTCGCGGGCCAGCTGGAGGCCGACCTCAAGGGCAGCTTCGACAGTCTCGACACATCCTTCGACGTGACGCTGGGCGGCACAGGCCGCGATATCGCGATCGGAAATACGCAGCTCGATCCGCTGCTTGCGGGCGAAACCGTGATCGATGTCGCCGCCAGCGGTGCCGGCATGTCGCTGGATATCGAGCGGCTCGACATCCACAATCCGGCGCTGTCTCTGAATGGCGCGGGCTCGGTCTCGCCCGAGGCGGCCGATCTCGACCTCAAGGCCGGACTGGCCCAGATCAACCCCTTCGTGCCGCATCTGGACGGCCCTGTGGAGCTTGCGGCCTCGATCACCGGGACCGCGCCGGATTTCTCGGTCTCGCTCGATGCAGGCGGCGCGGCGATCACCGATCCGCTCGGCTCGCCGGTCAGCCTCGACACCAATCTGGTCTACCAGCAGGAGGCGCGGACGCTCGACATCCCCGACCTGCATCTGAGCGCGGGCGATCTCAGCGCGACCGGCAATGCCGGGCTGACCGGCCTCGGCGGCGCGATGGCCGCGCAAGCCGAGCTGGCGCTGGAAACCGGCGAGCTGTCGCGCCTGGCAGAGCTGGCGGGCCTGCCGCTGCGGGGCACGCTCTCGGCCGACGTGGCGGGCAGCTATGACACGGTCAGCGGCGATTTCGACGCCACGGTCGCGGGCACCGGCCAGGACATCGCCATCGGCACGCCGCAGGTCGACCAGCTGCTCGACGGCACCACCCGCATCGACGCGGCCGCCCATCGCCAGGACGGCACCATCACGATCGAGCGCCTGACTGTCGACAACCCCGATGTGCAGGTCCAGGGCGGCGGCACCTACGCGCCCGAGGGCGGTAATCTGGACCTTTCCGCACGGCTCGCCGATCTCGGCATCTTCGTGCCGCAGCTGCGCGGCCCGGTGACGGTGGCGGGCAATGCCCAGGGCGCCGGCAGCGCCTGGACCGTCGATCTGGAGGCCGACGGCCCCTCCGGCCTGCGCGCCAAGGTGGCAGGCGACGTGGCGCCGACCAATCTCGATATCGACATCGATGCCGGGCTCGGCAATATCGGCGTCTTCGTCCCGCAGCTTCCGGGCGCGGCGACGGTGGCCGGCAAGATCTCGGGCAATGGCACGGATTTCTACGCCGATGTCTCTGCCACGGGTCCGGGCGGGCTGACCGCCGATATCGACGGCCGCGCCTGGGGGCCGGACGGCACCTCGGACCTCGCCGTCACCGGCAGCATCCCGCTGAACATCGCCAATGCCTTCATGACGCCGCGCTCGCTGACCGGCACCGCCGCGATCGACCTGCGCGTCGCCGGGGCGCCGGGGCTCGACGCGCTCTCGGGCTCGGTGAATTTCTCGGGCGCCCGCTTCGTCGATCCCACCACCCGCATCGTGCTGGAGCAGATGGGGCTGAACCTCACCTTCGCCGACGCCCGTGCCAATCTCGATTTCCGCAGCAACCTCTCGACCGGCGGCACCATCACGGTTTCCGGCCCGGTGGAGCTGACGGCGCCCTTCAACGGCGACATCGCCGTCGCGCTGAACCAGCTGACCCTGGTCGATCCCAGCCTCTACACGATCAATCTGGGCGGCAATGTCGGCCTGTCCGGACCGCTTGCGGGCGGCGCCTCGATTTCGGGGCAGATCGACATCGACCGCGCCGAGATCGAGATCCCCTCGGCGCTCGGCGGCGGCGGCCCGATCCCCGACATCACCCATGTCAAGGAACCGGCCTCCAGCCTGCTTACGCGCAAGCGCGCGGGCATCGTCAGCAACGGCAGCAGCGACGGCTCCACCGGCGCGCCCGTGGCCTACCCGCTCGACATCACGATCAGCGCCCCGGCGCGGATCTTCGTGCGCGGCCGCGGCCTCGACACGGAATTCGGCGGCGACCTGACCATCGGCGGCACCACCCAGCGGATCATCCCCTCGGGCCGGTTCGAGGTGATCCGCGGCCGCATGGACATCCTGACCCAGACGCTCAGCCTCGACACGGCCGAGATCACCATGGGCGGCGACCTGGTGCCCGACGTCTACATGGTCGCAACCTCGCAGGACGCCTCGATCGACGCCGAGATCATCATCCAGGGCCCGGTCAACAGCCCCGAGCTGAGCTTCTCCTCTTCGCCGGAACTGCCCGAGGACGAGGTGCTGTCGCATCTCTTCTTCGGCCGTCCGCTCAGCGAGCTCTCGCCGCTCGAAGTGGCGCAGCTGCTTGCCGCGATCAACACGCTGACCGGCGGCGGCGGCGGGGTCTTCGACAAGATCCGCAATGGCGTCGGCGTCGACCAGCTCAATGTCGGCGCGGATGACGAGGGCAATACGGAGGTCACCGCGGGCAAGTACCTGTCCGAGGATGTCTATACCGACGTCACCGTCGGCGGCTCCGGGACCAGCCGGATCCGGCTGAACTACAAGATCACGCCGGGGCTGACCGCGCGGGCGGGCTTCGACAGCGAAGGCGACACCCGGCTCGGCTTCTCCTACGAGCGCGACTACTGAGCGCGCCGGAGGGCGTGCCGCAGCCCGGCGCGCCCTTCCGCACTGGAATTGGCACCGCGGCTGCTCATATGATGGGCAGAGGAACGGAGCCGACCATGACCCTGCAGATCCCCTTCGACAACAGCTATGGCCGCCTGCCCGAGCGGTTCTACGTCCGCCAGGCGGCCGTGCCGGTGCGCGCGCCGGGGCTGATAAAGGTGAACCGCGCCCTGGCGGCCGAGCTCGGCATCGACGCCGAGGCGCTGGAAAGCCCCGCCGGGCTTGCCGTGCTGGCCGGGAACCGCGTGCCCGAGGGCGCCGACCCGCTGGCCCAGGCCTATGCCGGGCACCAGTTCGGCGGCTGGAACCCGCAGCTGGGCGACGGCCGCGCGATCCTTCTGGGCGAGGTCGTCGACCGCGCCGGGCGCCGCCGCGACATCCAGCTGAAGGGCGCCGGGCGCACGGCCTTCTCCCGCATGGGCGACGGCCGTGCCTGGGTCGGGCCGGTGATCCGCGAATACCTGGTCTCCGAGGCGATGCATGCGATGGGCGTGCCGACCACACGGGCGCTGGCGGCCGTCACCACCGGCGAGACCATCCTGCGCGAACAGGGCCCCTTGCCCGGCGCCGTGCTGACCCGCGTCGCCTCCTCGCATATCCGCGTCGGCACCTTCCAGTACTTCGCCGCCCGCGGCGATCTGGAGGCGGTGGAGATGCTCGCCGACCATGTCCGCAAGCGCCACTATCCCGGGGCCGAAAGCGCGCTGGAGCTGCTCGAGGCGGTGGTCGCCGCCCAGGCGCGGCTGATCGCCGACTGGATGGGGCTCGGCTTCATCCACGGGGTGATGAACACCGACAACTGCCATGTCGGCGGCGAGACCATCGATTACGGCCCCTGCGCCTTCATGGACACCTACCAGGCGGAGAAGGTCTTCTCCTCGATCGACCATGGCGGGCGCTACGCCTATGACGCCCAGCCCGGCATCGCGGCCTGGAACCTGGCGCAATTCGCCACCTGCCTGCTGCCGCTGATCGACGAGGACCGCGACCGCAGCGTGGCGCTGGCCACCGAGGCGGTGCACCGCTTCCCGCCGCTCTACGAGGCCGCCTTCCTGGCGAAGTTCCGTGCGAAGATGGGGCTGTCGACGGAGGAAGAGGACGACTGGTCCCTGGCGCTCGACCTGATGCAGGCGATGGAGGATGGCCGTGCCGATTTCACCAATGCCTATCGCGCGCTCTCTGCGGGCAAGGCGCAGGACTGGTTCACCGACCGCGCGCCCTTCGAGGCCTGGCGGCCCCGCTACGAGGCGCGGCTGGCGCGCCAGGGCGGCGCCGACCGGGCGCTGATGGACCGCACCAATCCGGCGGTTGTTCCGCGCAACCACCAGGTCGAGGCGGCTATTGCGGCGGCGGCAAGCGGCGATCTTGCGCCCTTCGAAAGGCTGCTTGCCGTGGTCACCGATCCCTTCGCCGAACCGCCCGCCGGTTTCGAATTGCCACCGGCGGAAGGCGAAGAGGTTTTCCGCACCTTCTGCGGCACCTGAGGCCGCGGAGGGCGGCTCAGGAGGTGCGCACGCCGCGGACGGGCCGGTTGATCAGCAAGAGCCCGGCCGCGACCAGCGCCAGGGCCAGGAAGATCTCCGGTCCCAGATGCTCGCCCAGCAGCCCCCAGCCGAGGAAGACGCCGAAGACCGGGGTGAGGAAGCTGAAGCTCGCCACGGCGCCTGCCGGATAGATCGACAGGACCCAGAGCCAGAACAGGAAGCCGCCCGAGGCGACGATCACCGACTGGAAGGCGAGCCCCCAGAGATGGATCGCCGCCAGGTCGCGCAGGAACGGCCCGAAGAACGGCGAGATCGCCAGCAGGAGCACGGTGGAGATCACCAGCTGGCACATCAGCTGCGTCTCGGGGGCGACCTCGCGCAGCTTCGTCACCCGGGCGCAGAGCGCGATGCCGGTCCAGCTGAAGGCCGCGCCGAGCGCCAGAAGGTCCCCTGCAAGGCTGGTCTGCCCGCCCGAGCGGTTCGCCAGTGCCACCCCGACCCCGGCCACGGCAAAGGCCAGCCCCAGCGCCTTGAAGCGCGTGATCCGCTCGCCCGGGATCAGGAAATGTCCCGCGAGCGTCAGCCAGACCGGCATGGAGTAGAAGATCACCACGGAACGCGCCACGCTGGTCATGTCGAGCGACAGGAAGAGGCAGATGTACTCCATCGTGAAGCAGAGCCCGATCAGCGCGGCGCCGGGCCAGGCGTCACGCGGCAGCGAGAGCGGGATCTTGCGCCACCAGACCCAGAGGAGCAGGCAGGCCCCCGCGCCGATCCCGCGCAGCCCGGCGCCGAAGATCGGCTGGAAACCGCCATTGGTGACCTTGATGACCACCTGGTTCAGCGCGAAGATCGCGGCAAACAGGACCAGCCCCGCCGCGCCCGCCATGTCCATCCGGTCCTTGCGCATTCCCTGCCCCTTTTGTCTATACCTGTTCCCCAGATGATGTTTCGCCGGGCAAGTCAAGTCCCGGACGGGACGCGGTTTTCGGTGGAAACGGCGGTTTCAAAGTGCAACCGTGCCGATGACGGGCGGTTGCATTCCGCAACCGGTCCAGGACGGGAGAGAGATCATGAGCTTCATGAAGACCCTGGTCAGCGTCGGCATCGGCTTCGCGGCCGCCAAGGGACTGTCGAAATACCAGAACATGGGCGGTATGGACGGGCTGCGCCGGACCATGGAGAAGTCCGGCGGCGACATGACCGCCCAGATGGCCTCCATGGCCGAGAAGATGGGCCTGCCCGGCGGCGGCAAGGCGGTCGAGGACATGATGTCCCGTTTCGGCATCGGCGCCCGGAAGGACCCGGCCGAGCTCGCGGGCCTCGGCGGCATGATGAACGCGATGGGCGGCATGGCGGCGGCGACCGGCGGCACGGCGGCCGAGATGTTCGCGAGCCTGACCCAGGGCACCGCGGCCGGCAAGCTCGCCGAGGACAATGCCAAGCTGATGATCCGCGCGATGATCCAGGCGGCCAAGGCCGATGGCGAGATCGACGCGGAGGAACAGGGCAAGATCCTCTCCCATCTCGGCGATGCCACGCCCGAGGAGGTCGCCTATGTGAAGGAGCAGCTCGCCGCCCCGCTGGACCCGATGGCGCTCGCCCGCGCGGCGACGGACCAGAGCCGGGCGCAGGTCTATGCCATGTCGCTGATGGCGATCACCATCGACAGCAAGGCGGAGACCCAGTATCTCGACACGCTCGCCGCCGCGCTGCAGCTGGACGAGGCGACCCGATCGGCGATCCATGCCCAAATGGGCGTGAACCAGGGCTGAGCGCATGGCCGGACCGGAATTCCGCACCTACGACGTCTTCACCGACCGCCGCTTCGGCGGCAACCCGCTGGCTGTGGTCTTCCCCTCCGGCCCGCTCGGCACGCCCTGCATGCAGGCCGTCGCGCGGGAATTCAACTATTCCGAGACGGTCTTCGTCCTGCCCGCAGAACAGGGCGGGACGGCACGGCTGCGCATCTTCACGCCGCAGCGCGAGATCCCTTTCGCGGGCCATCCCACGATCGGCACGGCGATCTGCCTGGCGGAGCGCGCGCTCGAGGCAGGAGCGCCCCTGCCCGGCGACTTGGTCCTCGAGGAGGGAGCCGGGCCGATCCCCTGCCGGGTCGAGGAGCGCGACGGCCGCCTCTTCGCCACGCTGGTGAACGAACTGCCGCTGGAGCTCGGCCGCGAGGTCGACGCCGCGCTGCTGGCGCGCTGCCTCGGGCTGGAAGAGGCGGAGGTTGCAACTGGCAACCACCTGCCGCTCTTCGCCTCCAAGGGACTGCGCTTCGTCCTGGCCGAGATCGACGGCACGGCGGCGCTGGAGGCGATCAGCCTCGATCTCTCCGCCTTCTCGGCGGCCGCCCTGCGCTACCCCGAATGCGAGGGCGATTTCGCGGTGGTTGCATATTGCAACCGAGGCCAGGGCCGGGTGGAGATGCGGATGTTCTCGCCGCTGGACAGCATCCCCGAGGACCCTGCGACCGGAAGCGCGGCCGCGGCCCTTGCCGCCCATGTCTGCCTGCGAACCGGAGCGCCGCAGGATCTGGAGATCCTGCAGGGCCTTTCCATGGGCCGCCCCAGCCGCATCCTGGCCACCGCGGAGAGCCCCGGCCCCGGCCAGTCCCTGGTCACCGTCGGCGGCACGGCGGTGCGGGTGATGCAGGGACATCTGGCGGAGATCTGAGGCCGTTGCAGATCGAAACCGTCTGGTCGGCCGCGCCATGATCGACTAAGACCGATGGGCATTCGAACAGGCGGGCGGAAGATGTCGGACGGGATCATGGCACGCTGCGAGGCCAAGGGCCTGCGCATGACCGAACAGCGGCGGGTGATCGCCATGGTGCTGCAGGACACGCAGGACCATCCCGATGTCGAGGAACTCTATGCCCGCGCCCAGGCCGTCGATTCCAACATCTCCATCGCCACCGTCTACCGCACGGTGAAGCTGTTCGAGGAGGCGGGCATTCTCGACAAGCATGAATTCGGCGACGGCCGCGCCCGCTACGAGCCTGCCGACCGCGACCATCACGACCATCTGATCGACCTCAATACCGGCGAGGTGATCGAGTTCGTCGATGCCGAGATCGAGGCGCTGCAGGAAAGGATCGCCGCCAAGCTGGGCTACCGTCTGAAGGGGCACCGGCTGGAGCTCTACGGCGTTCCGATCCGCAAGCCGAAGGCATAGCATATTGGAAAATCTGCGCGGGATCGGCTTGATGATCCTTTCGATGGCGGCCTTCGCGATTGAGGACGCCCTCGTGAAAACCCTTTCGGCCACAATGTCGACCGGGCTCGTCCTGGTCTTCGTCGGGCTCTGCGGCGTCACGGTCTTCGGAATCCTCTGCCGGATCCGGCGGATCCGCATGCTGTCTCCGGTCTTCTTCGGGCGGGCGCTGGTCGCGAGAAACCTGACCGAGGTGGCCGGCACTGTCCTGATTGTCGCGGCTATCGTCAGCATGCCGCTCTCTGTCGCCTCTGCGATCATGCAGGCCGCGCCGCTGGTGGTGGGCTTCGGTGCGGTGCTGTTCTTCGGCGCCGTCTTCGGCTGGCGCCGCTGGCTGGCGCTGGCGGCCGGGTTCGCCGGGGTCCTGGTCATCATCCGTCCGGGGCTCGACGGCTTCCAGCCGGTCTCCCTTCTGGCGCTGGCGGCGACGATCTGCATGAGCGGCCGCGACCTGGCGACCCGCGCCATCCCCCGCGAAGTGCCGTCGCTCCTGATCGCCTTCTACGGCTTCTGCGCCATGGCGGTTGCAGGCGTGATCCTGGTGCCGGTCCTCGGCACCGGCAGCGGGAGCGCGCCTGACAATGTGCTCTTTCTGGTCCTGGCGGCCTGCTGCGGGCTCTGCGGGTATTTCGCGATCACCCAGGCGATGCGGATCGGCGAGGTCGCGGTCGTGACTCCCTTCCGCTACACCCGGTTGCTGTTTGCAATCGCCCTGGGCTTCCTGGTCTTCGGCGAGCGGCCGGACCTGCCGATGCTGGCGGGAGCCGGGCTTATCCTGGGATCGGGGCTCTATACGCTCCATCGCGAGCGGCATGCGCGCAGTCGCCCACTTTCCTCGGCCCTGAAGGCAAGCTAACAGGGTCGCGGACAGGTTTTTCCGAGAGGGAGCAGCACCATGAGCACGATCATCGACATCATCGGCCGGGAAATTCTCGACAGCCGCGGCAATCCGACCGTCGAGGTCGACGTCATCCTCGAGGATGGCACCATGGGCCGCGCCGCCGTGCCCTCGGGCGCCTCGACCGGCGCGCATGAGGCCGTCGAGAAGCGCGACGGCGACAAGTCGCGCTATCTGGGCAAGGGCGTGCTCGAGGCCGTCGCCGCCGTGAATGGCGAGCTGGCAGAAGGGCTTGTCGGCTTCGATGTGACCGAGCAGGCCGCCATCGACGCCGCCATGATCGAGATGGACGGCACCCCGAACAAGGCGCGGCTGGGCGCCAACGCGATCCTCGGCATCAGCCTCGCCTGCGCCAAGGCCGCGGCCGATTTCACCACGCAACCGCTCTACCGCTATGTCGGCGGCACCTCCGCGCGCCTCCTGCCGGTGCCGATGATGAACATCATCAATGGCGGCGAGCATGCCGACAACCCGATCGACATCCAGGAATTCATGATCATGCCGGTCTCCGCGGAAAACATCCGCGACGCCGTGCGCATGGGGTCGGAAGTCTTCCACACCCTGAAGAAAGAGCTCTCGGCAGCGGGCATGTCGACCGGGCTGGGCGACGAGGGCGGCTTCGCGCCCGAGCTGGCCTCGACCAATGACGCGCTCGACTTCATCCTGAAATCCATCGAGAAGGCGGGCTACAAGCCGGGCGAGGACATCTTCCTGGCGCTCGACTGCGCCTCGACCGAGTATTTCAAGGACGGCAAGTACGAGATGAAGGGCGAAGGCAAGTCCCTGACTTCGGCCGAGAATGTCGACTATCTCAAGGCGCTCTGCGACGCCTACCCGATCATCTCGATCGAGGACGGCATGGCAGAGGACGACTGGGAGGGCTGGAAGCTGCTGACCGACGCGATCGGCGACAAGGTGCAGCTGGTCGGCGACGACCTCTTCGTCACCAACCCGTCCCGCCTGGCCGACGGCATCGCCCAGGGCGTCGCCAACTCCATGCTGGTCAAGGTGAACCAGATCGGCAGCCTCACCGAGACGCTGAAGGCCGTCGACATGGCGCATCGCGCGAAATACACCAACGTCATGTCGCACCGCTCGGGCGAGACCGAGGACGCGACCATCGCCGATCTCGCGGTGGCGACCAATTGCGGGCAGATCAAGACCGGCTCTCTGGCGCGCTCCGACCGGCTCGCGAAGTACAACCAGCTGATCCGCATCGAGGAGATGCTGGGCGCGACCGCCGAATATGCCGGCACCTCGATCCTGAAGTGATTGCAGTCTGCAACCGGGGCATGGCGCACCGGTTGCCGCGCGAAAGCACCAACATGAAAAAGGGGGCCCAAGGCCCCCTTTTTGCTGGCAATAGCGACGGTTACTCCAGCCAGCCCTTCTCGACGGCGGGCATCGATTCCAGCTCGGCCTGGGTCTCCTTGACGGCCAGCTGGTAGGTCTCGGCACCATCGGTGCGCGGCAGGATCGCGACCTTGTCCATCTCGAAGAGGACATGCTTGTCGCCGATCCCGAGGAAGCCGCCGATATCGGCCACCACCCCGTACATGTTGCCCTTGGAATCCAGCACGACATTCTCGATATGGCCGATCGGCTTCCAGTCGTCGCCGACCGTCTCCAGGCTCGGCTCCTCGGCCCAGCTGCCGCTTTCCATATCCGAGTAGATCTCCGCACCTTCCAGGTCATCGGCCAGAATCAGGCTGTCCGGGTCGATGGCAGCCTCCTGGGCCCAGAGCGGCGCAGCGGCAATCGCGGTCGCGGCGGCGAGGGCGGGAATGGCAAGACGGGTCATGGAAACCTCCTTTGCTTGTCGTTTCGTGGGGCATCAATGCACAACCCCGCGCCCGGGTTCCTGCGGCGGCGGATTGTCTGCTTGCGGTCCCGGCGGGAAGCCGCCACCGTCGGACGGACTGAGACTGTATGGCGAGAGCTGCCCAGGAACGACATGACGAAAATTGCCTGCGTGACCATGATGAAGGACGAGGATTTCTTCCTGCCGATCTGGTTCCGCTACTATTCTCGGATCTTCGGTGCCGAGAACTTGTTCATCATCGACCATTCCTCCGCCCGCGCGATCGTCGAGATGCTGGATCCGGAGCTTCGCGGCAGTCGCGTGAATACGTTCTGCCTTCCGCCGCGTGCGGAGACTTCGGACATTAAGCGCGAACGGTCCTTCGACAAGCAGCGCTTTACCGCGATCAGCGGATTCATCGGCGGCCTGCTCGCCTTCTATGACCTCGTTCTGTTCAACGATGCGGACGAGATCTTCGTCGCGGATCCCGCGCGCTACCGCGATCTGGCGGATTACCTGGACCGCAGTAGCCTTCGCGGTCAGATTGCGGCCGGCATTGGAGTGGAGCTGTTTCACGACCGCCACTCGGAGGCGGCTTTTGACTCCGCTGCGCCTATTTTTAGTCAGAGGCGCAACGTGTTCCTCTCGCCCCTCTATTCCAAACCGCATATTCTCGGACGACCGAGCACGCTCTCGCCGCACGCGGTCGCGGATCCGTTCATCCTTGACCCGGATCTTTATCTGTTTCACCTCAAGTTCGTCGATGCCGGTCACCTGTATAATCGCCAGGAGGTCCGCCGCAGGGCCGGCGAGTCCGATCCTGTGCTTTGGGAATCATGGAAATGGGAAGGCAGCGTCGCGCAAGGTCAGCTGACCAAGTTCGAGGCCCTGCCGATTGCGCAGAAACCGCTGTCCGGTCGGGCGGTCTGCCGGAGCCTGTTTGGGCGGGCCACGCCCATCGAGATTGGCGCGGCTGATGGGCCGGAGCGCCTGCGCAACCGGTCAGGAAGCAAGCAACGCGTGCTCGACCATATTTCCAAACAGGACGAGGCGCGATTGCGCAAACACCGCTACATATTGCCTGACGCCTTTGCGGAGAGCGGGATTTGACTGCAGACGAGATCATCGAGCAGCTGGAGCTGATCCGCCATCCCGAGGGCGGCTGGTTCCGCGAGACCTGGCGCGCCGCGGCCGCAGAGGGCGAGCGCCCGGCCGGGACGATGATCTACTTCCTGCTGGCAGCGGGCGAGCGCAGCCACTGGCACCGGGTGGATGCGGCGGAGCACTGGCTGTGGCATGCGGGCGCGCCGCTGATCCTGAAGATCGCCGCGAGCGACGCGGGCCCGGCGGAGGCGCTGCGGCTCGGTCCCGATCTGGCGGCCGGTGAGCGGCCTCAAGGGCTGGTCCCGCCGCATTTCTGGCAGTCGGCCGAAAGCTGCGGCGACTGGACCCTGGTCAGCTGCGCGGTCAGCCCCGGCTTTGATTTCGCCGGGTTCGAGCTGGCTGCGCAGAGCTTCGACATTCCCTGACCCCTGCCCCGGTTGCAATCTGCAACCGATCAGAAAATCAGTAACTTACGAGATGAAGTTCAACCTTCCGCCTTGGCCAGCGCCGGTCGGATCGTGTCTTCGATCACCTTCTCGGTGATCGGTCCGGGGAAGCGCAGGATCACCGTGCCGGAGCCGTCGATCACGAAGGTCTCGGGCACGCCGTAGATGCCCCAGTCGATCCCGGCCCGGCCGCTTTCATCCGCGGAAACGGCGGCATAGGGGTTGCCGAGCTCCTGCAGAAAGGCCAGCGCCTTCTGCGGCTGGTCCTTGTAGTTGATGCCGTAGACCGTCACCCCCTCGGCCGAGAGCCGTTCCAGGTTCGGATGCTCCACCCGGCAGGGCGCGCACCAGGAGGCCCAGAAATTCACCAGCTTCACCTGCCCGTCCGCAAGCGAGGCCAGGTCGAATTCCGGCAGCCCGCCGAGCGGCTCCAGCACCACCTGCGGCGCGGCGCGCCCCTCGAGGGTCGAGGGCAGCGCGTCGGGATCCTCGCGCTTCATCCCCATGTAGAAAGCCAGCGCCAGCCCGGCGAAAATCACCGGCGGCAGCGCGACGAGCGGCGAGATCCTAGCCATGTTTGCGGCGCTCCTCTGCGTCTTCGAGCTGGCGGGCGGTGCGGCGCGCGGCGACGATGCTGGCAAGGACCAGCACGACGAGCAGCGCCAGAGACACGGCATAGGCCGAAAGCACCGTCCCCGCGTATTTTCCAAGTTCGGGCATCATGCCATCCGCTCCCGCGCTTCGATCGCCTTCAGACGGCGGCGGTGGATTTCCGTGCGGGTCCGCAGCAGAACCAGCGCCAGGAAAAGGAAGACGAAGCCCGCCATGCAGACCATCAGCGGCGCGAAGAAGACATTCGACACCTTCTCCTCGGTATCGGCGCCGGTGACGGCCTCGACCCGCATGACCGAGGCGCCCTGATGCAGCCCCTGGTTCCAGAAATTCACCGCGTAGCGGCTGAGGATCGCGAAGACCGAGCCGACGAGGCAGAGGACCGAGGTCAGGTCCGCGGCGGTGTCGGGATCCTCCAGCGCCTCCCAGAGGGCGATATAGCCGAGATAGAACAGCGTCAGGATCAGGAAGGAGGTCAGCCGCGGGTCCCAGGCCCACCAGGTGCCCCACATCGGCTGGCCCCAGATGGCGCCGGTGGCCAGCGCGATCAGCGTCATGACAAGGCCCACGGGCGCCGCGGCCCGCGCCGCCAGCGCGCTGACATGATGGCGCCGGATCAGCCAGATCAGCGAAGCGGCCAGCATCATCAGCCAGGCATTGATCGCGATCATCGCCGCGGGCACATGCAGGTAGATGATCTTCACCGTCGCGCCCTGCCGGTAGTCATCGGGGGTGAAGAAGAAGCCCCAGACCAGCCCGACCGCCAGGCAGCCGAGCGCGGCCGCGGCCACATAGGGCAGCACCGCCGACACCGTCCGGCTGAACTTCACCGGATTCGCGTATTCCCAGATCGATCCCATCCCGGTCCTGTTACCCCCCTCTCTGCAGGCGCACAATATCGTGGCCGGTCACCTCAGGTTTATCCGCAGCGCGGCAGCGGCGGCAAACGGCATCGCCGCCAGCACGCCCAGCGTGATCGCGCAGCTCAGAAGCAGCGGCACCTGCGTCTCCAGCCCCTCCGCGCCGCGCCGCGCAACCTCGGCGCCGAAGATCAGCGTCGGCACGTAGAGCGGCAGCACCAGCAGCGACAGCAAGAGCCCGCCGCGCTTCAGCCCGACGGTCAGCGCCGCGCCGAAAGCGCCGATCATGCTGAGCGCCGGGGTGCCGCAGGCCAGCGACAGCACCAGCCAGCCATAGCCCGGCTGCGGCAAGTTCAGAAGCACCCCCAGCGGCGCCGCCACCAGCGTCAGCGGCAGCCCCGTCGTCAGCCAGTGCGCGCAGGCCTTGACCAGCACCACGCCCTCCAGCGGGATCGGCGCGGTCGCCAGCAGGTCGAGCGTCCCGTCCTCGTGATCGAGCGCCAGCATCCGGTCGAGCGACAGGAGGCAAGCCAGCAGCGCCCCGATCCACAGCACCCCGGCCGCGATCGGCGCCAGCCGCGAGGTGTTGGGTCCCACCGCGAAGGGCACCAGAACCACGACGATCAGGAAGAAGGCCAGCGCCAGGCCGAAGCCGCCGCCCGCCCGCACCGCCAGCTTCAGGTCCCGCAGCAGCAGCGCGATCACAGGAAGGCCTCGTCGAAATCCGAGGCGCGCGTCGCGGGCTTCGCCTTGAAGGGGGCCAGTTCCAGCACCCGCGCCTCGAGCCCCAGATCGATATGGGTCGCGATCAGCGCCGCGCCGCCCGAGGCCAGATGCGCGCGCACCGCATCGGCGAAAAGCGCGACGCTGGCGGTGTCGAGCGACACGGTCGGCTCGTCGAGCACCCAGACCGGCCGGCCGGTCACGAGGAGCCGCGCCAGGCCCAGCCGCCGCTTCTGACCGGCAGACAGCGTCCCGGCCATGCGATGGGCCAGCTCGCGCAGGTTGAAGGCGTCAAGCGCCGGAGAGATGTCCGTCGTGCCGAAGGCCGCCGCCCAGAAGCGCAGGTTCTCCGTCACCGAAAGCTGCGCCTTGATCCCGTCGGCATGCCCGGCATAGGCGATGCCCTCGGCGCCCTCGACCTCGCCCGCCAGCGGCGGCGCGAGCCCGGCGATTACCCGCAAGAGCGTCGTCTTGCCGATCCCGTTCGGCCCGCGCAGCACCAGCGCCTCGCCGGCATCGAGCCGGAAGGAGACGCCCTCGGTCACGGGCACGCCGCCGCGGGCGCAGGTCAGGTCGGTCACGCTCAGCATGGCTGTCCTGCTATCCCAATGCCCTGCCCGGGAAAAGTCCCTCTGGAGGAGATGCGACCTATTGGGGAGGCCGGGGCGGCGAAACCGGGCGTTAACCGAGGCCGGGCGAAGGGTGGCCATGACGCGCATCCTGCTTCATGCCGGGCCCTGCCCGATCGGCGCCGGACGGCTCCAGGCGGTTCTGCGTGCCGGGCCGCCGCCGGGCTGGCTGCGACCCCGCGCGCCCGGGCTGCCGGCCGGTGTGCGGCTTTTCATGGCCGCGCTCGATCCCGGCCATGTCGATCCCCTGCGCGCCGCGCGGGGCCATGCGCCCGAAGACCGGCACGCGGCGCTCGGCGAGCGGCTGCGGCAGGAGCTGGCGGCGGAAATCTCCGGGGCGGATCAGGTGCTGATCTGCTGCGATCTGGCGGGGCGGCATCTGCGGCGGGCAAGCGAGCTCGGGCGGCTGCGCAGTTTTCTGACGCCTCTGGGGGATGTGGAACTGGCGATCGATCCGCCCGATCCCTTGGCCGGGCTTCTCGCGCATTGGAGCGCGCAGCTGCTCTGGGGCCGGGTGACGCCGCTCGGGGCCGATCTGGCCGGACGGCCCGATGACTGGGCAGCGGCGCGGGCCTGCCATGCGCTGCCGCGGCCGGAGCTCGACGATTTCCCCGAGCTGGAGCTGCCGCCGCACTGGCTCGCGGCCGAAACGTTCCGGACCTTCTGGGAGGCGGAATTCGGTTCGGCCAGGGTCCTGCCCGGCGCGGAGGCCGCCTGCGCGCATCTCGGCCTTCCACCGCCGGGCCCCGCAGCGCCCCAGCCATCGGCCCGGACGCTCGCGCGCGCGGCGGCGCTCAACCCTCTGATCCGAAATGCTTTGTCGCGTGGCTTGGCGATCCCGCGCAAGCTTCGCGCCCAGGCGATGGCGGCGCTGGCGGTCGACGGGTCACCGCTTGATCCCGCGCCGCTTTCGGCCTGGCTGGCGGGAGGCCCGGCGCCAGATCGCATCCTGCCCAAGGAGGACAGTTTCGATCCTGGGGCGGCGATGGATGCGCTGCTGCCGCGGATGCTGGCCGCCGCCGCCGCGCCCCGGCCCGAGGGGACGAGCCTGCCCGAAAATGTGCGCCAGACCCATGCGCGGCTCCTGCGCTCGCGCTATTCGCCGCATGACCGGATCGCGCCGCCCGCCGGTCCCGAAACGCCCTTTCCCGCTGTGCCCACGCGCGCGGGTGGCGCCCGGCGGGTGATCGTCGCCTGCGCCAAGGACGAGGGCCCCTATCTGCTCGAATGGCTGGCTTTCCATCGCGCGATCGGCTTCGATCATGTGCTGGTCTATACCAACGACTGTTCCGACGGGACCGACCGGCTGCTCGATCTGGTGGCGCGCCAGGGCTGGGTCACGCGGATCGCCAATGACCGCTGGCAGGGGAAATCGCCGCAGCAGGCAGCGCTGAACCACGCGGTCACGACGGATCTGCTGCGCGAGGCGGAGTGGGTGCTCCATATCGACACGGACGAGTTCGCGAATATCCGCACCGGCGACGGCACGCTCGAAGCGCTCTTCGCGGCCTGTCCGCAGGCGACGCATTGGGCGCTGACCTGGCGGCTCTTCGGCGCCGCGGCGGTTGCAATCGAGGACCGCCCCGTCATCGCCCAGGGAACGCGCTGCGCCCCGGCCTTCTGCCCCAAGCCGCATACCGCCTGGGGGTTTAAGACCTTGTCGCAGAACATTGGGATCTATGAAAAAATTTCCTGCCACCGGCCGGTGAAGCCCAAGGAGGAAGGGCTTCGCCATGCGCATTGGGTGAATGGCTCCGGAGACCCGATGGGGCCGGAGGTGGCCAGGCGCGGCTGGCGGTCCTCAATTGCAACCATCGGCTACGGCCTGGTGCAGCTGAACCACTATCCGCTGCGTTCGCAGGACGGGTTCCTGGTCAAGCGCCAGCGCGGCCGCGCGCTGCATGTCGACCGGCAGATCGGCCGGAACTACTGGATCCGCATGGACTGGCAGGATCGCGAGGACCGCTCCATCCTGCGCCACCTGCCGCGGGTGCAGGCCGGAATCGACGAGCTGATGGCCGACCCCGAGATCGCCGCGGCCCATGCCCGGGCGCTGGACTGGCACCGGACCCGGGCGGCCGCGCTGCGCGCCGACCCGGCCAATGCCGGGCTGGTACGTGAGATCGCGGAGCTAGAGCTGACCCAGACCGAACGCGCGGCCTGGGCGATGGTGCTCGATCACGAGACCTGAGCGGGCTCCGGTTGCAGAACGAGACCGCCCTCGCGGACGAGGAAATCGATGATTTCGGCCACGCCCTTGCCATGGCGGAGCTGCGCCATCACGAAGGGACGTCCGGCGCGGCTGCGGGTCGCGTCCTCTTCCAGCAGATCGGTAGAGACCCCGACATGCGGGGCGAGGTCCGTCTTGTTGATGACCAGCAGATCCGAGCGGGTGACGCCGGGGCCCTTCTTGCGCGGAATGTCCTGGCCCGCGGCGGTGTCGATGACATAGAGCGTCAGGTCGGCCAGCTCGGGCGAGAAGGTCGCGGCCAGGTTGTCGCCGCCGGACTCGATCAGGATCAGGTCGAGATCGGGGAACTGGCCGCGCAGATCGGCCACCGCGGCGAGGTTGATCGAGGCATCCTCGCGGATCGCGGTATGCGGGCAGCCGCCGGTTTCGACGCCGCGGATGCGGTCGCCGGGCAGCACCTGGGCGCGCATCAGCGCCTCGGCATCCTCGCGGGTGTAGATGTCGTTGGTGATGACCGCCATCGACAGCCGCGGCGCCAGCGCGCGGGCGAGCTGTTCGGTCAGGGTGGTCTTGCCGGCGCCCACCGGGCCGCCGATGCCCACGCGCAGCGGGCCGTTCGTCTGTGCCATTTCGGTCTCCTTGGTCAGCTGCGGAACAGCCGGACTTCCTGGTATTCATGCGCCATCGCCGCCAGATCGGCGCCCGGCACGGCGGACCAGAGCGCCTCCTCCCCGGCCCCGGCCAGCTCTGCGGCGAGCCGGCCGGTCAAGGGCCCCAGCGCCTGGATCACCCGCTGCCCCTCGGTCTGGCCGAGCGGGACCATCCGCACCGCGCCAAGCACCAGGTTCGAGGCGAAGCTCTGCAGATAGAGGCCGATCACCGTCTCGGGGGACAGCGCGAGCTGCCGCGCCTGCACGCCGACCGCCACCGGCAGGGCCATCTCCGGCCAGTCGGTGTCCAGAAGCGCGTTGGTCGTGGCGAGGAAGGCGCGGCCCTGGGCGAGCGATTCCATGTGGCGTTCGGCAGAGGCCGCCAGCGCCCGCGCCAGCGCGTCGGTCTCGCCGGGATCGGCACCGCCCAGCACCATCGACAGCAGCACCGCGTCGCAGCGCCCGCTGCCATGGCAGATCAGGTCCGCCAGCCAGTCGCGAAGCCCGTCCGCGTCGCGGATCGTGCCGGTCGAAATCGCGTGCTCCAGCCCGTGGGAGAAGGCGAAGCTGCCCAGCGGGAAGGCGGGTGACAGCCACTGGACCAGCGTCAGCAGATCGCCGGAGCGGCCGGGCTCAGTGATGGTGGTGGCCATGATCGTGCCCCATGGTGCGGCCATGCCCGTAGGCCCCGCCCTCGGGGCGGAAGGGCGCCGTCACATGCGCGACCGTGGCGCCGAGCTGGCGCAGCATCGCCTCCAGCACGTGATCCTCGAGGATGCGCAGCGACGCGGCGCCGATCTCGCAGGGGGTGTGGCGGTTGCCGATATGCCAGGCCAGCCGCGGCAGGTCGCCGGTGATCTCCAGCAGCCCTTCGGCGGCGGCGCGGATCGCCACGCGCGCCCCGGTCTCCAGAAGGAAGGCGTCGCCCTCGTCGAGCCCGCGGGTCTCGGGCAGGTCGGCGAGGAAGACGGTTCCGGCATCCGAGGTCAGCCGCCGCCGACGCAGCAGTCGGTCGCCATAGGTCAGGGAAATCGTGTCGTCCCCCGGCTCGGCACGCGTCACGCTCTGCGCCAGGGGATAGGTGTCTGTGGTCTCGCTCATGGCCGGAGATTGCGCCGCAGGGCAGCGGAGCGCAAGCTCAACTATTCGCCGAGCGGAAGGCGAAGCGGGCGGCAAAGGCCGGGAAGCGCTCGCGCATCACATAGGCCGGGATCTCCTCGCGCTCGATCCCGAGCATGCCGAGATCGAAATCGCTGAGCGTGTTGAGCCGCAGCGCCTCGCGGCGGTAGCGGCGGTGCAGCCCGGCGGGATTGAGACCGAAGCCCAGATTGGCCAGGGCGGTGTCGAAATCCTTGTCGAGATCGGGCGGATACAGCACGTACACATCTGCTGTCATGGGCATGGGTCAGAACACTCCTGTCACGGGCGACCGGAAGGCGGCACGCGTCGCGTCTCCGCCATCCTGCCTGTGCGCGGCTTCCTTCCGGGCTATCCCGAAAGCCTTAGGCAAAACTTGAGAGAGCTGCGGCGAAAACGCCCGAGGCGGGAAAAACGCCAGGCTACGGGGCCAACCTGCCCGATCTTTCGGCACATGCACAGAAACCGACATCCGGAAACTCACTGCTCGGTTTCCTCCCGTGCCACCAAGGTAGCATGGGGCGGCAGCGGATCCCGCTCTGGCAGAAGGAATTTCGCTGCAATGCAGCGTTACCGCCGATCCCTGCCCGTTTTCCGGGCAGAGACCGCAAAAAAGGCGCAGCGGACGGATCGCTGCGCCTGATCCGCGTGGCCGGGACGCCCTGCCCCGGTTCTGTCCCGGGTCAGCCCGGTGTCAGAACATGAAATAGCGCTGCGCCATCGGCAGGACCGAGGCGGGTTCGCAGATCAGGAGCTCGCCATCGGCGCGCACCTCGTAGGTCTCGGGATGGACCTCGATCTTCGGGGTGGCGGCGTTCATCACCATGTCGGCCTTGCCGATATTGCGGGTGTTCCTGACCGCGACCGTCTCCTTGGCGAGGCCGAGCGCTTTGCCGATGCCCGCCGCCTCGGCGGCCTGGCTGACGAAGGTCACGGCCGAGCGCGTCACCGAGCCGCCGAAGGCGCCGAACATCGGGCGGCTGTAGACCGGCTGCGGCGTCGGGATCGAGGCGTTCGGATCGCCCATCTGCGCCACGGCGATCGTGCCGCCGAGCAGCACCATCTCGGGCTTCACGCCGAAGAAGGCGGGCGACCAGATCGCCAGATCCGCGCGCTTGCCGACCGAGATGGAGCCGATCTCGTGGCTCAGCCCGTGGGCGATGGCCGGGTTGATCGTGTATTTCGAGACGAAGCGCTTGACGCGGACATTGTCATTCTCGCCGGTCTCTTCGGGCAGGCGGCCGCGCTGGACCTTCATCTTGTGGGCGGTCTGCCAGGTGCGGATGATCACCTCGCCGACGCGGCCCATCGCCTGGCTGTCGGAGGCGATGATCGACATGGCGCCGAGGTCGTGCAGGATGTCCTCGGCCGCGATGGTCTCCTTGCGGATGCGGCTCTCGGCGAAGGCGACATCCTCGGGGATCGCCTTGTCGAGATGGTGGCAGACCATGAGCATGTCGAGATGCTCTTCCAGCGTGTTCACCGTGTAGGGCCGGGTCGGATTGGTCGAAGACGGGATCACGTTCGCCTCGCCCACGACCTTCAGGATGTCGGGCGCATGGCCGCCGCCCGCGCCCTCGGTATGGAAGGCGTGGATGGTGCGGCCCTTGATGGCCGCGACGGTGTTCTCGACGAAGCCCGATTCATTCAGCGTGTCGGTATGGATCATCACCTGGACATCCATGTCGTCGGCGACGCTCAGGCAGTTGTCGATCGCGCCGGGGGTGGTCCCCCAGTCCTCGTGCAGCTTCATCGCGCAGGCGCCGGCCTCGATCATCTCGACGAGCGGCGCGGGCTGCGAGGCATTGCCCTTGGCCGAAAGCGCCAGGTTCATCGGGAAGGCGTCGAAGGCCTGCAGCATGCGGCTGATGTGCCAGGAGCCGGGGGTGCAGGTCGTGGCCAGCGTGCCATGGGCCGGGCCGGTCCCACCGCCGAGCATGGTGGTCAGGCCGGAATGCAGCGCGTCGTCGATCTGCTGCGGGCAGATGAAGTGGATATGGCTGTCGAAGCCGCCCGCGGTGACGATGCGTCCCTCGCCCGCGATCACCTCGGTCGAGGGGCCGACGATGATGTCGACATTGGGCTGGGTGTCGGGGTTCCCGGCCTTGCCGATGGCGGCGATCCGCCCGTCCTTCAGCCCGATATCCGCCTTGTAGATGCCGGTATGGTCGAGGATCAGCGCATTGGTGATGACGGTGTCGACCGCCCCGCCCGCCCGGGTCACCTGGCTCTGGCCCATGCCGTCGCGGATCACCTTGCCGCCGCCGAATTTCACCTCTTCGCCATAGGTGGTCAGGTCCTTCTCGACCTCGATGACCAGATCGGTATCGGCAAGCCGCACGCGGTCGCCGGTGGTCGGGCCGTACATGTCGGCATAGGCGGCGCGGGTGATCTTTGCGGGCATGGAGGGCTCCCTCAGTCTCGGGTCTTGGTCGCGCCTACCTGACACGAAAGCCGGGCCGGTCCGCAAGGGGGCAGCGTTGCGGCAGGTTGCGCCCTCCGGAGGATGCCCGGAAATCAGGCACATGCGCGGCCCCGTCCCGTTGCCCGCGGGGCCCGCCGCGTCTAGTCTCGGAGGAGACCGTCATTCCGGAGCACGTCCATGTCCTTTCGACCCGCCCTCGTTCCCGCCGTCGCCCTTGCCGCGCTCGGCCTCCTGGCCGCCTGCGACCCCGAGCCGGGCACGGGCAGCGCAAGCTCGGCCTCCAGCAGCAGCGCCGCGACAAGCAGCGACCCGGTGACCGCAGAGGTGCAGCGCCGCGCCGCTGCGATGTGCAACGCCGACCCCTCCCGCGCAGGCGACTGCGCGCCGGTGGTCGCCTGCTTCGGCGAGAGCGGACCCGCGCTGGTCGGGCGCAGCTACCTGTCGCAGGGCGGCCGCCTCTCGGCCGAGGGCACCGGCGGGCTCAGCTGCACCGGCGGCGTGCTGCCGACGGTCAGCCGCTCCGTCGCGCGGGTGCATCTGACCTGCTCGGATGGCAGCGTGGTGGATTTCCAGTTCCGCACCGCCAGCCCGGGCAACCTGCGCGGCCAGGGCGTGACCCAGAACGGCGTGCCGCTGACCATCTGGTCGGGGCGCAACATGTGGCGCGATTTCGACGCGCCCGGCAATGCGGCGGGCCGCGCCTGCGTGAAGGCCGGGCTGGGTCTCTGACCCCGCCCGCGGGGCCCGCGCTCAGATCACCGAGTAGCGCAGCCCCGCCTGGCCCAGCCGCCTGGCATTCGCGGCGGTGCGGTTGCGCAGCGGCGCCACCGCCGCGGACAGGACCTGGTCGAAGCGCGCGCCGAGGCTCGCGGCGGTGATCGCCGCGCCGGTGGCCTCGGCGAAGCCCAGGGATTTCTCCAGCATCATCAGCCCGGGTTCGTCGGGCTCCATGTGCCAGATGCCGCCCAGGCCCAGAAGGCGCATGGCGATCACCGCCTGGGACTCGGCGCCGAGCCACATCAGGTCGAAGCCGAGCTTCATCACATCATGCGGGATCGAGGGAACGTCGTCGGAAAGCGAGGGGGCAAGCGCGGCCTCGGAGGGGGACATGGCAACTCCTTGCGGTCGGTGGACCTTACGTAATCGTTATACTATGGCAAAAGCGTTGACGTTTTCCGCCTGCCCCATTTGACGCATGTCCCGGCAGACGAAAAGGCGTGCCCCGCGGGACACGCCTTTGCCGTATAGTGCTGAAAATGCGCCGTATTCTGCGGCTATTTCTTGTCTTCGGTCTTGCTGGCCGCGGGCGCGGCCCGGCGGCGGCGCGGCGCGGCGGGTTTGGCATCGCCCTCGGCGACGGCCGGTTTCGCTGCGGTGCGGCGGCGAGTCGCCGGCTTCGCGGCGGTCGCGGTGCCGCTGCTCGCGGCGGCCTTCGCCGCGGGCTTGGCGGCGGTGCGGCGCGCGGGCGCCTTCTTGGCCGGCGCGGCTGCCTCGGCTTGCGGCGCGGGCGCGGCGGCCGGTGCTGCGGCGGCAGCGGGCTTCGGCGCCTCCGCCGGTTTCGGCGCTTCGGGCGCAGCCTCGGCCTTCGGTGCCGGAGCGGGCGCAGGCGCCTCTGCCTTCGGCGCTTCGGGCGCAGGCTCGGCCTTCGGTGCCGGAGCGGGCGCAGGCGCCTCTGCCTTCGGCGCTTCGGGCGCAGGCTTGGCAGCCTCGGCCTTCGGCGCGGCAGCGGCGGCTTTCGCCGGCGCTTTCGGCGCGGCCTTGCGCGCGGGCTTGGCGGTCGGCTTCTTCGGCGCATCGGCGGTCGGCGTGCCTGCGGGCACGGCGCGCAGCACCGGCTTCTCGGCCGCGGGCTTCGGCGCGGGCTCTGCGGCGGGCGCGGTGGTCACCGGCGCGGGCTTCGCCGCCTCGTCCTTCAGCTGGCGCGCGGCGCTCAGCCCGAAATCCCATGCGCTGCAGGCGCTGACCATCTTCATGGTCATGTCCATCTGCGCCTCGGCCGAACGCAGCCACAGCTCCATGCCGTTGCGCCACATGTCCATCGGGGTCACGAATTGTTTCTGCATGTCTCCCCATACTCCAAAGTTGGCCGGAAAGCTCGCCGCCTTGCCCGAACACATATTCACGAACATCATTCCAGCGCTCCCATCACCGCCTGGTTGAACCCGAAGACCTTGCGCGCGCCGCCCAGCGGCACCAGCCGCACCGTGCGGCTCTGCCCCGGCTCGAAGCGCACCGCGGTGCCCGCGGCGATGTCGAGCCGCTTGCCGCGGGCCGCGGCCCGGTCGAATTGCAGCGCGCCATTGGTCTCGGCGAAATGGTAGTGGCTGCCGACCTGGACCGGACGGTCGCCTGCATTGGCCACCTCCAGCTCGGTGACATCGGCGCCGTCGTTGAGGGTGATGTCGCCCTCGGCGGTCATCACTTCTCCTGGAATCATGCGGAGCTCTCCGTTCTCTGCCCGTCCGGCCTGCCGCCGGTCCGGTTGTCCCTGCGCCTGCGGCGCATCGCGTGCCGGAGCGTGACGGTCGCCGCAGATCCGCGGGTGCCGCTCCGTTCTGGACAGGCCGGACATGGTTGCCGCCCTGCCATGACTACCTTCGCAAAACCCCGGCCTGCTTCCAGTCCGTCGGCGCGCATGGCCAGACTAAACGCACCACTGCCCAAAGAATAGCCAAAAGCGAATGGAACGCGTCGATTCTGCAGCGCTACTTGGTCGCGAGCCCGGCGCTCAGCGGATCGGGTGATGCACGGTGACAAGCTTGGTGCCGTCCGGGAAGGTCGCCTCCACCTGGACGTCATGGATCATCTCGGGGATGCCTTCCATGCATTGCGCGGCGGTGATCACATGGGCGCCGGCCTCCATCAGATCGGCGACCGAACGGCCGTCGCGCGCGCCCTCGACCACGAAATCGGTAATCAGCGCGATGGCTTCCGGGTGGTTGAGCTTCACCCCGCGCTCCAGCCGGTTGCGGGCGACCATCGCGGCGAGGCTGACCAGCAGCTTGTCCTTTTCGCGGGGGGTCAGATTCATGGGGGTCCGTCCTTCTTCAGATCGACCAGACGCGGGGCAAGGGCTGTCCCCGCAGATCGGTGAGCACATGCGCCATCCAGCGGCGCAGATCATGGGGCCTTGCCGCGAGCGCGCGGATCACCAGCCGGCCGTCCCAACCCGAGACCGCGGCACGCAGCCCCTCCGCCTCGCAGAGCGGCCGCAGCCGCGGCGCCAGATCCTCCGCGCCGGGCGCGATCAGCGCGATCGTGGCCAGCGCGCGCGCGCCGCCGAGGCCCGAGGGCGCGCCGCGCTGCGCCAGGGTGCCGGTGCAGATCCGCAGGGGCTCGGCCAACACGGGGCGGCCGTCGCGGCGGATCATCCGGGTGTCGCGGAAATCGAGCTCTGCCAGCGTCTCGCCCATCGCCTCGCGGCCTAGCACGATGGACTCGCACCACAGGCATTCGGCATCGCCGTCCAGGTCGATCTCGGTCCGGCGGTGAAGCGCGGCGCGGTCGAAGAGAATCGTCTCCTGCGGCAGCCAGTCGAGCCGCGCCCCGGCGCCGGCGCGCAAGCGCACGCGCATCTCGGCCGGGCCGGTCTCGGCGAGGCTGGCATAGGCGCGTTCGGCGGTCTGCGTGGTCGCCACCGCGCGGGTGCCGGGCGCGAGATCGAGCGAGAAGCCGATCCGGTCGCCGCCGGTGAGCCCGCCCGCAGTGTTGAGGAAGACCAGCTCCGGCTCGGCGCGGTGCACCTTCGGCAGCATTGCCTTGGCCGAGCCCCGCTGCGCCAGCCGCTCCAGCACGGTGCGCCCGGATCTCAGCGCGAAGCTGACGGCGGCCGCGGCATCGACCCTTTGGCGGGGCGGGCGGGCGGCGGTCCTGGCGGTCTGGTCGAGCATGGGCGTCCTTCGTTCTTCCGGGCCACACTAGCGGTTCCCGCCGCACTGGCAACAGTACCGCATCTCGCCGCAGCCTGCCGCCCGGGCGCGCGCCCGAATAATGTGCAGCCCCCTGCCCGGCCGCTCTTCCCTCCGTGACCGCGCGGGGCTAAAGCAGGCGCATGACCGACACGCTCACGCTCCGCCGCCCCGACGACTGGCACCTGCATCTGCGCGATGGCGCGATGCTCGAGGCCGTCCTGCCCGAGACCACGCGCCATTTCGGCCGCGCGATCATCATGCCCAACCTGGTGCCCCCGGTGGTCACCCCGGCCGATGCCGCGGAATACCGCGACCGCATCCTGGCGGCGAAGCCCGACGGCTCGAAATTCCGCCCGCTGATGACGCTCTACCTGACCGAGACGACCGAGCCGCGCGACATCCGCGCCGCCGCCGAGATCGGGCTGATCACCGCGGTGAAGCTCTATCCGGCCGGGGCGACGACGAACTCCGCCTCGGGCGTGCGCGACCTGTCGAAGGTGCGCCGCGTGCTCGAGACCATGGCCCAGGTCGGCATCCCGCTGTGCTGCCATGGCGAGGTCACGGATCCGGCGATCGACATCTTCGACCGCGAGGCCGTGTTCATCGACACCGTGCTCGACCCGCTGCGCCGCGACATCCCCGAGCTGCGCGTGGTGATGGAGCATATCACCACCTCGAACGCGGTGGACTACGTGTCGGCCTCGACCGGCAACCTCGGCGCGACGATCACCACGCACCACCTGATCATCGACCGCAACCACATCCTGGTGGGCGGGATCAAGCCGCATTACTACTGCCTGCCGGTGGCCAAGCGCGCGACCCATCGCGACGCGCTGGTGGCAGCGGCGACCTCGGGCGATCCGCGCTTCTTCCTCGGCACGGATTCCGCGCCGCACCTGACCAAGGACAAGGAAAGCGCCTGCGGCTGCGCCGGGGTGTTCTCCTCGACCAACACCATGTCCTGCCTGGCGCAGGTCTTCGAGAATGCCGGCGCGCTCGACAAGCTCGAAGGCTTCGCCTCGGTGAACGGGCCGAAATTCTACCGCCTGCCGCCGAACGAGGACACGATCACCCTGAAGAAGGGCGCGCCCGTCGACTACCCCGCGGCGATCGAGACCGAGAACGGCCCCGTGACGGTCTTCGATCCGGGCTTCCCGCTCTACTGGCACGTCGAGGGCTGACAGGCCTGCCGCCATCCGCCTGTCCGGTCCCCCGGGCGGGCGAAGGCCCGATGGTCCGGGCCGCTGCATTGCGGCCCCGGCCTTGATCTTGCGGCACATGCCGCGCGCCCGGCCCGGGCCGGAAATCCGATTGACATCGGGAGACCGCAAGGCAGGCTGCCGATGCGCTCCGGCCCCGGGCCCTGAAGTTCCTGCTGCCGGAAGGCGCGGCGATGTGCTACCTGCGGAGGCTTCCAGAGCCGATGGATTGGCGGCGGCTGCTCTTGAAGATCCTGGATTGGCACAGTCGGCACCCGTTTCTTGTGTCTCTGGCGATTCTCGCATCGGGCTTGGCGCTGCTGTTCGCGGGCATGCTGCTCCTGCCGGTTTTCCATGGAATCCTCGGCTCTCCATTAGACTTGATCCCCCTGATGCCCTCGATGCCCTTCATCTATCTCGGTGTCGTGGCGAGCTCCGAGGCGATTCAGAAGGCCACGATCTTCAGGAACCGCAAGGATATCCGGATGCCGAAAACCGAGGCCATCATGGCCCGGTTGCGGAAAATGGCTGGCGGGTGACGGGGCGGTCCGGGTCATCGGCGGCGCCTGCGGAGAAACCGGGACGCGGCGTCCCGTCCCGGGTCAAATCCTGGCCGTGCCGACGTCCCGCGCCTTCTCCGGACGGCCGGGACCTGGCAAGGCGGCGGGCGCGGACCGCGATCCGTACCGGCCCCGGTGCGTTCCGTGCAGGGCTTTCCCGCGGCAGCGGAATGGGCTAGGGAGCGCCGAGTTTTTCACCGACGGAGCCCGCCCCCATGATCCCCACCTCCTTCCCCTCGAACGAAGAGATGGCCCGCCTGACGGCGCGCGCGCTGCTGGAGATCGGCGCCGTGGATTTCCGTCCGGAAGAGCCCTTCACCCTGGCCTCCGGCCTGCCCTCACCGACCTATATCGACTGCCGCAAGCTGATCAGCTATCCGCGCATCCGTGCAACGCTGATGGATTTCCTGGCCTGCAAGACCATGCGCGAGGCGGGCTTCGAGGCCTTCGACAACGTGGCGGGCGGCGAGACTGCGGGCATCCCCTTCGCGGCCTTCATCGCCGAGCGCCTGGCGCTGCCGATGACCTATGTGCGCAAGAAGCCCAAGGGCTACGGCCGCAATGCCCGGATCGAGGGCGCGATGACCGAGGGGCAGCGGGTGCTGCTGGTCGAGGATCTGACGACCGATGGCGGCTCGAAGCTGAGCTTCGTCGACGCGATCCGCGACACCGGCGCGAGCTGCGCGCATACCTGCGTGATCTTCTCCTACGGCATCTTCCCGGAAATCACCGAGACGCTGGGCGACCATGGCGTGAAACTGACCGCGCTGTGCACCTGGTGGGACGTCTTCGCCGAGGCCGAAGCCTCCGGTGCGTTCAGCGCCGGGACGCTGGCCGGGGTGAAGGAATTCCTGGACGATCCGCGCGGCTGGCAGGCGGCCCGCAAGGGCTGAGCCGGGGGCGCGTCAGCGCGCCATCCCTGCATAGCGCGGCTCGCCCCGCGTCGAGACGGCCGCGAGACAGATCTCGCGCCCGTCGAGACGGAATTTCCTCGGGAATTTCCGTGCGTCGATCTCCACCTGCCACCATTGCAGCGGCTTCTCGTCGATCGTCCGCCGCGTGAAGAGCGCCTGGGCGTTGATCTCGTCGGCGATGCGGCTGCTGTCGAGCGGCTGGCCCGCCCTGAGCAGCACGTATTCCATCGCCTCGTGAAGGTAGAGCTCTCCGGTCCTTGCCATGTTCCATGGTCTCCGTCTTCCGCGCATCTGCGCTTCCTGCGCAGGCATGAAAGACCGGATCCGGTGAAATCGTGGTTAACGCCGCCCGGAGCGGAGAGGAAGAGGCCCCGGATGTCTCCGGGGCGGGACAGGGCTATTTGCGCAGGTGCTTGTTCAGCCGCGAGGGGGTCGACTTCTTGCGGCCCTTGAAGGGGTTCTGGTCGCTCTGCCCGCGGAACCACAGCCGGATCGGCGTGCCCGGCATGTCGAAATCCTGCCGCAGCCCGTTGACCAGGTAGCGCTTGTAGGCGTCGGGCAGCTTGTCGGGATGCGAGCACATCACCACGAAGCCCGGCGGCCGGGTCTTGGCCTGGGTCATGTAGCGCAGCTTGATCCGGCGTCCGCCCGGTGCGGGCGGCGGATGCGCCTCGAGCATCGCGGTCAGCCAGCGGTTCAGCTGCGCGGTCGGAATGCGGCGGTTCCAGGTCATGTGCGCGCGCTCGATCGCCTCGCGCAGCCGGTCCATGCCGCGCCCGGTCTTGGCCGAGAGCGTCACCAGCGGTGCGCCGCGCAGCTGCGGCAGCAGCCGTTCGAACGCGTCCTTCAGCTCGTGCAGCTTGTCCTGGCGGTGGGTTTCGAGATCCCACTTGTTGACGCCGATCACCACCGCGCGTCCCTCGCGCTCGGCAAGGTCGGCGATCCGCAGATCCTGCTGCTCGAAGGGGATCTCCACGTCGAGAAGCACCACCACGACCTCGGCGAAGCGCACGGCGCGCAGGCCGTCGCCGACCGACATCTTCTCGAGCCGGTCCTGGATCTTGGCCTTCTTGCGCATGCCCGCGGTGTCGAAGATGCGCACCGGGCGGCCGTCCCAGTCGACCTGGACCGAGATCGAGTCGCGGGTGATCCCCGCCTCGGGCCCGGTCAGCAGCCGGTCCTCGCCGAGAAGCTGGTTGATCAGCGTCGATTTCCCGGCATTCGGGCGGCCGACCACGGCGACCTGCAGGGGCTTCGTCGGATCGTAGTCCGGGAAGACCTCGCCATCCTCGTCGGAGATGTCGATATCGGTCTCGGGCGCATGCTCGACGGAATCGGCGGCGGCGGCGGCGATCTCCTCGGCATGGGCTTCGGCGATCGGCTGCAGCATGGCGTAGAGTTCCGCCATGCCCTCGCCATGCTCGCCCGAGATCTGCAGGGGCTCGCCCAGGCCCAGCGAATAGGCCTCCAGCGCGCCCGCGGCGCCGGCGGCGCCCTCGGCCTTGTTGGCGGCCAGGATCACCGTCTTGGCGCGGCGGCGCAGGATGTCGGCGAAGAGCTCGTCATTCGCGGTCACCCCGGCGCGGGCGTCGATCATGAAGAGGCAGACATCGGACATGTCGACGGCCCGCTCGGTCAGGCGGCGCATGCGCCCCTGCAGGCTGTCATCGGTGGCGTCCTCGAGTCCGGCCGTGTCGATCACGGTGAACTTCAGGTCGCCAAGGCGCGCCTCGCCCTCGCGCAGGTCGCGCGTGACGCCCGGCTGGTCGTCGACCAGCGCGAGGCGGCGGCCGACGAGGCGGTTGAACAGGGTCGACTTGCCCACATTGGGGCGGCCGACGATGGCGAGCTTGAACACCTTGGTCCCTCCTGAGAGATCAGGCGCCGTCCTTAGCGCATTCCGCCGTCAACGGAAAGCGCGAAGCACGCCATCCTGGGTGAGGACGTAGAGCGTGCCATTTGCGACGATCGGCGCCGAGGCGGCGGGCGCCCCGAGCGGCGTCGCGCGCAAGAGCGCGCCCGAGGCGGGGTCGACCTCGCGCAGCATCCCGTCGGAGGAGGCCAGGATCACCCGTCCGCCTGCCAGCACCGGGCCGTAATGGACGAAGATATCCTTGCGGCGCTTGACCTTCTCGGCCTCGAAGAGCGGCAGGGTCGCGGCCCAGACGGTGGAGCCGTCCGAGGCGTCGATCCGCAGCAGCCGGTTCTCGTCGGAGACGAGGAAGAGCGCGCCGCCCGAAGCGACGACCGAGCCGGTCGCGCCCTCGAGCGAGGTCCAGAGCCGCGATCCCGACGCCGCGTCGAGCGCCGCGAGGCGGCCGGCCTCGGTGGCGACGAAGACGGTGTCCCCGGCGACGACCGGGCTGTTCGGCACTTCGCCGAAGGCGCCATAGGCGCGGCCGGTGCGGCTGCCCGCGACCGATCCAGACCAGAGCGTGATCCCCGCCTGGCGCAGCACCGAGACGAGCTCGCCGCCGCCGAACGGGAAGATGACGGAGTTGCCCGACAGCGCCGGGACGCCGCTGCCGACCACGGAGGCGGGGGCGGCGCTGCCCTCGATCTGCCACAGGATGCGGCCGTTCGAGAGTTCGACCGCCGAGCCCATGCCGTCGCGCGACGTCACGTAGACCAGCCCGTCATGGACCATCGGCGCGGCGGTGGTGGCGGCGCCGAAATCCTGCACCCAGGCCTCGGCCCCGGTCGCGGCGGCGAGCGCGTGCAGCCGGCCGTAGCCGGTGGTGACCAGCAGCGTGCCGCCTTCGACGGCCAGGCCGCCGCCGACGACCACGCCGGGCTTCTCGCCCGCGGGGACCAGCGACTTGCTCCAGAGCACGGCGCCGTTCGTGCCGACCGCGCTGACGGTGCCCGCGCTGTCGAGGGTGAAGACCCGGCCATCGGCGGCCACGGGGGCCGCGCTGAGCCGCTGGCGCTTGGTCGCGCCCTGGCCGATCGGCGTGGCCCAGGTCTGGGTCAGCGCCCCGGCGCGCAGCTGGGCGTGCGGGGCGTCGTGATTGGCGTTCTGCGCCTTCTGCGGCCAGGAGGCGACGGTCCGCGCGGCGGGCAGCGAGATCGCCTTCGCCTCGCCCTCGACCGAATAGCCCGGCTGCGGGATCACCCGCGGCGGCTGCGGCGGCACCTGGGCCGCGGAGGTGTCGGCGGCAGTCGCCAGCACGTCCTGCGCCTGGTCGAGATCGCGCAGCCCGTAGCGTTCGCCCGGCAGGACCTCTTCGGTGCGGGAGCAGGCGCCCAGGGCGAGAGACAGCAGAACGGCCGCCATCGCGGCCTGTCCGGTCCAGCCGCGTGCGCGCGGCATGCTCAGGCGGTCCATTGCAGTCACGAAGCCTCCGGATCGCCACCGAGCGCGACCATCAGCTGCAGCGCGCGCTGGCGCTGGCCGGCGGTCGAATCAGCGGCGCTGCGCAGCTCGGCGAGATCGGCCAGGGCCAGATCGGTTTCGCCGCGCTCGACGCGGATCAGCGCGCGCAGCTCCAGCGCGGTCAGGCGGAAGGCATGGCCCGGCTCGAGCAGCGGCGCCAGCACCTCGAGGCGCTGGTCCGTGGTCAGCCGGTTGTCGGGCAGCTGCACCGCCTTCAGCCGGGCAATGTCGCGGTAGACCGGGCTGATGCTGTCATCGGCGATCAGCGCCTGCAGCATCTCGGTCGCCTTCTGGCTGTCGCCAAGCGCAGCGTCGCCGGCCGCGGTGAGGTCGCGGATCGCCCGCTGGTCGCCGGTCGCGGAGACGCCCTCGACGGCCAGCGCGCGCACCTGCGCATCCTCGGCATCGAGCGCCGCGAGCATGCCGTCGCCGAATTCCTGCGCGGTGCTCTCGGTCCGGCCCTTCTGCCAGTCCCAGTACCCGACGCCGCCCACGCCGACGACGATCGCGGCCACCGCGATCCAGCCATAGCGGCGGGCAAGCTTGTAAAGCCGGTCGCGACGGACCTCCTCGGCGACCTCGTCAATGAAACTGTCTGGACTGCTCACAGGACTCTCCGGTTCATCTCTGGCCGTCTTACAGCCAAATGGCAAAAAATGCCAAGGGCGGCCAAGAGCTTTTGGCGCGGTGTCTTGAAGCGCTGCCCGCGGATCCCTAATCTGAACCGCATGGTTCAGCCCCTGCGCTGGCCGGGGGAGTGGCGGGCGGCAGCGCCCGGCAGGTAGCATACAGGGACCGCGTGATGAGATTTCTGCCGATCGTGACTGCCATCATCGTGGCGGCCGTCCTCTACGGAGTGGTCTTCGAGCGCCCCGCGCTGCGTGCTCTGCTCGGCGCAAAAGCGCCGACGCCCGAGGCCGCGGCCCCCGCGGAGACGGCCGTGCCGCAGACCCTCGACGCCGCGGGCCATGCCGCCATCGACGTGGTCGCCATCGACAGCACCGCCGAGGCGGTCGACAGCGCCGTGGTGCTGCGCGGCCGCACCGAGGCCGACCGCTCCGTCGAGGTGAAGGCGCAGATCTCCGGACTGGTGATCTCGGCGCCGAAACCCAAGGGCAGCTTCGTCAGCGAGGGCGAGGTGATCTGCGAGATCGATCCGGGCACGCGCTATGCCGATCTCGAGGAGGCCAGGGCGCAGCTCGCCGAGGCGGAGATCTCGAACACCGCGGCCGAGCGGCTGTCGAAGGGCGGCTATACCTCTGAAACGCAGGCGGTTGCCGCCCGTGCCCAGCTTGAATCCGCGCGCGCCGCGGTGGCCCGGGCCGAGACCGAGATCGCCCGGCTGCAGATCGCCGCCCCCTTCGACGGGCTTCTCGAGACCGACAGCGCCGAGCTCGGCAGCCTGATGCAGACCGGCTCCGCCTGCGCCACGGTGATCCGGCTCGATCCGGTGCGGCTGGTGGGCTTCCTGCCCGAGACCCAGGTCTCGCAGGTCGAGACCGGCGCGGTCGCGCGGGCGCGGCTGGCCGACGGCACGGTGAAGGAAGGCCGCGTCAGCTTCGTCTCGCGCTCTGCCGACGCCGCGACCCGCACCTTCCGGGTGGATATAGAAGTGCCCAATCCCGATGTCTCGGTGCGCGACGGCCAGACCGCCGAGATCGCCATCGAGGTGGAGGGCAGCCGCGCCCATCTGGTGCCGCAATCGGCGCTGACGCTGGATGATGACGGCACGATGGGGCTGCGCACGGTCGATGGCGAGAACCGCGTGCGCTTCCTGCCGGTGAAGGTGCTGCGCGACACCGCCGAGGGCATGCTGGTCACCGGCCTGCCCGACAAGGTGCGGATCATCACGCTCGGTCAGGATTACGTGACCGAGGGCGTCGAGGTGGCGGTCCATGCCCCGGAGGACGCGTCGTGACCGGCCTGGTCGACTGGGCGGCGGGCCGCGCCCGCATGATCGCGGCCTTCATCATCCTGTCGCTGGTGGCGGGCGCCTACTGCTATGTCACCCTGCCCAAGGAGGGCGAGCCGGATATCGAGATCCCGATGCTCTTCGTCTCGGTGCCCTTCCCCGGCATCTCGGCCACCGACAGCGAGAAGCTGCTGGTCCGGCCGATGGAGACCGAGCTTTCCGATCTCGACGGTCTGGAATCGATGAAGGCGACGGCCGCCGAGAACTATGCCGGCATCGCGCTGGAATTCGATTTCGGCTGGGACAAGACCAAGATCATGGCCGATGTCCGCGACGCGATGAGCAATGCCGCGGCGGATTTCCCCGACGGGGCCGAGCAGTACTCGATCAACGAGATCAACTTCTCGGAATTCCCGATCATCATCGTCTCGCTAACGGGCGACGTGCCCGAGCGGACGCTGGTGCGGCTGGCCAAGAATCTGCAGACCCGGCTCGAATCCCAGGATGCCGTGCTGGAGGCCGCCCTGGCGGGATCGCGCGACGAGATGGTCGAGGTGGTGATCGACCCGATCCGGCTCGAGGCCTACAATGTCACCGCCGCCGAGCTGGTCAGCGTGGTCGAGCAGAACAACCGGCTGATTGCGGCGGGCGACATCCAGTCCGCGACCGGCGCCTTCTCGGTCAAGATCCCCTCCTCCTTCGAGGACAGCCGCGACCTGTTCAACCTGCCGGTGAAGACCAATGGCGACCGCGTGGTGACGCTGTCGGATCTGGCGGATATCCGCCTGACCTTCGAGGACCGCGAGGGCACGGCGCGCTTCGACGGCCAGAAGACGGTCGCGCTGCAGGTGGTCAAGCGCAAGGGCTTCAACCTGATCGACACCGCCGCGCAGGTCCGCCAGATCGTCGCCGACGAGCGCGCGAGCTGGCCGCCCGAGCTGCAGGACGCGGTCTCGGTCGCGACCTCGAACGACCAGAGCTACAATGTCGCCTCGATGATCTCGCAGCTCGAGGGCTCGGTGCTGACCGCCATCGCGCTGGTCATGATCGTGGTGCTGGCCAGTCTCGGCGGGCGCCCGGCGCTGCTTGTCGGCTTCGCCATCCCGACCTCCTTCCTGCTGTGCTTCGTCTTCCTCGCCGTCATGGGGGTGACGATTTCCAACATCGTCATGTTCGGCCTGATCCTCGCCGTCGGCATGCTGGTCGACGGGGCGATCGTGGTGGTCGAATATGCCGAGGGCCGGATCGAGGAGGGCCAGGGGCCGATGCGCGCCTATGTCGAGGCCGCCAAGCGGATGTTCTGGCCGATCGTCAGCTCCACCGCGACGACGCTCTGCGCCTTCCTGCCGATGCTGTTCTGGCCGGGCGTGGCGGGCGAGTTCATGGGGATGCTGCCGGTGACGCTGATCTTCGTGCTCTCGGCCTCGCTGATCGTGGCGCTGATCTACCTGCCGGTGATGGGCGGCGTGGCCGGGCGCATCGACCGCAGCTTCCACCACATGTCCGAGGCCCTGCGCGGCCTGCCGCTGCCCGTCCGCCTGGTGCTGCTGGCGCTGGCGGCGGTGCTGGCCTGGGCGGGGCTGCGCGCGCTCCTGACCCCCTCGGGGCAGATGCCCTTCGCGGCGCTGGCGATGTTCGTCGCCGGGCTCTCGGCCGTCGCGGTCACTGCCGGGGCGCTGAAGCGGGCCCCGCGCGAGGCGGAGCTGTCCCGCGGCTACCGGCGCAGCGCCTTCGGCCATGCCATCGCCTTCGTCGCGGGCAATCCGGTGATGCCGCTCGTCACCATCGCCGGGGTGGTGGGCTTCGTCGTGCTGGTCTTCGTCACCTACGGCCAGAAGAACTACGGCTCGGAATTCTTCGTCGAGACCGAGCCCGAGCAGGCCATCGTCTATGTCCGCGCCCGCGGCAACCTGTCAGTCGCCGAGAAGGACGCGCTGGTCCGCCGGGTGGAGCGCGAGGTGCTGGCGACCAAGGGCGTGGCCTCGGCCTTCTCCTTCGCCGGCGCGGGCGGGCTCAACTCCAATAACGGCGGCGGCGAGGGGCCGCGCGACGCGATCGGCCAAGTGCAGTTCGAGACCTTCCCCTGGGAGGACCGCCCGAAGATCGCCGCCGACGGCCCCTGGTGGCAGCGGCTGCTGCTGCGCGAGGTCGCCGATCCCTATTACGACGGCAATGCCGTTCTGGCGCGGCTCGAGGCGCGGCTGGCCGGGATCCCCGGCATCTATACCGAGATCGCCGATCTTGCGCAGGGTCCCGCCGACGGCAAGCCGCTGCACCTGCGCCTGATCGGCAATGATTTCGGCCCCATTGCCGAGGCCGCCGCCATGGTGCGCGCGCAAATGGAGGGCATGCAGGGGCTGACCGATATCGAGGACACCCTGCCCCTGCCCGGGATCGACTGGGAGATCGATGTCGATGTCGAGGCGGCCGGGCGCTACGGCGCGGATGTGGCGACGGTGGGCGGCATGGTCCAGCTCGTCACCCGCGGTATCCTGCAGGGCACGATGCGGGTCGACAGCTCCGACGAGGAGATCGAGATCCGCACCCGCCTGCCCGAGGAGTACCGCCTGCTCTCGACGCTCGAGACGCTGAAGCTGCAGACCTCCGAGGGGCTGGTGCCGCTGACCAACTTCATCTCGATCCGCCCGGTGAAGAAGCTGGCGCAGATCGACCGGATCGACCAGCAGCGCTATTACGACGTCAAGGCGGACATCCTGCCGGGGCTGCAGAACGAGGAGGGCCGGCCGGTCACCGCGACCGAGCGGATCGCAAAGCTGACCAGCTGGCTTGATATGGCGCCCCTGCCCGCGGGCGTGACCTGGGAATGGACCGGCGACCAGGAGGACCAGCAGGAGACCGCCGACTTCCTCGGCAAGGCCTTCATCGCCGCGCTCTTCCTGATGTTCATCATCCTGCTGGCGCAGTTCAACAGCCTCTACAATTCGGTGCTGGTGCTGCTCGCGGTGGTGCTGTCGACGGCGGGCGTGCTGATCGGCATGCTGGTGATGCAGCAGCCCTTCAGCTTCATCATGACCGGCACGGGCGTCGTCGCGCTGGCGGGGATCGTGGTGAACAACAACATCGTGCTGATCGACACCTACCAGGATTTCAGCCGCTACATGCCGAAGATCGAGGCGATCATCCGCACCGCGGAGGCGCGGATCCGTCCCGTGCTGCTGACCACGCTGACCACGATGGCGGGGCTGATGCCGATGATGTTCGGGCTGAGCCTCGACTTCGTCCATGGCGGCGCGACGCTCGACAGTCCCAGCGCGCTGTGGTGGAAGCAGCTCGCCACCGCGGTGGTCTTCGGCCTCGGCATCGCCACGGCGCTGACGCTGGTCTTCACGCCCGCGATGCTGGCGGCGCGGGTCTGGGCCAATGCCTATGCGATGGCGCTCCTGCGCTATATCGAGCGCGCCACCGGCGGACGGCGCTCGCGCGCGGCCGAGGACTGGCTCCTGCGCCGCCGCGCCCGCAAGGCGCCCGCGCCCGAGATCCTGTGGGACACCGGCGCCCCCGGCACGCCGCCTGCGGAGCTGCGCGCGGCGGAGTGACGCTGGCGCGAACGGCAAGCCTGGGCTAGGCTCGCCCCATGCCTGCTCCCTGCCGCGAAACCGACCTCTACGCGCCTCTCAAGGCCTTTCTCGAAGCCCAGGGCTACGAGGTGAAATCCGAAATCGCCTCGGCCGACATCGTCGCCCGCCGCGGCGAGGAGGAACCGGTGATCGTCGAGATGAAGACCGCCTTTTCCCTGGCGCTCTTCCATCAGGGCATTGCCCGGCAGGCGATCACCGACAGCGTCTACCTGGCCCTGCCGAAATCCGCCTCGCGGGCGTTTCGCGACAATGTCGGACTGGCGCGCCGCCTCGGGCTCGGCGTTCTGGCGGTGCGGCTCTCCGACGGCTTCGTCGAACCGGTCTGCGATCCCGGCCCCTTCCAGCCGCGCCGCGTCCCGAAGAAGCGCACCAGGCTGCTGCGCGAATTCGCCCGCCGCGAGGGCGATCCCAATACCGGCGGCCATCGCGGCCGGCTGATTACCGCCTACCGCCAGGATTGCGAGCGCATCGCCCGCCACCTGCTGGCAGAGGGCGCGCAGCGCGGCGCGGTGGTGGCAAAGGGCGCGGGCGTGCCCACAGCCACGGCGATCATGGCCGCGAACCACTATGGCTGGTTCGAGCGCATCGCCCGCGGCGTCTATGTCCTCAGCGAGGCGGGCGTGGCGGCGGCGGCGGCGCTGCCCTGCGACCGCGCGGACATCGCCGAAACCGGCACCTGAGCCGTCCCCGGGGGCGGATTTTCCCTTCTGCCGCGGGGCAGCGAAGCATTGTCGGGCCATTGTCGGATTTCCCACACCGCCGGATTTCCGGGCAGCCTTCGCAGTATTGACTGATTTCATTGACCTATTTTCGTGCCCGGCAACTGGCACGCTGCCTGCTCAGTAGTCTGCGAGCGCGGCAATGGGGCCGTCTCAAGATCAAAGACGACCTGACAAAGGAACCAACCAATGAGCGAACTCCGCCAGATCGCCTTCTACGGCAAGGGTGGTATCGGCAAGTCCACCACCTCGCAAAACACCCTGGCTGCCCTCGTGGAGCTGGACCAGAAGATCCTCATCGTCGGCTGCGACCCGAAGGCAGACTCGACCCGCCTGATCCTGAACTCGAAAGCCCAGGACACCGTCCTGCACATGGCCGCCGAGATGGGCTCGGTCGAGGACCTGGAACTCGAGGACGTGCTGAAAATCGGCTTCAAGGACATCAAGTGCGTTGAATCGGGCGGCCCGGAGCCGGGCGTCGGCTGCGCCGGCCGCGGCGTCATCACCGCCATCAACTTCCTCGAGGAAAACGGCGCCTATGACGATGTCGACTACGTCTCCTACGACGTTCTCGGCGACGTGGTCTGCGGCGGCTTCGCCATGCCGATCCGCGAGAACAAGGCCCAGGAAATCTACATCGTCATGTCGGGCGAGATGATGGCGCTCTATGCCGCCAACAACATCTCCAAGGGCATCCTGAAATACGCCAACTCGGGGGGCGTCCGCCTGGGCGGCCTGATCTGCAACGAGCGCCAGACCGACAAGGAACTGGAACTCGCCGAAGCCCTGGCCGCCCGCCTCGGCTCCAAGCTGATCCACTTCGTGCCGCGCGACAACATCGTGCAGCACGCAGAGCTGCGCCGCCAGACCGTGCTCCAGTACGCACCGGAGTCCCAGCAGGCCCAGGAGTACCGCTCGCTGGCCAACAAGATCCACAACAACTCGGGCAAGGGCGTCATCCCCTCCCCGATCACGATGGAAGAGCTGGAAGAGATGCTGATGGAATTCGGCATCATGCAGTCCGAGGAAGAGCGCCTCGCGGCCATCGCCGCGACCGACGCGCAGGCTTCCTGAGACCGGCCCCGCTAACCGCCGGACCGGCCCCGCGGGGCCGGTCCATAGCCCCCAGCAATCCCCAAGCACGCGAATAGGAGCCAAAAGAATGGCCAAAGATCACGTCGGCGGGTCGGAAGACTATGAAGCCCTCATCGAAGAGGTCCTCAAAGCCTACCCCGCGAAATCAGCCAAGCGTCGCGCCAAGCACCTGACCGTTGCCAAGGCAACCGAAGAAGAGCCCGATGCAACCACCGGCATTGCCTCGAAGTGCGACACCCAGAAATCGAACATCAAGTCCGTCCCGGGCGTGATGACGATCCGCGGCTGCGCCTATGCAGGCTCCAAGGGCGTCGTTTGGGGCCCCGTCAAGGACATGGTCCACATCTCGCACGGTCCTGTCGGCTGCGGCCAGTACTCCTGGTCCCAGCGCCGCAACTACTATATCGGCAAGACCGGCGTGGACAGCTTCGTGACGATGCAGTTCACCACCGACTTCCAGGAGAAGGACATCGTCTTCGGCGGCGACAAGAAGCTTGCCAAGACGATCGACGAGATCGAAGAGCTCTTCCCGCTCAACAACGGCGTCACCATCCAGTCGGAATGCCCGATCGGCCTGATCGGCGACGACATCGAGGCCGTGGCCAAGCAGAAGAACAAGGAACATGGCAAGACCATGGTGCCGGTCCGCTGCGAGGGCTTCCGCGGCGTGTCCCAGTCGCTGGGCCACCACATCGCCAACGACGCCGTGCGTGACTGGGTCTTCGACAAGGAAGACAGCGACGCGGTCAAGGCCTACGAGCCGGGCCAGTACGACGTCAACGTGATCGGCGACTACAATATTGGCGGCGACGCCTGGGCCTCCCGCATCCTGCTGGAGGAAATGGGCCTGAACGTGGTCGGCAACTGGTCGGGCGACGCGACCCTGGCCGAGATCGAGCGCGCGCCGAAGGCCAAGCTGAACCTCATCCACTGCTACCGGTCGATGAACTACATCTGCCGCCACATGGAAGAGAAGTACGGCATCGAATGGATGGAGTACAACTTCTTCGGACCCAGCCAGATCGCCGCCTCGCTGCGCGCGATCGCCGCGAAGTTCGACGAGACCATCCAGGAGAAATGCGAGGCGGTGATCGCCAAGTACCAGCCGCTGGTCGACGCCGTGATCGAGAAGTACCGTCCGCGCCTCGAGGGCAAGTCGGTCATGCTCTATGTCGGCGGCCTGCGTCCGCGCCACGTCGTCACCGCCTATGACGACCTCGGCATGGTCATCGCCGGCACCGGCTACGAGTTCGGCCATGGCGACGACTACAAGCGCACCGGCCACTACGTGAAGGAAGGCACGCTGATCTACGACGACGTCACCGGCTACGAGCTGGAGAAGTTCATCGAGAAGATCCGCCCCGACCTCGTCGGCTCGGGCATCAAGGAAAAGTACCCGGTGCAGAAGATGGGCATTCCGTTCCGCCAGATGCACAGCTGGGACTATTCGGGTCCGTATCACGGCTATGACGGCTTCGCCATCTTCGCCCGCGACATGGACATGGCGATCAACAACCCGGTCTGGGGCCTCTATGACGCGCCCTGGAAATCCGCTCCGGAAGCGATCGCCGCCGAGTGATCGGCACTGCGGTTGCAGACTGCAACCACCCCGGTTGCGACCTGCAACTGCCTACAGGATGACGGCGGCCCGATCCTCGCGGGCCCCTCTCCGGCGGCCGGGCTTGTCCCCCTCGGACCCGGCCGCCCCCTTTCCCTCTCAACCCTGGCGCGTCTCGGAATGCGGACGGCCATAGAAGGAATGCAACCATGCCCCAGTCGGCAGACAAAGTGCTCGATCACGCACCGCTCTTCCAGCAGCCCGAATACAAGGAGATGCTGGAGAACAAGAAGGTCAAATACGAATGCGGCCATCCCGACGAGATGGTCAAGGAAATCGGCGACTGGACCAAGTCCTGGGAATACCGCGAGAAGAACCTCGCCCGCGAGGCGCTGACCGTGAACCCGGCCAAGGCCTGCCAGCCGCTGGGCGCCGTCTTCGCCGCGGCCGGCTACGAGAAGACCATGAGCTTCGTCCATGGCTCGCAGGGCTGCGTTGCCTATTACCGTTCGCACCTCTCCCGCCACTTCAAGGAGCCCAGCTCCTGCGTCTCCTCCTCGATGACCGAGGATGCGGCCGTGTTCGGCGGCCTGACCAACATGGTCGACGGCCTGGCCAACACCAAGGCGCTCTATGATCCGAAGATGATCGCGGTCTCCACCACCTGCATGGCCGAAGTGATCGGCGACGACCTGTCGTCCTTCATCGCCCAGGCCAAGCAGAAGGAGTCGGTCCCGGCCGATTTCGACGTGCCCTTCGCCCACACCCCGGCCTTCGTCGGCAGCCATGTCGACGGCTACGACAACATGCAGAAGGGCATCCTCAGCCACTTCTGGGAGAAGGCCGAGCGCACCGTCACCGGCTCGATCAACATCATCCCCGGCTTCGACGGCTTCGCGGTCGCCAATATCCGCGAGATGAAGCGCCTGCTGGCAGAGATGGGCGTCGAGGACTACACCGTCCTGTCGGATGTCTCGGACGTCTACGACACGCCCTCGGACGGCGAGTTCCGCATGTATGACGGCGGCACCACGCTGGAGGATGCCAAGGCGGCGCTGAACGCCAAGGCCACCGTCAGCCTGCAGGAATACTGCACGCCGAAGACGCTGGAATACTGCGCCGACAAGGGCCAGGAGACCACCGCCCTGCACTACCCGATGGGCATCCAGGGCACGGACGAGTTCCTGATGACGATCAGCAAGCTGACCGGCAAGGAAATCCCCGAGAGCCTGCGCAAGGAGCGCGGCCGCCTGGTCGACGCCATGGCCGACAGCCAGGCCTGGCTGCATGACAAGACCTTCGCCATCTACGGCGATCCGGACTTCGTCTACGGCATGGCCCGCTTCCTGCTGGAAATGGGCGCGCAGCCGAAGCACTGCCTGGCCACCAATGGCGGCAAGAAATGGGCGAAGAAGATGGAGGACCTGCTGGCCACCTCGCCCTTCGGCAATGGCTGCCAGGTCTGGCCGCAGAAGGACCTGTGGCACATGCGGTCGCTGCTGACCACCGAGCCCGTGGACATGCTGATCGGCAACTCCTACGGCAAGTACCTGGAGCGCGACACCGGCACCCCGCTGATCCGCCTGATGTTCCCGATCTTCGACCGTCACCACCATCACCGCTTCCCGACCTTCGGCTACCAGGGCGCGATGACGGTGCTGGTCAAGATCCTCGACACGATCTTCGACAAGCTCGACGACGACACCATCATCCCGGGCGAGACCGACTACTCCTACGACCTCACCCGCTGAGGCTTGCCCAGCCAGGCCGCGTCCCTCGTGCGGCCCAGCCACGGCAAGGGGCCGGTGCGCGACAGCGCGCCGGCCCTCGCTTTTCCGGGCGGGCTTTCTCCCTGCGGTTACCCCGGATTGATCTCGATCAAGGTTGCGGCGGCAAAAGCCGATCTTTATAGTCAGGTAAAGTCGGAGTCCTCCCATGCATCGCGTCAAAGCCATCGCCGTCCTGGCCGCCATGACCCTGCCCCTGCCCGCCCCGGCGCAGGTCGCGCCCTATGCCGATCTCGCGGCCCTGGGCGAGGCGCTCTTCTTCGATCCCGCGCTTTCCGCCAACCGCACGCAGTCCTGCGCCACCTGCCACGATCCCGCGACCGGCTTCGCCGATCCGCGCGGCGCCGCCTCGCCGGGCGATGACGGGGTCAGCCTAGGCGACCGCAACGCGCCCTCGGCCGCCTATGCCGCCTTCGCCCCGGCCTTCCACCGCAAGGAGAACGGCCGCTTCGCCGGGGGCCAGTTCTGGGACGGCCGCGCCGCCGGACTGGAGGAGCAGGCCGGCGGCCCCCCGCTGAACCCGATCGAGATGGGCATGCCCGACAAGGCCGCCGTGGTCGCGCGGCTGCGCGAGAACCCCGCCTATGTCGACGGGTTCGGACGGCTCTTCGGCACGGGCACGCTCGAGGACGAGACGGCGGGCTACCAGGCGATGACCGCCGCCCTTGCCGCCTTCGAGCGGACGCCGGAATTCTCGCCCTTCGACAGCAAGTACGACCGCTACCTGCGCGGCGAGGTGGAGCTCAGCCGCGACGAGGAGCTCGGGCGGCTGCTGTTCTTCTCGCAGCAATTCACCAATTGCAACCAGTGCCACCAGCTGCAGCGCTCCGCCGTCGATCCGCAGGAGACCTTCACCAATTACGAGTTCCACAATATCGGCACGCCCGAGAATGCCGAGCTGCGCGGCATGAACGGCATTGCGGCGGGCACCGTGGACGAGGGGCTCCTGGCCAATCCCGGGGTCGACGGCGCCGCCGAGCGCGGCAAATTCAAGGTTCCTTCGCTGCGCAATGTCGCCGTGACCGGTCCCTACATGCATAACGGCGTCTTCCAGGACCTGCGCACGGTCGTGCTTTTCTACAACAAGTACAACACGAAGAACCCCGAGCGGCTGGTCAATCCCGAGACCGGCGCGCCCTTCGGTCCCGCGCCTGTGCCCGACACGCTCTCCATGGAGGAGCTGACCGCGGGCCCCGCGCTCGACGACCAGCGCATCGATGCCATCGTCGCCTTCCTCAAGACGCTGACCGACGCCCGCTACGAGCCGCTGCTCGGGGACTGATCCCTTCCGCAGCCGCATGGAAAGGCCGGGCCCCGTCCCGGCCTTTTTGCCGTCCGCCGGCTCCGGCCCGGGCGATGTCGCAAAACCTACATTGAGCGGCTTGGCACATTTCGTGACTGGCACGGTCGGCGACGCCCCTGCCCCAGCCAGCGGTTTCACTTGAAAACCGTCCCTTACACCGCTGGATTTCCTGATCTTTTGCGCTTGCCATCCGGTCCTCCGCGACTTGGCACGCCCTGTGCTCTGACCTCACCGGAAACGCGGTTCCGGCGAGGAGCCGAAGCAACAGGGGCTGATGACGATGGCGGATGCGCTGAAGGACAAGATACAGGACGTGTTCGACGAACCGGCCTGCGGTCACAACGTCAACAAGACCGAACAGCAGCGCAAGAAGGGCTGTGCCAAGCCGCTGACGCCCGGTGCGGCGGCGGGCGGCTGCGCCTTCGACGGTGCCAAGATCGCCCTGCAGCCCATCGTCGACGTCGCCCATCTGGTCCATGCGCCCCTGGCCTGCGAAGGCAATGGCTGGGACAACCGCGGCGCCGCCTCCTCGGGGTCCGAGCGCTACCGCACCGGCTTCACCACCGACATGACCGAGATCGACATCGTCATGGGCCATGGCGAGAAGAAGCTCTTCCGCGCCATCAAGGAGCTGGTTGCAAAGGAGGACCCCCCTGCGGTCTTCGTCTATTCGACCTGCGTCCCGGCGCTGATCGGCGATGATATCGATGCGGTCTGCAAGGCGGCGACCGAGAAATTCGGCACGCCCTGCATCCCGATCAACGCGCCGGGCTATGTCGGCTCGAAGAACCTCGGCAACAAGCTGGCCGGCGAGGCGATGCTGGACCACGTGATCGGCACGGTGGAACCGGCCGAATGCACCCCTTACGACATCAACATTGTCGGCGACTACAACCTCTCGGGCGAGCTCTGGCAGGTGAAACCGCTGCTCGACCGGCTGGGCATCCGCATCCTCGGCTCGCTTTCGGCCGATGCGCGCTACAAGCAGGTCGCGATGATGCACCGCGCCAAGGTGACGATGATGGTCTGCTCCAAGGCGCTGATCAATGTCGCCCGCAAGCTGGAGGAACGCTGGGGCGTCCCGTTCTTCGAAGGCAGCTTCTACGGCATTTCCGACACCTCCGACTCCTTGCGCCATATGTGCCGCATCATGGTCGACCAGGGCGCCGATCCCGAACTGCTCGACCGCTGCGAGGCACTGATCGCGGAGGAAGAGGCGAAGATATGGTTGCAACTTGAAACCATGCGTCCGCGCGTCGAGGGCCGCAAGGTGCTGCTCTATACCGGCGGGCACAAGTCCTGGTCGGTCGTCTCTGCCCTGCAGGAGCTCGGCATGGAGGTGATCGGCACCTCGGTCCGCAAGGCCACCGAGGAGGACAAGGAACGCGTCAAGGAGATCATGCAGACCGACGCGCATATGTTCGACAACATGGCGCCGAAGGACATGTACCGCGTGCTGAAGGAGGCCAAGGCGGATGTGCTGATGTCCGGCGGCCGGTCGCAATTCGTGGCGCTGAAGGCGAAGATGCCCTGGGTCGACGTGAACCAGGAGAAGCACGAGCCCTATGCCGGCTACATGGGCATGGTCGACCTGGTCCGCGCCATCGACCGCGCGGTGAACAACCCGATGTGGGCCGAGCTGCGCGAAGCCGCACCCTGGGAGGGCGAGCTGCCCGAGGCCGGCGTGATGCCGCCCTTGAAGGGCGCCTGCCCGGTCACCGGGATCGAGGGCCAGGGCCCGGCCGTCGTGCCGATGACCCGTCCCGCCCCGGCGAAGGAACCCGCGATGGCCGGGACCGGCTTCCTCGGCGGCTCCACCAACCCGACCGATTTCGAGGATGACTGCTGATGGCCAGGATCACCCATCCCAAGCGCGCGCTCTCGACCAATCCGCTGAAGAGCTCGACGCCGCTCGGCGCCGCCCTGGCCTATCTGGGGATCGAGAGCGCGATCCCGCTCTTCCACGGCTCGCAGGGCTGCACCGCCTTCGCCATGGTCCATCTGGTGCGTCATTTCAAGGAAGCCGTGCCGCTGCAAACCACTGCGATGAATGAAGTTTCCACGATCCTCGGCGGCGCGGACCAGATCGAGGAAGCGATCGAGAACCTGCGCCGGAAATCCGCGCCGCGCTTCATCGGCATCGCCTCGACCGCGCTGACCGAGACCCGCGGCGAGGATGTCGTCGGCGAGTTGAAGGACATCCTGCGCCGCCGCGACGACTTCGCCGATACCGCCGTGGTCTATGCCTCCACACCCGATTTCGAGGGCGCGCTGGAAGATGGCTGGGCCAAGGCGGTCGAGGCGATCATCGACGCCCTGGTCCCCGCCGCAAGCGAACGCGACCCCGAGCTGCGCCAGGTCAACCTGCTTTGCGGCAGCCATCTGACCCCGGCGGAAATCGAGGAGCTAGTGCGCCTGATCCGCGCCTTCGGCCTGTCGCCGATCGTGCTGCCGGACATCTCCTGCTCGCTCGACGGCCATGTCTCGGACGACTGGCGCGGCACCTCGCTGGGTGGCACGACGATCGAGGATATCGCGCGGATGGACCGCTCCGCCTTCACGCTGGCCATCGGCGAGTCGATGCGCGGCGCCGCCAGGGCGCTCGAGGACCGCGCCATGGTGCCCTTCCGGGTGTTCCAGTCGGTCACCGGGCTGAAGCCGGTCGATGCCTTCATCCGCACGCTGATGACGCTGTCGGGGATGCGCGACGCGCCGCCCTCGATCAAGCGCGAGCGGTCCCGCCTGGTCGATGCCGCGCTCGACGCGCATTTCCATACCGGGGGGTTGCGGATTGCAATCGGGGCCGATCCCGACCTGCTCTACGCGCTGTCCCAGACCCTCTCGGGGATGGGCGCGGAGATCGTCACCGCGGTCTCGACCTCGCAGCACAACCCGGTGCTGGAGCGCGTCCCGGCAGAGGAGGTTGTCATCGGAGACCTCGGCGATTTCGAGGATCTGGCCCGCGCCGCCCGCGCCCAGATCCTGGTGACCCATTCCCATGGCCGCCATGCCGCGCACCGGCTGCACCTGCCGCTTGTCCGCGCGGGCTTCCCGATCTTCGACCGGATCGGCGCCCAGGACATCTGCCGGGTCGGCTACCGCGGCACGCGCGCCTTCCTCTACGAGATCGCGAACACCGTCCAGTCCATCCACCACCGCGCGACGCCCGAGGATTTCGGCGCCGCCCCCATCCCAGAGGAGTTCGACCATGTCCCGCACGCTCAGACTTGTTGATTCCGGTGCCACGGAGGCCGAGGGCAAGCCTCTGCGCGTGGCGATCGCGACCAACGACATGGAAAACCTCAACGCGCATTTCGGCTCGGCCAAGAAATTCGCGGTCTATGACGTGACGCCGACCGGCCACAGCTTCGTCGAGGCGCATGAATTCGCCAAGTTCACCAAGCAGTCCGGCAAGCATGACGACCAGGACGACAAGATCACGCCGAAGATCGAGGCGATTGCCGGATCGGCGATCCTCTTCGCGCTGGCCGTCGGCGGTCCCTCCGCGGCCAAGCTGGTGAAGGCCGGGATCCACCCGATCAAGCGCAAGGGCCCGGAGCCGATCACGGATGTGCTGGAGCAGGTCCGCGTGATGCTCAACGGCACCCCGCCGCCCTTCCTGCGCAAGATCCTCGGCACCGAGAAAAAGCCCGATTTCATGGATGACTACGAAGAGGAGACGGTCTGACATGGCCACTGAGACCCTGGACGGCCCGCGCGGCGGCGAGATGACAGGCAGCCCCTTCCTGAAGCAGCTCGCCGCGGTGATCCGCGCCGAGGACAGCTACGGGACCTGGGACGACAAGTCGGATGCCGAGCTGATGTCTGAATTCATCGTCACCAAGGAGGAGCGCCGCGAGATCCCGATCATCGGCGATCCCGACCCGGACGTGATGTGGCGCATCACCAAGTTCTACGATGCGATCGGCCTGCTGATCGAGAAGCAGACCGGCTGCATGGCCAGCCAGATGCAGAAGATGAGCCATGAGGGCTTCGGCCGGATCGTTCTGATCGCGGGCAAGCTCTGCGTTGTCTCCAAGCATCTCCGCGATGTCCACCGCTTCGGCTTCGAGACCTATGCAAAGCTTGGCGAGGCGGGTGAGAAGATCACCGCCGACGCCGTGGCGATCATCGAGAAATTCCCCGAGGCCTCAAAGGCCTGAGGACCGGTTTTCACGTGCAACCGCCCTGGCGCGGTTGCCGCCACCACGCATGAGACGAGGAGACCCGCGATGTCGATCGAGGAACTCGAAGCCAAGGTGAAGAAGCTGTCGATGCGCTCCACCACCGCGAAAATGAACCTGCATGACCTCTCCGAGGAGCTGCCGACCGACTGGGAGAAGATCCCCGAGGTCGCCGCCGAGACCTTCGAGGTCTTCAAGGAGCTGGCCGCAGCGCGCAAGGCGCTGAAAGAGGCCAAGAAAGCCACCGCCTGATCCCGGGCCACAGCCACTGAAGGACCCTGAACCGATGCCGATGACTGCGCTTACCCGTGGGGGAACGGAGTATGTCCCCGAATTCCTGATGGCGATCGATGCCCAGAAGTGCATCGGCTGCGGCCGCTGCTACAAGGTCTGCGGCCGCGATGTCATGGGCCTCGGCGGTTTCACCGAGGAGGGCGCGCTGCTGATCCCCGGCACCGAGGAATACGAGGAGGACGAGGACGAGATCATCAAGAAGGTGATGGTCATGACCAACCCCGATGCCTGCATCGGCTGCGGCGCCTGCAACCGCGTCTGCCCGTCGGACTGCCAGACCCATGCGCCTCTCGACGCCTGATATCCGCGTCCCGGCGGGGATGCAGGCGGAGCGGATGCTGATCAGCTCGGATTTCGCCTGCATCTTCGACCATGCGCTGAAGGCGCGGGCCGCCGGCAAGGGCACCCTGCCCGAGCTGCTCGGCCTGCCGCCCGCGGCGCTGGAGAAGCTCGCCGCCAGGTGGTTTCCCTATGCAACCCTCCCCGATCTCGATGCGGAACCGCCTGCGGTCCTGCCCGACCAGGAGGCCATCGCCAAACTGCTGCTCTGGCGGGGCGGACGGATCGATGCCGAAACCCAGTGGCTGGCCGCGATCATCGCCCGCCGTGCCATGGAGACCTCCCATCTGTGGGAGGATCTTGGCCTTGCCGCCCGCCCGGCGCTCAGCGCGCTGATGCGCCGCCACTTCCCCCGCCTCTTCGAGGCCAATTCCCAGAACATGCGCTGGAAGAAGTTCTTCTACCGCCAGATCTGCGCGGACAAGGATTTCGCGCTATGCCTGAGCCCGACCTGCGATGACTGCCCTGAATACAGCGACTGCTTCGCCCCGTCCGAGTGAGGGGCTGGCGCTCCTCGCCGGAGCGGAGGCCGCCCGGTCCCGCCCGCTGGAAAGCGCCGCCGCGATCCGCGCCGCGCTTGAGGCCGCGCCCGAAGACTGGCGCGTCCGCCTGGCCGCCTACCGGTTCTATTTCTATTCCCATGACCATGCCGCCGCGCTGGAACAGGCCGGCGAGCTGATCCGCCATGCCGCGCGGCAGCTCAATATCGCCGGCGACTGGCGCGAGGTGCGCCCCGGCGATGCCCCCTTCTCGGCGCATGAGTTCGGCCCGGGCCTCTACATGCAGGCGCTGGTCGCGCTCGGCTACTGCGCCGCGCGGCTCCATCGCGACGACATCGCCCATGAAGTGCTGTCGAAGGCCGGCGATCTCGACCCGACCGACCGGTTCGGCGGGCTCTGGCTTCTGCGCCATATGGAGGCGCGCGACGCCGCGCTGGAAGAGTAGACCATTCCCCATCCCTGCCCGGAAGGGACGCCGCCCGCAAGCGGCGTCCCTTCGCCGTTTTCCTCGCAGGCCCGGACCTGGTTGCAAGTCGCAACCGCCCGGCCCGCCCGGGACCAGCACCCGGTTGCAACCCGCAACCGCCGCACCCCCCCACGCACCGTCGCACAGGGCTGCCGAAAACCGGCATTGCAGGCGCCGGTTTCGCGCAAAGGCGACAAAACGGCTTTGTCGCAAATTCTGCAATGTCGCGTGCCAACCCGCCCGCACATGACCATCAAGTAACGGAAATAACACGCAAAACAATCTTGGCACGCCGCATGCTTGATCCTGATCCGAACGCAAGCCGCACCTGAACAGGAGAGATGAAATGCTGGCAATCACCGAAAGCGCGCAATCTGCCATCAAGTCGGCCATCGACGGCGCCGGCCAGCCCGTTGCCGGGCTGCGCGTCATGGTCCAGGGCGGCGGCTGCGCCGGGCTGCAATACGGCATGGCGCTGGAGCTGGAAATCCAGTCCGACGACGCCGTGATCGAGGCAGGCCCCGTCAAGGTCCTGGTCGATCCGGAAAGCCAGGCGCATCTGGCCGGCACCACCATCGATTTCGTCTCGGGTCTCGAGGGCTCGGGCTTCGTCTTCAACAACCCCAATGCCAGCAGCAGCTGCGGCTGCGGCAAGTCCTTCTGCTAAGGAGCCAGCCCTCATGTGGGAATACACCGACACGGTCAAGGATCACTTCTTCAACCCGCGCAACGCCGGCGCAATGAACGACGCCAATGCAGTCGGCGAGGTCGGATCGCTCTCCTGCGGTGACGCGCTGAAACTGATGCTGAAGGTCAATCCCGAGACCGAGATCATCGAGGATGCCAAATTCCAGACCTTCGGCTGCGGCTCGGCCATCGCGTCCTCCTCGGCCCTGACCGAACTGGTCATAGGCAAGACGATCGACGAGGCGCGCAAGCTGACCAACCAGGACATCGCCGAGTTCCTCGGCGGCCTGCCGCCCGAGAAGATGCACTGCTCGGTCATGGGGCAGGAAGCGCTGACCGCCGCCGTCGCCGCCTACAAGGGCGAGGAGCTCGACGAGGACGACCACGAGGAAGGCGCGCTGATCTGCAAGTGCTTCGGCGTCGATGCCGGCATGATCGAGCGGGCGATCCGCAACAACAAGCTGACCACGCTGGAGATGGTGACCTTCTACACGAAGGCCGGCGGCGGCTGCAATTCCTGCCGCGAGCCGCTGGAAGAGCTGCTGGCCGACACCAACAAGGCCATGGTCGCCGAAGGGCTGATCAAGGCGGAGGAAGCCTTCATCTTCGGCTCGGCCCCCGCGCCGAAAAAGGAGAAGACGGTCAAGGGCTTCGTCATCCCCGACACTCCCGTCGCCGCGCCGACCGGCCCGGCCCAGCCCTCCGCCCCGGTCCAGATCGCCATGCCCGCCGCCCCGGCAGCGGCCCCGGCCGCCGTGGCCGTCGCGCCCGCCCCGGCGCCCGCGCCTGCCGCCGCTCCGGCCACCGGGCTGAGCCCGGCCAAGGAGGCGATCCTGGTCGCAAGGCTGATCGAGGAGATGCGCCCGACCTTCAAGCGCGACGGCGGCGATGTCGAGCTTTTCGACATCGAGGGCAACATCGTGATGGTCCATCTGACCGGCGCCTGCTCGGGCTGCCAGCTGGCGACCCAGACGCTGGGCGGCATCCAGAAGATCATCTCCGAGGCACTGGGCCGTCCGGTCCGGGTCATCCCCGTGGCAAAGACCTGAGGAGCCAAGCGATGAAAGACATGACCGAGGTCACCCCCGTCTATCTCGACAACAACGCCACGACCCGCGTCTGGCCGGAAGTCGTCGAGGCGATGCTGCCCTATTTCTCCGAGCAGTTCGGCAATGCCTCCTCGATCCACGCCTTCGGGGCGGAAGTCGGCGGCGCGCTGCGCCAGGCCCGCCGCTCGCTGCAGGAGCTGATCGGCGCCGAATTCGACCACGAGATCATCTTCACCTCGGGCGGCACGGAGTCGAACAACACCGCGATCCGCTCCGCGCTGCAGGTCCAGCCGGGCCGCAACGAGGTGATCACCTCTGCCGTGGAACATCCCGCGATCCTCAGCCTGGTCGACTGGCTGGAAAAGCACGAGGATGTCGTGGTGCACCGCATCGGCGTCGACAAGCTCGGCCGGCTGGATATCGACGCGTACCGCGAGAAGCTGTCGGACAAGACCGCCGTGGTCAGCTTCATGTGGGCCAATAACGAGACCGGCACGATCTTCCCGGTCGACGGGCTCGCGGAACTGGCGCACCAGCATGGCGCGCTCTTCCATTGCGACGCGGTCCAGGCCGTGGGCAAGGTGCCGATCGACGTCAAGTCGACCGATATCGACATGATGTCGATGTCCTCGCACAAGCTGCACGGTCCGAAGGGCCTGGGCGCGCTCTATCTCAAGAAGGGCACCCGCTTCCGTCCGCTGCAGCGCGGCGGGCACCAGGAGCGCGGCCGCCGCGGCGGCACCGAGAACGCCCCGGCGATCGTCGGGCTTGGCAAGGCGGCGGAAATGGCCAGGGCCAGCATGGCCGAGGACATCAAGCGCATGACCGCGCTGCGCGACAAGCTGGAGACCGGGCTCGTCGCCTCGGTCGGCCACTGCTTCGTCACCGGCGATCCGCTCGACCGGCTGCCGAACACCTCGACCATTGCCTTCGAGTACATCGAGGGCGAGGCGATCCTCCTGAAGCTGAACCAGGCAGGCATCGCGGCCTCGTCGGGCTCGGCCTGCACCTCGGGCTCGCTCGAGCCCAGCCACGTGCTGCGGGCGATGGACATCCCCTTCACCGCCGCCCATGGCGCGATCCGCTTCTCGCTCAGCCGCGAGACCACGGAGGAGGAGATCGACCGGGTCCTGGCCGTCGTGCCGGAGATCATCGCCGGTCTGCGCGTGATGTCGCCCTTCTGGTCGGCAGACGGCGCCTCGCCCGAAAACTTCGACCCCGCTTACGCCTGAGGAGCCTGACGCGATGTCCCCGGTTCTCGACTTTCCCGCCCTGACCAACCGTCCGGCCATGATCTGCGACACCACGCTGCGCGATGGCGAGCAGACGGCGGGCGTGGCCTTCACCCTCGAGGAGAAGCTCGCGATCGCCCTGGCACTGGACGAGGCGCATGTCACCGAGATCGAACTCGGCGTCGCGGCCATGGGCCCCGAGGAAGTGGCCGAGATCCGGGCCATCGCGCAGGAGCTCCGGCATGCGGAGCCCGTCGTCTGGTGCCGCCTGCGCATGGCGGATCTGGACGCGGCGCAGTATACAGGGGTGCGGCGGCTGCATTTCGCCGTGCCCACCTCCGAGCGCCAGCTGGTCGGCAAGCTCAAGGCCGACCGCAACTGGGCGCTCCGCGAGACGGCCGCGCTGGTCTATACCGCCACCACCCGCGGCTTCGCCGTCTCGGTCGGTGCCGAGGATGCCAGCCGCGCCGATCTGGAGTTCCTGGTGGAGCTCGCCCGCGTCGCCAAGGCCGCCGGCGCGATCCGCTTCCGCCTGGCCGACACGCTGGGGCTGATGTCCCCCTTCACCGCCCATGCGCTGGTCGCCAAGCTTGCGCCGCAGATCGACCTGCCGCTGGAATTCCACGCCCATAACGATTTCGGCATGGCCACGGCGAACACGCTGGCCGCCTACCAGGCCGGGGCGGACCACCTGTCGGTCACCGTCAACGGGCTGGGCGAGCGCGCCGGGAATGCCGCGCTGGAAGAGGTCTCCGCCGCGCTCGATGCGGAAGGGATCCCGACCGGCGTCGACCTGCGTCGTCTGATGGCGCTGTCGCTGCTCGTCGCCCATGCCTCGGGCCGCCCGCTGCCGGCGAACAAGCCGATCGTCGGCGAATACGTCTTTTCCCACGAGGCCGGCATCCATGTCGATGCCATCCTCAAGAACAGGAACACCTATCAGGACCCGCGCGTGGATCCGGCCCGGTTCGGCCGGTCCCACAGGCTGACGGTCGGGAAGCATTCCGGGATGTCCGGGCTTCAGGCCGCGCTCGCCGCCAACCACCTGCCGAGCGATACCGAGACCGTCCGGCGGGTCCTGCCCCTTCTTCGCGGCTGGGCCAATGCCGCCAAGCGCGAGGCCCAGCCCGAGGATCTGGTGTCGCTGGTCTCCATCGCCTGGTCGATCGAGGAAGCCGAAGCACGGAGCCGCGCGTCATGAGCCTGTGGTCGCTGATCCGCTCCGACTTCGTCTCGATCCGCGAACGCGACCCCGCGGCACGCGGCAAGATCGAGACCGCGCTGGTCTATCCCGGCCTGCATGCGGCGGTGGCGCACCGCTTCGCCCATGCGCTCTGGGCGCGCAACTGGCGCTTTTCCGCGCGGTTCCTCGCCTATCTCTCGCGCGCGGTGACGGCGATCGACATCCATCCCGGCGCGAAAATCGGCCCCGGCTTCTTCATCGACCATGGCGCGGGCGTGGTGATCGGCGAGACCGCCGAGATCGGCACCAATGTCACGCTCTATCACGGCGTCACGCTCGGCGGGGTCAGCTGGTCCCCGGGCAAGCGCCACCCGACGCTGGGCGACAATGTCATGGTCGGCGCCGGCGCCAAGATCCTCGGGCCGATCACCGTCGGCGCGGGCGCGCGCGTGGGCGCCAATTCGGTGGTCGTCTCCGAAGTGCCGCCCGAGGCGACGGTGATCGGCATCCCCGCCCGCCCGGTCCAGACCGACGCGCCGAAATCGAGCTCGCCCTACCGGGTCGATCTGAACCACCACCTGATGCCCGATCCGGTGGGCAGATCGCTTGCCCAGCTGGCCGACCGCGTCGCCTTCCTCGAGGCGAGCCTGATCCAGCACAAGCGCGCCGAGAAGCTGCCCAGCCCCAAACCCCAGACCTGCACCGAGCCCCAGCTCGGCCCCACCCACTGATCCACAAGAGGAGACCTCCCATGCCCAAGGATTTCGAAGAAACCGGCGTTCTCGACCATGTCGCCAAGCTCAGCTCGGCCGAGGACATCTTCACCTACCTGCTGGTCCCCTACGAGCAGGAGGTCGTGAACGTCTCGCGGCTGCACATCATGAAGCGGCTCGGCCAGTACATGCGCCAGACCAGCTTCGAGGGCATGGACGACAATGCCATCTTCCTGGAACTGCGCGCCGCGCTGAAGAAGGCCTATCTCGACTTCATCGAGTCGACCCCGATGAAGGAGAAGGTCTTCAAGGTCTTCAAGGACGAGGCCGAGAAGCATGCCCGCCGCTTCGTCGGCATCGACACGATCGGCCTGGCCGGCCAGTGAGCATCCGCCGCGCCCGCTGCCTGCCGGACGGGCAGTGCGGCGCGGCCCGCCGGTGCCAGACGACTTCGGCGCCCTCCGGGCGGCCGGACCATGCTAGGATGATCCCGAGATGCAACTGACTCAAGGCCTCCTCCAACGCCAGACCCAGACGATGAGCGCGCAGATGCTGGCGTCGCTCTCCATTCTCGGCATGTCCAACCAGGACCTGGCCGAGCATCTGGCGAAGAGGGCCGAGAGCAATCCGGCGATCCAGTTCCGCCCGCCGCAGATCTATGCCGCAGGTGGCGAGGACTTCGACCAGGTCGCCGCGCTGGCCTCCGACAAGCCCTCGCTGATGGCCTTCGTCATGGAGCAGATCGACCTGGCCTTCGTCCCCGGCGCCGACCGGCAGATCGCGCTGAGCTTCGCCGAGGCGCTGGAGCCGACCGGCTGGCTGGGCCAGACCGTCGAGACGGTTGCAGATCGCAACCACGTCCCCGTCGCCCGGGCCGAGCGCGTGCTGGCCGAGCTGCAGGGGCTGGAACCGGTGGGCGTCTTCGCCCGCTCGCTCGGCGAATGCCTCAAGATCCAGGCCCAGGAAGCCGACATGCTGACCTGGGAACTCGAGGTGCTGCTCGACAATCTGGGCCTCCTGGCCGATGGCAAGCTGACGGAACTGGCCGATCTCTGCGATTGCGAGCCTTCCGACATTCCCGACATCGCCCGTGCGCTGCGCCGCTTCGATCCGAAGCCGGGCCTGGCCTATTCGCATGACCGCACGCCGATCTTCCCGCCCGACCTCACTGCGCGGCGCGGCCCCGAGGGCTGGACGGTGGCGCTGACCCGCTCCACCCTGCCCTCGATCACGGTTGTTCCCGACAACCTCCCCTCCGAGACCCGCGACCGCGAGGCCAAGGCCTTCCGCCGCCGCGCCCTGGCCGAAGCCCGCGCGCTGGCCGGCGCGCTGGAGCGCCGCGGCAAGACGCTCCTGCGCGCCGCGACCGTGCTGGTCGCCCGGCAGCAGGCCTTCCTCGACCATGGACGCGCCCATCTGGTGCCGCTGTCGCTGGAAGATGTCGCGACCGAGCTGGAGCTCCACCCCTCGACGATCAGCCGCGCCACCTCCGGCCGCATGATCGACACGCCGGCGGGCGCGCTGCCGCTGCGCGCCTTCCTCAGCCGCGCGGTTCCGACCGCCGACGGGCAGAACACCGCCTCGCAGGACTCCGCACTGGAATTCGTGCGCCGCGTCATCGCCGAGGAAGACCCGTCCGCACCGCTCTCGGACGAGGCGATCGTGCAGAAGAGCGACGCCGCCGGGCTGGCCATCGCCCGCCGCACCGTAGCGAAGTACCGCTCGATGCTGGGCATCGGCTCCTCCTTCCAGCGCCGCCGCAAGATCGCCGTCTAGCCCCCCGCACCGCCGCGACGTCGTTCCGCGCGCCCCGGCGCGCTGGAACCGTTTGCGCTACCCAAAGCGCTTTCCAATAAGATTTCGCTGGCTGGATCATCTGATTCCCCGCACGAATGCATCATATGCAATAACTGCCTCTTCCATTTGCAATCGATGCCACGCCGTCACCAAGCTGTCGTAAATTGCAGCATCCGGCTGCCGGTTTTCTGCCTTGCAGCGGAAATCCGGAGACAGGCCCCGCAGGGCTGGTACCTTCAGGGAAACTTGACCTCCACGCAGGTGGCGATCCCCCAAGCCAAGGAGCGGTCAGTGGCCCATATCGACGTAAAATCCCGCCAGGTTTCCGGCAGCCGCGCCCGCGGCGATCTGCCGGCGCTGACTCTGGATGCAGTCTACGAAATTGCCAAGATCATGACGAGTGCGGCGGATCCGATATCGGAAATGCCAAGCGTTCTCAACGTGCTGTCTTCCTTCATCGGCCTCGGCAACGGCGCGCTGGCGCTGCTGTCCGATCCGGTCGCCGGCCAGGCGGGCAAGCAGGTGAACCCCTATGTGATCGCGGCCACCATCCGCGGCCGCCGCGAGGAGCCGCCGGATTGCGGCGCCATCCCCGAAGCCGTAGCCCGCGGCGTCTTCCGCACCGGCGTGCCGATCGTCGCCTGGGATGTCGAGGACGAATTCGGCACCGAGGCCGTCCCGCCCCAGGCCCGCGGCAAGCGCCACACCATGGTTGCCGTGCCGGTGCGCGAGGCCAGCCGCTCGCCTCTGGTCATCGGCGTCCTGGCCGCCTATCGCGCGCATGACGACGAAATGGCCGGACTGACCGAGAATGACGTCAATGTCCTGACCATGGTCAGCTCGCTCCTCGAACAGGCGCTGCGCTTCCGCCGCATGGTGGCGCGCGACCGCGAGCGGGTGATGAACGACGCCGCCCGCGCGCTGAAAGCCGCGAAGGGGATGGAGACCTCCGGCGACAGCCTCCCCCCGATCCGGATCGACGGCATCATCGGCGAAAGCGACGAGATCGCCCAGGTCATCGCCCGGATCAGCCGCGTCGCCAAGACCAAGGCGGCCGTGCTGCTGCGCGGCGAAAGCGGCACCGGCAAGGAGCTTTTCGCCCGCGCCATCCATTCCCAGAGCGACCGCGCCAAGAAGCCGTTCATCTCGGTGAACTGTGCCGCGCTAAGCGAGAGCCTGCTGGAATCCGAGCTTTTCGGCCATGAGAAAGGCGCCTTCACCGGTGCCAGCGGCCAGAAGAAGGGCCGGTTCGAGCTGGCGGACAAGGGCACGCTCTTCCTCGACGAGATCGGCGAGATCAGCCCGGAATTCCAGGCCAAGCTCTTGCGCGTCCTGCAGGAAAGCGAGTTCGAGCGGGTCGGCGGCACGCAGACGATCAAGACCGATTTCCGCCTGATCGCCGCGACCAACCGCGATCTCGAAGAGGCGGTCGCCTCCGGCAAGTTCCGCGCGGATCTGTATTTCCGCATCTGTGTCGTGCCAATCGTCCTGCCGCCGCTGCGCGAGCGCCCGGGCGATATCAAGCCCCTGGCCGAGCTCTTCCTGAAGCAGTTCAACGAGCAGAACGGGACGGAAATCGCGTTCGCGCCCAATGCGATGGCGACGCTCTGTTCCTGCAAGTTCCCCGGCAACGTGCGCGAGCTGGAGAACTGCGTGAACCGCGCCGCGGCGCTGTCGATGGACGACATGATCCATGCGGACGAGATGGCCTGCAAGCAGGGCACCTGCCTGAGCGAAGAGCTGTGGCGGCTGCAATCGGGGGACTCCTCGCCGATCGGCGGGCTGGCCTCGGGCCAAATCATCACGCCGAGAGTCGTCTCCGGACCGCCGCCCTCGGCCGCCCCGGCCGCGCCGCAGGCAAGCCTGCCGCCGGGCTGCCCGGCGCAGCCCGCGGTGCAGCCGCGCAAGACCGCCAATACCGCCCGCGAAGAGCTGATCTCGGCCATGGAACAGGCCGGCTGGGTCCAGGCGAAAGCCGCGCGGATCCTTGGAATGACCCCGCGCCAGATTGCCTACGCGCTGAAGAAACACGGTATCGAAGTGCAGAAATTCTGAAGACGCGGTCCACGGGGGTCTCTCCACCCCGTGAAAGCGACGAGCGCCCCGGTGTCCCGCCCGGGGCGCTCTTTTTTTGCCCGGCCCCGCCCAGGCGCCGCGCCCCGGTTGCAACCTGCAACCGCCCCTGGCGAGCGGTGGTTGCAGAGTGGAACCGCCCCTGTTCCGCCCCCTTCGGCGAAAGGCGCAGCCCAAATCCGACATTTTCCCTCGGACGGCCGCCGGCCTGTCACAATGTCGTCGGTTTGTCCCCTATGCGACACCGCGAAAACGTCTGAAATCGACGTGTTTCCAAGTGATTACGCCTTGGCACGCTTCCTGCTGGACAAGCCTCAGGTTCAAATAGAGAGGATGCGCGAAGATGAATGCCAATGTGATCTCGCTCGACGGGCTGAAGGTTGCCAGCCGGGACGATCTGACCAAAGCCATCGAATCCAAGGGATGCGAAAGCTCGTCCTGCGGGTCTTCCGACGCCCCCGAGGACATGGATCCCTCCACCTGGCAGAAGGTGAAGGACCATCCCTGCTATTCCGAAGAGGCGCATCACTATTTTGCCCGGATGCATGTCGCCGTGGCGCCTGCCTGCAACATCCAGTGCAACTACTGCAACCGCAAGTACGACTGCGCCAACGAGAGCCGCCCCGGCGTCGTTTCCGAACGGCTGACCCCGGACCAGGCCGCGCGCAAGGTGATCGCGGTCGCCAACGAAATCCCCCAGCTTTCCGTCCTCGGCATCGCCGGACCGGGCGACAGCGCCTATGACTGGCGCAAGACGAAGGAGACCTTCAAGCAGGTCCAGGCGCAGCTGCCCGACATCAAGCTGTGCCTCTCGACCAACGGTCTCGCCCTGCCCGACCATGTCGACGAGCTGCTCGACATGAACATCGACCATGTCACGCTGACCATCAACATGATCGACCCCGAGATCGGCACGAAGATCTATCCCTGGATCTTCTGGGAGAAGAAGCGCCGCACCGGGCTCGAGGCCGCGCAGATCCTGCACGAGCGGCAGATGCAGTCGCTCGACATGCTGCACGAGCGCGGCATCCTGGTGAAGGTCAACTCGGTGATGATCCCCGGGATCAATGACGAGCACCTCCTGGAGGTCAACCGCGAGGTCAAGAAGCGCGGCGCCTTCCTGCACAACATCATGCCGCTGATCTCGGCGCCCGAGCACGGCACGGTTTTCGGCCTGGAAGGCCAGCGCGGCCCGACCGCGGCCGAGCTGAAGAAGCTGCAGGATGCCTGCGCCGGCGGCGCCAACCTGATGAAGCACTGCCGCCAGTGCCGCGCCGATGCGGTGGGCCTTCTGGGCGAGGACCGCGGCCAGGAATTCACCATGGATCTGGTCCCCGAAGAGGTCACCTACGATCCCTCCAAGCGCGAGGCCTATCGCGACTGGGTGGCCGAGGAGCGCGGCGAGCGCCGGGCGGCCGCGGAAACCGCCAAAGCCGAGACGCAGGCTGCGGTGAACCCCGATGCCGAGGCGATGCTGATCGCCGTGGCGACCAAGGGCGGCGGCCGCATCAACCAGCATTTCGGCCATGCGACCGAGTTCCAGATCTTCGAGGTGGACAATGATGGCGTGCGCTTCGTCACCCACCGCCGCTGCGACAACTACTGCGTCGGCGGCTATGGCGAGGAGGACAAGCTGGAGCTGGTGATCAAGACGCTCGAGGGCATCAGCACCATCCTCTGCGCCAAGATCGGCGACTGCCCGCGCGAGGATCTGGAGAAGGCCGGGATCGAGGCGATCCAGGACTATGCCTACGAGTACATCGAGACCGCCGTCTCGGCCGTCTACCGCGCCAGGAACGGCCTGCCGGCCGAAGAAGCCGAGATCGCCTGACCCAGAGCCCGCGAAAGGAGCAAGCCATGGCACTGAAAATCGTCGTCGAAAACTGCACTGTCTGCGGCGCCTGCGAGTTCGAATGCCCGAACGCCGCGATCCGCTTCGAGAGCGACACCTACATCATCGACCCGTCGCTCTGCACCGAATGCGAAGGCCATGCCGACAACCCGCAATGCGCCGAGGTCTGCCCGGTGCCCGAGACCTGCGTGGCGGCCTGAGCGATGACCGACGGACCTCCCCCTGTCGACTGGCAGGGGGATCCCCTCGACTGCGGCGCCTGCCGCTTCAAGCGCAAGCTCGGCCAGGGCAAATGCGGCCCTGGCTGGGCCTGCGTCCACGACCGCTATGCCAAGCGGATCGAGCGGTTCTTCCTGCTCAATCCCGACCTGGCCGACGAGTGTCTCGGGATGCCCTATTTCGAGACCCGGATGAATGCCGCGCGGCTGGCCTCGGTCTTCCGGCTGACCCGGCTGCTGAGCGATCCCGATCCGGGGGTGCGCGCCATGGCGGTGCTGCGCCTGCCGGTCACCCATGCCCAGCGGCGGATGAAGGACGAGGACCGCCGCGTGCGGATCGCCGTCGCCCACCGCCTGCCGGTGGAGGAGCTGCTGCCGATGCTCGGCGACCCGGACAGCTATGTCCGCTCCATCGCCATGCGGCGGGCGGAACCGGGGATGCTGCCGGTGGCGATCCATGACGCCGATCCCGAGATCCGGCGGATCGTGGCCCGGCGCATCGGCCTGGACTGGCTCGACCGGTTCCGCAGCGATCCCGACCCGCTGGTGCGCCGCGAGGCGGCCGGACGGCGGCCGGGCCCCTTCGTGGAGGATGACGACCTCCGCGTGCGCCATGCCGTCGCCGAGCGCGGCGGCCTGGAAGAGGCAACGCGCCTTCTCGACGACCCCGAGGAGGTGATCCGCGAAACCGCAGCCGCACGGCTGCACCAATTGAAGGAGGGAGCCAATGTCGACGGATGACCGCGAGATCGAGGTCTATCGGGACCCGAAATACATGCCCGGGGACAAGGTTGTCTCCAAGAAGAACGTCAAGAATGACGGCACGATGTTCGGCAAGGAAATCAACGAGACCGTCGTGAAGAAGGGCGATGTCGGCTATGTGCGCGACATCGGCGTCTTCCTGCAGCAGTTCTACATCTACGCCGTCGACTTCATGGAGCGTGGATCAATCGTCGGCATGCGCGAACGGGAGCTCGTGCCGTTTACCATCGAGGAGCCTGCCGAATGAAAGTCATGGTGAGGAACACGCCCAAGGGGCTGGAGGTCTACGTTCCCAAGAAGGACCTGGAGGAGCTGGTCGTCGAGACCGAGACCCCGGACATCTGGGGCGGCTGGGTCAAGCTGGCCAATGGCTGGAAGCTGCAGATGCCGGCCTATGACGAGCCGCCCTCCCTGCCCGCGACGATCGAGGCGAAGAAGCTCGCCGAAGTGGAGGACTGAGCGATGAGCGAGATGGAGATCCTGCGCAAGGCCCTGGCCGAGGTCGAGGCCGGAACCCGCATCCCCTATCTGGGCGCCGGCGTGTCGGCGATGTCGAATGGCGACGCCCCGCGCTCGCCCGAGGCGCTCTGCGCGGTGATCGAGGCCCAGGTCCGCGTGCCCAAGCGCGCCCAGGGCAACCTGTGGTCCGCCGCCCAGTATGTCGAGAGCCGCAAGTTCCGCGCGACCCTCGCCGATATCGTCACCCGCGCCTTCGAGGGCGACGAAGGCGGCAACCCGGTCCATGCCTGGCTTGCCCGCATCCGCCCGCCGATGGTGGTCGACACCTGGTACGATGACGGCCTGCTGAAGGCCTATGAGGGCGACAGCTGGGGCTGGGCCCAGGGCTGGTCGCGCAACGGCGAATGGATCGAGATCTGGAACAAGGCCTTCGCCCCGGACGGCACCGAGCTCGAGGCGCCGAACCCGGCCTGGGCCTCGCTGATCTACAAGCCGCACGGCATGGCGCGGAAGGGCTCCAGCTTCCTTCTGTCGGACAGCGACTATGTCGAGGTGCTGACCGAGATCGACATCCAGACGCCGATCCCCGAAGAGGTCCGCGCGCGCCGCACTGGCCGCGGCTTCCTCTTCCTCGGATGCCGTTTCGATGACCAGATGCTCAGGATCTTCGCACGCCAGATCGTCAAGCGCTCGGGCGGAAATCACGTCGCTGTGATCGACGGTGATCTTTCGCGGATGGAAGAGAAATTCCTTGATGAATTAGGTATCCTCAGGGTGAATCTTCCGGCCTCGGCCGTGCTGGAGGCTCTGGCCTCCGAACCGGCCTGACCGGCGCCCGGATGACCGGGACGACGTCCGCCCCCGATGCTCCCGAGGGGGGCGTTGACGTTCAGGGCTGGGCAGAGCGTAGTCCTCTCTGCCCGGCCCATGTCGACTGCGCCATCGCGGTTGCGCTGAAGGTGCTCGACGGGAAATGCAAGATGCCGCCGCACGAGGCCGCCATCATGATGGCGCTCTATGACGCGGTGCGGCATCTGCCGGCCGCCAAGCTCGGCCGCGACAGCCACGAGATGATCGCGCGCGCCCGTGCCGAAACGGTGGAGCATGTCCGCATGGATGTCTACGAGGCGCGCGTCCTGGCGGAAACGCGGATCTCGCGCCCGGTGATGAAGCAGTTCAAGGCGATGCTGCGCGCCGAGGGCGTGCTGCCGAAGAAACGGCCGGCCGCGGCCGCGGAGTGAGCCCTCCCGCCCGCCATCGGCGGATTTCCGGCAGGGCCCGCGCTACGGCGATATACGCCGCGCCGCCAGTCCCCTAGCATGCGGAAAAGCAATTGCGACGCGCGGGGGAAGCCACAGCATGACAGCCGGAACGCGGCCCGAATTCACCGAAGCGGCGATGCAGCAGCTGCACGACCTGGTCGCCGATCACGACTGGCCGCAGGTCGCGGCGCGGACGGCGGCCTTCCTCGGGGATCCCGCCTGCATCTCCGGCGCCTCCGTGGCCTTCCTGTCCTGGCTGACGGAATATGCCGAGCAGTCCGTGCTCGATCCCGCGGTGACCGCCCCCGCGGCGGACCGCCTGCGCGGGGCCGCGAAGCGCCGCCAGATCTTCCGCGAACGCCACCGCGCCCGCCTCAGCCGCCGCAGCTATGTCAGCCTCGGCTGCGAATGCCAGCCCTGGGTGATCCTGAACCGCTGGGGCTTCCGCGACACGATGCGCGACATGAACCCGTTCAGCCTGGGCGTGCATCGCATGCCCGGACTGCTCGGCATCCTCGAGAGCCGCTTCGACGGCTATGCCGGGCCCGGCGCCATCGGCACCCGCCCGCATGCCGCAAGCCGGCAGCCGATGCTGGTCGATCCGGTGCGCGGCATCACCTGGAACCACCATCGCGGCCCGGCCTGGACGGACGACGACTTCGCCCGGTTCCGCGCCCATCAGGCCGCGCTGGTCCCCGCCTTCTACGAGGCCAGCCGCCGTCCCGGCGCGATCCATGTGATGAGCCGCTGGGCGAAGTTCCATCCCGAAGGCAGCCGCGCCGAGATCGACCGGCTGCTCGCGGCGATCTCGGAGGCCGGCGCCGCAGAGCCCCGCCTGGTGATCCTGGATTTCGGCGACAGCCCGCTGGCACCCGGCATCACGCGCCTCGCGGAGGGGGTCCACGCCATCTCGCGGCCCTACCCGACGGCGGACTATGTCTGGAGCAATATCCATGCCTACCGGACGCCCGAGGGCATGGACTGGGAGCTGGGGCTGATGCGCGACCTGATCGCGGTCGCGGAGGGCTAGAGGCCCCCCGCCACTCGTCCGGTCAGGCGTCGGCGATCTCGACGAAGACCATGTCCCGCTCGGAGGCGTCCTTCGCGAAGGACAGCGCCTCCTGGTATTCTGGGCTGTTGTAGCAGGCCTCGGCCGCCTCGATGCTGTCGAAGCGGACGACGACATTGCGCGGGCGCTCGTTGCCCTCGATCCACTTGTAGCGGGTGCCGCGTGCCAGGAAGGTGCCGCCATGCTTGGCAATGGCAGGCCCGGCAAGCTTCGCGTACTTGCCGTAGTCCTCTTCGTTGCTGACACTTACATGGGTGATCCAGAGCGCAGGCATCACAGTCCCTCCAACACGCGTTCCACGGCGGCCAGCGCCTCGGGCGCCCGGGTGGCATCCGCCCCCCCGGCCTGGGCCATGTCGGGTCGGCCGCCGCCGCCCTTGCCGCCCAGCTCGGCCGCCGCCGCCTTGACCAGGTCGACTGCCGAGATGCGGCCGGTCAGGTCGCCGGTGACGCCCGCGGCCACGGCCGCCTTGCCGTCGGCATCGGCGATCAGCACGATCACGCCCGAGCCCAGCCGTTCCTTGTGCGCGTCGATCAACGGACGCAGATCCTTGCCGGAGACGCCCGAAAGGCTCTGGCCGAGGAAGGTCACGCCCTTGATGTCCTTGGTTTCAGGCCCCGATCCCGAGCCGCCGCCCATCGCGAGGTCGCGGCGCAGCTGCGCCACCTCGTTCTGCAGCGCGCGGCGCTCGTCGAGCAGCGCCTGCAGCCGCGAGGGCACGTCATCGGCCTGCGCCTTCAGCACGCCCGCCGCCTCGGACAGCGTCGCCGCCTGCCCGGCCAGGTAGTCGAAGGCGGCCTGCCCGGTCAGCGCCTCGATCCGGCGGATGCCGGCCGAGGAGGCGCTGTCGCCCAGCGTCACGAACATGCCGATCTCGCCCAGCCGCTTGACATGGGTGCCGCCACAGAGCTCCAGCGAGTAGACATCGCCGGTCACGCCCTTGCCGGAGCCCTTCTGCGTGCCCATCGACACGACCCGGACCTCGTCGCCGTATTTCTCGCCGAACAGCGCCTGGGCGCCCAGCTCGCGCGCCTCGTCGGGCGTCATGATGCGGGTATCGACTTGGCTGTTCTGGCGGATCATCGCGTTGACGTCGGCATTGATGCGGGCCAGCTCCTCGGACGTCACCGCCTTGGAATGGCTGAAATCGAAGCGCAGGCGATCCTCGGCATTGAGCGAGCCGCGCTGCGCCACATGGGTGCCCAGCACCTCGCGCAGCGCCTCGTTCAGCAGGTGCGTCGCCGAGTGGTTGGCGCGGATCGCGGCGCGGCGGCCGTGATCGACGATCAGCTCGGCGCCCTGCCCGGCGGAAATCGTGCCTTCGGTCACTTCGGCGAAGTGGATGAAAACGCCCGCAGATTTCTTGGTATCCGTGATCGTCGCCGCCCCGGTTGCAGTCCGCAACCGCCCGGAGTCGCCCACCTGGCCGCCGCTTTCGGCATAGAACGGGGTCTGGTTGACCACGATCTGCACCGTCTCGCCGACCGCAGCCTCCGTCGCCGCGGCGCCGTCCTTGACGATCGCCAGCAGCTGGCCTTCGGAGAACTCGGCGTCATAGCCGAGGAACTCGGTCACGCCGTGCTTCTCGGCCAGGTCGAACCAGATCGCGGCATCGGCGGTCTCGCCCGAGCCCGCCCAGGCGGCGCGCGCCTTGGCCTTCTGCTCGGCCATGGCGCTGTCGAAGCCGGTCGTGTCGACCGTGTGGCCCTTCTCGCGCAGCGCGTCCTGGGTCAGGTCGAGCGGGAAGCCGTAGGTGTCGTAGAGCTTGAACGCGGTCTCGCCCGGCAGCTCCGCGCCCTCGGGCAGGTCGACAAGTGCGTCGTCGAGCAGCTTCAGGCCGCGGTCGAGCGTCTGGCGGAAGCGGTTCTCTTCCAGCTGCAGGGTCTCCTCGATCAGCGACTGCGCCTGGCCGAGTTCCGGATAGGCCTGGCCCATCTGCGCGACCAGCGCCGGGACCAGCCGGTGCATCAGCGGATCCTTGGCGCCCAGCAGATGCGCATGGCGCATCGCGCGGCGCATGATCCGGCGCAGCACGTAGCCGCGGCCGTCATTCGAGGGCGACACGCCGTCGGCGATCAGGAAGGAGGTCGAGCGCAGGTGGTCGGCGATGACCCGGTGATGCACCTTGCCCGGACCGTCGGGATCGCAGGAGGTCGCATTCGCCGAGGCCTCGATCAGCGAGCGCATCAGGTCGGTGTCGTAGTTGTCGTGCTTGCCCTGCAGCAGCGCGCCGATCCGCTCCAGCCCCATGCCGGTGTCGATCGAGGGCTTCGGCAGGTCCTCGCGGCGGCCGTCCTCGAACTGCTCGTACTGCATGAAGACGAGGTTCCAGATCTCGATGAACCGGTCGCCATCCTCTTCCGGGCTGCCCGGAGGGCCGCCCCAGACATGGTCGCCATGGTCGTAGAAGATCTCGGTGCAGGGACCGCAGGGACCGGTCGGGCCGGCCGACCAGAAGTTGTCGTCGGTGGCGATGCGGATGATGCGGTCGTCGGGCAGCCCCGCGACTTTCTTCCAGATCTGCACCGCCTCTTCGTCGGTGTGGTAGACGGTGACCAGGAGGCGCGACTTGTCGATGCCGAAATCCTTGGTCAGCAGCTCCCAGGCGAAGGGGATCGCGTCTTCCTTGAAATAGTCGCCGAAGGAAAAATTCCCCAGCATTTCGAAGAAGGTATGGTGGCGCGCGGTATAGCCGACATTGTCGAGGTCGTTATGCTTGCCGCCTGCGCGGACGCATTTCTGCGCGGTGGTGGCGCGGGAGTAGTCGCGGTGCTCGACGCCGGTGAAGACGTTCTTGAACTGGACCATGCCCGCCGCGGTGAACATCAGCGTCGGATCGTTGCGCGGGACCAGCGGCGAGCTGTCCACCACCGCGTGGCCATTGCGTCCGAAATAGTCGAGGAAGGTCGTGCGGATATCGTTCAGGCTTGCCATGGCTCAGCGTCTCTTGCCGGTTCGGTTCCCGCCTCTCTATCGCCCAAGCGGCGGGGTGTCCACATCGCAGGCGCGCATGAAAAAACCCCGCCGCGAGGACGGGGTTCCGCAGGGGCCCGGGGGCCCGGTCCGGGGGGAGGATCAGCCCTCCATCACCTCGTCGTCGCTGCTGGTATCGGTCTCTTCGCCCATGTGGAAGTCGAGCCCGTGGGCCGCGCGGATCTGGTCCTCGATTTCCATCGCGATCTTCTGGTTCTGGCGCAGGTAGGTCTTGGCGTTCTCGCGCCCCTGGCCGATCCGCTCGTCGCCATAGGAGTACCAGGAACCGGATTTCGACACGACCCCGGCCTTGACCCCCAGATCGAGCAGCTCGCCCATCTTGGAGATGCCCTCGCCGTAGATGATGTCGAATTCCACCTGCTTGAAGGGCGGCGCCACCTTGTTCTTGACGATCTTGACCTTGGTCTGGTTGCCCACCACCTCGTCGCGGTCCTTGACCGAGCCGATGCGGCGGATGTCGAGCCGGACCGAGGAGTAGAATTTCAGCGCGTTGCCGCCCGTCGTGGTCTCGGGCGAGCCGAACATGACGCCGATCTTCATCCGGATCTGGTTGATGAAGATCACCATGCAGTTCGAGCGGCTGATCGAGGCGGTCAGCTTGCGCATCGCCTGGCTCATCAGCCGGGCCTGGGCACCGACCTGGGCATCGCCCATGTCGCCCTCGAGCTCGGATTTCGGCGTCAGCGCGGCGACGGAGTCGACCACGACCATGCTGACCGCGCCGGAGCGGATCAGGGTATCGGTGATCTCCAGCGCCTGTTCGCCAGTATCCGGCTGGCTGATCAGCAGCTCGTCGAGATTGACGCCGAGCTTGCGGGCATATTGCGGGTCGAGTGCATGTTCGGCATCGACGAAGGCGCAGATCCCGCCCTTTTTCTGCTCTTCCGCCACGCAATGCAGCGTCAGCGTGGTCTTGCCCGAGCTTTCCGGGCCGAAGATCTCGATCACCCGGCCCTTGGGCAGGCCGCCGATGCCGAGCGCGATGTCGAGTCCCAGCGAACCGGTCGAGGTCGCCTCGATGTCCTGAACCGCGCCTTCCTGGCCGAGCTTCATGATCGAGCCCTTGCCGAACTGCCGTTCGATTTGCGCCAGAGCCGAGTCCAGCGCCTTCTGCTTGTCCATAGTGCGAGTTCCGCCCAGATCGAGGAGGTTTGCCGAAGCCATTACGCCTGTCCTTATCTCATGCCCGCTTGAGGGCGGCAATGCCAGTTATGTTCTGCTCTTGTTCTCACTATGGGGAACAGAGCGGAACATTTCAACTCAAATTCGTCCGGAAACTATCGGCACGAGTCGGTTAAGGCATGCTTAAGCTGGCCAGGCTGCGGAGGCGGGACCGGGTCTGCCGGTCCCGTCAGGTGATTTTCATCAGGAAGGAGCGCAGCGGCAGGCCGCGGTCGCCGCTGAAGTTGTTGAAGCTCATGTCATGCAGGATCTGCCCGCGGCGCGCCTCGACGCAGCAGCCATAGGGGCCGCCCAAGAAACATCCGCTCATGTCGTGCTTCGAGCGGACCAGGAGATCCCGGCCGAGGAAGCGCGCCGCCGCCAGATCGAGCGGCTGCTGCGAGGGATCGCTGCCCGGCGCGAGCATGTAGATGCCATAGGGCCGCCGGTCCTGCAGAAGCACCTGCGGCGGCGGGCAGATCTGCGCCCTGCCCCAGTCGATCGTCAGGATGGCCGACGTCCGGTCGGGCTGCAGCGTCGCGGCAGTGACCCGCGGCCCGAGCGCGTTCTGCGCGCCGTAGTCGAGATTGAGCAGATGCGCCGCCATCCGTCCGCCTGCGATCGCGTAGCCGCCGTACTGGTAGTGGATGTCCAGCCAGTCGCGCTGCAGGTCGTACATCTCGATGCCCTGATGCGCCTTCTCCCGCGCGGCGATCGCCTGCAGATAGGCCGCCCGCGCGGCATTCGTCCCCCGCTCGGCCGCCAGGTAGTCATAGCCGCCGATCATGTTGACGATGAAGACCATCCCCGGATGGCGTGCCCAGATATGGTCCCAGACCGCCAGGACCGTCTGCGTCATCTGCGCCGGCGACATCCGCCGGTTCTGCAGCGCATTGGCATCGCTCTCGCCCTGGGTCCAGAAGCAGCGCAGCGGCAGGTCCTGGCCATCGGCAAGGCCCGCATCGAGCGCGTCGTAGAAGGCCAACAGCGACGGGCCCGGCGCTGCAGCTTCGGCATCCCACCAGTAGCCCTCCGAGTCGCCGCGCACCGAGCGCCTGTCGATCGCCGTCCCGCCCGTGGCGCCGTTGACGAAGCTGACCGAGAGATTGCGCGCGCCTTCCAGGCCCCGCGCCAGTGCTGCCGAGAAGCCGCCCCAGCCGCCGCGATCCTCCATCAGCGACATGTTCGACTGGCCGCCGCAGACGAAGCGGACGTCGTGCTGCAACCTGGGCGCCGGTCCGTAGGACAGCGCGGCCGGGGTGACCTCCTGCAGGATCACCTCATCGCCGATGCGCATCACCCGCAGCGCCGCCTTGCGCCCCGCCGTCGCCATCTGGCCGTCGGTCCCCAGGAAGGTCCGGCCGCGCCCGGCCACCAGCCGCGCGCCGGGGCTTGCCAGCACCATGCTGTCGCTGCCGTCGAGAAGATGGCTCAGATCGGCCGTCGCCGCCGCGCCAAGCTGCAGTGCCGCGCCGCGAGCCGCCGGAGCCCACTGGAAGGGCCGCCGCCCCTCCACCCGGAGCGGCCGCGCCATGAATTCGTTGGTCGGCAGCCCCAGCCCCATGGGCGCACGCGCCGCCGCCGCCGCACCGACATCGCCCTGAACCAGCGTGCGCCAGAAATCCTGTTTCTCCTCGGCGGACATCTCCGCCACCTGCTGGCCTGTCGGCGTGCTCATCGGACCGCCTGCCGCGACACTGGGTTCATTTCCGGCACTCCTCTTCGGGCCCTGTTCCTCGCTAGGACGCAGCCCGGCCCGGATCAACCATAGGTTGCCTTCGGCATGGCCGAAATGCGCGCTTTCGGGACTGCCGGATAGTAACACGATGATTTAGCGGGCGAAGTGCACGCTGTGACGCAGCATGAGGTGCCGACGCAATTTGCCCGGCGCGGGCCCGGCCCGTCCGATTCTCTCCGTCCCGGGCGAAAGGGGGCGGCAGGCGCGGTCTCCCTGCCCGCCGCCCCTGGTTGTCAGCCGCGCCGCAGATGGCGCGCCAGTCCGAGCCCGGCCACCCCGCCGACAAGCAGCAGGCCGCTTGCGGGCAAGGGCACGGCCGGCACCACTTCGGTGCCGACCACCTCGATCTCGGCGATCGCGAAGAGGTCCGAGTCGATCCCGGCCGTCTCGAAGCCGGAGAGCGTGATCGTGTCCGCCACGGCATCCTCCAGGTCGGTCCCCGTGGCGCTGATCACCGAGACAGCGAGGCCCGCGGCGGTGATGCTCGTGCTGGCGACCGCCGCGACCGAGGCCGAGCCCGAAGCCGACGATGCCGTGGCCTCGACCGCGGACAGGGTGGTGGTGACGTTCGCGTCATCCTCCGCGTAGTAGATGATGATCTCCTTCAGCCGGTAGACAGCATCGAGCGAGAGCACGATGGAGGCATCATCCGCGCTCGAGAACACATTGGCCGTCGACAGGTCGAGCGACGTCCCGCCGTTATTCAGCGCGCCGGAGCCCGACAGGTAGTCGGCGATCTCCAGCGTTTCGGAATAGCTCGAGTCCGAGAAGCCCGAAGGCTGGGGCTGGCCGGAGAATTCGGTCCGGCCTCCCGGCTCGAATTTGAAGATTCCGCTGTAGATGCTGTAGCTGTCGATAACCGACGCAGAGGCAGCAAGCGGCGCCGCAATCACGGCCGCCGCCAGGATGGATCTTGGAAGCATTCGTCCCCCGAAGCTTTCTGATCGTTGCTCCCCAAGCCCGGTCACGCTCGCCGCCGCCCCGCCCGGCCGTCAAGCTGAACATCTTAATGAAAGGCGGCAGACTCCGATCCGCCCAAATGGCAGGCAAGCCGCTGGGCATATTCCGGGCGTTGTCCGGAAAACAGGCAGCTGGCTGCCGCGTCCGGACACGTCCCCTGCAGCACGGCGGCGCGAGCAGCGGCCATGGATCAACCGGGCCGAAGCCGTTCCCCAATGCCATGCAACTGCCTGCATGGCATCGTCGTCCACGCCGCGGCACCTGTTCCGCCCGGCGCGGGCTACCGGGATCCGCGGCTGCGCCTTTTGCGGGACGCAGCGACGCCGGCAGGCGCCGAAGACGGCAGCGATCACCAAGGCGTGCACCCCCGGGACCCCGCGCATTCGCCCCCCGGGCTCGACTCTTGCCGCGAAGATGTGCTCACATATGGTGAAGGTGTGCTCACATACCGCTATGGGAGTCGGTTGAGCGGGGTGAATTTGCGTTGACGTTCCTGGTCTACGTGACCGTGATGGTTCTGATCCTGGGCCTCGCCGGCATGCTGGCGGCGGCGATCGGCGCCATGGCCTGGCTTCTCGGAGCCCTCGCCGCACTGGCCTTCACCGGCTGGCTTGCGACGCTTGTCGGCCTGTCGCCCTATGTCGTGCTCGTGGCCCTCTTCTTCTTCGCCCCGGCCTGGTTCCTGGCGGCCGTCGCGATCTCGCGCACCATCGAGAACCGCAAGCGGCCGCGCGAGGAGCACAAGTCCTTCGGCGAATTCATGCGCACGGCGCTCGACGACGTCTCGCGGTAATCCGCCCTCCGGCAAGCCGGACCATGGACCGTCGCCGGGGGCTGCATCGGCCTTCGCCCGGAACAATCCCGTCCCCGAAAGCCGGACCGGAGCGACAGGATGCGGTCGCGGATCTACGGACGCGGTTCCAAGCTTCGGCGCCCGGGCAGGACTGGCCCGGGACGGCGAACCGGAAGCGCCTTCATTGGAGTTCAACGCGGCGGCACCGCTCGGCGCCTTCCGCAGCCAGCGCGCGACGTCCGTTCTGGCCAGGAGTCGACCGGCGAACGCCGTCGGTCCGGGCCAGCCGTTCAACGCCATCCTTCCCGGAACGATCCGCGGCTGGTGCGGACCGCGATCGGGAACATGGCATCGGTCTTCGGCGGCCAGGCGGCGGGAAGCCGAGCCAGTCACATCGGCCGCCGCGATCGAAAGCGGGCCCGCCTGCGCCACGGGCCCGAGCGCAACGGGCGAAGGCATGCCAGGATCGGCCGGCCGTCGATCCCGCGCGGCTGTCTGCCGGACGCCTCCAGTCTCCCCCCGGGACAGGAGGCGGAAACCGGCGAGAACGGCGCCTCACGGTCCCAGCCTCCGGCGGCAGTGCGGCCAGCTGTCCGAGGCCATTCCACCCTGGCTTGCCAGCCGCGCGATGGAAGCGCCAGGAACCTGGCCGTCACGGAACTCATCGACCGGCAGTTCCCGCAGACGCCCTGGCATGGCTTGCCACCTGCCGCGCGACGGACCCGGATCCCGGCTTCATTGCATCCGTGGGCTGACGAGACCTATGCGTCATCTGCGAAAAGCCCGTGGTCTTCCTGTGAAACGGGCTCCTCCCTGAGCTGGGCCTTCGCGCCAGATGGAGGGCGGGAACAAGGGGCAAGGAAAGTCCAAGCCCGAGGAGATCCTGATCGCGTCCCGAAGCGCGGTGCAGCTGGCATTTGCCACCGGGTTTCCCGGCAGTGCCAGGGAGCTGGCGCCAAGCGGAACCGGGGGACGCCCCAACTGGCCAGACTGGTGATAGCGCTCCGCGCGCCCGACGCCATCGGGCAGAGAGCCGCCCCGGACGGCTTTGCGAGGTTGCCGGCCACGCGGCATGGCGTAGCCTCGCATGATGCTGAACATCGAAGGCCTGCCCCGGATCAAGGGCTCCCGCTTTCCGCGTGGCGTCATCGGTCATGCCGTTTGGGCGCATCGCCGCTTCGCCTGAGCCTGGGCGACATGGAGGAGTGAGGGCATGAACGCCGTGGGTCCGGGAGAATGCCCGAACGGCCGAGCGCGGCGTCACGGTCTCCCGCGAAACGATCCGCGGCCGGGACGACCGCTTCGCCCATCAATTTGCCGCAAGCATCCGGCGGGGATGTCCGGCTCCTGCGGACAAACGGCATCTCGACGAGGCCGTCATCCGGATCAACGGCAAGTCCCATTGGCTGTGGCGCGCGGTGGGCGGGACCGGCATTCGCGAACATGCTTGAACACATGGCGCATTCCTCGATCCCCTCGTCCAGCCGCGGCGCGGAAAAGCCGCCGCAAAGCGCTTCTTCCGCGCGCGTCTCCGGCGCTGGGGCATGCCGCGCGTTCTGGCGGCCGACAAGCTCGCCTCCTGCGCGACCGCGAAAGCCGAAATCGCGCCGGGCGTCGAACACCGCCAGCACAGGGGACTGAACAACCGCTCCGACGCCAGCCACCGCCACACGAGCCGCCGCGGGAAGATCATGGGCCGGTCCATGTCGCCCGGCCAGGCCCGGCGTTCCTGCCCGTTCATGATCAGGCAGCCGCCTTGTCCGGGCCAAAGCGCCACGGTCTCTCCGCCAAGTCCGACCGCCACCCGCGGACAGATTCTTTCGATCTTTGGAACGGATGCACCGCCAAGCTCACCGCCTGAAAAGCGGCCCGAGCAGCCGTGGTTGGGAAGTGGACGGCAACCTGCCTCAGTCCGCGGACCCCTTACCCTGACCCTCCCCCTTCATCCGGGCCGTTTTGTACTGCAATCCTCCGGTTGGGGTTGAGCGGCAGCGGCGGGACCGCATGAGTCTCGGAAGCCGCCGGGGCGGTTTTCATCTGCGACCGTGGCGGTGACAGGTATCCCGGCGCGGAATGCGGGCGCCCGGAATTGCAGTCGTCGCGCCCCCGGCCCACTTTCTCGCTGGCATGCAGGAACGGCCGGAACCAGCGAAGGTTGAGGCACTCGTCGCTAAGCGAGCCATTCAGCCGCCACTGGTTCGAGCCTAATGGCGAACGCCGCTGGTGCTCTCGGCAAAGGCGTTCCGGACCAGCTTGCCCGGCTCGATCAAGTGCAGCTGTCCCTGCATGGTGGTCAGCGACAACGGAACAGGGCTGACCTCCAATGCCCTCCTTCACGCGCAGGACGGCCGCAAGGTCGAATGGCATTGCATCGCCCCGGGCAACCCCATGCAGAGCGGCTTTGTCGAGAGCTTCAACTGCCGCCTGCGCGACGAAAGCCTCAACGAGCACCTGTTTGCCAGCCTGCGCCACGCAAGGGAGCTGATCTTGGCCTGGCGCGCTGACTACGACAATCATCCCCCGCACGCGAGCCTCGTGAGAGTATCGCCAACGGTTAGTAGAGGACCGAAGCCCAAGCATTGCGAACTAGAGAATGCCGACTCTATTCCGAGCAGGGCAGACGCGATGCGCATGTCGCTCCAGAACCAGCGGCCGGCACCGGGGCTGAGCGGCCACCCGGGCAGAGGAGGTCAATTTGCGTCCGGTGCCGTCCATTGCCTCGAGTTCACGCTGGTCCGCGCCAGCGGATCGAACGGTCCCATGGAGAGGTTCTTCGGCTCGCTGAAGAACGCGCTCGTCCACCGCACGAGGTTCCGCGCACGCCAAGAGCCAACGGCCGAGCTGTTCGATTGCATCGCCATGTTCCGCAACAGGCAGCGCCGCCACTCGAGCATCGGATACAGGACGCCCGCGCAGGCAAGGATCGACATGGCCGCCGCGATGGCCGCATAGGGATTACCACCCCAGTCCGGGACCCTGGGGCAAGGTCATCCCTGCAGGACCAGGGCGAACATGATCAGCCGGCGCCGCGCTCTTCGGCGAGGCTGTCGAGGACGTGGTGCTCGTGTTCGAGGATCTCCAGCAGCTCCATGCGGCGGACCGGCTTGAAGAGGCTGCGGCCGGTCGCAATGCTGCCTGCCTCGGCGATCATGCGGGCCGTCAGGGGACCGGTCTCGGCGCCGCCGGTGACGAAGCGCAGACGGAACAGCGCCGCATTCTCGAGCCGGGCCAGCTGACCCGCCGCCTGGATGCCGTCGAGACCCGGCATGTCGATATCGACCAGCAGAAGCGCGGGACAGTCGAGCCCGGCCGCCGAGTCCAGCAGCGCGCCGCCATCCGCGCAGGACGTCACCGTCCAGCCCGCGCCCTCGGCCGCGCGGCCGATATAGGCGGCGAATTCGTGATTGTCGTCGGCGATCAGCAGCCGGGGACGCGCCTTGTCCATCACCGCCCCCCCTGCCTGCGCGAGGCCAGCGCCCGCTCCAGCGCAGCGATCAGGTCGCCGCGGCGCACCGGTTTCGTCAGCCGGATGTCGTCAGGCTCCAGGCCGTTGCCATGGACCGCCGCCTCGGCGGCATAGCCCGACATGAAGACGACCGGCAGCTCCGGCCGCAGGCGGCGCAGCGCGCGCGCCAGCCCCGGGCCCTGCAGCTTGCCGGGCATCACGATATCGGTCAGCAGCAGGTCGCAGCCCGGATCCTCGGCGAAGATATCCGCCGCCATGTCGCCGCTCGCCGCCGTGATCACCTGGTAGCCCGCAGCCTCGAGCGTGCGCACCAGGAGCGTGCGCAGGGCGGATTCGTCCTCGGCCAGCAGCACCCTGCGGCCGCCGCCCCGCACCGCCTCGCGCGGCAGCGGCGCCGGGACCGCGCCGCTGCCCGGCCGGGCCGGGAAATAGAGCTTGAAGGTCGTGCCCTTGCCCGGCTCGGAATACACCCGGATCGTGCCGCCGCTCTGCTTCATGAAGCCCTCGACCATCGACAGGCCGAGCCCGGAGCCACGGCCGACGGGCTTCGTCGTGTAGAAGGGCACGAAGATATGCGGCAGCACCTCGGGCGCAATGCCCAGGCCGGTATCGGAGACCGACAGCATCACGTAGCGGCCGGACGGCACCTCGTCGAAGCGCTCGGTCACGTAGTCGTCGTCGATCCGCACATTGGCGGTCTCGATCGTCAGGCTCCCGCCATCGGGCATCGCGTCCCGGGCATTGACCAGGAGGTTGAGCAGCGCGCTTGCGGTGCTGTCGACATCGACTTCCACCGGCCAGAGCCCCTCGAGAAGCGAGGTCTCGATCGCCAGATGCGCCGGCAGCGTCCGCCCGGTCCAGTCGCGGGTGTCGCGCACGATCTGGTTCAGGTCGCAGATCGCCGGCGCCAGGGGGGCCTTGCGGGCAAAGGCCAGGAGGCTGCGCGTCAGCCCCGCGCCGCGCTCGGTCGCCGCCAGCGCGGCATCGATCAGCGCAACCTCGTCATCGGCACCGTCCCCGGCGCGCAGAAGCTCGAGATTGCCGAGGATCACCGCGAGGATGTTGTTGAAATCATGCGCCATCCCGCCGGTCAGCTGGCCCAGGCTTTCGGATTTCTGTACATGGCGGATCAGCGCGGACTGGCGTTCGAGCTGGGCCTCGGCCTCGACCTCGGCGGTGATGTCGAGGATGATGCAATCCGCGCGCACCCACCCGCCGCCCGCGCCGGTCACGCTGCCGCACAGCGACAGCCAGCGCTCCGTGCCGGCGGGGTCGGTGATGCGGAACCGGTCCGCCAGCGGCAGGCCGCGCTCCAGCGCGGCGGTGATCGTCGCCGAGAGCCCGGCCGGGGTGCCCTCCGGGCCGGGACGGTCCAGCAGGGCGATGTCGCGGGACAGCTCCTCGGGCGGCAGGCCCCAGAATTCCCGGCAGCGCGACGAGACATAGGCGATCCGCGCCGGGCCGCGCGCGGGCTTCTCGACGGTCAGGAGCACGCCGGGCAGGTTCTCCGCCATGCCCGAGAGCCGGGTCACGGCCTGGTCGCGCGCGGCTTCGGCCTCGCGCTGGGGGGTGATGTCCTGGAATAGCCCGTCGACGCGGATGATCCGTCCCTGGTGCCAGACCGGCCGCGCATGCGAGCGGACGTTGCGCAGGCGGCCGTCGGCGGTGACGATGCGCGCCTCGACCTCGACCGTCGCGCCCTGGTCGACAACCGCCGCGAAGCGCGCCGCCGCCCGCTCCCGGTCGGCGGGATCGGCATAGTATCCCAGCGCCGTCTCCAGGTCGGGCTCGTTTCCGACCGGCAGGCCGTGGAGGCGGAAGACCGCGTCGGACCAGTGCAGCTTCATGTCGGGCAAGGTGACTGCCCAGGCGCCGATATCCGCCAGCGTCTCGATCTGCGCCAGCCAGGATTCCTTCTGCCGCGACTGGGCCACGCGTTCGGTCAGCCGCGCCTCCCGGCGGAGCCGCTCCACCGCGGGCATCAGCACGAAGGCCGCCCCGCCGCCCTCGGGATCCGATCTGGCCGAGAGCAGGACGGATTCCGGCGCGTCCGGCAGCATGTTGATGGCGCTGGCCGCGATCTCGCCATTCAGGCGCAGCATCGGCAGCAGATGGGTCTGGAAATAGAGCCGTCCGCCGGGGGTGAACCTGTCCTGCAGCCGCATCTGCCCCACGACCTCGCTCCGGCTCCGGCCGAGCCAGGCCAGGAATGCGGCATTCGCCTCCTGGATCACCCCGTCCGATGCAACGGACACGAGGCCGCAGGTCGTCAGGCTGGCCGGATCGAGTACTCCCATCGCGTCACCCGCCCGCGGCGTTGGCCGCCTGGCCGCCAAGCCGTTCATCCAGCGCGCGGCGCAGCGCGGCAACCACCTCGGCGGGATGGGTGATATGCGGACAGTGGCCGGTGGCCTCGAGCGTCTCCATCGAGCAGTGCGGAATGGCCTCGTGGACGAATTCGATGGCCGGCACCGGCGCGATCGGATCCTCGCTGCAGGCAAGCACATGCACCGGCAGCCGCAGCGCCGGAAGGAGCTTGCGCGTGTCGCTCATGAAGGTCACCCGGGCGAAGGCGCTGGCGATCTCGGCATCATTCAGGCAGAGCGTGCGCGCGAATTCCTCGGCGACCTCCGGTCCGTTCGCGGGACCGGTGGCGATCGGCGCGAAGGTGGCGGCGAAGCCCGCGAAATTGCGGTCGAGCAGGTCGAGGAACTCCTCGACCTCGCGCATCTCGAAGCCGCCGTGATAGCCGTCCGACGTGTTGAGATAGCAGGCCGACGGGCCGATCATCACCAGCGACGAGAAGATGCCGGGCCGCTTCAGCGCGGCGATGGCGCCGATCATCGCGCTGACCGAATGGCCGACGAATTCCGCTCCCTGCAGATCCATGTCCTCGAAAAGCGCAATCACGTCATCGGCATAGCCGTCAAGGCTGGCATGGCGCCGCCGGTCGTAGAGCCCGGGATCGGCCCCGCCCGCCCCGGCGAAATCGAAGGTGACGACGGTGTACTCGGCGGCCAGGTCCGGGGCGACATCCTTCCAGACCGTCTGGTCGCAGCCGAAGCCATGGGCCAGCACGATCGTCCGCCCGCCCTGCCCCGACACCCGGGCGCAATGCTGCTCGCGCGGTTGCAGTTTCATCGCGCTCACCTCCGGATCAGAAGGTCGAAGCGATGGCTTGCGGAAGTTGTCTGCACGGAAATGCTCCCTGATCGCGTGATGGGCCGGGTTCAATCGGACAAGGGAGGCCGCTTCCGGGCCTCCCGGCACGGGAACTGATCGAATGCTAAAGTGAATGGGTTTCGGCATAAAGCACAAAACATAGTCATCTTTGCGAAGGTCCGAAGCGGCTGTTGATCCGCAAATCGCCGATATCCGGATGCAAGCAAGAACGCCTGTTCGGCAAAGATGCGGCCCGGAAGAACGAATATCCTGCGCCGCCGCGGCTCGCCGTTCCGCTGCGCTGCCCGCATGGGCAGCGTTTGCCGGGCGCCGTCCGGACGCCGACTCGGATCGTGAACATGGCAAGTTGAACCACCGGGACGACTGTACGGCACGCGGATCGTCCAGCGGGAAGGAGCCCCCTCTGTGAGGGGTGTTGTCACCGCCCTTCAATCTGAAACCAGGCAACGAGGCGGGTGGACCAGGATGACGTGCATGGACCAACTCGTCCTTGCAAGGATTTTCATGCGATCATGACGATGCCGGTGCTTGCAGTCGTGCATCCGGCCCGTTTGTGCGACATTGCCGCCGCTGGCCTCGATGGTGTCCGCGGTTCGGCTGCCAGACAAGTGGACGAGCTCACGCAGGCTCGCATCATTCCAAGGGCATTTTCCGGACCCCGGCTGCCCTCGCATGTTTCCCTCGCAAGTCGGCGCCGCCGTGCGAGCGGCGCTGGTCTCTGTCAGGCGGCGGCCATGAATATTGCCGGAGGCCTGCAGGCCTCTTCACGCCGGATCTTGGCCCAGAGCGCCCGCGCCGTCTTGTGCGCAACGGCCACCGAGGCGACATTGACCGGGCGCCTCCCGATCGGGGCCTGCAGCCAGGGCCGCGGTTTCACGCCGCGCCTGAAACTGGCGCCGGCCATCGCCCTCGCGCCGTGGATCGGCAGCGTTCGCAGATAGCGGTCCCCGCCCTTGCCGATCCGCCCGATATGTTCCCGGCATCCGCTCGCGGAAATGCGGGGCGCGAGACCGGGCGTCACGCCGGAGGCGCGCCTACGGCCCGACGCCGCGAAATGGCCGACCGAGGCAAATTGCGATGCATCCCAGACTGCCGCGATCAGCGCCGCCGCCGTTAGCGGCCCGACCCCGGGCGCGGTGGCAAGACGCTGGCTTGCCTCGCTTGCCTCGCGCCGGGCGAGGATGTCGCGGTCGACAGCGTCGAGCTTCTTCGTCAGATCATCGAGATGTTCGAACAGGAGATCGAGGGCCGTCAAGGCTTCGCGCGGCAGCACGCCGCCCTTCGCAGCCTCCATCTCCCGGCGCAGTGTCGCGACACGCGAGATGCCTTGCGCGGCAACGATTCCGAACTCGCCGAGCAGCCCCCGTGCCGAATTCACGCTGCCCGTCCGCTGCCTCACGAGCAGCGCGCGCACGCGGCGCAGGGTCAACAGTCCCTGGCTTTCCTTCGACTTGACCGGGACGAAGCGCGTTCCGCGCCTTTGAACGATCCCCCGGATCGTTCCATCCGCAGGCGCTGACCGGCTTGAACTCGGACGCGCGACGGCCTCGCAGATTGCCTCCGCATCTGCGGCATCGGTCTTGCTTCGCTTCACATACGGCTTTGCGTACCGGGGCGGGATCAGGCGAACCTCATGGCCAAGAGCCATCAGCTCCCGCGCCCGGTGGCGAACTTGAACCGGCCTCCATGCCAACGAGGCAGGCTGGCAAGGTTCCAAGGAAAGCGAGGAGTCCGCCGCGTCGGACACGACGCTTCAGACCGGAACCGGCTGTCGGTTGAGGAAGGGATCTCGCGGGCAACGCCTGCCAAGTGGCGCACTGGGGCGCTGGCGAAGGGCAAGCTGCTGCCCGAAGCCGACCCGCGTGCCGAAGGCTGGACGTCGCGGGACAAGCTCGCGGCGGTCATTGAAGCCGCGGCGCTGAACGCGGCCGAGCTCGGCGATTTCTGCCGCCGCTGCAGGATCTTTCCCGAGCAGATCTCGATCTGGCGGGAGGCCTGCGAGCAGGCGAATGACCGGGACCGGACGGCCTCGGCGCGGATCGCGAAACAGGCGAAAGACCACCGGACGCGCATCCAGCCGCTCGGGCGGAAGCAGCCACGCTCTTGCTCCCGAGAAAAAGGCGGCGATGATCTGAGGCTTAGCAGACCGAGAGAACGAAAGACCTCTGGTCCCGATCGCCGCAAGAGTACCGGGCCGTCGGCGAGGCGCTGGCCGCGCGGCCGCCCGTGCGAAGCTCGGGCTGCATCCGCGCGCGTTGGGCCGATGGCGCGACCCGGAGGGTTGCATCCGGCTGGACCAGCGCCGCCGGCAAGCTAGGCGACGCAGAGCGCGCCCGTATCGTCGCCACCTGCGCCCTGCCGGAATTCGTCGGCCTCGTGCCAAGCCGGATCGTTCCCAGGCTGGACGACGGGGGCATCTAACAGGCTGCTAAAAAGGAAATCCAGGGCCTCGCCGTGGAGGAATTCGTTCCGGAGCCGTTCAGGTGATTTCTTCAGTAATGGGCAAGTCCAGCCGCTTTCAGGACGATTGTTCCAGTCTTGCCCCCAGCTCCTCGGCCAAACGGACTTTTTTCAGCATCCTGCTAAATCCCCTCGGAATCCGCCGTAAAGGGTGTTGCCCGACCACGGCCAGGACCACCGCCGCGGCCGGGCGCCGGTCCGCCCCAAGGCACCCGCAATCTTCGAGGTGGAGGGAGCCTGCCACGTCTGGACCTGGGAGTTCGATCCGGTCCGCGCCAGCGGCAAATCCTCCGAGGGAGGATTCGAGGATCAGACAAGCAGAGCCCACTACGCTGCTGGGACCGGCCGCGGGAAATTTCCTCCGTCTCTGCATGATCACCGGCATCTGGAGCCGGAAGATCACCGGCCGGAAGGTCCGCGAGTGCGAGGCTGCGGAGAATGCAGCGGCGCCGCGCGAGCGGGCGGTCCGGACCGAGAATTGCGTGACCAGCCCGCTGGCATTGCAGTCTGACAATGGGAGTGCGCTCTCGGGCATTGCCGGGCAATGCCCTGACGGCCAGCGCATGAAAGGCGCGACCATGAGGGCAACGTTGGAGCGGCACGGGATCACCGCGTCCTTCAGCCCGCCGCGGTCATCGAACGACGATCCCTTCTCCGAGGCGCTGTTCCGGATCTGCAAACACCGCCCCGGTCGGCCGCCGCACGGCTTGGCCCCCCTCGAAAAAGCGCGAGCCTGGGGTCAGGGCCTCGCGGCCCGGGACAACCGCGAGCACCGCCATTTGCGACGCGACACCCGCCCCCTGCCACCGCGGCGAGGAACGGGTTCTCCGCGAAAAACGCCGCCACGACAAGGAGCTGGCCCGGGTGCAGGACAGGCGCACGCGCTGACGGACGGCGATCGGATCGGCCTGTCTCAACCCGGAGCCGCCTGACGAGATGCCGCGAGTCCATGGGGCCGCCGAGACGCTCCCCAGTGAGGCAGCCGGCGGCGGACCCATGGCCGGGACGGGAGAATGCGCAACCTGGGAACAGACACCGGTGGCAAACCCGTTGATGCACGCCGTGTCTGGCCGGTCCGGAAATCCCGCAGGCAGACGCATGCCCGGGCCCGTCTCGGCCGGGATGCAGGACAGCGCCCGGTCCGGTCATTCCGGTCCATTGCAAACTCAGGCGGCCCCAGGGTCACGACCGACCGGGCAACCCGGCGGGACGCGGCCGCGACATCCGCACGGTCTTGGCTCGGAATCCGTGTCCCAGGCTGACAAACGGCCATGGGCGGATCCTGTCCCGCTTTGCGGCGCAGCGCGCGGCGGGCCTCGCGCTGGCTGGCCGCTCTGTGCGGAAGGCAGCATGGCGGTAACATCGTCGCAGACGGTGCAGGCGTTTCCAGCGTCATGCAGCAAGCGCGCTGTGCAGTCCGTTCCCGGGTCTGTTCAATCGGATAACGCCGACGAGGCGCCGGATCGGGGCCTCGTCGGGAAGGGAGGGCATGACGGCCGCCGGTCCGAAGGAATGCCCGGACGCCGGAGACATTGGCGCGCTGCCCGATCTCGCCATTCGGGCGCGCAATCGGGTTCGTGTCGTGACGCCTGGCTCGGTGCCCGGCCGGGAAGCTCATGCGGGCCAGCACGTCCTCCTCCGCCCTGTCCATGGGCATGGCGCGCATCGGCAGCTCGGGACACCTCCGGCCATCGGCGAGGCGCTGCTGGGTCCTGACGGCGGCATGCACCGGCTTGGGCGACGGCCGTGGCGCTGAAGGCCCGCGGCGGCTCTTCCCGGCATCGGCGCACGCATTGCGCCGGAAATGGACGCGACAGCGCTGCCAGGCGTTGGACAGCCCCCGGGCGGTGGCGGCCTTGGTGCCGTCATGCGCATCGCTCCGCCAGCTCCATGCCGCCGAGGTCACGGCGCACGCGATCCACGGCCGCCGATGCACCACTTCCCTTTTGTCAGCAAGGCAGACGGCCGCGGGGAAATGGCCCACGGACCGAGACCGGCAAACCGCCCGCCGAGCCCTGCAATTGCGGGCCGCGATTTGGCGCCGATCAGGCGCCCGTTTCCCGGCCGCGATTGACAGGTCGCCGGAAAGGCACTTAAGAAATCAATGATAACCGTTTGCATTTAAAGAAACGGAACAGAATGTCGCAAATTCTTTCGCCCCGGACCATTTTCCTTGTCGCTATTTCCGGCTTTGCCGGGCTCAGCGTCCATGTCATTGCCCAGCAGGTCTTCGACGTCCCCTATCCCTCGGGCAGCCTCGGCTTCACCCGGATGGAGGCCGCGCTGCTGGCGCTGGCGCGCCATGCCGCCTTCTACGCCATCTCTGCCATTCTCGTCGCAAGCTTGAAGGATCGCAGCCGCTGGACCAAGCTGGCCGTCCTCTTCTTCTGCAGCGCGGCCTTCTACGAAGAGCTCCTGCGCGTGCCGGTGATGCAGGGGCTCGTCACGGGCGCCTGGGCCTTCTCGCTCCTGCCGCAGCTGGCGCTCTACGCCAAGGCCCTGCTCTTTTCCGTGGTGGTCCTGCTCTCGGCCGCGCTGGCCGCGCCCTTCGAGGACCGCCTGCGCAGATACGGGCTGCATGTGCTCGGCGCCATGATCGCGGCGCTCTTCCTCTTCGCCTTCGACGACCTGCTGCCGGTGCTGCAGCAGTTCCTGATGCAGTTCGCCACCCCGCCCGGGCCGGAGGACCAGCTGCTGTCGCAGGATTACGGCGCGCTCATCCTGATCCCGGCCTATCTGACCTATATCGTGCCGACCTATGCGATGTATCTCTACTTCCGGGCCTTTGCCGCAATGGTCGATGCCGGAGCGGTGGCGGTCTGCCTGCTCTACATGGCGCTTCTCGCGGTGGCGCGCGGCACCGCGCTGATCGCGCTGATGTCGATCGGCCCCGGCTTCCTGTCGGTCTTCCAGTTCACGGCGCAGATACTGGTCGCGACCGCGCTGATCTGCGTCTTCTTCCGCGACGACCTCGCGGCACGGGCGCCAAAGGCGGGCAGCGCGGGGCTCGCCTGAGCCCGCGCGCCTAGGCCGCGTCGTAGGCGGCGAAGACCGTGGCGCCGCCCTCGGGACCGATCAGGAAGACCTGGTAGGCGTCGCGCTCTGCCTCTGGGCCCATCCCGGGCGAGCCCCAGGGCATGCCCGGCACGGCAAGGCCGCGCGCCGCGGGCGCCTCGGCCAGCATCCGCCGGATCTCCCTCGGCGGCACATGGCCCTCGAGGAAATAGCCCCCTGCATGGGCGGTATGGCAGGAGGCCATCGCCTCCGGCACGCCGGACTGCGCCTTGTGCTCTGCCAGTGCGGCGGCCGGGCGGTTCTCGGCGGTGACGGCGAAGCCCTCGGCCTCGAGCACGGCGATCCAGGCCGAGCAGCAACCGCAGCCGGGATCCTTCACCACATGGATCGCGGGCGCTGCGGCATGGCCGGGACGGGCGGCAAGAAGCGCAAGGCCCGAGATCAGGAAGCTGCGGCGGTCGGTCATGGCAAGGTCCTCCTCTGGCCGGGACGCGGATGCGGCCTTCTGCCTAGCACGGCCCGGCTCGCACGCACAGGGCCGCGCCGCTTTTCGCGGGGCGATGTCCCGATCTTGCCGGAAACCCGGAAACCCGGCCCCGCCATTCGCCAGACCATTCATCCGATGTATCTATAATTTGAAGACAAAGCGGCAGAATGGAATATCTCTGTTCAGAAATGCTCCGGGGCCTTGCGCTGCTCTGCGCCCAGGGCGCCGCAGCCAGCGCAACGACGCTCTTCGATGGATCCGGCAAGACCGCGTCCTTCACGGCGCGCCTGCCGAAACGCACGCCGCTGGCCGGCCTCACCGTCGAGACCGGCATCCTGGTGCAGCAATTCTCCCAGGCCATCGACCTGCTGGCGAATGACGATGTCAATTTCATCGTCTTCGAGACTGGCACGCTGATCTAGCCGAGCGGGCTTGCCGCCGTCGTCACGGGTACCGGCCTCCGGGACCTTGTCGCGCGGTCCTGCCAGTCCTCGTGCCTCGCGGGAGCACCTGCTATTTCGGCACCGCCAATGCGGAATCCGGCGACGACGCCTTCAACGGCAAGTGCGACACCCGCAACGGCATCACCTCTGCCGGAAACGGCAATGCCGACGGCCTGACCGATCCGGTCCCGGCGGCAGCCGCTTGCGCCAGCATGACCGTCACGATCCATGACAGCCCTGTCACGACCACCCTGCCGCTGCAGACGGCCGGGCCGGCTCCGGGTCCTGAGGCGCTGCGCCTTCCCGCCTGCTTCGCGCGCGCCCTATCTCCCTGCCCGGACAGCCCTTTCTTGCGCACGCGCCACCGCCCGGCTCCGGTCAACGCGACGGAAACCGGGGCGCGACGGTATAAACGGTCACGTTTGCGAGACTTCGGTGCCATACTTGACGGGCCGCAAGGACAATGCCCGCAGATAGCGCTTTTTGTCATTCGAGGGACATGCAACTCTCCGTCCGAGGGAGGTGGGGATGACGATTACAACCGTAGTTTTCGACGCTTACGGCACGCTTTTCGACGTGGCGCAGGCTGCCCGCAAGGCCGCGGCCGGAGCAGGATCCGAAAAGCTCGGCGCCTGTTCCGAGGCGCTGGCGGCGGATTGGAGACGCAAGCAGCTGGAATATTCCTGGCTGCGCAGCATCACCGGCGAACATGCCGATTTCTGGGAGATCACGCGGCAGGCGCTCGACTGGACGCTGGAGCGGCACGGGTTCGACCCTGCCGATGCCAAGGCGGAGGAGCTGCGCGACGCGCTTCTGAACCTCTACCGCCGCCTGCCGCCCTATCCCGAAGTGCCCGGCGTGCTGCGCGACCTGCGCGAGGCCGGCATGACGATCGGCATCCTGTCGAACGGCACCCAGGAAATGCTGGCCGATGCGGTCCGCTCCTCCGGGCTCGACGGGCAGATCGACGCGCTGATCTCGGTGGAGGAGGCCGGGGTCTTCAAGCCCGATCCGCGGGTCTACGACCTGGTCAGCGACCGCTTCGGGCGGCCGCGCGGCGAAGTGCTGTTCGTGTCGGCCAATGGCTGGGACATCGCCGCCGCCTCGAGCCACGGATTCCGCACGCTCTGGGTCAACCGCGACGGGCTGCCGGTCGACCGGCTGAAGGGGCGGCCCGACCTGACCCAGCCCGACCTGTCGAAGGTCTGCGAGACCGCGCGGCTGATGCGCCACAACCTGCGCGACAGCCCGGCGCAGATCGGCCATACCGAGTATTTCACCAATCGCGACGGGCTGCGCCTGGCCTTCCGCGACGACGGGCCGAAGGACGCGCCGGTGCTGCTGTGCCTGGCCGGGCTGACCCGCAACCTGGCGGATTTCGACTTCGTCGCCCGGGATTTCTCGGATCGGGCGCGGATCGTGCGGCTCGACACCCGCGGCCGTGGCCAGTCGGACTGGGATCCGGACTACCTGAACTACAACCTGATCCGCGAGAGCCATGACGCGATCGACCTGCTCGACCACCTGCACATCGCGAAGGCCGCGGTGCTGGGGACCTCGCGCGGGGGGCTGATCGCCATGGCGCTGGCGGGCGGGCACAAGTCGCGCATTTCCGGCGTCTGCCTCAACGACATCGGCCCCGAGATCCAGGCGGAGGGGCTGGCCTATATCGGCCAGTACCTGGGCAACCGTCCCGGGCTCTGCAGCTACGAGGAGGCGGCCGAGCGCTTCGGGCAGAATTTTGGCCGCACCTTCCCCGGCGTCCCGACCGAGCGCTGGCTTCTGCATGCCAAGCGGATCTACTGCGACAGCCCCGACGGGCTCGACCTGCGCTATGACGCGCTCTTGCGGCGCTCGATCATGGAGCAGTCCGCAACCGACGCGATCCAGGATGTCTGGCTGCTCTTCAAGTCGATGCAGGGCTTGCCGCTGGCGCTGATCCGTGGTGAGAACTCGAACATCCTGTCGGCCGCCACAGCCGGGGAGATGCGGCGCCGCCGCCCGGACATCATCTTTGGCGAGGTGCCCGATCGCGGCCATGTCCCCTTCCTCGACGAACCGGAGGCGCAGGCCGTGATTTCCGAGTTCCTAGAAAGGCTGCCATGACCCCCGACCTGATCGCCGCCGCCCGCGCCCGGCTTGCCGGACACGCCCGCGTCACGCCGCTCCTCTCCTCGCCCTTCCTCGACGAGATCGCCGGACGCCGCCTGCTGGTGAAGGCCGAATGCCTGCAGCATACCGGTTCCTTCAAGTACCGCGGCGCGCGCTCGGCGATCAGCGCGCTCGACCCGGACACGCGGTCCCGCGGGATCTGCGCGGCCTCGTCGGGCAACCATGCCCAGGGCGTGGCGCTGGCCGCGCGCGAGATGGGCGTCAAGGCGGTGATCCTGATGCCCGCCGACGCGCCGCGGATCAAGCTGGAGAACACCCGCGCGCTCGGCGCCGAGGTCGTCACCTATGACCGCGCCACCCAGGACCGCGACGCGCTGATGCTGGAGCTCGAGGCCGAGCGCGGCATGACGCTGGTGCGCCCCTATGACGATCCGCAGGTGATCGCGGGCCAGGGCACCTGCGGGCTGGAGATCGCAGAGCAGGCGCAGGCGATGGGGATCGACCGGGCCGAGGTTCTGGTCTGCTGCGGCGGCGGCGGGCTGACCTCGGGGATCGCGGTCGCGCTGTCGCAGGCCGCGCCCGGCTACCGCGTCCGCCCGGTGGAGCCCGCGGGCTTCGACGACACCCGCCGCTCGCAGCTTTCGGGCCAGCGCGAGGCGAATGACCGGCTCTCGGGCAGCCTCTGCGACGCGATCCTGACGCCCTCGCCCGGCAAGATCACCTTCCCGCTGATCCAGGCGCATTGCGGGCCGGGCCTGGTCGTCACCGATGACGAGGCGATGCAGGCGGTGGCGCTGGCGGCGCTCAGGCTGAAGCTGGTGGTGGAGCCCGGCGGAGCGGCGGCGCTGGCGGCAGCGCTCTTCCATGGCGGCGAGCTCGAGGGCGACGCGGTGATCGTCACGGCAAGCGGAGGTAATTGCGATCCCCAGCTCCTCGCGCAGGCCATGGGGCTGCTATGAAATTGGACAGCTCACTAAATCTTGCGTCTGATTCTAATGGTTTCCCGACCTAATCGCTTTCCCGCAAACGCATTCGATTATATGTCCGTGTCACAATTCCGTATCAATGGTACCGCAAACGCGATGAGTGCAATGACCGACACAGTGACCCAAATCGACTTCGCGCCTGAAATCGAGCTCGACCTGCCGCCGGGGGAAATCCTCCAGGCGGACATGGCAGACAATGCCGAAATGGCGAGCGCCTATCTCAAGGCCCTGTCGCATCCCGGGCGGCTCATGATCCTGTGCTACCTCATCGAAGGCGAGAAGACCGTCACCGATCTGGAGCTCCTTCTGGGCGCACGCCAGTCCTCTGTCAGCCAGCATCTTGCGCGGCTGCGCGCAGACAAGCTGGTCCGCACCCGCCGCGAAGGCAAGGCGATCCACTATTCGCTGGCCGATGAGCGCACCAAGCGGGTGATCGGCCTGCTGCACGAGCTGTTCTGCCGCGCGGCCTGAGCCCGGACATGACGACGATCACCGTCTGCACGACCTGCCGCACGGCAGAAGAGCGGGACGACCGGACGCTTCCTCCCAGCGGGGAAGCGTTTCTTCTTGCCATGAAGGCGGCCTGCGGCGACCGGCTCGCGGTGCGCGGGGTCTCCTGCCTGATGGGCTGCGAACACGGCTGCAACGCCGCGGTCTCGGATCACGGCAAGCTGACCTATGTGCTCGGCCGGTTCGAGGGCAGCGCCGAAGACGCCGCCGCCCTGGCCGAATTTGCCGGAGGCCATGCCGCCAGCGAGAGCGGCCAGGTGCCGTTCCGGCAATGGCCGCAAGGCGTGAAGGGCCATTTCATCGCCCGCGTGCCGCCCCTCGACTGACGGGTCCGGCCGGAGGGCCTTGCGCCCTGCCCGGCCGGCTGCAGGGTCAGCCTGCGAGCGCCGTGACCTCGATCTCGATCTTCATCGCCGGGTCGATCAGCTTGGCCTCGATCATGGTCGCGGCCGGGGGCGTTTCGGCGAACGTCTCCTGCAGCACCGGCCAGCAGGCCTCGAATTCGCCGCCATCGGGCAGGATGTAGGTGACGCGCACCACGCGGTCGATCCCGCTGCCCGCCTCTTCCAGCGCCGCCTTGATCCGCGACAGCGCCAGTCGGCACTGCGCCTCGACCGGCTGGTCCGCCGGACCGTCGGGATCGATGCCGGTGGTGCCGCTGACAAAGACGAAGCCGTTCGCGACGACGGCGCGGGCATAGGCGATCCGGGGTTCGTAGGGCGAACCGGAGAAGATGCGTTTCAAGGAAAGGTCCTCCTGGACGGACGGCGAAGCGGCCCCGTGCCGCCTGCTGCCGCAACGGCGATGCCCTTAGCCGGTCTCCGCGGAGGCGCAAACGAAAAACGGCGCCCGAGGCGCCGCTTTCCCAAGATGTCGCGGGGCAGCCCCGGTCAGCTTGCGCTGGCCGGTTCGTCCTTGCGCTCTGCGTAGATCAGCAGCGGCGCAGCCTCGGCCGTCACGGATTCCTCGTTGACCACCACTTCCTCGACATCGTCCATCCCCGGAAGGTCGAACATGGTGTCGAGCAGGATGTCCTCCATGATGGAGCGCAGGCCGCGGGCGCCGGTCTTGCGCTCGATGGCGCGGCGGGCGACCGCCTTCAGCGCGTCCTCGGTGAAGGTCAGCTTGGTGTCCTCGAGATCGAAGAGGCGCTGGTACTGCTTGACCAGGGCGTTCTTCGGCTCGGTCAGGATCGTGACCAGCGCTTCCTCGTCCAGATCGGTCAGCGTCGCGATGACCGGCAGGCGGCCGACGAATTCCGGGATCAGGCCGAATTTCAGCAGGTCCTCGGGCTCGAGCGACTTGAAGGTCTCGCCCACGCCCTTGTTGCTGTCATCCTTCACATCGGCGCCGAAGCCGATGCCGGAGCCCTTGCCGCGCTGCGCGATGATCTTGTCGAGACCCGCGAAGGCGCCGCCGCAGATGAACAGGATGTTGGTCGTGTCCACCTGCAGGAATTCCTGCTGCGGATGCTTCCGCCCGCCCTGCGGCGGCACGGAGGCAACGGTGCCTTCCATGATCTTCAGCAGCGCCTGCTGCACGCCCTCGCCCGACACGTCGCGGGTGATCGAGGGGTTGTCGGACTTGCGGGTGATCTTGTCGACCTCGTCGATATAGACGATGCCGCGCTGCGCGCGCTCGACATTGTACTCGCTGGCCTGCAGGAGCTTGAGGATGATGTTCTCGACATCCTCGCCGACATAGCCCGCCTCGGTCAGCGTGGTCGCGTCGGCCATGGTGAAGGGCACGTCGAGGATCCGCGCCAGCGTCTGGGCCAGCAGCGTCTTGCCGCAGCCCGTCGGGCCGATCAGCAGGATGTTGGATTTCGCCAGCTCGATATCCGAGGATTTCGCCGCGTGGTTGAGCCGCTTGTAGTGGTTGTGCACGGCCACCGAGAGCACGCGCTTGGCGTGGAACTGGCCGATCACGTAGTCATCGAGGACATCGCAGATCTCGCGCGGGCTCGGCACGCCGTCGGAGGATTTCAGCCCGGCCGATTTGGTTTCCTCGCGGATGATGTCCATGCAGAGCTCAACGCACTCGTCGCAGATGAACACCGTAGGGCCGGCGATCAGCTTGCGAACCTCGTGCTGGCTCTTGCCGCAGAAGCTGCAGTACAGCGTGTTCTTGCTGTCCCCGCCAGAATTGTTCGCCATGTCGTCACCTCCTATCGGGCGGGCCGGAGCCCTCGCATCGGAGACCTCGGCCGGCCTCCGGTCAGCTTAGGACAGCAGGAATTCACGCACAACGGATAAATCGCCCATCCGCGAATTCCTGCAAATTGTTGGTTTACGCCTTGTCAGCTTCCGGCGCGGCACGGCTGGTGACGATCTCGTCGACCAGGCCCCAGGCCTTGGCAGCTTCGGCGGTCATGAAGTTGTCGCGTTCCAGCGCCGCCTCGACGGTGGCGTAGTCCTGGCCCGTATGCTTGACGTAGATGTTGTTCAGGCGCTCTTTCAGCTCCAGAATCTCCTTTGCGTGGATGGAGATATCCGTCGCCTGCCCCTGGAAGCCGCCCGAGGGCTGGTGCACCATGATGCGCGAATTCGGCAGCGAGAAGCGCATGCCCGCTTCGCCCGCGGTCAGCAGCAGCGACCCCATCGAGGCCGCCTGACCGACCACCAGCGTCGAGACCTTCGGCTTGATGTACTGCATCGTGTCGTAGATCGACAGGCCCGACGTCACCACGCCTCCCGGCGAATTGATGTACATCGAGATCTCTTTGGAGGGGTTCTCTGCCTCCAGATGCAGCAGCTGCGCGACGATGAGCGAGCTCATCCCGTCATGCACCGGCCCGGAGAGGAAGATGATCCGCTCTTTCAGCAGGCGGGAGAAAATGTCGTAGGCCCGTTCCCCGCGCGAGGTCTGCTCCACCACCATGGGGACGAGGGTGTTCATGTAAACGTCGATAGGGTCTTTCATCGCAATCGCCTGCTTCTCTTGGTGGCACGAGCGCCGGTCCCGTGAGTCTTAGGTGTCTCCCGCGGGGGCTGCAAGGGCAAGTCTGCAAACCGGTCCTGCCACCTGCGGTGGTAGTTGTTGACACTTTCGTAAGTTGTCACTTACGGTAAGCTATGACTTACGCCGCCGCTTTGCAAGCCCTTGCCGACCCCACGAGGCGTGCCATTCTCGAGAAGCTCCGCCACGGCCCCAGATCGGTGGGCCAGCTGGCCCAGGGCTTCCAGATCAGCCGCCCCGCCGTGTCGCAGCACCTGCGGGTGCTGTGCTGCGCAGGGCTGCTCGACGTGGTGCCGGTCGGGGCCCGCCGGGTCTACCGGCTGCGCCCCGAAGGCCTTGCCCAGCTGCGCGTCTATCTCGAGGACCTCTGGCGCGACGCGCTGCGCGGCTTCGACGCGCCCGAATTCCCTGCTCCGCGGGACGGGACCTGACGGCACCCGCACCGGGGATGCCGGAGCATCCCGCATGCCAAATGCGCCAGAGCGGCACCTGCCGCTACGGCAGGCCGCGATCCCGGCCCCGGACTGCGGCATCGCGTCCCGCCCCCGCCTGCGGCGCATTTCCGGGCAGCCGCGGGACTGTCGCAAAACCGACATGGAGCACGGGCAGGATGTCAGGCCCGCATCCTTCCGCGATCGGCCATCAGATGCGCCGCCATCGCGCGGATCTCGGGGCGCAGCGGCCCCTCGCGCGGCGGATCGGCCAGGGTGTCGAGCCAGCCGGGCGCGGGCGGACGCTCCTGCCCTGACCGCCACCAGCGCAGCGCGGCCAGCACCTCGCGGGCGGGCCCGGGCAGATGATCTGGCAGCTCGCGGCCGTCGAGCTCGGCCCAGAGCCGGGTCCAGAGCCGTCCGACCGACCAGGGATTGTAGCCGCCGCCGCCGGTCACCATCAGCCGCGGCGCCAGCGGGCGCAGCCCGGCGAGCATCGCGACATGGGCATTGTTCGACAGCCGCAGCCGCGACAGCGGATCCTCCTCCACCGCATCGGCGCCGCATTGCAGGATCACCGCCTCGGGGCGGAAGGCCTCGACCAGCGGCAGCACCAGCGCGTCGCGGATCAGCGCGAATTCGCTGTCATTCAGCCCCGAGGGCACCGGCAGGTTGAAGACATTGCCCGCGCCGCGATCCTCCAGCCGCCCGGTGCGCGGCCAGCGGTTGGCCTCGTGGACCGAGATCATCAGCACGTCCGGGTCGCGGCCGAAGCCGTGCTCCACCCCGTCGGGATGATGCGCGTCGATATCGACATAGGCGATCCGGCGGAGGCCCTGCGCACGCATCGACAGGATGGCGATGGCCAGGTCGTTGAGGAAGCAGAAGCCGTTGGCGCGGTCCGGCATGCCGTGATGGGTGCCGCAGCCCGGCGCATGCACCACCCCGCCGTCCTTCAGGAGCGACGCCGCCAGCATCGCCGCGCCGCAGCCGGTGGCGGGACGGCGGAACATCTCGGGGAAGACCGGATTGTTCGAGGTGCCCAGATGGTAGCGCGCCCGCGTCGCGTCATCGGCCGCCTGCTCGGCCTCGGCCCGCATCAGCGCGGCGACGTAGTCCGGCGCATGCCAGGCCGCCAGCCCCGCAGGCGTCGCCCGCGGGCTCAGCCGGTACTGGCCGGGATCGATCCAGCCGAGCGCGCGCACCATGTCCATCAGCGTCGAGACCCTGGGCACCCTGAGCGGATGCCAGGTCCCGTAGGAGGAATGGCGGTAGATTTCCGATCCGATGAAGAAGGGCCGCGCGTTCACCCGTCCGCCGCAAGCTCCGCCTCGATCGGCCCGGTGATCTCGGGCGAGAGCGGCTCGGTCGCCGAGCCCCAGGTCGCCAGGACCCGGCCGTCGCGGCCGATCAGGACCTTGTTGAAATTCCAGGACGGCTCGAAGCCGGTCTCGTCGCGCACCCAGCGGTAGAAGGGATGCGCCGCCTCGCCGGTGACGGGGGTGATGTCGGCCATCGGCAGGGTCAGGCCGAAGACCAGCGAGCAGAACTCCTTGACCTCCGCCGCGCTGTCGAGCTCCTGGCGGAAGTCGTCCGAGGGCACGGCCAGCACGACCAGCCCCTCGCCGCCATAGCGGTCCTGGAGATCCTGCAGCCCCTCGTACTGGCGGGTGAAGCCGCAGCGCGAGGCGGTGTTGACCACGAGAACCGGACGGCCCGCCCAGTCCTCCGTCTCCAGCGTGCCGCCGTCGATATTGCCGAAGCTGAAGGCCGCGGCCGCCGAGGCGCCGGCCAGGAACGGGATGATAGGGGCAAGAATACGGATCACGGCGCGCCTCCCTGTGATCTGCGGATATGTAGGCCGCGCCGCCCCGAGGTCAAGGTTTGCCCTCGGCACAACTACCGGATGGACAGGAGAAGCCGCAGGCACATACTACATCTAGATAGAGGCAGTGATTCACTCCACCCAGGGGCAGCCCCGTCATGTCGATCCTCCGCATCCGGCAGGCTCCCCTGTCGCTCGCCCCCTCGAAGAAGCGCCAGGTCCGCTCGCAATTCGGTGCGATCTGCTACCGCCAGAGCAAGGGCCGCGTGCAGATCCTGCTGATCACCTCGCGCGGGAAAGGCCGCTGGATCATCCCCAAGGGCTGGCCGATCCCGGGCCGCACCCCGGCCGCCGCCGCCGGGATCGAGGCCTATGAGGAGGCCGGCGTCGAGGGCAAGGCGCATCCGCTCTGCCTCGGCATCTACGGCAGCTCCAAGGGCGGACTGCCCTGCGTGGTCGCGCTCTATGCGGTCGAGGTCACGGCGCTGCGCCGCCGCTTCCCCGAGGCCGGGCAGCGCAAGCGCCGCTGGGCCAGCCCGAAGACCGCCGCCGAGTTGGTCGACTCTCCCGAGCTCGGCCAGATCCTCGCCCGTTTCAGCCCCGAGGGCCTGCCGCCGGCAGATCGCGTCCGCGTGCCCGGACGTTGATATTCCGCCAATATCGTCTAGGTAGTAAGGGTAAGCAGTTCACTCCGGTGCCAAGATGATCCGTTACGCCCTCAAATGCTCCGAGGAGCATGGCTTCGAAAGCTGGTTCCGCTCCGCCGGGGATTTCGACTCCCTCGCGGCGGCCGGACAGCTTGAATGCCCGGTCTGCGGCAGCACCGAGATCGCCAAGGCGCTGATGGCTCCGCGCGTCGCCCCCGCCGAGCGCGAGGCGGCGCGTCCCGCGCCGGAAAAGCCCGCCCAGCAGCCGGTGACGGCCGGGGCGGAGATGCCGCCCGAGCTGCGCAGCGCCATCGAGAAGCTGCGCGCCGAGGTGGAGGCGCATTCCGACTATGTCGGGCGCAGCTTCGCCAAGGAGGCCCGCGCGATCCACGAGGGCGAGAAGCCCGGGCGCGCGATCCATGGCGAGGCCAATGCCGAAGAGGCGCGCGCGCTGCTGCAGGACGGCATCCCGGTCCTGCCCCTGCCCTTCCGCGACCGGCGGGGCACCAATTGACCGCATCTTGACCGCATCTCCGGAGGAGGCGCTGCCATGGCAATCCTGATCACCGGCGCGACCCGCGGCCTCGGCCGCGCGCTGCGCGAGCACTATCTGACCCAGGGCCGCGAGGTGCTTGGCACAGCCCGCGGCACGCTGCCCGAGGGGCCCGGCTGGCTGCCGCTCGACGTCACCGATCCGGCCAGCTTCCCCGCCCTGGCGGAGAAACTCGACTGCGTGCCGGTCGACCTGCTGGTCTGCAATGCCGGCATCTACCGCGACAAGGGGATGAAGCTGGCGACGGAATACCCCGCCGCGCTCTGGGCGGAGACCTTCGCGGTCAATGTCACCGGCGTCTTCCTCGCGGTGCAGGCGCTGCTGCCGAACCTGCAGATGGCCAAGGCGCCGCGGGTGGCGGTCATCACCTCGGCCATGGGCTCGAGCGCGCGGGCGCCCGGGCACTCCTATATCTACCGCGCCTCGAAGGCGGCGGCGACCAATCTGGCGCGCAACCTCGCCACCGACCTGGAGCCGATCGGCATCGCGGTCGGCGCCTACCATCCCGGCTGGGTCCAGACCGAGATGGGCGGAAACGGCGCCGACCTGACCCCGGCGGAAAGCGCCGCGGGGCTGGCCGCGCGCTTCGACGAGCTGACGCTGGCGACGACCGGCGCGGTGCTGGCGCATGACGGCAGCCCGGTCGCCTTCTGACGGCCCCGCCTTCGCGGTTTCTTCATCTCTGCCGGGCAAGCCTCTGCCCGACAGGAATGCGGAGGCGCAGGATGGAGATCGTCTACCAGACGCGGTTTTCCTATCTCGGCTTCTCCGGCTGGCGCGGTCCGGAGGCCGGGGATGCCGCCGCGCTCTATGACGATGCCCGGCTGGCGCAGCGCTTCGCCCTTTTCGAACGGATCACCCTGCCCGGGCTGCTGGCCCAGGAGGACGGCGATTTCTGCCATGTCGTCCTCGGCGGCGCGGCGATGCCCCGGCGCTGGAAGGCGCGGCTGCGCGCGCTCTGCCTCGACACGCTGGGGGACGCGCGCGCCCGGGTCCTCTTCGCCAGGCCCGGCCGCGCCCTGCGTCCCTTCCGCCGCCACGTGCGGCGCAGCTTCCCGCCCGGCGCGGCGCTCTGCCAGGTGGTGCTCGACGATGACGACGCGCTGGCGGCGGGCTTCACCGGGCTCCTGCGCGACCGGGCCCGCGCCGAGGCCGAGGCGCTCGCGCCCGAGGGGCATCTCTTCCTCTCCTTCCCCGAGGGCTTGACGCTCGATCTCGCGCCCGGGCGGGTCCCGGCGCTCTATTCCCGCCGCGTGCCCTATACCAATCTCGGGCTGGCGCTTCTCGCGCGGCCGGGCGCGGACGTGCATCCCTACGGCACCGCGCACAGGCGGATCGGCGAGCGTCATCCCGCGCGGCTGGTGGAGACCGGCGCGCCGCTCTACCTGCGCTCGGTCCATGGCGGCAATGACAGCCGCGCGCGCTTCGGCGGGACCCCGCTTGACGGGCCCGCGCTGGCCGCGGCGCTGGCGCGGTTTCCCTTCCTTCCCGGCCTCCTCGCCGCGCCCCCTGCGGCACGGGGACCATCCGCCGCGGCGCAGCGCGAACGCGCTCTTGCGCAAGGCGGATCGGCACCGTAAGACCGCCGCCGTGTTACGCCGCCCGGATCCGTCCGGGCCGCCGGGAAGGATACGCCATGCCCATCCTCGTGATGAAATTCGGCGGCACCTCTGTTGCCGACCTCGACCGCATCCGCAATGCCGCGGAAAAGGTCCGCCGCGAAGTGGAACGCGGCTATGATGTCATCGTCATCGTGTCGGCCATGTCGGGCAAGACCAACGAGCTGGTGGGCTGGGTCTCGAAGACCTCGCCGCTGTTCGACGCGCGCGAATACGACGCCGTCGTCTCCTCGGGCGAGAATGTCACGGCCGGGCTCATGTCGCTGACGCTGCAGGAAATGGACATCCCGGCGCGCAGCTGGCAGGGCTGGCAGGTGCCGCTGAAGACCAGCTCGGCGCATTCCTCGGCCCGGATCGTCGAGATCCCGCGCGAGAATATCGACCAGAAATTCGCCGAGGGCATGAAGGTCGCCGTCGTCGCGGGCTTCCAGGGCATCTCGGAAGAGGGCCGGATCACCACGCTGGGCCGCGGCGGCTCGGACACCACCGCCGTCGCCTTCGCCGCCGCCTTCGAGGCCGAGCGCTGCGACATCTACACGGACGTGGACGGCATCTACACCACCGACCCGCGCATCACCAAGAAGGCGCGCAAGCTCGAGAAGATCGCCTTCGAGGAGATGCTGGAGCTCGCCAGCCTCGGCGCCAAGGTCCTGCAGACCCGCTCGGTCGAGCTGGCCATGCGCTACAAGGTGCGCCTGCGCGTGCTGTCGTCTTTCGAGGAAACCGACGAGACCAGCGGGACGCTGGTCTGCGACGAGGAGGAAATCATGGAAAGCAAAGTTGTCTCCGGCGTCGCCTATTCCCGCGACGAAGCGAAAATGACCCTGTTGTCGGTCGCCGACCGTCCCGGCATCGCCGCCGCGATCTTCGGCCCGCTGGCCCATGGCGGGATCAATGTCGACATGATCGTGCAGAACGTCTCGGCGGACGGGCGCACCGACATGACCTTCTCCTGCCCGGTCGACCAGGTGCTGCGCGCCGAGCGCGCCATGCAGGAGGCCAAGGAGCGCGGCGAGATCAATTTCGGCGAGCTGGTCCAGGACACCGAAGTCTGCAAGGTCTCCGTGGTCGGCATCGGCATGCGGTCCCATGCCGGCGTCGCGGCGCGCATGTTCGAGGCGCTGAAAGCGGAGAATATCAACATCAAGGTGATCTCCACCTCGGAGATCAAGATTTCCGTGCTCATCGACAGGAAATATATGGAACTGGCCGTACAAGCCCTGCATGATGCCTTCGGATTGGACGAAGCAGCCTGAACCGGAGGCCCATGGGCCAAATCCAGGAAACCGAGAGCCGCAAGCTCCTTGGACGATTGCGGGAAGCCCTCGCCAGCGGCGGCGCGGGACAGGAGCGGCTTGACCGCATCACCTCGATCATCGCGGAGTCGATGGGGACGCAAGTGTGCTCCATCTACCTCTTCCGCGATGCCGAGACGCTTGAGCTCTGCGCCACCTTCGGCCTGAAGGCGGAGTCGGTGCACAAGACCCGCATGCGCCTCGGCGAGGGCCTGGTCGGCAAGGTCGCCCGCACCCGCCGGCCGGTCAATTCCGCCAATGCCCCGGCCGAGCCCGGCTTCCGCTACATGCCGGAGACCGGCGAGGAGATCTTCACCTCCTTCCTCGGCGTGCCGATCCAGCGGCTGGGCCAGGTCCTGGGCGTGCTGGTCGTGCAGTCGAAGGAAGCGCGGCAGTTCTCCGAGGACGAGCTCTACGGGGTCGAGGTCGTGGCGATGGTGCTGGCCGAGATGACCGAGCTCGGCGCCTTCCTCGACGAGGGCGCCGCCCTGTCGCCGCTGCACCAGCGCCCGGTCGCCTTCCGCGGCACCACCGGCCAGGAGGGCGCCGCCGAGGGCCGCGTGCTGCTGCACGATCCGCGCGTGGTGGTCACGAACCCGATCGGCGACGACCCCGATACCGAGCTGGAGAGGCTGCGCGACGCCGTCGCCCGGCTGCGCGTCTCGCTCGACAAGATGCTCGACGCCGCCTCCTCGGGCGACGAGGAAGCCACCCAGGTGATCGAGACCTTCCGCATGTTCGCCAATTCCAAGAGCTGGCTGCGGCGGATGGAAGAGGACATCGCCCGCGGTCTTTCGGCAGAGGCAGCGGTGGAGAAGGAGCAGTCCGCCGCCCGCACGCGGCTGGCCCGCGCCACCGATCCCTATCTGCGCGCCCGCGGCACCGATCTGGACGACCTGTCGAACCGGCTCCTGCGCGAACTCACCGGCCAGGGCCGCGACACCGGCGCCGAACGCCCGGAGAACCCCGTCCTGGTCGCCCGCAATATCGGCCCGGGCGAGCTCCTGGACTACGGCCGCGAGCTCAAGGGCATCGTGCTCGAAGAGGGCTCGGTCGGCAGCCATGCCGCGATCATCGCCCGCGCCTGGGCGATCCCGCTGGTGATCAACGCCTCGGGCATCACCTCCGAGGCGCTGACCGGGGATGCGATCCTCGTCGACGGCGAGAATGCCGTCGTGCACCTGCGCCCCGACGACACCATTGCCAATGCCTTCCGGGACAAGCTTGCCATGCATGCCAAGGCCCAGGAACGCTACGCCTCGATCCGCGGCGAACCGGCCCGCACCATCTGCGGCGAGACCGTCTCGCTGAACATGAATGCCGGGCTTCTGGTCGACCTGCCCTCGCTCTCGAGCTGCGGCGCCGAGGGCGTGGGACTGTTCCGCACCGAATTGCAGTTCCTGATCCGCAACAAGATGCCCCGCCGCGGCGAGCTGGCCAGCATCTACGCCAGGGTGATGGATGCCGCCGACGGCAAGCGCGTCGTCTTCCGCACGCTCGATATCGGCTCGGACAAGGTGCTGACCTACATGAAGCGCACGGAGGAGCCGAACCCGGCGCTCGGCTGGCGCGCCATAAGGGTCGGGCTCGACAAGCCGGGCATCATGCGGATGCAGCTCCAGGCGCTGATCCGCGCCGCGCGGGGCCGTCCGCTGACCGTGATGTTCCCGTTCGTTGCCCAGTTCGACGAATTCCGCGCCGCCCGCGCGCTGATGCTCGAAGAGCTCGACCGCGAGGAGCGCCAGGGCCATCTGCTGCCCTCGAATGTCGAGATCGGCGCCATGCTGGAGACGCCGTCGATGGCCTATGCGCCGCGGCAGTTCTTCGAGATGGCGGATTTCGTCTCGATCGGCGGCAACGACCTGAAGCAGTTCTTCTTCGCCGCCGACCGCGAGAACGAGCGGGTGCGCCGCCGCTACGACACGCTCAACGGCAGCTTCCTGAGCTTCATCGAGCAGATCGTGAACCGCTGCAACGAGAGCGGCACCCCGGTCAGCTTCTGCGGCGAGGATGCCGGGCGCCCGGTCGAGGCGCTGTGCTTCGCGGCGATGGGGCTGCGCTCGCTCTCGATGCGCCCCGCCTCGGTCGGTCCGGTCAAGCATCTCCTGCGCCGCGCCGATCTGCGCGAGGTGCGCCGGGTGGTCGAGGAGGCCCGCGCCAATGGCGACCAGTCGGTGCGCCCGGCGCTGATGCGCCATCTGGCGACGCTCGATCTCAGCGTCGATCCCCTGCCCGAGAGCCAGCGCGCCGCAGGCTGAGCCTGCTCAGCCCGGCAGCTCGGGGTGGCGGTCGATGTAGTTGTCGAAATGCAGCACGGTGCGGTCGGCCTCGCTGAGGATGACGGCCATCTGCCCCGGCCCCTCGCGGCGGGTGCGGTAGGGCGCGGGGCCGAATTCCTCGCGCATCGTGGCATGCCCGCCGGCGATGGTATGATAGGGAATGCCGCGGCGCAGCGTCGTGGTCGCCATGTGGATATGGCCCGCCGTGACCCCGCGGATGTCGGGATAGCCGTCGAGGATCGCCAGGAACTCTTCCGGCTCCTCCATCAGGTAGGCGTCATGGACCGGCGAGACCTGCAGCGCCGGATGGTGCAGCACGACATGCACCGGCCGCCCCGCAGCGCGGTCGAGCTCGGCCCTGAGCCAGTCGAGCCGCAGCGGGCAGAGCCGCCCGGTGCCGCGCCCCCAGCCGCCCGTTCCCGGCCCTTTCTCCAGCGTGTCGAGCACCAGCACCACCTCGCCGCCCAGATGATGCGCCGACTGGGCGAAGCCGTTCGCATCAAGCCGCTCGGCCCCGAAGATGCGGGCGAAGACATCGCGGTTGTCGTGATTGCCGAGCGTCGCGGCCCAGGGTACGCGCAGCCCGCCGAGCGCCTCCAGCAGGCTCTCATAGGCGGCGCTGCGCGAGCGGTCCGTCAGGTCGCCGGCCAGCACCACCAGGTCGGCATCGCCATGTGCGGCATTGATCCGCGAGATGGCGGCCCCGAGCCACTCGGCCGGATCGATCCCCGCGAGCCGCTCGCCGGGAAGGGTGATGTGCAGATCCGAAAGGACGATGAATTTCACGGCACGCTCCTGCAGTCCTGCCCCCGCCCGGGATCCCCGCACGGATAGCGCGCCCTCTCCATACCCGTCCCGCGCAGCGCGCGCAGCGCGCCCATTGCCGCAAACCCCGCAACCCGTGCCTTCAGCGGCATCCAAGCGGCCGCCCCCTGACCAGGATACGGAGCAACTGCAATCCCGACCCGCCGGGACCGCAATGGCTGCGCGCCCGGGAAGCCAGGCGCATCCACCCTCCAGTGGACCAGTTCGGAACATGCCGACGCAGCAGGATGCGGAATTCCGGCCCGATCTCGGCGGCCGCCTCCAGGACAACGGTCCGACCCGGTATCCCGGCCACAGCGCCGGCCACCATCGACCCGAGTAGCTTCCGATAGGGTGCGACGATCGGGCCCTCCGGAAATCTTCGGTCATGGCTGGCCCGGAGAACGCGGAGAGCACCACCTGGGACGCCAGGCCAAGTCCTATATCCTACGGACAGTGTCTGGCGCCGGAGCCCTAGCGCGAAGCGCTGCAGCTGGCACGGGCCAGCGGGCAAAGGCGGCGCGACATCGCGGATGATCCGGGCGGCGGCCAGCCGACGCGCTGGATCCGGGCAGATCGGAATGCGGAGGAGCCCCGCGGCGAACAGGTCGGCCCGCATGTCGAGATGAAGCGGCTGCGCAGCGCGGTCTCAGCCCTCAAACAGGAGCGCGACATCCCGAGCAGGGCCGCAACCTCTTTCGCGAAAGACGCGAGTTGGCGCGCTTTGCACTCATCGAGGCCGACCGGTCCGGACCCGATGGCGCGCACCAGCTTCCCCTTCAGCCGGAGCACCACGTCCCCGGCGTCAGCCAGAGCGGGGCCGTCGCGTGGCGGGACCGTCCAGCCTGCCGTCGCCAGCGACAGGACAGGGTGCATCCGGCACGCCCCTTTGCCACTCGAACCCATGGCGCATCATTGGCAGCCTTCGGCCATGCAGGGCTGCCAGTATTTCGCCGTTGCGATCGACCGGCACTCGCGGAAGGCCGCCGACCGGACCGCAAGTGACCGCCTGAGGCCCGACCTTGCGGTCAAAGACCCGGCACGCTCCATGCCCGTACGGTATCGTGATGCCGCATGTGTCGATCCCTGCGATCGAGGCCCGCACTATCGCTTTCTGGGCTGCCAGACCGAACTCCGGAAACGCGTGAGCACGGATGTATCGACCCAGTGGCATCCTGCTCATGGTGCACGGGAGAAGGTCGCGACAAGCATGACGATGGCCGTCAGCGTCAAGCGCTGGACGGCGATGCGGAGTTGAAGGGGACCGTGGGCGCGAAAGCCCCGGAAACGGTGCTCCTCACCGAGATCATCCAGAGCAGGACAACCGTGGCCGAGGCGAGCCGGTCATTCGACCTGTCCCCTTCCGGGATCGAGGGCCGGGTCGAGGATGGCAAGCGGAGCATGGAGACCTCGCGGCACGCGGACCCGCTCGGCAACGGCGAGCAATACGCGAAGCTGCCCGAGGATTTGCAGGCAGCCTAGCCGGGTGCCGAAAAAAGTCTGCTCGGCCGCGGGGTATGCTGGAAAACCGGGAAGATGGCCCCGAACACGGCCAGACCTGCCGGATTCGAGGAGAAATCCAGGTCAAATCCGGAACGAAATCCTCCGGGATGACGCCCAGGACCCCTTTTGCATCCCCCTGCTGGGGCCAGGCATGCTGGAGATGCGCCCGGAAAAAGCTGCAGGCCCTCATGGAGCAGGAGATCCGGACGCTCCGTGAGCGCCTACTGTCTGACGGGATCACGGTGCCGCAGGCCAGACGCCCTGCCCGGTTCGGCGTGCCGCTGCGGACGGTCTGCCGCGAGCCGGTCAAACCCGCGCTGAAGGTCGATCCCCGCGTCGCCGAACCGATCAAGACGATGATCGGGAAGGCGCCGTCGTTCGGCTCTCGCATGGTCGCCCGGCGTAACGGCTCCAACGGGAACGCCCGGCAGCGGCTTCGGCATCTCTCCCGGACCGGCGGCGTGCGAGGCCTCTCTCCAGATCAGGGCCGGCAGATCCGCAAGCAGCCAACCGGCTTTTCCTCGAGCACCGGTCGCGCGCGATCAGCTCGTTCGGGCATTCCTTCGGACCGATGGCAGTCCTGCCCTCGCTCCTCGAAGATGCGAATCTCGGCCGCACGGTGCTGGACCACGAGCACGCGCCGGCGGGAGGTGTCGGGCACAGAATGGAGATGGCCGCCGACAGGGACGATGCCGTCCTTGCTGGCCAGCTGCATTTGCCGGCCGGTCGGCGGGTCATCGTAGACCATCAGCGGCTCGCCGGTCTCAGGGCCCGGACTTCCTCCAGGCGCAGGGACTGGCGGTCATGGTGCGAAGGAAGGGCTCCGCCGCCGCATCGAGGTTTTTCGGGTTATGCGGGTTCTCCTTCAGGCCCGGCGGCAGCTCCACCACAATTCCCGCCTCGATTTCGTCCGGCTCGAAGTCGTCGCCATCCGCCCCGGGATGGAGGCGGCGCCAAGCTGCGCGGCCTCCGCCTCAAGGACCATCCTGGCGGCGGCCCCGGAATTCGCGGCCGTCATCGCGCCTTCCTGAAAGCGCTCGGCCATGTTCATCTTGTGCAGGGCGGCGCAGCGCAGAGCCTGCCAGAACGTCGAGCGGCACGCAGGGAAAGCCCCGGGCCTCGGCCAGGCGCCGTGCCGCAAGGTAGTGCGCCCTTGCGGCCGCCCCCTCTCCGGCGGCCATCGCGCGCCCGTTCTGCCGCGACCCGTGCCGCCTTGGCGTTTGCCTCGGACAGGCCGGCGGTGTGCAGTGCAATTCGAACGAAATTGACCGGCAGCCCGTCGCGCCCCATGATCAGGCCGCCCAGGGACTTCGGCACCCGTTTGACAAAGTGGTAGCGCCCACGGTCCAGCGTGACGCCCGGCACCTTCCGCAATTTCGGCATATCTCCCCGGCGTGAATTCGTGAGGGGAATTCAGCGTGGCGACCCGCTTGCGGTTAAGTAAGATTTAATGGGATTTGTTGCGGGTTTTGTAACAGGCATTCCGGCCACCGGACTGACAAACGCATGTAACTCGCTGATATTCGGTTTTTTATTTTCCTTGTCTTCAACCCGTGTCAAGGAAAATGGCGCACCCATGAGGATTCGAACCTCAGACCTCTGCCTTCGGAGGGCAGCGCTCTATCCAGCTGAGCTATGGGTGCGTGCCGGGGGTGTATAGGTGGCGCCGCCGGGACTTGCAATCGCAAAAATCGATGTCCCGGCGGGAATTTGCGTCAGGCGAAAAGCTCGTGGCAGAGCTCCAGCGCCTCCACCAGCTTGTCGACCTCCGCCTCGGTATTGTAGAGCCCGAAGGACGCCCGGCAGGTCGCCGAAACCCCAAGATGCTGCATCAGCGGCTGGGCGCAGTGATGGCCCGCGCGCACCGCCACGCCCTTCTTGTCGAGCACGGTCGAGATGTCATGCGCATGCGCCGCCCCCTCGAGCGTGAAGGAGAAGATCGCCGCCTTGCCCGGCGCCTGGCCCTGGACATTCACCCAGTTCAGCCCGTCGAGACGCGCCCGCGCATAGGTGCTGATCCGGTCCTCATGCGCCGCGACATTCTCCATGCCGAGATCCATCAGGTAGTCGAGCGCCGCGCCGAGGCCGATCGTCTGGACGATGCCCGGCGTGCCCGCCTCGAACTTCATCGGCGGGTCGGCATAGCTGACCGCGTCGCGGGTGACCTCGCGGATCATGTCGCCGCCGCCCATGAAGGGCCGCATCTCTGCCAGCCGCTCCTTGCGGATCCAGATCGCGCCCGAGCCCGACGGACCATAGAGCTTGTGCCCGGTGATCGCGTAGAAGTCGCAGCCGATATCGGCGACGTCGACCGGCGCATGCACCGCGCCCTGCGAGCCGTCGACCAGCACCGGGACGCCCTTCTCGCGCGCCGCCTCGCAGATCGCCTTCACGTCGACCCGGGTGCCCAGCACGTTCGAGAGCTGGGTGATCGCGACGAGCTTGGTCTTCGGGCCGATCGCGTCGATCACCTTCTGCGGATCGAGCGCGCCGACCGCGTCGGTCTCCACCCATTTCAGCACCGCCCCCTGGCGCTCGCGCAGGAAATGCCAGGGCACGATATTGGCGTGGTGCTCCATCACGCTCAGCACGATCTCGTCGCCCGGCTCGAAGCGCGGCGCGGCCCAGGCATAGGAGACCAGGTTGATCCCCTCGGTGGTGCCGGTGGTGAAGACGATCTCGTGCTCGTCCGGCGCGCCCAGGAAGCGGGCGACCTTGCCGCGCACCGCCTCGTATTTCTCGGTCGCGAGGTTCGACAGGTAGTGCAGCCCGCGATGGACGTTGGAATATTCCTCGGCATAGCCGCGGGTGACGGCGTCGATCACCACCTGCGGCTTCTGCGCGGAGGCGCCGTTGTCGAGATAGACCAGCGGCTTGCCGTTCACCTCCCGCGAGAGGATGGGAAAATCGGCACGGATCTTTGCGACGTCAAGCAACGGCACCTCCTGTTAAGGGCAGCCCCATGAAGGACAGGACGAGAGACAGGGCGAAACTGATCGCCAGCACCGAGCAGACGATCATCAGGAAGACGAGCCACAGGTTCTTGAACCCGTGGATCTCGGCCACGAAGGCGGTGAAGAGCCAGGTCACCAGCGCGAAGCCCGCGGCAGTGACGAAGAGCCCGGCCCCGCCCGGGGCGATGAAGGAGAGCACGAAGAGAAGCCCCACCTGCGCGAGCTGCACGAAGATCATGACGATCTCGAGCCAGCTCAGCAGCAGGAGCGACCGGTCCAGCGTGCCGGTGCCGCCCATGACGCGGCCGATATGGTGGACGGCGAAGACCGTCAGCACGAGGCCGCACAGATGCAGCCCCGCCATGGCCAGCGGCCCGAGGCCGACGAGCTCGGCCTCGCCGCCCGAGGGCAGGAAGATCAGGGCCGCCGCCTGCCCGGCCAGCGCCGAAATCGCGGCGACCGTGACGAGAACCAGCCAGAGCGTGCTCTGCGGCAGCTCCAGCGCCAGGATGTGGCGCGCCGTGCCGCGCGGATTGCGCAGCGTGGCAATGACCAGGGCGAAAATGCCCCCAAGGGTGAAATCGGAAAGGCGCGGTGTCATGGGCTTCACCTACGCCAGCTCGTCACCGCCGGCAATGCCCGGCGCCGGCCGGGACGCCGCCCGCATGCCGAGGATCCAGATCGCGATCCAGCCCGCGAGCGCGGCCAGCGTCACCAGGTCGAGCGCCGTGCCCTGCCCCGAGAACCCGGCCGCCAGCCCGCGGAAGAGCCAGAGCGGGCTCGCCGCCAGCAGCGCCCAGAAGGTCGCCACCCGCGCGCCGTACCAGCCGGGCCTGCCGCCGAAGAGCCGCGACAGCCCGCGCGCCAGCGCCGCCAGCGCGTAGAAGCCCAGCGGCGCGAAGAACATCCAGAAGAGCAGCTCGCCCGAGGCGGTCTCTGCCATCGCGCCGCCCGCCTCTGCCGTCTCCCGCGCCAGCCGCGGCAGCTGCGCCACGAAGACCAGCGCGCAGCCCAGCATCAGATAGGCCAGCGCCCGCCCCTCGTGTTCGGGCGCCGCCAGGAGCCGCCGGACCACGCGGCCCGGGCAGCGGTAGCTGGAGAGGATGTCCAGCGTGACCGACATCAGCTGCGGCGCCGCGCCAGCCAGCCGTCCAGCCGCTCGCGGATTTCTTCCGCCAGGCTGTCATCCTCGATCTCCTCTAGCGCCTCGGCCAGGAAGGCCAGCGTCAGCAGATCCTGGGCCTCGCGCCGCGGCACCCCGCGCGAACGCAGGTAGTAGAGCGCCGTCTCGTCGATCGCCCCCGAGGTCGAGCCATGCGAGCAGGCCACGTCGTCGGCATAGATCTCCAGCTCCGGCTTGGCGAGGAACTGGCTGTCGTCGTCCAGCAGCAGCGACTGGCTGATCTGGTAGCCGTCGGTCTTCTGGGCGTCCTTCTTCACCAGGATCTTGCCCTGGAAGACGCCGGTCGCGCCGTTGCGCAGCACTTTCTTGAAGACCTGGCGGCTTTCGCAATTCACCGCGTCATGGGTGACGAACACCGTGTCGTCATGGTGGAAGTCGCCATCGCCCATCGAGGCGCCCGCGACATGGGCCACCGCGTCGTCGCCGGTGAACTCGATCACGCATTCATTGCGCGTCAGCACGCCATTGGCCGTCATGGTGAAGGACTTGAACAGGCTCTCCGTCCCCAGCCGCGCGAAGATATGCGTCGCCGCGCGCCGTTCGTGGTCGCGCCCCTGGGCGCGGACATGGTGGAACTTGCCGCCATCGGCGACATCGACTTCCAGCACCTTGTTGAACCGCGCCGCGGCCGGGCCGTTCTCCAGGAGCGTGATCTCGCCGCCGGACTCGACCTTGACCGCATGGTGCAGGATCGCGTCGCTGCCCGGATCCTGGTGGATATAGACCAGCGAGACCGGCTTCGAGGGCGTGCCGGTGACGTGGATCAGGATCCCGTCGGTGGCGAAGGCGGTGTTCAGCGCGGCCAGCGGACGCTCGACCGGGGTCTGGCCCGCCACTTCAAGAACGCCGTACAAGTCCTTGGCCCAATGGATATCCTTGGTGCCAGCCTCGGCCAGGCGCTCGATCGTGATGCCTTCGAGTTCCAGCGGGTCGGACTGCTCGGGATCGAACACGCCGTCGACGAAAGTGATCTTCAGACGGTCGCGGGCCGAGAAGACCGGCGTTTCCGACCCCTCGAAAACCGCCGCCTTCGGCGCCTCGGGTGCGTTCAGCGTGTCGGGACGGGTGTACTTCCAGTATTCGTCGCGCGCATGCGGCAGGCCCATCGCGCCCAGACGCGACAGCGCATCCTTGCGCGCCGCCGCGCTCCAGCCGCCTTCCGGCAGGCTCAGCGAGGCCAGCCGCGCCTCGAGCGCGTCAAGCTTCGGCTTCAGCTGCGCTGCCATCACGCCACCTCCGACAGGATGTCCGCGTAGCCGTTATGCTCGACTTCCAGCGCCAGCTCGGGGCCGCCGGACTTGACGATGCGGCCATTGGACATGATGTGGACGACGTCCGGCTTGATGTGGTCGAGAAGCCGCTGGTAGTGGGTGATGACCAGGAAGGAGCGGCCCGCGTCGCGCAGCGCGTTCACGCCGTCCGAGACCAGTTTCATCGCGTCGACATCAAGGCCGGAATCGGTCTCGTCGAGGATGCACATCTTCGGTGCCAGCATGGCCATCTGCAGGATTTCGTTGCGCTTTTTCTCGCCGCCGGAGAAGCCGACATTGACCGGACGCTTCAGCATCTCGGCGTCGATCTTCAGCTCCTTCGCCTTGGCGCGGACGAGCTTGAGGAAGTCGGCGGAGCTGATCTCCTCCTCGCCGCGCAGCTTCCGCTGGGCGTTCAGCGAGGTGCGCAGGAAGGTCATGTTGCCGACGCCGGGGATTTCCACCGGGTACTGGAAGGCCAGGAACAGGCCCTTGGCGGCGCGTTCCTCGGGCTCCAGCGCCAGCAGGTCCTCGCCATTGAGCGTCGCGGTGCCGCCGGTGACCTCGTAGCCGTCACGGCCCGAGAGCACATAGGACATGGTCGACTTGCCCGAGCCGTTCGGCCCCATGATGGCATGAACCGTCCCGGCCTCGATGCTCAGATCGACGCCTTTGAGGATCTGCTTGTCCTCTTCTTCGAGTTTGACTTCGAGCCCCTTGATTTCCAGCATGTTACATCCTCTTCTTGATCTAGTTCGCCCGCAGAGCAGGCGGAAAGCTGTTCCAAAGCCGCTGTTTCGCGGCGGCGATGCCCGCGGCATGGGGCAAGGGCCCCTCGGGCAGGTCCGGAAGCCGGGCCGGAATCTCTTCCGGCTGGATCGGCTTCCCAAGATTTCTATCTATGCCAAGGGCATAGTCGTTGAACTTGAAGTAGGGTTCGGCATGGATCCCCTCTGGATCGACCCAGGTCGAGGGAATGCCATAGGCGTCCGCCGTCACCAGCCCGTGCAGCGACGAGCTGAAGACATGCCGCGCTCCGGCAATCTGCCGGACCGCCTCCAGCGGATCGCTGGCGCGCACATCGACCAGGCGGAGGCCCGGTCGCTCGGCCAGCGCCCGCCAGACCGGCAGATCGACATGGGAAAAGTGAGGAACAACAGCAACTTCTTCGCCGTTCTTGATGTCCTCTCCCAGCACTTCGCCGATCAGCAGGCCGGGATCGCCATAGGCCTCCACCGCGACATGCAGCACTTCGGCCGTCTTCGGTCCGCGCAAGGCAGCGAAGTCGACATGGGCGGTAAAGCGCCGCCCCACCGGCTTCATGCAGCCCGCGCCCCAGACGACCGGCCGGTGCCGCCGCGGCGCGCGGTAGCTCTTTGCAACCGGCCTGAGGATCGAGCCGAGCGCGAACAGCTCCGCCTCGTCCGGATCGGCATGCACCACCTGGCGGCCGCTCGCATGGGCCACGATCAGGGGCGAGATGCCATCCCCGAAATTCGGCGTCTTGCGCCACCAGAAGAGCCGCAGAGGCGGACGCGCGGCCATCAGTCCACCGTCACCGAAGTGCCGGAGGCCGAGACCATCAGCATGTTGTTGATGACCTCGTAGTCGATATCGACACCGACCACCGCATTGCCGCCCATCGCGCGGGCGCGCTCCTCCATCTCCTTCAGCGCGGTCTCCCGCGCCTCGCCGAGCGAGCGCTCATAGGCGCCCGAGCGGCCGCCGATGATGTCGGTGATGCCCGCGAACATGTCCCGGAACACATTGGCGCCCAGGATCGCCTCGCCCACCACGATGCCGTGATAGGCCGAGATCGACCGGCCCTCGATGCCGTTGGTGGTCGTGACGATCATGGATGCGCCTTTCGACTTGCCCCAGGGGTTGCCCATGCCTATCTCCAGCGGCCGAAACGGCCAGATCCGATCCGGGCGTCAAGCCAAGCTTTTTCAATCGCCTGGCCGCCGGTTTCAATATGCAACCGCATTGTCCCGCGCCTGAACTTGCCCACTCGACCTGTCCCGCTCCGCAATTGCCGCCAGGGCGGCGCCCCCGATCACCAGGCGATGCGCCAGAGCACCTTTTCCTGCGGAGCGAGCTCCGGCCATCCCAGGATGCCGACGACCGCCCGCAGGAAGACGTTCCTTCAGCCGACCGAGCCCTCGAGCGAGATCGCGACCAGCTGCTGCGCTTCCATGGCGAATTCCATCGGCAGGGCCTGCAGCACCTCGCGGCAGAAGCCATTGACGACAAGCGCCACCGCCTCTTCCTCGTCCATGCCGCGCGAGCGGCAGTAGAAGAGCTGGTCGTCATCCACCTTCGACGTGGTCGCCTCGTGCTCCACCCGGCTCGAGTTGTTCTTCACCTCGATATAGGGGACCGTGTGGGCGCCGCATTGATCGCCGATCAGCAGGCTGTCGCACTGGGTGTAGTTGCGCGAATTCTTCGCCTTCGGGTGCATCGAGACGAGCCCGCGATAGGTGTTCTGCGCCTTGCCCGCCGAGATGCCCTTGGAGACGATCCGCGACTTGGTGTTCTTGCCCAGATGGATCATCTTGGTGCCGGTATCGGCCTGCTGGTAGTTGTTGGCGATGGCGATCGAGTAGAACTCGCCCTGGCTTTCCTCGCCGCGCAGGATGCAGGACGGGTATTTCCAGGTCACGGCCGAGCCGGTTTCGACTTGCGTCCACATCACCTTGGCCCGGTCGCCGCGGCAATCCGCGCGCTTGGTCACGAAGTTGTAGATGCCGCCCTTGCCGTTCTCGTCGCCGGGGAACCAGTTCTGCACCGTGGAGTATTTCACCTCGGCGTCTTCCTCGACGATGATCTCGACGACTGCCGCATGCAGCTGGGTCGTGTCGCGCTGCGGCGCGGTGCAGCCTTCGAGATAGCTCACGAAAGAGCCCTTGTCGGCGATGATCAGCGTCCGCTCGAACTGGCCGGTGTTCTCGGCGTTGATGCGGAAATAGGTCGAGAGCTCCATCGGGCAGCGCACGCCCGGCGGCACGTAGACGAAGGAGCCGTCGGAGAAGACCGCCGAGTTCAGCGTCGCGAAGAAGTTGTCCGAGACCGGCACGACCGAGCCCAGGTACTTCTTCACCAGCTCGGGATGGGTCCGGATCGCCTCGGAGATCGAGCAGAAGATCACGCCCGCCTCTTCCAGTTCCTTCTGGAAGGTGGTGCCGACCGAGACGGAGTCGAAAACCGCGTCGACGGCGACCTTGCGGCCCGATCCGGCGGTGGCCGACAGCTCGCTCACGGCATCCTTGGCCCCGGCCGGCGCGGCCTCGGCGCCTTCCACGCCCGCGAGGACCATCTGCTCCTTCAGCGGAATGCCCAGCTTGTTATAGGTCTCCAGCAGTTTCGGATCGACCTCGTCGAGCGATTTCGGCTTGGTTTCCATGGACTTGGGACGGGCGTAGTAATACTGGTCCTGATAGTCGATCTTGGGGTAGTCGACCATCGCCCAGGTGGGCTCCTCCTTCTGGGTCCAGCGCTGATAGGCCGCCAGACGCCATTCCGTCATCCATTCCGGTTCGTCATTCTTCGACGAGATCAGGCGGACGATGTCCTCGTTCAGCCCCTTGGGGGCATAGTCCATCTCGATCTCGGTTTCCCAGCCGTACTTGTACGTCCCCATGTTGCGGACGGCATCGACGGTTTCCTGGTCGACGCCTTCCTTGACGCCAGGGGTATCCAGAGCTGCCATGACGTTTGCCTTTCCCTCGGCGGACCGCCCCGGTCCGCTATCCCTATGATGCCCGCGCGCGGCGCCGGCGGTTCTGTGCGCTCCAGGCCTCGACAAAGCGGAGCACCTGGTCCTCGGTTGTCTCGGGGCCGAGCGAGACGCGGATCGCGCTTCCGGCGGTTTCCGCATCATGGCCCATGGCCAACAGCACGTTGCTCGCCTTCACCTTCCCCGAGGAGCAGGCGGAGCCGGCCGAGATCGCAAATCCCGCCAGATCCATCTGCATCACCTGGGTCTCGCCCTTCCAGCCGGGAGTGGCGATCATCGAGGTATTGGGCAGACGCGCGCTATCTTTCCCGACAAAAATAGTCGAAGAATTTTCCGAGGCCAAGCCGCTTTCTAGAATTTTTCTAAGTTCAAAGACGTTTTCCCAGACGCCCTCGGCGAGATCCCGCTGCGCGGCCTGGGCCGCAGCAGAAAAGCCACTGATTCCAATGACATTTTCCGTCCCGGAGCGGCGCCCCATCTCCTGTCCGCCGCCCTTGATCCGGGCCGTGATGTCAAGCCCGCGCCTGAGCACCAGCGCACCGATACCTTTGGGGCCGCCCAGCTTATGTGCAGATATGAAGCCCATGTCGATGCCCATCCAGTCGAATCCCACCGGCATCTTTCCGAAGCCCTGGGTGAGGTCGCTGACGGCCAGGCCCTCGGGCAGATCCTGGATCACCCCGGTCTCGCTATTGGCGAGTTGCAAAGCGCAACCGCTGGCATCTTGGGGCAGTTGCACCTTGCCACCGCCGTCCACGGGAAGATCCTCGCGGCACCAGGAGCGCACGGCGTCATGCTCGATCCCGGCGCAGCGCAGGTCGCGCCCGGCAAGCGCCAGGGCCGCCGCTTCGGTCGCGCCGGAGACGAAGACGATATCGGCCGCCATCGCGCCGAGCGCCTCGGCGATCTGGCCGCGCGCCTTCTCCACCAGCCCTTTCGCCGCCCGCCCCTCGGCATGGACCGAGGAGGGATTGCCGGTCACGTCCATCGCCGCGATCATCGCCGCCCTGGCCTCGGGGCGCAGCGGCGTCGTGGCGTTCCAGTCCAGATAGGCTCTTTCCCGCGTCATTCGTCGATGATGGCGAAGAGGTTTGGGACGGCGGGACAGGGGGCGAGGTCGTTCTTCACGACATCCGACAGCCGCGTCTGGTGGAGGAAGACATAGACATGGGCCGAGAAGCCCTCCCAGAGCCGGTTGGTCAGCGACTGGGCGCGGGAGCCCGAGAGCGCGCCGGAGGCTGCCGCCCCCTTGTGCAGTGCGCTGACGGTCTCGTCGACGGCGGCGAGAATCTCGGAGACGCGGATTTCCGTCGCAGGCCGCGCCAGGCGGTAGCCCCCGCCCGGGCCGCGCACCGATTCAACCAGCTTCGCGCGGCGCAGCTTGACGAAGAGCTGTTCCAGATAGGCCACTGAAATGTCCTGCCGTTTGGCGACATCGGCCAGGCTGACCGGTTCGTCGCGCTTCTGCAACGCCAGGTCGGTCAGCGCCACCATCGCATAGCGGCCTTTTGTGCTGAGCTTCACGCTATCCCCTCCGTTGCCATTGACCCGTGGCCCATGGATGTATACCTGCCTCACGATGCCGTCATGCCCGTGACGGCGAGAGACACGTCTAAGGACCGGTGGAGACTCCGTCAAGGAACAGCGCCGGTGAGCTGGAGAGCTGAGCAGCCGATGCCTGAGGTCATTTTCCCCGGACCCGAAGGGCGCCTGGAGGGGCGCTACCACCCGCAGAAGATCAAGGACGCCCCGATCGCGATCATCCTGCACCCGCATCCGCAGTTCGGCGGGACGATGAACAACCGCGTCGTCTACAATCTGCATTACACTTTCTTCAACATGGGCTTCACCGTCCTGCGGTTCAATTTCCGCGGCGTCGGCCGGTCCCAGGGCGAATACGACCAGGGGATCGGCGAGCTGTCGGACGCGGCCTCCGCGCTCGACTACCTGCAGTCGATGAACCAGAACGCCAAGCACTGCTGGGTCGCGGGCTTCTCCTTCGGGGCCTGGATCGGCATGCAGCTGCTGATGCGCCGCCCCGAGATCACCGGCTTCGTCTCGGTCAGCCCGCCCGCGAACATGTACGACTTCTCGTTCCTGGCGCCCTGCCCGTCCTCGGGGCTGATCATCAACGGCACCAATGACCGGGTCGCCCCGCCGGCCGATACCCGTTCGCTCGTCGGCAAGCTGCACGAGCAGAAGGGCATCACCATCACCCATACCGAGGTCGAGGGCGCGGGCCATTTCTACGAGGATCCGCATATGGAGACCCTCACCGGTTCGGTTTCCGACTACGTCAAGCGGCGGCTCACCGAGACCACCCGTTGACCCGTCTCGACCGGCAGATCGCCTTCCTGATGGAGGCGGAGCGGCTTCGCAAGATCGAGCGCTCCACCCCCATCGGCGACGGCTCGCGGCCGGAGAATTCGGCAGAGCATTCCTGGCATCTCGCGCTCTTCGCACTGGTGCTGGGCGAGCATGGCGCGGAGGGGATCGACCTCAACCGCGTGATCCGCATGCTGATCCTGCATGACATCGTCGAGGTGGATGCCGGCGACAACCCGATCCACGGCAATGTCGACACCGCCGCGCAGGAAGCCGCCGAGAAGAAGGCGGCCGACCGGCTCTACGGGCTCCTGCCCGAGGACCAGGGGGCGGAGCTGCGCGCGCTCTGGGACGAGTTCGAGGCCGAGGAGACGCCCGAGGCGCAATTCGCCAAGGCGCTCGACCGGTTCCAGCCGCCTCTTCTGAACCTCGCCACCGACGGGGTGAACTGGAAGCTCTACGAGGTCACCCCCGAGAAGATCGAGCGCCGCATCGGCCGCGCAGTCGAACGCGGCGCGCCGGGGCTCTGGTCCTGGCTCTGGCCGCGGATCACCGGCTTCTTCGCCGGGACCTCGGCGCGCTAGCTCAGGCGGGCCAGCCCGCGCTGCCCGCCACCGCGCTGAGCTGCGACGGGCGGTAGGGCCAGCCCGGCCCGGCCCCGGCCCCGCGCCAGCGCGCTTCGGCCACTTCCGACACCTCCGCCGCGCTTTCCGCCGCTGGCCGCTGATAGGGGAAGGCGCGCAGCGTCAGCCGGTCGGCGAGCTTGTAGGCCACCTCCGGATTGCCGAAGGGCCCCAGCACATCGGCCCGGCCGCGCAGCGCCGCGATCTTCGCGGCATCAAAGGCCAGCCCGGCCGCCTCGGCCCCCGCGGCGATCCAGTCGAGCACGGCCATCCCCGCCCCCTCATGCCCCTCGGTCAGCGAACCGCCCACCGTGCCGTGCACGCCGGGAAACCAGAGCTGGCGGTAGGGCGCGTCCCCGGCCGCCGCATTCAGTTCCGCCAGCTTGGCGCGGTCCCAGGGCACGGATTTGTAGGTGATCCGCGGCTCGTCGATGGCCATGGCGTGGCGCGCCGCGCGCACCATCGCGCTGAGCTTCTGGTCGTGGAAGCGGTAGCGGCTGTTGACTCGCGCGATCCCCGGCCAGAGCTCGGGCACGCCGAGCGCGCCCACCGTGTCGAAGACCCCCATATAGGCGATGCGCAGCGGGCAGGCGCCGGGCCGCGCCGCCCGGTCGGCCTCGTCGGTGGCGAGCCCGGGATTGACCCAGCCCCTCAGGCTGCGCGCGCGCTCCTCCCAGGGGGCATCGCCGGGGCGGCGACTGCGATAGACCCCCATCAGATGCGACAGCAGCACTGGGTCGTCCTCGGTCGGCAGGCTGCAATTGCGCAGGAGCCCCACCAGCGAGCGGGCGGTATAGGCGCCGCGCGAGAAGCCGAAGATGTGGATCTCGTCGCCCGGCTCGTAGCGGCGCACAAGGAAGCGGTAGGCCTTCAGGATCTTGTCGTCGAGCCCCCACCCGAAGACGCCGCCGCCGACCCTGTCGATCGTGTAGCGCAGGCGCCCGACCTCGCCCGGCGTGCCAACCCCGTCGATATAGAAGCCCTCCTGCGCCACGCCATCCGGCGCCTTGCCCGCAATCACCGCCTCGGAAAGCCGCAGGATGCTGGTGACGGGGCGGTTTTCTGCCGCGAGCACGGCCCGGTCGCTGCGATTCCAGGTTCCATCGCAGAAAATTGCGATACGCTTCATGGCAAATTCACCCCCTCGCGATCCTAGTCGAGCATGACCGCAGCCCGTCCGACTCACAAGCCGACTCACAAGCCGACTTGCACCGCCCTCCTGCCGCCGCGGCGTCCGCGCATCAGGGGCGCGGCATTCTGTATACCAACGTATGCAAATCTGGCCCCCGCCTGGAAAATGCGCTAAGGCGGCAGGAGTTCTTCCCCCGCTCCCGACTCAGAGGACCACCGATGACCAAGATCAAGGTAGACAACCCGATCGTCGAAATGGATGGCGACGAGATGACCCGGATCATCTGGGACTTCATCAAGCAGAAGCTCATCCTGCCCTATCTCGATCTCGACCTGCTCTATTACGACCTCTCGATCCAGGAGCGCGACCGGACGGAGGACCAGATCACCATCGACGCGGCCGAGAAGACCAGGGAAGTCGGCGTCGCGGTGAAATGCGCGACCATCACCCCGGACGAGCAGCGGGTCGAGGAATTTGGCCTGAAGAAGATGTGGCGCAGCCCCAACGGCACGATCCGCAACATCCTGGGCGGCGTGGTCTTCCGCCAGCCGATCATCTGCCGCAACGTGCCCCGCCTTGTGCCCGGCTGGACCCATCCGATCGTCATCGGCCGCCACGCCTTCGGCGACCAGTACCGCGCCACCGACTTCCTGATGCCGGGCCCGGGCAAGCTGATCCTGAAATTCGAGGGCGATGACGGCCAGGTGATCGAGCGCGAAGTCTACCAGTCGCCCTCCGCCGGGGTCGCGCAGGCGCAGTACAACCTCGACAGCTCGATCATCGACTTCGCCCGCGCCTCGATGAATTACGGCCTGAACCTCGGCTGGCCGGTCTATCTGTCGACCAAGAACACCATCCTCAAGGCCTATGACGGCCGCTTCAAGGACCTGTTCCAGAAGGTCTACGAGGAGGAGTTCGAAGAGAAGTTCAAGGCCAAGGGCATCTGGTACGAGCACCGGCTGATCGACGACATGGTCGCCTGCTGCATGAAATGGTCGGGCAAGTTCGTCTGGGCCTGCAAGAACTACGACGGCGACGTTCAGTCCGACACCGTGGCGCAGGGCTTCGGCTCGCTCGGGCTGATGACCTCGCAGCTGATGACGCCGGACGGCAAGATCGTCGAGGCCGAGGCCGCGCATGGCACCGTCACCCGCCACTATCGCCAGCACCAGGAAGGCAAGTCGACCTCGACGAACTCGATCGCCTCGATCTTCGCCTGGACCGGCGGGCTGAAGCACCGCGCCAAGCTCGACCAGAACACCGCGCTGATGGCCTTCGCCACCACGCTGGAGAAGACCATCGTCGAGACGGTGGAATCGGGCTTCATGACCAAGGACCTCGCGCTGCTCGTCGGCCCCGACCAGGGCTGGCTGACCACGATGGGCTTCCTCGAGAAGATCGACGAGAACCTCAACAAGGCGCTCGTCGGCTAGGCAGCGGCGCCTTCTCCACAGCTTGATGACCATCTGACGCGGCGTCCCCCGGGCGCCGCGTCTTGCCATCGGCCGGATTGCAGGCTCAACTGGGTCAGAACCCCTGCCCTTCCTCGAGGAGCCTGCCCATGCCAGCGCCGATGCCCCTTCCCGATCCCGAAGCGGTCGAACATACCGCCCTCGACGACGTGCAGGGCCTCTCGACCGGGATCGTGATGTGCTCGCTCGGGCTGGTGCTGCTGACCTATATGGGCTTCATGACCGGCCAGACCGCAGGCGCCGCCGTCATCCTCGCCCATCTGACCGGCTATTCCTTCGGCAAGGTGTTCTTCGTCATCAACCTGCCCTTCTACTGGCTGGCGGTGAAACGGATGGGCTGGGAGTTCACGCTGAAATCGCTCGGCTGCGTGACCGCGCTCTCGGTGTGCACCGACTACATGCCGCTCGGCTTCCAGATCGAGCACCTGAACCCGATCCTCGGCGTCTTCTTCTTCGGCACCGTCACCGGCATCGGGCTGCTCGCCATCTTCCGCCATGGCGGATCGCTCGGCGGGCTGGGCATCATCGCCCTCTACATCCAGGACAATTTCGGCTTCCGCGCAGGCTATGTGCAGCTGATCATCGATGCCGTGCTCTTTCTAATTGCGGCGCTGATCTTCCCGTTCACGGTCGTCTTCTACTCGCTGATCGGGGCGGTGATCCTCAACGGGCTGATCGCCTTCAACCACCGCAGGGACCGCTATATCGCGCGATAACCCGCCAGATAGGTCAATTCCCCTGTCTTTAGGACTAGCCTTCCGCGCTGCGGCGCTGTAGGGCCAGCGCAACTTCAGACAAGGACGCCACCCATGGATCTGCGCAACATCGCGATCATCGCACACGTCGACCACGGCAAGACGACCCTGGTGGACGAACTGCTCAAGCAATCGGGCACCTACCGCGAGAACCAGGCCACCACCGAACGGGCCATGGATTCGAACGACCTGGAACGCGAGCGCGGGATCACCATCCTCGCGAAAGCGACCAGTGTCGAGTGGAAAGGTGCTCGCATCAACATCGTCGACACGCCCGGCCACGCCGATTTCGGCGGCGAGGTGGAGCGCATCCTGTCGATGGTCGACGGCGTGGTCCTGCTGGTGGACGCGGCCGAGGGCCCGATGCCCCAGACGAAATTCGTGACCTCCAAGGCGCTGGCGCTCGGGCTGAAGCCGATCGTCGTGCTGAACAAGGTCGACAAGCCCGATGCCGAGCCCGACCGCGCGCTCGACGAGGTGTTCGACCTCTTCGCCTCGCTCGACGCCAATGACGAGCAGCTCGATTTCCCGGCACTCTACGCCTCCGGCCGCAACGGCTGGTGCGATGCCGAACTCGACGGCCCGCGCAAGGACCTGTCGGCGCTCTTCGATCTGGTGCTGAGCCATGTCGAGCCGCCGAAGCAGATCGCCAAGCGCGAAGAGCCCTTCTCCATGCTGGCCACCACGCTGGGCGCGGATCCGTTCATCGGCCGCCTGCTGACGGGCCGCGTCGAGTCGGGCACGCTCAAGGCCGGGACGACCGTCAACGCGCTGTCGCGCGACGGCAGCCGGGTGGAGCAGTTCCGCGTCACCAAGATCCTCGCCTTCCGCGGCCTGTCGCAGCAGCCGATCGACCTGGCGGAAGCCGGCGACATCGTCAGCCTCGCGGGCATGTCGAAGGCCACCGTGGCCGACACGATCTGCGATCCGGCCATCACCGACGCGATCCCGGCCCAGCCGATCGATCCGCCCACCATCACCGTCACCTTCGGCATCAATGACAGCCCGCTGGCTGGCCGCGACGGCGACAAGGTCCAGTCGCGCGTGATCCGCGACCGCCTGATGAAAGAGGCCGAGTCGAACGTCGCCATCAAGATCTCCGACACCCCCGGCGGCGAGGCCTTCGAGGTTGCGGGCCGCGGCGAACTGCAGATGGGCGTGCTGATCGAGAACATGCGCCGCGAAGGGTTCGAACTGTCGATCTCCCGCCCGCAGGTGCTCTTCCGCGAGGAAGGCGGCCAGCGCCTGGAGCCGATCGAGGAAGTCACCATCGACGTCGATGACGAATTCTCCGGCGCGGTGATCGAGAAGCTGACCGGCGCGCGCCGCGGCGAGATGACCGAGATGCGCCAGAACGGCGGCAAGACCCGGATCATCGCGCTGGTCCCGTCGCGCGGCCTGATCGGCTATCACGGCGAGTTCCTGACCGACACCCGCGGCACCGGCGTGCTGAACCGCGTCTTCCACAGCTGGGAGCCCCACAAGGGCGCGATCCCCGGCCGCCGCGCAGGCGTGCTGATCTCGATGGAGAACGGCGCTTCGGTCGCCTATGCGCTGTGGAACCTGGAAGATCGCGGCAAGATGTTCATCGGCGCGCAGGAGCCGGTCTATACCGGCATGATCATCGGCGAGCACAGCCGCGACAACGACCTGGAAGTGAACCCGCTGAAGGGCAAGAAGCTGACCAACGTCCGCGCCTCTGGCACCGACGAGGCCGTGCGCCTGACCACGCCGATCACGCTGACGCTGGAACAGGCGATCGCCTATATCGACGATGACGAGCTTGTCGAAGTCACGCCGAACGCGATCCGCCTGCGCAAGCGCTATCTCGACCCGCATGAGCGCAAGCGGATGGCCAGATCCGCCTGATCGCGCTGCAGCGAGAGCAATCCGGACGGCGTCCTCCCCAGGGAGGGCGCCGTTTTCCGTTTCAAGGCACGGGCGGATCACATTACCCAACGGAAATACTCAAGTTTTCGTCATCCGGGCTCGACGCTGCATCGCGGCATTGCCATATGACGGAAAGGTTTTCGCTAGTAGAGGATGTCCTCATGTCCGGACGCACCCCCATTCTCGACACGGAGGCGGGCTACGGCCTCGTGACCCGCCTCCTCCACTGGTCTCTGGCCGTGCTGATCCTGTGGCAGCTGGCCGGGATGGGGTTCAAGCGTGTGCTGGGCGGCGAAAGCGCGGTGACGCAGTTCTTCCGTGGCCATCACGGCGATCTGGGGGCGCTGATCTTCGCTCTGGCAGTCGCGCGGGTTCTCTGGGCGGTTGCAATGCGCAACCGCCGCCCGGATCACGGCGCGGGCCTGCAGGGACTGGCGGTCAAGGCGGGCCATGCCGCGCTTTATGCGCTGATCGTGCTGGTGCCGCTGGCGGCCATCCTGCGCGCCATCGGCGGCACCCGCGGCTTCGCCCCGTTCGGCCTGGAAATCACGGCGCCGCGCGAGGCGCCTATCGAATGGATGGTCGCGTTCGGCAATGCGCTGCATGGCGAGGCCGGCTGGGTGATGGCAGCGCTGATCGCAGGCCATGTCGTCATGGTCGGGCTGCATGAGGGCCTGTGGCGCGACGGCACGCTGAAGCGGATGGCCGGGCGCGCCTGAGCCGGTTCGAGTTTGCAACCCTCCCGTCCCCCGGGCGGTTGCAAAATGAAACCCCCGTCCGGGTCTCCGGCGGGGGTTTCGCTTTGCCGCGCAATCCTGGCGGAGCTCAGAACATCTCTTCCTGATCCTCGTCGCCCTCGTCCTCCTCGCCATCGCCCGGCGCGTCCTCGTCGAGCCCGGGCATCCGCCGCGGATCGAGCAGACCGGCGGCACGCAGCTCGCCCAGCCCCGGCAGGTCCTTGGCCGAAGACAGCGAGAAATGGTCGAGAAACGCCTCCGTCACCACGAAGGTCACCGGACGGCCCGGCGTCTCGCGTCGCCGTCCGACGCGGATCCAGTCGAGATCGAGCAGCAGGTCGATCGTGCCCTTCGACACGGCGACGCCGCGGATCTCCTCGATCTCGGCGCGGGTCGCGGGCTGGTGGTAGGCGATGATCGCCAGGGTCTCGATGGCCGCGCGGCTGAGCTTGCGGCTCTCGACCACTTCCTTCTGCATCAGGAAGGAGACATCCGGCGCGGTGCGGATCGCCCAGGCGCCGCCGACCTGCACGACATTCACGCCACGGCCGCGATAATGGTTCTGCAGCATCGCCACTGCCGTCCCCGGATCGCAGCCCTGCGGCATCCGCGTGCCCATTTCGCGCAGCGTCAGCGGCTCGGAGGTCGCGAAGAGCATCGCCTCCACCATCCGCTCCTGCTCGGCCAGGGGCGGCGCGTCGAAAAGGCCCGGATCCTCCAGCGCCCCCATTTCCTCGGGATCGGCGCCTTCGGGCAGGTCGTCGTCTTGATCGGTCATTCAGGTTTCTTGCGCAGCTCGATGGGGCCAAAGATATCGGACTGCCGTATCTCCACCCGGCCCTCCTTGGCAAGCTCGAGCGAGGCCGCGAAGGTCGCCGCCAGAGAGCTGCGCCGCCGTGCGGCATCGCCCTGCCAGTCGACCGGCAGGTAGCTGGCCAGATCCGACCACTGCCCGGCAAAGGCGATCATGCCCCGCAGCCGGTCCAGCGCCTGCTCCATCGTCAGGATCGCATCGCGGTCCATCACATAGGGGCGGAAATCGTCCTTGGTGCGGATCCGCGCATAGGCCTGCATCAGGTCCAGGAGCGTCGCCTGGTACATGACGTTGCGATGGGTCGAGATGCCCTCGGGCATGCCGCGGGCAAAGACGTCGCGGCCCAGCCGGTCGCGGCCCATCAGCCGCGCCGCCGCCTCGCGCATCGCCGCCAGGCGCTCCAGCTGGAAGGCCAGATGGTCGGCCATCTCCTCGGCCGAAGGACCCTCTTCCTTGGGATCGGGCGGGAGCAGCAGCTTCGATTTCAGGAAGGCCAGCCAGGCGGCCATGACTAGGTAGTCGGCCGCCAGCTCGATCCGCAGCTCCTTGGCGCGCTCGACGAAGCTCAGGTACTGCTCGGCCAGCGCCAACACGGAGATCGTCCGCAGATCGACCTTCTGCGTGCGCGAGAGAGACAGCAGAAGGTCGAGCGGCCCCTCGAAGCCGTCGACATCGACGATCAGGGCTTCGGCGGCGCGGCGGGCTTCGATCTCGGTGACATTGGAGTCGGGCTCCGTCACCCGAGGATCTCCGCGAGCTCCGCCTCGAGCGCGGCGATATCGGCCTCTTCGACCGCGCCGCGCAGCATCATCGCCTTGTGCGCCCGGAAAAGCGCCTTGCCCGCGAGTGTCCCGGTGCCTGCCATGACCGCCTCCATCTCGTCCCGGTGCCCGTTGCAGTGGAGCACGACATCGCAGCCCGCTTCAAGCGAAAGCCGCGCGCGCGCCTCGTAGGGGCCGGTCAGGGCGTGCATCGACAGGTCGTCGGTCATCAGGAGCCCGTCGAACCCCATCTCGCGCCGGACGGCATCGATCACCGCGGGCGACTGGGTGGCGGGCAGATCCGGGTCGATCGCCGGATAGACGATATGGGCGGTCATCCCCATCGGCACATCCGCAAGCGCCTGGAAGGCGGCGAAATCGCTGTCGCGCAGCGCGTCGAGCGGCGCGTCGACATGGGGCAGCTCCTTGTGGCTGTCCGACGTGCCGCGGCCATGGCCCGGGATGTGCTTCAGCACCGGCAGGACCCCGCCCGCCAGCAGCCCCTGCGCCACGGCCCGCGCGGAGGCGGCCACGGTCATCGGGTCACTGCCATAGCAGCGGTTCAAGAGGAACGGATGGGTGCCGCCCGTCGCCACATCGGCCATCGGCGCGCAATTGGTGTCGATCCCCATCTCGCGCAGCTCGGCGGCGATGATGCGGTAGCGCAGGTACATGCCGCGCGCGGCAAGCCCCGGCGCGGAACGCTGCACCTGCTCCAGCGGCGGCAGCCACTGGCGCCAATGCGGCGGCACGAGCCGCTGCACGCGGCCGCCTTCCTGGTCGATCAGGATCGGCGCGTCATGGCCGACCGTGTCGCGCAGCTCGCCGGTCAGGCGGCGGAGCTGCTCGGGGTCTTCGATATTGCGGGAGAAGAGAATGAAGCCGTAGGGCCTCGTTTCAGCGAAGAAGCCCTGCTCCCACGCGGAAAGCCCGGGCCCGGAGAGCCCGAGGATCGCAGCAGACAGACTCATGTATCAGCGGACCTGCACCGGGATGCAATCGGCGCCGCCGGCCTGGAGCGAGGCGCAGAAGCGGCGGCTGTCGGCGACGTCGCTGAAGCCGTGGACGCGGAGACGGTAGAAGACCTTGCCGTTGCGCTCGGTCCGCTCGATCACCCGCTGCTTGCCGTCGAAATAGCCGGGGAAGCGGCCGCTCAGGCGGCTCCATTCGGATTCGGCGGTCGCCGTGCTGTCATAGGCTCCGAGCTGCACCAGGCGAGTGCCGATCGCCATCAGCCCCGGATCGAGGTCGAGCGATTTCTTCGGCTCTTCCACCGGCACGGAATAGGAGGCGCGGCTGACCACGCCCAGATTCGGCCGCGGCGACGGGCGCGGCGCGGAATTCATGATGGTCGGGATGGTGGAAGCCTCCATCGGCGCATCGACCGGCGCGGTCGAGGCCTCGGCGGCGCTCGGCAGCACGCCGGCATCCTGCAGCGCGTCATTGACCGCGTCGCGCAGGGTGCGCTGGCGCGCGACCGGTGCGATTTCGGCGACGGGCTGGTCGGTCTCCTGCAGGCTCACCGGCGCGGGCGCCAGGGTGATCTCCTCGGGTGCCATCACGTCGGCAGCGGAGGAGAGCTCGGTCACGGACATGCCCTGATGCTCGGCCTCGAAGCCGCCCGGCGTCTCGGGCGCGATCCGTGCCGGGCCTTCCAGCGCGGCGATCACCGGGATGCCGTTGGTCTCGCGCATGGCCAGGTCATAGGACCACCATCCGACGCCGACGATCAGCGCAAGCGAGCAGCCTGCGCCGAGCCAGCCCATGAAGGAAGAGACGACGGCCTCGGAAGATACGTCGTCCGTGAAGTCCTCGGTGAATTCCGGGTTTGCCATCTAAGCCCCATGCGGCGGACCTTATCGTGGCCCGTCCTCTTGTCTGCGGTTCTGCCTCAATGTCCGCCGCCGGGGTCGCCGTTTAAGTCAGCGCATTTCCTCCAGCGGGGTCACGCCAAGAATACCAAGACCGGCCGAAATCACAACGCCGACCGCGCGCGGCAGTGCAATTTTTGCCGATGTCGCCTGGGGATCGCCGTCCTGGATGAAGCGCAGCTCGGTCTGGTCGTTGCCGCGGTTCCACAGCGCGTGGAAGTCGCCGGCCAGTTCGTAGAGGTAGAAGGCGATGCGGTGCGGCTCGTTCCCGCGCGCCGCGATCTCGACGAGGCGCGGCCATTCGGCCAGCTTCTTCGCCACTTTCAGCTCGGCCGGATCGCTCAGATGCGACAGGTCGGTGCGCGAAATCGCGGCATCGGAAATGTCGACGCCCTGCGCCGCCGCCTTGTTCAGGACCGAGGACATCCGGGCATAGGCGTACTGCACGTAGAAGACCGGATTGTCCTTCGACTGCTCCAGCACCTTGTCGAAATCGAAGTCGAGCGGCGCGTCGTTCTTGCGGGTCAGCATGACGAAGCGGGTGACGTCGGGGCCGACCTGGTCGACCACGTCGCGCAGCGTCACGAAGGTGCCGGCGCGCTTCGACATCTTGAATTCCGCGCCATCCTTCCAGAGCTTCACGAGCTGGATCAGCTTGATGTCGAGCGGCACGGTCCCGCCCGAAAGCGCGGCCACGGCCGCCTTCATCCGCTTGACATAGCCGCCGTGATCGGCGCCGAACACGTCGATCAGCGCATCGTAACCCCTTGAAACCTTGTCATAATGATAGGCGATATCCGGGGCAAAATAGGTCCAGCTGCCATCCGACTTCATCACCGGGCGGTCGACATCGTCGCCATGGGCGGTCGATTTGAACAGCGTCTGCTCGCGCGGTTCCCAGTCCTCGGGGACCTTGCCCTTCGGCGGCTCCAGCACGCCCTGGTAGATCAGCCCCTTGGCCTTGAGATCGGCCAGCGCCTTCTCGATCTGGCCGGTGCCGTAGAGCGATTTCTCGGAATAGAAATTGTCCATCCGCACGCCGAGCGCGGCGAGATCCTCGCGGATCAGCGCCATCATCTCCTCGGTCGCGAATTCGCGGACCTCTTCCAGCCAGACCTCTTCGGGCTGGCCGATATAGGCCTCGTCGACCTTGTCCTTCAGCTTCTCGCCGACCGCGATCAGGTAGTCGCCGGGATAGGTCCCGTCGGGAAAGCTGACCTCCTGGCCATGCGCCTCGAGATAGCGCAGGTAGACGGACCGGGCGAGCGTGTCGACCTGCCCGCCGCCGTCGTTGATGTAGTATTCGCGCGTGACCTCGTAGCCCGCATAGTCGAGAAGCGACGCCAATGCGTCGCCGAATACCGCGCCCCGAGTGTGGCCGACATGCATCGGTCCAGTCGGATTCGCAGAGACATATTCGACATTGATCTTCTTGCCGGCGCCCAGGCCGGAACGGCCATAGGCCCGGCCGTGGGTGAGAATCTGCGCGACCTCGGCCTGCCAGGTGGCGGCGGTCAGCGTCAGGTTCAGGAAGCCCGGACCGGCGACACCGGCCTCTTCGACCCGCGGATCGGCGACCAGCTTCTCCGCCAGCGCCTCGGCGATGTCGCGCGGCTTCATCTTGGCGGGCTTGGCCAGGACCATCGCGGCATTGGTCGCCATGTCGCCATGCGACGCGTCGCGCGGCGGTTCCACCGTCACGTTCTTGGTGTCGAGCCCTTCGGGCAGCTTGCCCTCCGCCACCAGAGCGTCGAGCTGGGTCAGGACCAGGTCCTTCACTTCGGAAAACAGGTTCATAGCGTCCACCTTTGCCTCGGCGCGGTGTAGCATCCGCAGCCGGGGCGTCAACGGCCGGCATGGTCCGGGGGCGCTTTCCCCGGCGGGCGCGGGCTCAGACGCTCTTGAGCGCGTGGAAGAACAGCCGGAAGGTCAGCCGCGCATAGGTGACGAAGGCGAAGATCATCGACAGCACCGCCAGCACGACGGCGATCAGGGTGATGCTCCCGTCGTCCAGGGGCAGCTTCGCCAGCACCGAGAAGGCGATCACCGCCAGGAGCGCGACCACCGAGCGGACGATCAGCTCGGTCATGGTGAAGCGGAAATTATGGCCGGTATAGCCCCGGCGGGCCTGCACCGCCGCCGCCACCGCTCCGAACAGCGCCGCCCCCGCCAGCCCCAGCAGGAAGGTGGTCAAGTTGACGATGGCGTCCGCGTTCGCAATGGCGGGCAAGTTCATGGGGCGCATTCCTCGACATCCGGCAGCGCTCCGGGCGCTTGCCGCGCAAGCTACAGTTCCCGCGGCGGGAATTCAATCTGGCCCGCCGGGACCGGCCCGGGCCCGGGCCGGTCCCGGCGGGCTAGAGATAGCGCAGCGGCTCCGGGCAGTGCCGGCGATGCGCCTGGATCGCGTAGCGGTCGGTCATTCCGGCGATGTAGTCGGCCACCATCCGCGCCAGCCGCCCCTCCTGCGCCACCAGCGCACGGGCATGCCAGCGCGCGGGCAAGAGCCCGGGCTGCGCCATGTAGAGCGGGAAGAGCTCGCGAATCACCTGTTCGGCCTCGGCGCGCTTCAGCATCACCGAGGGCGCGCGGTACATCCGCTCGAACAGGAAGGCGCGGATCAGCTTCAGGTCGCGCCAGACCGGGTCCGAGAAGGCGACGACCGCATGGCCCGCGGCGCGGATATCCTCCACCGAGCCGGGCGCCAGCGCCTCCAGCCGGGCGCGGCTGGTCTCGATCACGTCCGAGACCATCACCCCGAAGACCCGGCGCAGCGCCTCGTGGCGGCGGCGGATCTGCTCGGTGCCGGGATAGAGCCGGTCGACCTCGCGGAAGGCCGGCTCCAGGATCGGCAGCGCCATCAGGTCGTCCTCGGAGAAGAGCCCGGCGCGCAGACCGTCGAGCAGGTCGTGATTGGTATAGGCGATGTCGTCCGACAGCGCGGCGGCCTGAGCCTCCGCGCTGGCATGGGTGCCGAGCTCCAGGTCGTGCTGGGCATTGTAGGTCGCCAGCGCCGCGGGCACCGCGCCCAGCACCGGCCCGTTATGCTTGGCGATGCCCTCGAGGCATTCCCAGGTCAGGTTGAGCCCGTCGAAGGCCGCGTACTGCGTTTCCAGCCGGGTGACGATACGGATCGCCTGGGCATTGTGGTCGAAGCCGCCCCAGGGCGCCATGCAGTCCTGCAGCGCATCCTCGCCGGTATGGCCGAAGGGCGTGTGGCCGAGATCATGGGCCAGCGCCACCGCCTCGGTCAGGTCGCTGTTGAGCCCCAGCGCCCGGGCGATCGTCCGCGCGACCTGCGCCACTTCGATCGAGTGGGTCAGCCGGGTGCGGTAGTAGTCGCCCTCGTGCTCGACAAAGACCTGGGTCTTGTGCTTCAGACGCCGGAACGCGTTGCAATGGATGATGCGGTCGCGGTCGCGCTGGTACGGAGAGCGGAAACTCGACTCCTCTTCGGGGTAGAGTCGGCCTCTCAGCCGGTGGGGGTCGCTCGCATAGGGCTGGCACATGCCGTGCTGCTTTCTTGTCTGTGGCCTCGTCACCACTTATATTTTCTGATCGTAGCTTCCAAGTGCGGAGATCGCCGGATGGACCTGACCCTGCCCCCCAAAGTGACCGAGCGCGCCTTCGGGCGTCTCGCCGAAATCAACGCGGCCGCGGCCGAGACGAAAGCCCTGCGCATCGCGGTGGAAGGCGGCGGCTGTTCCGGCTTCCAGTACGAGATCACGCTCGACGAGCCCGGCGAGGGCGACCTCGTGCTCGAGGGCCATGGCCAGAAGGTCGTGGTCGACGAGGTCTCCCTGCCCTTCCTGTCGGATGCGGTGATCGACTTCTCCGAGGAGCTGATCGGCGCGCGCTTCGTGATCGAGAACCCGAATGCCGCCTCTTCCTGCGGCTGCGGCACCAGCTTCTCGATGTGACCGGGACACCGGCCCGCAGAGGCGGGCCGGCATGGCTCAGCGCTCGGTCTGCAGCACCTGGCGGCGGCGGCGGTCCTCGACCAGGTAGTTGACCGCGCGCTTGGCAAGTGGCCGGATCCCCATGAGTTCCGGGACCGGCTTCTCTTTCTGGTGGGCCTGGGCATGCGCGATCCAGGGCTCGACGAAGCTGACGCCAGCCTTGGCCACCCGCTCCAGGTCGCGCTCGAACTCGCCGGCGATATGCGCGAACAGCCCCTTCGGCATCGGCAGCTTGGCCGAGGCGTTGATGATCCGTGCGTCATCGTCGTCGCGCTTCGGCAGGCCGACAGGATCGAGCTCGAGGAAGCGCTCGACATCCTCGAACATCCCCGCCGGGCGGGTGCGGATATCCTCGAAATTCAGCACCAGCGATTTCTCCTCGCCGAAGCTTTCCTTCATGTTCTCGATCGCGTCGCCATAGAGGCTGCTGTTGACCAGCTGATGATGCGTGGCGAAATCGCGCAGCGCCTGCGTGCTCCAGACATGGAAGCGCAGGATGTCGCGGGTGACATCGGCATGGAATTTCATGTGCGACCAGAGCCGGTCGATCGGATCGCGCAGCACGATGATCGCGCGGGTGTCGCGCGCCACCGCCGACATGTCGCGGAACCCCGCCCGCGTGGCGAGGAAATTCGTCGTCGAGAAATCCAGCGCCCAGCGGTCGTCCGGCACGTCGGCGAAGAGGCTGCGGTACCAATTGTCGTCGACCGGCCCCTTGAGGAAGCGCTTGTACCATTCCAGCGACTGCAGGAAGGCGCCGTAGCGCTTGGAGCTGATGCCGCCCTGGGCCCAGTTGCGCGCCATTTCCCCGTCCCAGGGACAGCCATAGGTATCCGGATCGGTCAGGACCGAACGGCCGAGCTCGTCCTCGGGCGAGACGAAGCGGGCCCGGCGGCAATGCATCGCCAGCGCGCCCAGCCGCGCGGAATCGGTCAGCCGGTCGACATTGCCGTACTGCCGCAGATAGTAGTGCAGCTCCTTGCGGGGAATGCGGCCGATCCCGGGATTGCGGACCAGAGCCGAATGGAGCCAGGTCGTGCCCCCCTTGCTAACTCCCAGACAGAACAGAAACTTTTCCACGTTATTCCTCGACCGCTCTCGACATGCCCCAAGGTGTAGCCGATCGCGCCCCGTGCTTCCAGCCGCGGACCGACGCAGGCGGCGGCTTGACAGCGGCCCGCCGCTCGGTCGAGTTGCAGCGAGGCCGCAAGGGAACAGCCAAGATGAAGATCGCCACTTTTAACATCAACGGGATCAAGGCGCGCCTGCCCGCCCTGCTCGACTGGCTCGACGAGGCGCAGCCGGATGTCGCGGTGCTGCAGGAGCTCAAATCGGTCGATGCCGGCGTGCCGCACGAGCCCTTCGAGGAACGCGGCTACCGCATCGAGACCCATGGCCAGAAAAGCTTCAACGGCGTGGCGGTCCTGTCGAAGCTGCCGCTCGAGGACGTCACCCGCGGCCTGCCCGGCGATGACAGCGACGAGCAGGCGCGCTGGATCGAGGCGACGGTGATCGGCGAAAAGCCGGTGCGGATCTGCGGGCTCTACCTGCCCAACGGCAATCCCGCGCCGGGGCCGAAATACGACTACAAGCTCGGCTGGCTGAAGCGGATGGAGGCCCGGGTGACGGAGCTGCTCGCGCTGGAGGAGCCGGTGCTTTTCGCGGGCGACTACAACATCATCCCGCAGCCCGAGGACGCCGCGAACCCTGCCGAATGGACCACGGACGCGCTGTTCCTGCCCGAGACGCGCCAGGCCTGGCGGCGCCTGCTGGCGCTGGGGCTGACCGATGCGCTGCGCGCCGTGCATCCGCACCGCCCGCCCCAGCCCGCGCTGCGCGATTTCAGCTTCTGGGACTACCAGGCCGGCTGCTGGGACCGCGACAACGGCATCCGCATCGACCATCTGCTCCTTAGCCCGCAGGCCGCCGACCTTCTGGAAGACGCCCAGATCGACCGCGCCATCCGCGGCCGGGTGAAGCCCTCGGACCATGTGCCGGTCTGGATCGAGCTGGCCGCCTGAGGCCGCCCAAAGAAAAAGGCCCGCCCCTTTCCGGGGGCAGGCCTCGCATCTGCAGTGCCGCCGGGCTCAGCCCAGGCGCGACGCCACGTTTTCCCAGTTGACCAGCTTCTCGAGGAAGTTGGTCAGGTAGGCCGGACGCTTGTTGCGGAAGTCGATGTAGTAGGAATGCTCCCACACGTCGCAGCCCAGAAGCGCGGTCTGGCCGAAGCAGATCGGGTTGACGCCGTTCTCGGTCTTGGTGACCTTCAGGCTGCCATCCGCGTCCTTCACCAGCCAGCACCAGCCCGAGCCGAACTGGCCCGCGCCCGCGGCGGCGAAGTCTTCCTTGAACTTGTCGACGGAACCGAAGGACTCGGTGATCGCCTTTTCCAGCTCGCCCGGCATCGCGCCGGTGCCCGGACCCATCATTTCCCAGAACTGGATGTGGTTCCAGTGCTGCGAGGCATTGTTGAAGATGCCGTTCTGGGCAACCGCGCCAGAGGAATAGGTGCCGGCGATGATCTCTTCCAGCGACTTGCCTTCCCACTCGGTCCCGGCAATCAGCTTGTTGCCGTTGTCGACATAGGCCTTGTGGTGGATGTCGTGGTGAAACTCGAGGGTTTCCTTGGACATGCCCAGATCGGCAAGCGCGTCATGGGCGTAGGGAAGATCGGGAAGTTCGAAAGCCATGTTGGACCCCTCACAGGTTATTGGTCGTGCCCTGTATAGAGGCCTCCTGCCGCGGCGCGTCAACCCCGCCACGGCGCTGGCACAGGTTTTTCCGCGACATGTCCATTTCTGCGGAACAATGCGGAATTCCGCGCGTTTTCCCCGCTAACAGCGGCAAAACCGGCCCTTCCGGGCGGGTTTCGCGCGTCTTGCCCTGCGGCTTCAGATTGTCACAGATCAACCCCGGGCCCCGTCTCTCAGCCGTCCCCGCCGGGCAGGTCGATCTGGATCTCCGGCTCGCTCTCCTGCCCGAAATCGCCGCCCGTATAGACATAGGCAACGACGCCGACGAGGGCGACAAGGCAGGCGCCCAGAAGGAATGCCAGGGTGGTATTGGGGGATTTCTCGGCCATGGGGCAAGCTCCGTCTCTGTTTCAACTTCCGGGATAACGGCCCGCCGCCCTGCCGGTTCCCCGTCGCAACCGCCTGCTTCCGGACTGTTGCAGGGCCGCACCACGGCGGGGTTAAAATTATGCATTTACATAGCCTTGAGGCACACTTCTAATCCAGACGCAACCCGGTGGCGATTTGCAACCCTACGTAATATCAATGGCTTGCGCGACGTTGTGAGTGCTTCCCGATTCGCATGGCGCATCATTACATTTCAATGATTTGCCAGAGAAACTTCATCTTCCTCGCCCGCGCGCGATCGCAGGTGCCCGTCCGCCCCGACTGCGACTTGCGGGGAATTGACGGGCCTGCGCAGCGAATCCGGGTTTTGCACGGAACCCGAAGCGCATATGTGAAGCGCATGAGCTTCTGGATCCTCTCTTTCCTGATGGCGCTGGTCGTGGCCCTGCCCCTGATCCGCGTCCTCGCCCGGCAGGGCGGCACCGCGCGCGCCGCCGCCGATTTCGACATCGCGGTCTATCGCGAACAGCTGGAGGATGTCGAACGCGACCTGGAACGCGGCGTGATCTCGCCCGAGACCGCCGAGCGCACGCGGCTCGAGATCTCCCGCCGCATCCTGGATGCCGACAAGACGCGCGGCGACGCCGCGGGCCACAGCGCGCCGAAATCCGCGACAGTCGCGGCCATCGTCGCCGGGGCCCTGGTGCTGGTGGGCGGCTCGCTCGGGCTCTACTGGAAGCTCGGCGCGCCGGGCTATGGCGACCTGCCGCTGAAAGAGCGGATCGCGATGACCGACGAGCTGCGCGGCAGTCGTCCGTCGCAGGAGAAGGCCGAGGCCGAGCTGCCGCAATCGCCCCGCCCCGATGCCGATCCGGAGTACCTCGCGCTGGTCGAGCGGCTGCGCCAGACCGTGGCCGAACGCGGCGAGGATCCCCGCGGCTACCAGCTTCTGGCGCAGAACGAGGCCAATCTGGGCAACTACAAGGCCGCCTATGCCGCTCAGGCGAAGCTGCTGGAGCTGACCGGCGACGACGCGCCCGCCGATGGCTGGGCGGAGCTGGGCGAGCTCTATGTCCTCGCGGCCGGCGGCTATGTCAGCCCCGAGGCGCAAAAGGCGCTGGAACAGGCGCTGGCCCGCGACGGCAGCAACCCGCTGGCGCGCTACTACATGGCAGTGATGTACAACCAGACCGGCCGGCCGGATCTGGCCTTCGGCCTCTGGCGGCAGCTGCTCGAGCAGAGCCGCCCGGACGCGCCCTGGGTCGGCGCGATCCGCGCCCAGATCGAGGATGCCGCGATGCGCGCGGGCGTCCGCTATTCCCTGCCGCCCGAGGCGCCGGTGACGGGCCTGCCCGGCCCCTCCGCCGGCGATGTCGCCGCCGCGCAGGACATGTCCGGCGCCGACCGCCAGGCGATGATCGAGAGCATGGTCGAGGGCCTGGCCGAGAGGCTGGCCGACCAGGGCGGCAGCCCCCAGGAATGGGCCCGGCTGATCGGCGCGCTCGGCGTGCTCGGCCAGACCGAGCGGGCGCAGGCGATCCATGCCGAGGCGCAGACGGTCTTCGCCGCCGATCCCGAAGGGCTCGCCCAGGTGGATGCGGCCGCGGCAGAGGCGGGGATTGGACAATGATCACTGACGACATCGCGGAATTCGCCGCCGCTCTCCCGCCCTTCGGCGCGCTTGCCGGGCTCGATCTCGGCACCAAGACGATCGGCGTCGCCGTCTCCGACACGATGCGCAGCGTCGCCAGTCCGATCGAGACGGTGAAGCGCAAGAAATTCACCCTCGACGCCCAGGCGCTGCTGAAGATCATCGAGCCGCGGCAGGTGGCAGGGATCGTGCTTGGACTCCCGCGGAACATGGACGGAACCGAAGGCCCGCGCGCCCAGTCGACCCGCGCCTTCGCCCGCAACCTCGCCCAGCTGACGCCGCTGCCCATGACCTTCTGGGACGAGCGGCTGTCGACGGTGGCGGCGGAGCGGGCGCTGCTGGAGGCGGACACGTCGCGGCGGCGCCGGGCCGAGGTGATCGACCATGTGGCGGCGGGCTATATCCTGCAGGGCGCGCTCGACCGCCTCAGGCACCTGAAAGGAGTTGCCGATGGGTGACAAGGCCAATTCCCCCTGCACCGGGGTCTGCACGGTGCATCACGAGGCGCGGCTCTGCATCGGCTGCCTGCGCACGGTCGAGGAGATCTCGCGCTGGAAGTTCTACAGCGACGAAGAGCGCGCCGCGGTCATGGCCGAGCTGCCCTCGCGCGCGGGCCAGGTGCCGCAGCGCCGCCGGCGCCGCCGTTCGGGCACGCCCGAGGGCGGACCGCGCTGAGCCTCACTCGGCGGCCAGCGCCCCGGGGATGAGCGCCAGCGCCTCCTCGACGATCTCCGCCCCCGCGCCGTCGCGCGCCGCGGCCGTCGAGAGATGCCGCCGCCAGGCCCGCGCGCCGGGCCGTCCGGCAAAGAGCCCCAGCATGTGGCGCGTGACCGAATGCGCCCGTCCGCCCGCAGCGACATGGTCGGCGATATAGGGGATCATCGCCCGCGCCGCCTCTTCCGCCGTCACCTCCGGGTGGCTGTCGCCGAAGATCCGGCGGTCCGCCCCGGCAAGGATCGCCGCCGGTTCGTGATAGGCCGCCCGGCCGATCATCACCCCGTCGAGCCCGTCCCGCAGGAAGCCCTCTGCCGCCTCCAGCGAGCCGATGCCGCCATTGACCGAGACATGCAGCCCGGGATAGCGGCGCTTCATCTCCACGACGAGCGGGTAGTCGAGCGGCGGGACGTCCCGGTTCTCCTTCGGGCTCAGCCCCTGCAGCCAGGCCTTGCGGGCATGGATCGCAAAGCGGCGGACGCCCGCGGCGGCGACGGTCTCGAGGAAATGCGGCAGCACCTTTTCGGGCGCATCGTCATCGACGCCGATCCGGCATTTGACCGTCACCTCGGCCGGGCTCGCCGCGATCATCGCCGCCACGCAGCGCGCCACCAGATCGGGATCGCGCATCAGCACCGCGCCGAAGGCACCCGACTGCACCCGGTCCGAGGGGCAGCCGACATTGAGGTTGATCTCGCCATAGCCCGCCGCATGGCCGAGCCGCGCGGCCTCGGCCAGCTCCTCGGGCTCCGATCCGCCGAGCTGCAGCGCCAGCGGATGCTCGGCCGCGTCATGGTCCAGCAGATGCAGCGCGCCGCCGCGCACCAGCGCGGGCGCGGTGACCATCTCGGTATAGAGCAGCGCCCGGGCCGAGAACTGCCGGTGCAGCATGCGGCAGTGACGGTCGGTCCAGTCCATCATCGGCGCCACGGAGAGGCGGGACGCGCGTTCAATCAGGGAGGGGCTGCCGCCCGTCGCGCTCCGGTCCCGCTCTTGCCTGTCAGGTGTCATCATCGTCTTCCAGCGTCGCCCGTCATTTCGGTTCCGCCGCCAGTCCCCGGGACCGCCGAATTGCATTCCAGGACTGCCGGCATGGCCGCCGTTATATCGCGGGTGCGGCGGAATGGCACGAGCTCTTTGCCGCGCCGCTCCATGGCCGGAGCGCTGCGCTCCGGAAGGCCGGCGCGGCCGTTCGGGCCGCGCCGCCGATCGCGGGATTAGACAGCGGCCAGGGCCTCGTCCAGCATCTCGCGGAGCACGCCTGGCGCGACATCGGAGGTCACGAAGGCCGCGCCGATGTCGCGTGCGAGGATGAACCGCAGCTTGCCGTCCAGCACCTTCTTGTCCTGCGCCATCAGCCCGATCAGCGCCTCGGCGCCCGGCAGCTCGCCGGGAATGTCGGCCAGGTCGGTCTTCATCCCCATCTCGCGCAGATGCGCGCGCACCCGCGAGGGCGCCTCCTGCGAGCAGAGCCCCAGCCGCGCCGAGAGCTCGAAGGCCAGCGCGCAGCCGATCGCCACGCCCTCGCCATGCAGCAGCCGGCCGGAATAGCCCGTCGCCGCCTCGAGCGCATGGCAGAAGGTGTGGCCCAGGTTCAGGAGCGCGCGGTCGCCCTGCTCGGTCTCGTCGCGGGCCACGATCTCGGCCTTCATCTCGACCGAGCGCGTCACCGCGCGCAGCCGGGCCGCCGGATCGCCCGCGGCCAGCTTCGGGCCGTTCGCCTCGAGCCATTCGAAGAAGGCGGCATCGCCCAGGAGGCCGTATTTCACCACCTCGCCATAGCCCGCCAGCAGGTCGCGCCGCGGAAGGCTAGCCAGCACGCCGGTATCCGCCAGCACCAGCGAGGGCTGGTGGAAGGCGCCGATCAGGTTCTTGCCGTGATGGGTGTTGATGCCGGTCTTGCCGCCGACCGAGCTGTCGACCTGTGCCAGCAGCGAGGTCGGGATCTGCACGAAGCGCACGCCCCGGCGCAGCACTGCCGCCGCGAAGCCGACCAGATCGCCGATCACCCCGCCGCCGAGCGCGATCACGATGTCGCGCCGCTCGATCCGCTGGTCGAGGAGCCAGGAGCAGACCGTCTCCAGCTGGCCCCAGCATTTCGTCGCCTCGCCGGGCGGCAGCGACAGATGCGCCGAGGCGATGCCCTCGGCCTCCAGCGACCGGACCAGACCGGGCAGGTGGTGCCCGGCCACGGTGCTGTCCGACACGATCGCGACGCGGGGCCGGTGGAGCAGCGGCGCGATCAGCGCGCCCGCCCGGTCCAGAAGCCCCTCTGCGATCAGCACGTCATAGGCGCGCTCTCCAAGGGCCACATGGACCCGCTCAACCGGTTCGCTCACCGCTCTCCTCCAGGATGTCGTTCAGTTTCGCCAATTCCGAAATGACTTGGCCGGTCGTGTCGGCCACGCTGTCCTCGGGCCGGGCCCGGACATGGACCGGGGCGCGCGCATAGACCGGATTGCGGCTCTCGCAGAGCTCGGCCAGCGTGCGGTAGGGGTTCTCCGTCTGCAGCAGCGGCCGGCCCGTGCGCCCCTTCACCCGCGACCACAGGAGCGGCACATCCGCCTGCAGCCAGACCGCCAGCCCGTCGCGGTTGATGTTCAGGCGGTTGGTGTGGTTCATCCAGGCGCCGCCGCCGGTCGAGAGGATTTTCGGTTCGTCCTGCAAGAGCCGCAGGATCACCTGGGTTTCCTTCTCGCGGAAATAGATCTCGCCGAAGCGGGCGAAGAGCTCGGGGATCTCGTAGGAGGAGGCGCGCACGATCTCCTCGTCCGAATCCATGAACGGGACCCCGAGCTGACGCGACAGTTCCCGGCCGACCGAGGTCTTGCCGCAGCCCATCATCCCCACCAGGACCACTGTCTTGTTCAATCGGTAGGTCAATCTGCCGGTCCGGTCCTGCTCTATTGACGGATTGAGACACGGCACCGCCGTGTTATACTGGGAGGCGACGTATAAGTTGAACAAGAAACATCGTCAAACGCGCAGAGGCTCCGAAGGCAGGTCTGAGATGATAATACTGAAAGCACTGGCATTCCTGCTGGTCGTAGCGGGACTCGGGCTGGTGGGATTCGCCTATTTCGGCAATCTGGCGCCAGTGCCGACCGAAATGTCGATCCCGGTGGAACTCGGTGCGCAGTAGCGTCCGCATCGCGGTCGCGCTCTGTGCCGGACTGGCGCTGCCCGGGCAACCGGCCGCGGCCCAGGACCGCGCGGGCGGATCGCTGCCGTGGCTCAGCGACAGCCTGTCCGGCAGCACGCCGGGCCTGCCGCCCCCCGCGGGCGCCGCGCAGGTGGAAACCGGCACGCTCGGCCAGCTCGACCGCGACGCGACCGGGCTGATCCCGGCGCGCGCCGCCGGGCTGCCGCCCGACCTGTGGAAGACCAGCGACAGCGACCGGGTGATCGCCATGCTCGACAGGCTGCCGCCCTCGCCCTATCCCGGCGCCCAGGCGCTGGTGCAGCGGCTGCTGCTGACCGAGGCCGAGCCGCCCGCGCGGATGGACGACGCGCTCTTGACCGCGCGGATCGACGCGCTCCTGCGCCGCGGCGCCATCGACCGTGCCCAGGCGCTGATCGAGCGCGCCGGGCCCGACACGCCCGACCTCTTCCGCCGCTGGTTCGACATCAGCCTGCTCTCGGACAGCGAGGACCGCGCCTGCCAGGCGCTGGAGGCCAATCCCGGGCTGACCCCCAATCCGATCACCCGCGTCTTCTGCCTGGCGCGCGAGGGCCGCTGGACGACCGCCGCGCTGACGCTGGAAAGCGGCCGCGGCCTCGGCGATGTCTCCGAGTCGGAATACGCGCTCCTGGCGCGCTTCCTCGATCCCGATCTCTACGAGGGCGAGCCGCCGCTGACCCCGCCCCGCCAGGTCACGCCGCTGGCCTTCCGCATGTTCGAGGCGATCGGCGAGCCGCTGCCGACCCGCGACCTGCCGCTGGCCTTCGCCTGGTCCGACCTGCGCTTCGTCTCCGGCTGGAAGGCGCAGCTCGAGGCGGCCGAGCGGCTGGCGCGTGCCGGATCGGTCTCGGGCAACCGCCTGCTCGGGCTCTATACCGAGCGCAAGGCGACGGTCTCGGGCGCGATCTGGGACCGGGTGCGCGCGGTGCAGGCGCTGGACCTGGCGCTGAATACCGGCGATCCCTCCGCCGTCTCTGCCGCGCTGATCGATGCGCGCTCGGCGATGGGCATGGCCGGGCTCGAGCCCGCCCTGGCCGAGATGATGGCGCACCGGCTGACGCGGCTGAGCCTGCGCGGACCGGGCGCCGAGGCCGCACTGCGGCTGCAGCTCTTCGCGGGCCAGGCGCCTGCGGCGATCCATGACGGCGCGGGAAGCGACCTGCAGCTCGCCTGGGCGATCGCGGGCGGCCATGAGAGCCCCGCGACCGGCGACAGCCGCGCCGACCGGCTGGCGGCGGCCTTCGCGGACGACCCGGTGCCGCTGGCCGACGGCACCGGCGAGGCGATCCTCTCGGCGCTGACCCTGCTGGTGCCGGGCGCCGAGGCCGATTTCGAGGACCATGTCCATGCGCTGGAGCTGCTGCGCGCGGCGGGCCAGGACCAGGCGGCGCGGCGGATCGCGGCGGACATGATCCTGGCCGGAGGGATCGGGCGATGATGGAGGGCTGGATCAGCCGCTTTCTCGAAGCGCAGAGCGCCGAGCTCGACGCCGCGCTGAACACCCGCCTCGCCTATGGCCGCGACCTGAAGGACTTCGCCACCTGGCTCGGCGGGCATGACAGCGATTTCCTGAAGATCGACCGCGCGGGCATCGAGGACTACATCGCGTTCTGCGAGGCCCAGGGCCTGTCGCGCGCCACCCGCGCGCGCCGCCTCGCCTCGATCCGCCAGCTCTTCCGCTTCGCCTATGAGGAAGGCCTACGCGGCGACAATCCGGCGATCCAGATCCGCGGGCCCGGCCGGGCCAAGCGGCTGCCGAAGACGCTGAGCATCGAGGAGGTGGAACGCCTTCTCGAGGCGGCCAAGAACCACGGCCGCAACCAGCTGGAGAAGACCCGCACCACCTGCCTGGTGGAACTGCTCTATGCCACCGGCATGCGGGTGAGCGAGCTCGTCACCCTGCCCGTCTCCGCCGTGCGCGGCAATCCGGCGATGATCCTGGTGCGCGGCAAGGGCGACAAGGAGCGGCTGGTGCCGCTTTCGCCGCCCGCCAAGGCCACGCTGGCCGCCTGGCTGGCCGAGCGCGACGCCGAGGAGGAGGCCGCGAAGAAGGCCCGCGGCAAGCCCGCCTCGCCCTATCTCTTCCCCGGCCGCGGCCAGACCGGCCACATGACGCGGCAGGCCTTCTTCGTCCTGATGAAGACCGTCGCGGTCAAGGCCGGGGTCTCTCCGGCCACGGTGACGCCGCACACGATCCGCCACGCCTTCGCCACGCACCTGCTGCAGAACGGCGCCGACCTGCGGGCGATCCAGATGATGCTGGGCCATGCCGATCTGGCGACGACCGAGGTCTATACCCATGTGCTGGAAGCGCGGCTGCGCGAGCTGGTGCTGGAGCACCATCCCCTGGCCGAGGAGTGAAGGACAGGGCGGTTCCACTTGAAAACCGCTCCGTAGTCCCTTGATTTAGCTGAACATCGCCACTTCGTCGACCGAGCTTTCCTCGCCGATCTTGTCGAAATGCGCCGCCAGGAAGTTATCCGCCGCGGCGTAGCCCGCCTTGTGCAGCTTGCCCAGCAGGTAGGGCGACGGGATCAGCTTGGTCACCACCGACAGCTCGCGCATCATCTCGTCATCCGAGATCATGTGGATATTGACCCCGCGCATCGAGCCCTCGGGGATCTGCCCGGTCGCCAGCAGCCGCTTGACGAAGGAGATCGCCCGGAGCTCGCGCAGGAGCGAGGAGTTGAAGCTGATCTCGTTGATCCGGTTGTCGATTTCCTGCGGCGTGGTCGGCAGCTCGTCGCGCTCCAGCGGGTTGATGTTGATCACCACGATGTCCTCCGGCAGGTGGCGGCCGAACATCGGATAGAGCGCCGGGTTGCCGGTATAGCCGCCGTCGTAGAAGAACTCGTCGCGGCCGGTCCTGCGGTCATGGATCTGCACCGCCTGGAAGATCGTCGGCAGGCAGGCGGAGGCCAGCACCGCATCGACCGAGATCTCGTCGCCCGCGAAGATCCGCGCCTTGCCGTCGCGCACGCGGGTGGTGCAGACGAAGAATTCCGGTCCCCGCTCGGTGCGGCAGATATCGTCGAAGGCCAGCTGCTGGACGATCCGCTCCAGCGGATTGCGGTAGACGGGCCCGTACATGTAGGGCGACAGGAAGCCCGAGGCGGCCTCGGCCATCAGGAAGGCCGGCGAGGCGGCATAGGCCTCGCGGAAGAGCCCGAAGAGCGGCCCCAGCGCGTTGATCCAGGCGCTCATCCGCAGATCCTGCACCGCGCCGATCTGGGTCCAGAGCCAGTTCAGCGTCTCGATCGCCTTCTTGCGCGGATCGGGCGCCACCGGGCAGGAAAGCCCCGCCTTCAGCGCCGCGCCGTTCAGCGCCCCGGCAGAGGTGCCCGAGACCGAGGCGATCTCGATCCGCTCGTCTTCCAGGAGCCGCACCAGCGCGCCCCAGGTGAAGGCGCCATGGGCGCCGCCGCCCTGCAGCGCCAGGTTGATCCGCTTCGGGGCATCGCTCATCCGCCGTCCTTCTCCTCGCGCCCGGCAAGGCGCTTCAGCGTGCCGGGGTCGGTGCTGCCGGAAAAGCCCATCGCCCGCTTCACTCCGGGGATCATCGCCGCGCCGTTCATGGCGAAGGCCAGCTCGATCAGCCCGTCCTCGCCGAAGGCGGCGCGCACGCGGTCGCGCGCCTCCGGATCGTCGCTGCGCCGCGCCACGACCGCATCGGCCAGCGCCATCACGTCGCCGAGCGGACCGGGCAGCTCGCCCGGCGACGCCGTCAGGAACTCCCGGATCAGCCCCTCGCGCAGCCCCGCGGCCTTGGCCTGGGCGATCTCGCTCTCGACGCAGTCCGCGCAGCCCATCGCCAGCGCCCCGCGCAGCCGCGCCAGGTGGTAGGCCTCGGGCGGCACGTCCTGGTTGGGGTCGAGGAAGGCCAGGAACTTGCGGTAGCGCCAGAGCAGCCGGGTATTGGTCTCGGCGATCCGGCGCACATAGGGATAGCCCACGCCGAGCCGGGACTCGGTGCGGCCGATCAGGACTTTGCTCAATGCGCCGAACACTGCGGACCTCCTGTCAGATCAGAGCGCGGTCCAGCCGCCATCCACCGAGATGGTGGTGCCGGTGACCTGGTCCGCGGCCGGGGAGCAGAGATAGAGCACGGTCCCGCCGAGCTGCTCGACCGTGGCGAATTCCTTGGAGGGCTGGCGCTCGAGAAGCACCTTCTCGATCACCTCCTCCTTGGTCATGCCGTATTCCTTCATCGTGTCGGGGATCTGCGCCTCGACCAGCGGGGTCAGCACGTAGCCCGGGCAGATCGCATTGGCGGTGATCGCCTCGCGCGCGGTTTCCAGAGCGGTGACCTTGGTCAGCCCGACAACCCCGTGCTTGGCCGCGACATAGGCGGATTTGTAGGGAGAGGCGGTCAGCCCGTGCGCCGAGGCGATATTGACCACCCGGCCCCAGCCGGCGGCGCGCATCTTCGGCAGCGCGGCGGCCGTGGTGTGGAAGGCGGAGCTGAGATTGATCGCGATGATCGCATCCCACTTGGCGGCCGGAAACTCGTCGATCGGCGCCACGTTCTGGATGCCGGCATTGTTGACCAGGATGTCGCAGGCGCCCGCCTTCTCGATCAGCGCGCGGCAGTCGTCGCCCTTGGACATGTCCGCCGCCACATAGCGCGCCTCGACCCCGTAATCGGCGCCCAGCTTGGCGGCCAGCGCGTGATCCTCGTCGCGGTCGGTGAAGGAGTTCAGGACCACATTGATCCCCGCCTTCGCCAGTTCCGTCGCAATGCCCAGTCCGATCCCGGAATTCGATCCGGTGACGACAGCCGTCTTGCCTGCCAGAGTCATGTCGGTACTCCCCTTCTGCCTGGCCTGAAGGTAATTGCTGCGGACGCGAAAGCCAGACCAATCATGCCCGGCCCGCGGAATCCGCGAAATTGCCGCGCTTGGATGCCATCTCCGCCCTGCCGCTGCAACCGGCGGGACTCCGCCGGGGATGCTGATTCTCTCCGCGATGGCGGGACGGGACGGGGCGGATGGCCGGGGAAAAGCCCCCGCGGGCGGGGTCCATGTCGCTTTAGGCCTTGAATCCTTGGGCTGCCCAGACAAAAAAGACGCCGGCACAAGGCCGGCGTCAAGTCATTGAGGCAGGTTTCATACAGGCAAGAAACCTATCGAGCAGTGCTTCTTATATAAGGCCAAGGCGGCCTGTCTCCAACCCCAAAGTTTCAAAATCGGCGCATATCTGCTAGGCAGGCCCAAACAAAACCGGAGCAGGAACAAGAATTTGACATATCGCGCTGGACGGACGGGCTGGGTGCTTGCGGCACTCCTCTCGGCGGGGCTCGCACAGGCAGAGCCGCAATACGGCATAGCTATGTATGGCGAGCCCGCGCTGCCACCGGATTTTGTGTCCCTGCCCTATGCCAATCCCGATGCCCCCAAGGGCGGGCAGATCATCTTCGCCGAACAGGGCGGCTTCGACAGCCTCAACCCCCATATCCTCAAGGGCCGCGCGCCCTGGGGCGTCTACAGCCATGTCTTCGAGTCGATGATGGGCCGCTCCTATGACGAGCCCTTCACGCTCTACGGACTGCTGGCCGAGAGCATCGAGACCGGGCCGAATCGAGAATGGGTGGAGTTCACCATCCGCCCCGAGGCGAAGTTCTCCGACGGCTCCCCGGTGACGGTCGAGGACGCGATCTGGTCCTACGAGACCCTGGGCACCAAGGGGCATCCGCGCTTCCTCGGCAGCTGGCAGAAAGTGTCGAAGATCGAGCAGACCGGCGAGCGGTCCTTCCGCATCACCTTCAACACGCCCGACCGCGAGCTGCCGCTGATCATGGGGCTGCGGCCGATCTTCAAGAAGGCGCAGTGGGAGGGCAAGGATTTCGCCGAGAGCTCGCTGATCCCGCCGATCGGCTCCTCGCCCTACCCGATCGCCGAGTTCGAGCCGGGCCGCTTCATCAATTTCCGCCGCAACCCCGACTACTGGGGCAAGGACCTGCCCTTCAACCGCGGGCGCAACAACCTGGACCTGATCCGCTACGAGTACTTCGCCGATGCCAGCGTGATCTTCGAGGCCTTCAAGGCCGGCGAGATCAGCTCCTTCCGGGAGGGCAATGCCGCGCGCTGGCAGGACAGCTTCAGCTTTCCGCTGGTCCAGGAGGGCGAGATCGCCAAGGCCGAGATCCCGCATGACCGGCCCTCGGGCATCACCGGGCTGGTGATGAACACCCGCCGCGGGATCTTCGCCGACTGGCGGGTCCGCGAGGCGATGATGCAGGCCTTCAACTACGAGTTCATCGCCCAGACCCAGAATGGCGGCAGCGATCCCAGGATCTGCTCGTATTTCTGCAACTCGGTGCTGGCGATGTCGCACGGTCCGGCCGAGGGACGGGTCCGCGACCTGCTGGAGCCCTTCGCCGGCGAGCTGCTGCCCGGCGCGCTGGAGGGCTATTCCCTGCCCGTCGGCGACGGCACGGAGCGCAACCGCAGGAACCTGCGCCAGGCGGCGGCGCTCCTCGAGGAGGCGGGCTGGACGCCGAAGGACGGGCGGCTGGTGAATGCCGAAGGGCGCCCCTTCGAGTTCGAGATCCTGATCCGCCAGGGCTCGACCGAGTACCAGGCCATCGTCAACATCTTCACCCAGGCGCTGGAGCGGCTCGGGATCGGCGTGCGCACCACCACGATCGACAGCGCGCAGTACAACGAGCGGACCAACCGCTACGATTTCGACATGACCTTCTACACGCGGGCCCTGTCGCTCTCTCCGGGCAACGAGCAGATGCTCTACTGGGGGCACGAGGGCGTCACCGAGCCGGGCTCGCGCAACTGGATGGGCATGGACAGCCCCGCGGCCGAGGCGATGATCCGCACCATGCTGGAAACCGCCGATCCGCAGGAATTCCAGGCGGCGGTGAAGGCGCTCGACCGGGTGCTGACCACCGGGCGCTATGTCATTCCGCTGTGGTACTCGAAAGTGTCGCGCCTCGCCTATGACGCCAGCCTGCACTATCCCGAGCGGATCCCGCTCTATGGCGACTGGCCGGGCTGGCAGCCGGATGTCTGGTGGTCCGAGTGACCCGCCGCGCCGCATCCTCCGGGATGCGGTGCTCCCTTGAACCCGGCGCGCCGACGGGCTAGCCCTCGGCCATGCCGTCGCTCACCGATCTCCGCGCCGATCGCGCCCCCTGCCCGCCGGATTTCAATCTGGCCGGCCATGTGCTGGGCCGCGCCAAGGATGATCCCGACAAGATCGCGCTGGCGATCCTCAGCCTCTCGGGCTCGGAGCGCTGGAGCTACGGGCGGCTCGAACGCACCGTCCTGGGCCTGGCCGCCGCGCTGCGGGACCGGGGGCTGGCGGAGGGCGACCGGGTGCTGATGCGGCTGGGCAATACCGTCGAATTCCCGCTGGTCTACCTGGCCTCGATTGCCGCCGGGCTGGTTCCCGTGCCGACCTCGGCGCAGCTGACCGCCGAGGAAGCCGGCAAGCTCGCCGCCGATCTGGCGCCCGCGCTGATCGTTGCCGGGGCGGGCGTCGCCCTGCCCGCGGGCTGCCCCTGCCCGGTCCTGCCCGAGGACGACCTGCATGCCATGGCCGAGGCGCCGCCGATGGCGCCGGTGCCGGGCGATCCGGACCGCCCGGCCTATATCGTCTATACCTCAGGCACCTCCGGCAGCCCGCGCGGGGTGGTCCATGCCCATCGCGCGATCTGGGCGCGGCAGATGATGATGGCGGGCTGGTACGGGCTCGGCCCCGCCGACCGGCTGCTGCATGCCGGGGCGTTCAACTGGACCTACACGCTGGGCACCGGGCTGATGGATCCCTGGACCATGGGCGCCACCGCGCTGATCCCGGCCGCGGGCGTCACCGCGGCGCAGCTTCCGCTGCTCCTGAAGCGCCATGACGCCACCATCTTTGCTGCCGCGCCGGGCGTCTACCGCCAGATGCTGCGCGCGCCGATGCCGGCCCTGCCGAAGCTGCGCCACGGGCTTTCCGCGGGCGAGAAGATGCCCGCCGTCACCCGCCGCGCCTGGCAGGAGGCCACCGGCAAGGCCGTGCACGAGGCCTTCGGCATGTCCGAGATCTCGACCTTCCTCTCCGGCTGCCCGGACCGACCCGCCCCCGAGGGCACGCTCGGCTTCGTCCAGCCCGGGCGCTGCGTCGCGCTTCTGGACCCCGAAGGCCAGCCCGTGCCCCGCGGCACGCCCGGCACCATTGCCGTGGCCGCGGATGATCCGGGGCTGATGCTGCGCTACCTGAATGCCGCCGAGGAAACCCGCGCCCGCTTCACCGCCGACGGCGCCTGGTTCCTGACCGGCGATCTGGGCGAGATGGACGGCAGCGGCGCCATCGCCTATCTGGGCCGCGACGACGACATGATGAATGCCGGCGGGTTCCGCGTCTCGCCGATCGAGGTGGAGACGGTGCTGGCCCATCACCCGCAGATCGCCGAGGCGGCCGCGGTGGAGGTCGCCGCCAAGGAGGGCGCCAGCATCATCGCCGCCTTCTACACCGGTGCGCCGGTGCCCGGGGACGAGCTGGCGGCCTATGCCGCCGAGCACCTCGCCCGCTACAAGTGCCCGCGGCTCTTCGTGCATCTCGAGGCGCTGCCGAAAAGCCCCAACGGCAAGCTGATGCGCCGCAAGATAAGAACGGACTACGAGACGACCCATGATCAAGCTTGATGTCATTTCCGACCCGATCTGCCCCTGGTGCTATATCGGCAAGACCCGCCTCGACCAGGCGCTGGCCGCACGGCCGAAGCACCCGTTCGTCATCGAATACCACCCGTTCCAGCTGAACCCGGACATGCCGCGCGAGGGCATCGACCGGAAGGGCTATTACGAGACCAAGTTCGGCAGCCGCGAGGCCGCGGCCGAGACCGTGACCTCGATCATGGCGGCGGCGAAGGAGACCGGGCTCGATTTCGACCTCTCGGCCATCCCGCGCGTGCCGAACACGCTCGACGCCCACCGGCTGATCCTCTGGGCCGAAGTGGAGGGCTGCCAGGGCGTCGTGGTCGACGCGCTGTTCCACGCCTATTTCCAGGAAGGCCGCGACATCGGCGACCGCGACGTGCTCTGCGACATCGCCGATGGCGCGCGCATGGACGCGGCGATGATCCGGCGGCTGCTGGAGGGCGATGCCGACCTGAAGCTGATCGTCGAGCGCGACGCCGCCTTCCGCGGCATGGGCGTGACCGGCGTGCCGACCTTCCTCGTCGACCGCAAGCAGGCCGTCCCGGGCGCCCAGCCGGCCGCGCTGTGGATCCAGGTGATCGACGAAATTGCGGGATTGACCTAAGGTCACTGCGCGTAGATGCGCAGAACAATCAGGTGACAGACGGCATTTGCGCACATAAACGGCGTTCATGTTTGTTAAGAAATCCGAGTCGCAGCCCGGAAAGGGCGAATTTGTTGCGCTGATGGCCATGATGATGGCCACCAACGCCTTTTCCGTGGATGCCATGCTGCCGGCCTTGACCGAGATGGGCCAGACCCTCTCGCCCGAGGCGCCGGTCCGGGCCCAGCTGGTGGTCATCGTCTTCATGATCGGCATGGGGATCGGCACTTTCTTCACCGGGCCACTGTCGGATGCCTATGGCCGCCGCCCGCTGGTGATCTTCTCGGGCGCCGTCTATGCGCTCGGCGCCTTCCTGGCCTGGCTCGCCCCCTCGCTGGAGCTGATCCTGCTGGCGCGCCTGATCCAGGGGCTCGGCGCCTCGGGCAGCCGCGTCGTCGCCATGGCGATGGTGCGCGACCGCTTCGCCGGACGGGCGATGGCGCAGGTCACCTCGCTGATCATCACCGTCTTCATGGTCTTCCCGGCGGTCGCGCCGAGCATCGGCCAGGTGATCATCTGGGTCGGCGGCTGGCGCTCGGTCTTCCTGTCCTTCCTGATCTTCTCGGGGATCGTGCTGACCTGGTTCGCGATGCGCCAGCCCGAGACGCTCGCCCCCGAGAACCGCCGCCCGATCCGCCTGCCGCTGATCCGCGCCGCTCTGGTCGAGATCGTCTCGATCCCGATGGTGCGCCGCACCGTGCTGGCGATGAGCGCCTGCTTCGCGATGATGCTGACCACGGTCTCCTCGACCGAGCTCGTCTTCGAGCACACGCTGGGCCGCGGCCCGCAATTCCCGCTGTGGTTCGGGGCGGCGGCGATCACCGCGCTGGCGGCGCCGATGGTGAATTCGCGCATCGTGATGCGCTTCGGCATGCACCGGATCTCGTCGATCGCCATGGCGGTCCAGGCGAGCCTCTCGGCGCTCTACCTCATCGGCCTGACGGCGGGCTTCGTGCCGACCGATATGCTGCTGCCCTATTTCCTGTGGCAGGTGTCGATCTTCATGACGATGGGGCTGTCGATGGGCAATCTCAACGCGCTGGTGATGGAGCCGCTCGGCCATGTCGCGGGCATCGCCTCCTCGCTGATCGCCTCGCTCTCGACGCTGATCGGCGCGCTGGTGGCGATCCCGGCGGCGGCGAGCTTCAACGGCACCCAGATCCCGCTGGTGGCCTGCGTGCTGGGCTTCATGATCTTCGGGCGGCTGATGCTCTCGGGGCGCGCCTATGACCGGGCGGGCAGCCCGGCCTGAGTCACACCAGTCCCTGACAGGCAGACGGCCGGAGCGTTCCCCGCTCCGGCCTTTTTCATGCCTTCTTCTTCGCGGGCTCGGCGCGGGCGCGCTGCGCCAGGTCGCGGGCGATGTTGAACGCGCCCTTGATCCGCTCGCTGGCCTTGGTCCAGTCGCGCCGCACCACGATCTTGTTGTCCTTGATCTTGGCCAGCCCCTTCTCGGACTGCACGAATTCCACCAGCCCCTTCGGGTCGGGATACTTGTCGTTGTGGAACTGGATGGTGACGCCCTTCGGCCCGCCATCGAGCTTGGCAATCGCCGCCTTCTTGCACTCGGCCTTGATCCGCACCACCAGCAGGAGCGTGTTGACCTCCTTCGGCAGCTTGCCGAACCGGTCGATCAGCTCCGCGGCGAAGCCCTCCAGCTCCACCTTGGTGGCGAGGCTCGAAAGCCGCCGGTAGAGCCCCAGCCGGACATCCAGATCGGGCACGTAGGCCTCGGGGATCAGCACCGGCACGCCGAGGTTGATCTGCGGCGCCCACTGGTCGTCATCCTCCAGGATGCCCTCTGCCTCGCCCGAGCGGATCCGCGTCACCGCCTCTTCCAGCATGTGCTGGTAGAGCTCGTAGCCGACCTCCTTCATCTGGCCGGACTGCTCTTCGCCGATCAGGTTGCCGGCGCCCCGGATATCAAGGTCTTGCGAGGCCAAGGTGAAGCCCGCCCCGAGGCTGTCGAGCGAGCCCAGCACGCGCAGCCGCTTCTCGGCGGCGGGCGTCAGCTTCATCCGCGGCTTCGTCGTCATATAGGCATAGGCGCGGGTTTTCGACCGGCCGACCCGGCCGCGGATCTGGTAGAGCTGCGCCAGGCCGAACATGTCGGCGCGGTGAACCACCATCGTGTTCGCCGTCGGGATGTCGAGCCCCGACTCCACGATCGTCGTCGCCAGGAGCACGTCGAACTTGCCATCGTAGAAGGCGTTCATCCGGTCGTCGAGCTCGCCCGCCGCCAGCTGGCCATGGGCGACGACGAAAGTGACCTCGGGCACCTGCTCGCGCAGGAATTCCTCGATCTCGGGGATGTCGGCGACGCGCGGCACCACGAAGAAGCTCTGCCCGCCGCGGTAATGCTCGCGCAACAGCGCCTCGCGCACGGTGACCGGGTCGAATTCGCTGACATAGGTGCGGATCGCCAGCCGGTCGACCGGCGGCGTGCCGATGATCGACAGGTCGCGCACGCCCGAGAGGCTCATCTGCAGCGTCCGCGGGATCGGCGTCGCGGTCAGGGTCAGCACGTGGATATTCGAGCGCAGGCTCTTCAGCCGCTCCTTGTGGGTGACGCCGAAGCGCTGCTCCTCGTCGATGACGAGCATGCCGAGATTCTGGAATTTCACCTGCTTGGCCAGGACCGCATGGGTGCCGACGACGATGTCGACCGTACCATCGGCCAGCCCCTTGCGCGTTGCCGTGGCCTCCTTGGCGGAGATGAAGCGCGACAGCTGCCGCACCTCCAGCGGGAAGCCGCGGAAGCGTTCCTCGAAGGCCTTGGCATGCTGGCGCGCCAGCAGCGTGGTCGGCGCGATCACCGCGACCTGCTGGCCCGCCATGGCGGCGACGAAGGCGGCGCGCATCGCGACCTCGGTCTTGCCGAAGCCCACGTCGCCGCAGATCAGACGGTCCATCGGGCGACCGCGCTCCAGATCGTCCAGCGTGTCCTCGATGGCGCGCAGCTGGTCGTCGGTCTCGGTATAGGGGAAGCGCGCGCAGAAGGCGTCCCACATCCCCTCGGGCGCGGCGAGGATCGGCGCCTTGCGCAGCTCGCGCTCGGCCGCGATCCGGATCAGCCGGTCGGCGATCTCCTTGATCCGCTCCTTCAGCCGCGCCTTCTTCGCCTGCCAGGCACCACCGCCCAGCTTGTCCAGAAGCCCGTCCTCGTGGCCGTAGCGCGAGAGCAGCTCGATATTCTCCACCGGCAGGTAGAGCCGCGCGGCTTCGGCATAGTCGATATGGATCATCTCATGCGCCGCGCCGAGCGTGTTGATGACCTCCAGCCCTTGGTAGCGGCCGATGCCATGTTCGACATGCACGACCAGATCGCCCGGGGACAGCGTCTGAAGTTCGGTCAGGAAGTTCTCGGCCCGCTTGCGTTTTTTCGGCGCGCGGATCAGCCGGTCGCCCAGCACGTCCTGTTCCGAGACGACGGTCATCCCCTCGGCTTCGAAGCCGTGCTCCAGCGCCCAGACCGCCAGATTGACCGATTTCTCCGCTTTAAGAACGTCCCGGAAATCCTTGATTTCCTTAGTTCCGATCAGGCCCTCATCTTCCAGCAGGCCCTTCAGCCGCTCGCGCGCGCCTTCGGAATAGCTGGCGACGACCACCGGCCCCTGCTTGACGCGCGCTTTAAGATGGTCCGACAGGGCGCTGAAAAGGCTGACATTTTCCTGCTGCCGCTCGGGCGAGAAATTGCGCCCGATCCGGCCGCCCGCATCGATCACGCCCGGGCCGCTGGCCTGCGGCAGCGGGCTCAGCCGCATCACCCGCCGCCCGGCGGTTGCAGCGGAAAACCCCGCATCGTCGAGATAGAGCAGATGCGGCGGACAGGGCTTGTAGACCGAGGACAGCCGCTTGCGGTCGCCCATCGCCTCGCGGCGGGCGTCGTACTGGTCGGCGATCGTCTCCCAGCGCGCCAGCCGCGCCGCGTCGAACTGGTCGTCCAGCAGCACCGGCGCCCCCGGCAGGTAGTCGAACAGCGTCTCCAGCCGCTCGTGGAAGAAGGGCAGCCAGTGCTCCGCCCCCTGGTGCTTGCGCCCCGCCGAGATCGCCTCGTAGAGCGGATCGTCGGTCCCCGCGGCGCCGAATTCGATGCGGTAGTTCTGGCGGAACCGCGTCACCGCCGCCTCGTCGAGCACGATTTCCGAGACCGGCGCCAGCTCCACCTCGCTCAGCGCCTCGGTGGTGCGCTGGCTGACCGGGTCGAAGCGGCGGGCGGAATCCAGCGTGTCGCCGAAGAGGTCGAGCCGCACCGGCCCGCCTTCGCCCGGCGGGAAGATGTCGATGATGCCGCCGCGCACCGCGTAGTCGCCCGGCTCCATCACCGTCGGGCTCTGGGTGAAGCCCATGCGCACCAGGAAGCGCTTCAGCCCCGCCTCGTCGATCCGGTGGCCGACCCGCGCGCGGAAGGCCGCCTCGCGCAGCAGGCCGCGCGCCGGGATCTTCTGGGTCGCCGCGTTCAGCGTGGTCAGCAGCGCGAATTTCCCCGGCATGTCATGGACCAGCGCCGCCAGCGTCGCCATCCGCGCCGCCGAGATATCGGCATTGGGCGAGACCCGGTCGAAAGGCAGGCAGTCCCAGGCCGGGAAGGTGAAGACCGGCATCTCGGGCGCGAAGAAGGCCAGCGCCGCGCGCATCGCGTCAAGCCGCTTGTCGTCGCGCGACAGATGCAGGACAGGCCCCCCGGATGTCTCGATCTCGCGCAGCACCAGCCGCGCGTCGAAGCCTTCGGGCGCGCCGCCGACGGTCAGGTGGTGGGGGTCGGTCATGGTCAGAGAACTCCTTCGCCCGCTCCGGGTAGCGGGACCAGCGCCGGTGTCAACCGCTCAGAGGAAGGCGCGGGTCAGCACCTGGTTCATGCCGAAGACCGCCGTCACGAAGATCGCGGCCACGGCAAGCCCCTGCAGCCAGAGCCGGAGCCGCCGCATCTCCGCCATCAGCGGATCGACCTCGGCCTCCATCGCCGACATGCGCTGCGCGCTGCGCAGCACGAGAAGCTGGGAGATCGCCAGCGGCAGCGCCAGCAGGAACAGCGCCTGCGCCAGTTCCGCCCCCAGCATGGAAAGCCCGAAGAGCGTGGTCAGCGCGCAGGCCCAGAGTGCCACGAAGACATGGCGCGCGCGGCGGCCCACCCCGAGCTGGCGCGCCACCCCGGCGCGCAGGAGCGCGAAGAGGTCGCCCTCGCCGCCCACCGCGCGGGCGCGGTCGTAATGCTCCATCGGGATGCCCATCGGCGCATGGGCGGCGCGGGTCCAGACCAGGGCCACCACGATCCAGTACCAGAGGCTGGAGAAGGCCGAAGCGTTGATCAGGTCGAAAGGGCTCAGGAAGGGCACGGACGGCGGCTCCGGTTCGTCACAGGGGTGTGACGGTGCTACCCCCTCCCGCGGGCGAGGGCCAGCCTTGAGATGCGCCGCGATCCGTGGCAGTCGGGGGCTCCGAACAGACCGGAGTCCCGAGATGACCGCCCCCCATGCCTTTGAGATGCGCCAGCGCGCCCGCCGCACCCGCCAGTCCGAAGCCATCCGCTCGCTGGTGCGCGAGACCACGCTCACGGTGTCCGACCTGATCTGGCCGATCTTCGTGCGCGAGGGCGTCAATATCGAGGAGCCGGTCGCCTCGATGCCGGGGGTGATGCGCTATTCGGTCGACCGCGCGGTGGCCGCGGCCGAGGGCGCCGCGGCGCTCGGCATTCCGGCGGTCTGCATCTTCCCCTATACCGAGGCCGCGCTGAAGACCGAGACCTGCGAAGAGGCCTGGAACCCCGAGAACATCTCCAACCGGGCGATCCGCGCGATCAAGCAGGCAGTGCCGCAGATGGCGGTGATGACCGATATCGCGCTCGATCCCTACAACAGCAACGGCCATGACGGCATCGTCCGCGACGGCAGGATCGTCAATGACGAGACCGTGGTCGCGCTGGTCAAGATGGCGATGGCCCAGGCCGAGGCGGGGGCCGACATCCTGGGCCCCTCGGACATGATGGACGGCCGGATCGGCGCAATGCGCGACGCGCTCGAGTCGGCGGGCTACCAGGATGTCACGATCATGAGCTATTCGGCCAAGTACGCCTCGGCCTTCTACGGCCCGTTCCGCGACGCGGTGGGCGCCTCGGGGGCGCTGAAGGGCGACAAGAAGACCTACCAGATGGATCCGGCCAATACCGACGAGGCGATGCGGATGATCGCGCGCGACCTCGAGGAAGGCGCCGACATGGTGATGGTCAAGCCGGGCATGTCCTATCTGGATGTCTGCCACCGGGTGAAATCGGAATTCGGCGTGCCGACCTTCGCCTACCAGGTCTCGGGCGAATACGCGATGATCGAGGCGGCGGCGCTCAATGGCTGGATCGACGGCGAGAAGATCATGATGGAGAGCCTGCTGGCCTTCAAGCGCGCGGGCTGCGACGGCATCCTGACCTATTACGCGCCGCGCGCGGCCCGGCTGCTTTCGGCCTGAGGCCGCGGGCAGGCCGCATTGGCCATGACATTCCCTGCGCATTCGCGTAACCTGCCCGGCGAACGACGCCGGAACGGCGCATTTCCACAGGCAGGCTCCTCGGAGCCGGGACATTAAGAGGCGAGCATGAGCAATCCGACCCGACGGGCCTTTCTGATAGGGGGCGCCGCGCTGCTGGCCGCCTGCGACAACTCCGTGGGCACCAATGGCGCCGCAGTGATCGACCAGCGCGTGCAGAAGACGCTGCGCTACATGTTCGACAACTACCCCGAGACCCGCCAGCTGGCGGAGAAATCGGCGGGCATGCTGGTGATGCCGCTGGTGGGCGAGGCCGGCTTCATCGTCGGCGGCGGCTATGGCGAGGGCGCGCTGCTGATCGGCGACGCGACGGTGGACTACTATTCCGCCACCCAGGCCAGCGTCGGGCTGCAGATCGGCGCCCAGCAATACGCCCATGTGCTGTTCTTCCTGACCCCCGAGGCGCTGCGCGACTTCCGCACCTCGCCGGGCTGGTCGGGCGGGGCCGATGCCGAATTCGCGCTCGACAGGCAGGGCGGCAACCTGTCCGCCTCGACCGATATCAGCGGCAAGTCCGTGGTCGCGATCATCTTCGCCCAGACCGGCGTGCGCGCGGCCGCGACGCTGGCCGGCACCAAGTACACCCGCATCCTGCGCTAGTCCGCAGGGCGGTTTCAAACTGCAACCGGGTCGGCATCGCGCCGGCCCCGGGCCCGCCCCCGCCGTTCAGGAGACCGGCTTCTATGCGTTTCGTCTTCCGCTGGGGCCTGCGCCTCTTCCTGGGGCTGGCGCTGGCCTGCGCCCTCGTCCTGGGCCTGGCCTGGTACCTGGTCACGCGGTCTCTGCCCGATTACGACGACAGTTTCACGCTGGAGGGCATCTCCGCCCCGGTGGAGATCGTGCGCGACACCTATGCCGTGCCGCATGTGGTCGGCGCGACCGACGAGGATGTCTATTTCGGCCTCGGCTTCGCCCATGCCCAGGACCGGCTCTGGCAGATGACCATGTTCCGCCGCACCGCGCAGGGGCGGCTTTCCGAGCTCTTCGGCGAGCGCACCGCCAGCGTGGACGACTTGATCCTGCGGCTCGGCCTCTACCGCGCGGCCGAAGCCTCGCTGGCGGCGCAGACCCCCGAGACCCGTCGCGCGCTCGAGGCCTATGCGGCCGGGGTGAATGCCTGGATCGACCAGGTCAATGACCGCGCGCTCGGCCGCGGCGCGCCCGAGCTCTTCCTTTTCGGCGCCGATGTCGCGCCCTGGCGGCCTGCCGACAGCCTGGCGGTGATGAAGCTGCTGGGGCTGCAGCTCTCTACCCATCTCTCCGCCGAAGTGCGCCGCGCCCGCGTCGCGCTGGCGCTGCCGCCGGAGCGGGTGAAGGACATCCTGCCGGAGAGCCCGCAGAGCATCGCCGCGCTCGAGGATTTCGCCGCGCTCTTCCCCGAAGGCGGCAGCGGCGACGCGCCCTTCGACGTGGCCGAGGCCTTCCTGTCGCCCCTGCCCGCCCCCGGCGCGGCCGGCGCCTCGAATGCCTGGGCGGCCTCGGGCAAGCGCTCCGCGAGCGGCGCGCCGCTTCTGGCCAATGACCCGCATCTGGAGCTGACCGCCCCCTCGATCTGGTATCTCGCCGAGCTGCAGCTGCCCTCGGGCGGGATCATCGGCGGCACGATCCCGGGCATGCCCAATGTGCTGATCGGCCGGAATGCCGATTTCGCCTGGGGGCTGACCAGCGCCTATCTCGACGACCAGGATCTGCATATCGAAGAGGTGAACCCGGCCGATCCGGGCGAATACCGTGGTCCCGAGGGGTGGTTGCCGTTTGAAACCTCCCAGGTGATCCTGCGGGTCAAGGGCGCCGCGCCGCGGACGCTGACGCTGCGCCGCACCGCGAACGGGCCGGTCCTGCCGGGCAGCGTCTACGACCTGGCCTCGGTGACGCCTCCGGGCCATGTCATGTCGCTGGACTGGACCGTGCTCGACCCGGCCGACACCACGATGAGCGCCGCGCTGAAGCTGATGCGGTCCCGTTCGGTCGCCGAGGCCACCGAGTCCGCCTCGGGCATCGTCGCGCCCGCGCAGGTGCTGACCATGGCCGACCGGCGCCATATCGGCATGCAGCTGATCGGCCGCCAGCCGAAGCGCGACCCCGCCCATGAAACCCAGGGACGGCTGCCGTCGCGCGGCTGGGTCGCGGCCAACCGCTGGGACGGCTACCTGCCCTATGCCGACAATCCCCGCTTCCTCGATCCCGCGGGCGGCATCCTCGGCAATACCAACAACAAGTTCACCGACGCGCCCTTCCCCGCCCATGTCAGCTTCACCTGGGGCGACACCCAGCGGGTGCAGCGCTGGCAGCGGCTTATGCAGGCGCGCGAGGTCCATACCCGCGACAGCTTCATGGAGGCGCAGCTGGACACGGTCAGCGTGTCCGCACGCACGCTCCTGCCGCTGGTGGCCGGCGACCTGTGGTACACCGGCAGCGCCGCGCCCGAGGGCACCCCCGAGCGGGACCGCAGCAAGGCACTGGAATTGCTGGCGAACTGGAATGGCGAGATGAGCGAGCACCTGCCCGAGCCGCTGATCTACATGGCCTGGATGCGCTTCCTGCAGCAGCGGCTGATCGAGGACGACCTGGGCGGTCCGCTGGCGGCCAGCTTCGGCCGGGTGGAGCCGCTCTTCATCGAGCGGGTCTTCCGCAATGTCGACGGCGCCTCCGCCTGGTGCGACGTCAAGCGCTCGGAACCGGTCGAGAGCTGCACCGAGATCGCCCGGCTGGCGCTCGACGACGCGCTGGTCTGGCTGCACGAGACCTATGGCGGCACGCTCGAGTCCCTGCGCTGGGGCGACGCCCATATGGCGCATCACGACCACCCGGTGCTGGGCGGCGTCCCGGTGCTGAACTGGATCGTCAATATCCGCCAGTCCACCTCGGGCGGCGACCAGACCCTGGCCCGCGGCCAGACCCGCGGCGAAGGCCCGGACCCATTCGCCAATGTCCATGCCTCGGGCTATCGCGGCGTCTACGACCTGAACGATCCCAATGCCTCGCTCTTCGTGATCGCCACCGGCCAGTCCGGCCATCCGCTCTCGCGCCATTACGACGATCTCAGCGAGCTCTGGCGGCGCGGCGAGTACGTCCCGATGACGCTGGATCTCGACCTGGCCCGCGCCGGGGCGGAGGGAACCGTCTGGCTGCGGCCGGAGCCGGACTGACAGGGTTAAGGTCGCCGAAAGGGTTGCCATGCGAAACCGGGGCATCTTCTCCCGGTTTCGAGGTGCAACCAGCATGCAAGACCAGCCCTCCGACGACTTGCCAGAGCCCCCCGCAACCTGCGCGGACGCGGAGCATCCGCTGCATCGCGCCACCCGGCTCCTCGGCGATCGCTGGACCCTTCTCATCCTGCGCGACATCATGTTCGACGGGCACCGCTGCTTCCGCGAGCTGCGGCAGCATTCGCGCGAGGGCATTGCCAGCAACGTGCTTGCCGCGCGGCTGAAGCGGATGGTGGCCGACGGGCTCCTGACCCGGGCGGAGGCGCCGGACGCGCAGCAGCGCCAGCCCTATGCCCTGACCGAGACCGCGATCCAGCTGGTCCCGGCCATTGTCGAGCTCTGCGCCTGGGGGCTCGATCCGGCCCCGGCCACCGCGGATCTGCGGCCGCGGCTCTTCTATGGCGGCGGCCCGCGGCTCTGGCGCCGCTTCCAGCACGAGCTGCGCCAGGAGCATCTGGACGGCGCCCTGCCGGATCTGACAATCCGCACGCGGCTTTACGAAGCCGAGGGCGATGTCCTGAACGGCTTCGGCCCGCTCTGCCCGCCCGCCGTCCCGGCCCCGCCCTCCGGCTGACCGCGCCGCGTGGCACCCGGCGCAAGACGCGTCTGCAGGGATGCCGTTCTGGGGCTAGCTGCGACGGGGATCCTTTGCAGATCGACCCGCGCGACGATCCGCTGTCGGACATGGTGCATCCGTTCGCGGTTTCGCAAGCCACCGGGCGCGCGCTGGCGGGAGATCCACGCTCGCCGCTCTTCCCTTGCGGCGAACCGGCTGATCTTGCTGCAAGCAGGCGGTCGGTGAAATCACGGCACACGGGGCCTCGGGGGGAGCCTCCTGTATCAGGCGGGCCGGGCTCGGTCTGCTTCCTCGGGATCGCGCCAGTCGCCCGACGTTCGGGGCCTCTCTGGCCCCATGGGTGTCCCTGATCACCTTCGCTACGCCGCAGAGGCTTTGACCGACGCCAGCCCGCAGGCACTCTGTCCCGAACGGCACTCCGTTGAAGCGCCGATGGCCGCAATCCGGGCCCTCGGCGAGGGACGTCCGTCCGACGCGCGCCTTGGCCGCGACGTCGAGCCGGCGGCGCAGCAGCTCTGTCCCGAACCACTCTGCCTCTCTGAGCTGTCGATCGCTGTATTCCGCGCCCTTGGCGAGGGACGTCCGTCTGAGGCGCGTCCTAGCCGCGACGTCGCGGCGGCGGCGGTCGGGATCGGGCAGCCGCTCTGTCCCGAACCGCTCCTCCACGGTGGGGCGGATGGCTGCATTCAGGGCCCTTGGCGAGGGACGTCCGTCAGAGGCTCGCCGAAAGCGCGACGCCGGGCCGGCGGGCGCCGGGACCGGGCGGGCACTCTGTCCGGGGCGGCTCTGTCCAAGCCCCCCGATGGACCCTCCAGGCGCTTCGCGCCGGCCGTCTGTGCCGAGGCTCACGGCGCGTCCAGAGGCGATGGGCAGCATCGCCTGGGTCTTGACGAAAGTCCAGATGGCGACCGCCAATCCGGTCAGAAGACCGTACGCTCCCATCCGGGCGTTCAGGACGGCACGCTCTGATGGAGGTCGTCGCACGGGAGAGCAGACTCGGCTTTCCGAGAGGCCGGTCGAGATCATCCGCAGGCATGCAAGCGCTCCGAGAACGCATGCATCCCTGCGACGTGGACAGGGCGACATGCACGGAAAATGCCGAATGGTCGATCCGGGCGGCGCGGATTGGGCCTAGCCGCGTGCGGCGCCGCAGCGCGCCGGCACGGGCGGGAAGGACATGCCTTGACGCGCGGAGGGCGTGGCTGGCCTCCTGCCCGCGGGCCGACCGGGGCCGCCCCGTCGAAGCGGGGCGCCGGGGTCAGGAGAGCGGCAGCCGGGGCCGCCCCGCCGGAGCGGGGCGCCGGGGTCAGGAGAGCGGCGGCCGGGGCCGCCCTGCCGGAGCGGGGCGGCGGGGTCAGGAGAGCTGGCGGTAGCGCTGTTCCTGGCGGTCCGTCCAGTAGACGGTCAGGTCGAAGCCGTCCTCGGTCTGAGTCTCGCTGCGCACCACGTTCTCGTCGAAGAGCCAGGCGCGGCGGCGGCCCTCGCCGAAGCCCAGATGCAGCTCGGTCTCGTGGCGCCGGTCCTGGAACTGCTCGGCCACCGCCTCGAGCAGCGTGCCGATCCCCTCGCCCGACAGCGCGGAAATCGCGAAGATGCCCTCGCTGCGCGCCGCGCGGTTGGCGAGCTCCTCGCGCTCCGCCTCCGGCAGCTGGTCGATCTTGTTCCAGACCTCGAATTGCGGCACGTCCGACTCGACGCCGAGGCTGCCGAGGATCTCGGCGACATTCTCGGCCTGCAGCTCGGTCTCGGGATGCGAGATGTCGCGCACATGCAGGATCAGGTCGGCCGCCAGCACCTCTTCCAGCGTGGCGCGGAAGGCCGCGACCAGCTGGGTCGGCAGGTCGGAGATGAAGCCCACCGTGTCCGACAGGATCACCTTCGGCCCGTCGCCGATCTGCAGCTCGCGCATCGTCGGGTCGAGCGTCGCGAAGAGCATGTCCTTGGCCAGCACCTCGGCCCCGGTCACCCGGTTGAAGAGCGTGGACTTGCCCGCGTTGGTATAGCCCACCAGCGCGACGATCGGATACGGCACCTTGGCCCGCGCCGCGCGGTGCAGCGTGCGGGTCTTCACCACCTTCTCCAGCTGGCGCTTGATGCGGACGATCTGCTCGTCGATGGCGCGGCGGTCGGCCTCGATCTGGGTCTCGCCGGGGCCGCCGACGAAGCCGAGCCCGCCCCGCTGGCGTTCCAGGTGGGTCCAGGCGCGGACCAGCCGGGTGCGCTGGTAGCTGAGCGCAGCCATCTCCACCTGCAGCACGCCCTCCCTTGTGCGCGCGCGGTCGGCGAAGATCTCGAGGATCAGCCCCGTCCGGTCGAGGAGCTTGACCTTCCAGGCCTTTTCCAGGTTGCGCTGCTGCACCGGCGTCACCGGCCCGTCGACCAGGACCAGGTCGATCTCGGCGGCCTTCAGCATCTCGCCGAGCTCGTCCATCTTGCCGGAGCCGAAGAGATACCCCGCGCGGGGCTTGGCGAGCGGCACCACCGCCTCGCCGGCAATGTCGATCCCGGGCAGTGCCGCAGCAAGCGACACGGCCTCTTCCAGCGCACGCGCGGCATCGCGCCGGTCACGCTCGGATTTCAGGTCGGGATGGAGGACGAAGGCCCGGGTCGGCCTTTCCTCGGTCTCAGGGGTGTCGATCAGTCGTCCCCGTCATAGAGGTTGATCGGAGAGCTCGGCATGATCGTCGAGATCGCGTGCTTGTAGACCAGCTGCGACTGCCCGTCACGGCGCAGGAGAACGCAGAAATTGTCGAACCACGTGATGACGCCCTGGAGCTTGACTCCGTTGATCAGGAATATGGTGACCGGAACCTTGGTCTTGCGGACGTGATTGAGGAACGCGTCTTGGAGGTTTTGCTTGTCTGACGGCATTTTTCTTTTTTCTTCCGTTTTAGGCGGACCGGATACTCACAGGCCGGAGTATGTCGCGACCTCCGGGCGAGTACCAGACCCCCCAAAGGGGGGATCGGCGAAATTCTCCGGATATGCGGCAATATTGCAATCCACCGGAAGATGCACGTTGCGCAGGATCATTTCCGCCAGAAATTCGGGTTGAAAAGCGCGATGATGGCCAGGGTTTCCAGCCGCCCCAGCGCCATGGCCGCGGCCAGAACGACCTTGGTCGCCTCGGGCAGCGCGCCGGTCTCGATCGGCGGCATGATCGCAACGTCGGTAAGCTGTCCGGTATTCGAGATCGCCGCCAGCGTCAGCACGGTCGCGCTTTCGAAGGACTGGCCGATCAGGCACAGCACCATGGTCACGAAGGTGATCGAAAGCGCGGTGAGCATGAAGAAGAGCCAGGCCATGAAGGCCGCCTGGCTGCCGATCAGCCGCTGCCGCGAGCCGACGCCGCCCACCGAGGAGGGATGGACCAGCCGGGTGAATTCCTGCTGGCCGTGCTTGTAGAGCACGTAGATCCGCAGGAGCTTCACGCCCCCCGCCGAGGTCGCCACCCCGCCGCCGATCAGCGCCAGCCCCATCAGCACCATGCCGGGCGTCGAGAGGCCGGACCACAGCCGGGCGATCTCCCATTCCTCGGACACGAAGCCGGTCGTCGTCAGGAAGGAGGCGGAGGTGAAGACCGCGCCCCAGACCGCGCGGGGAATCAGCCCGATGCCGAAGGTCTCGGCAGTTTCGACCAGCACGTACCAGTGGCGGATGAAGAGCACGGCCGTCACCAGCGCCACCGCCCCGGCCGCCACCTGGATCTCGGGCTCCTGCCAGAGCCAGCGGCGCCCCATCGCGGGCAGGTCGCGCGAGAAGCTGCGGCGGCTGACGGCGAAGATCAGGAAGGCGAAGATCACCATCTCGGCGGGAAGGCCGCCCTCGCCGCCCGTCAGCCCGCCCACCGGCGAGATGCCGGAGGTCGAGAGCACCGCCATCGCATGGCAGAGCCCGATGAAGGGCGTCTCGCCCACCACCATCAGCAGGATCCACAGCGCGAAGGTCAGCCCGGCATAGACCCAGACCAGCGTGGCGAAGGCGCGGTAGACCCGGCGCGGCGGGCTGATCGCCTTCTGGCCCATCCACTGCACCTGGCGGCGGATCTCGCGGTTGCGGGGCAGGATCAGCTCGAAGCCGCCGATCCTCAGCGGCGCCAGGATGGCGATGGCCGCGACCCAGATCAGGAGCCCGCCCAGCCAGGCGACCTCGGCCCGCCACAGGTGGATCGGCCGGCTCCAGGTCAGCGGCGCGGGCTCCATCGTCATGCCGGTCGTGGTCGCGGCCGAGACCATTTCCAGGTAGCCGTCGAGCCAGGAGAGCCCCTCCACCGCCTCGACCAGCGGCCAGGCGAGGATCAGCGGCAGCAGCGTGAAGGCGCCCAGAAGCGCCAGCAGCTGTCCGCGCGCGGGCTTGGTGGCCGGCATGTTGTTCATCGCCAGCCCGACCATCACCGTGACGCTGAAGACCAGCACCGCGCCGTAGAGGAAGGGCCGCCCGGTCGCGAAATCCCCGTCGGTCGCCGCCAGCAGCGCCACCGGCAGCATGGCGAGCGCGGAGATGCAGGTGAACCACAGGAAGAGCGGCACCCGCTCCCAGTTCACGCCCATGTCAGAAGAAGTCGATGGAGACCTGCAGCAGGCGCTCCACCTCCGGGATGTCCGCGGTCAGCGCGAAGAGCGAGATCACGTCGCCCTCTTCGAGCCGGGTGTCGCCCTTCGGGATGACGACCTTCTTGCCCTTCAGCACGGCGCCGACCAGCACGCCCTCGGGGAAGGGAATCTCGCGGATCACGTTGCCCGCGATCGGCGAGGTGGACAGCACCTGCGCCTCGATGATCTCGGCCTCGGCATCGCCGATCGAGTAGACGCCGCTGACCCGGCCGTGGCGGACATGGCGCAGGATCGAGGAGACCGTGGTCGAGCGCGGGTTGATATAGGCATCGATATTGAGCGGTCCCATCAGCGGCAGCAGCGAGGGGTCGTTGATCAGGCTGATCGCCATCGGGCAGCCCTTGGCCTTGGCGCGCACCGCCGCCAACAGGTTGACCTTGTCGTCGTCGGTGACGGTCAGGATCGCGTCGGCGCGGTCGATCCCGGCCTCCTCCAGCAGATCCGCGTCAAGCCCGTCGCCATTGAGCACGATGGTCCGCTCCAGCGCATCGGCGGCGCGCTCGGCGATGGCACGGCTGTGCTCGATCATGCGGACGCGGACGCGGCGGGCCTGCTTCTCCAGCTGCCGTGCCACGGCGAGCCCGACATTGCCGCCGCCGACGATGATCACGCGCTCCTGCTTGGGGTTGGTCTTGCCGAAGATCTCCATCGTCCGCTCGGCATCGTCGACATGGGCGAAGACGTAGATCTCGTCGCCCGCGAACAGCATGTCGCCGGGATCGGGCGCGAAGAGCGTGCTCTCGCGGCGCACCCCCACCACGACCGCGCGCAGCGTCGAGAAAAGGTCGGTGAGCTGGCGCAGCGGCGTGTCGAGCACCGGGCAGTCCTCGCCGAGCGCGATGCCCAGCAGCTGCGCGCGCCCGCCGAGGAATTGCTCCGTGTCGAAGGCCATCGGCACCGCCAGGCGCGACAGCGCGGCCTCGGCCACCTCGCGCTCGGGGCTGATCACCACGTCGATCGGCAGGTGGTCGCGGCGGTAGAGCTCCGAGTAGATTGCGTCGAGATAGCTCTGCGCGCGCAGCCGGGCGATCTTGCGCGGCACGGCGAAGACCGAATGGGCCACCTGGCAGGTGACCATGTTGACCTCGTCCGAATGCGTCGCGGCGATGATCATGTCGGCATCGCGCGCCCCGGCCCGGGCCAGCACGTCCGGATAGGAGGCGAAGCCCGCGATCCCCTGGACATCGAGGTTGTCGGTCGCACGGCGCACCAGTTCGGGATTGTTGTCCACGACGGTGACGTCGTTGCGCTCGACCGACAGGTGCCGCGCGATCTGCCAGCCGACCTGGCCCGCGCCGCAGATGATGACTTTCATGCCGCGTCCTTCATGAAGCTCCGGCCCCGTCCTGACACGGAGCGGGGACCGGGGTCAATTCTCGCCGCTATCGGCAAACGCGGCGATGCGCGCGCCCGACTTGGCCGAGGTGACCACGCCGAGCGATTTCAGCTTCCTGTGCAGCGCCGAGCGCTCCATCCCGACGAAATTCGCGGTGCGGGAGATGTTGCCGCCGAAGCGGTTGATCTGGGTCAGCAGGTATTCGCGCTCGAAGAGCTCGCGCGCGTCGCGCAGCGGCAGATGGGCGATGGCGTTCGACAGGATCAGCCGCTCCTCCTCGCCTGCCCCGCCCTGGGTGCCGTCGGGACCGGGCAGCTCGCCCGGCTCGATCGGGCCCTTCTCGGTGCCGAGGATCAGGATCCGCTCGATCATGTTCCGGAGCTGGCGGACATTGCCCGGCCAGCTCATCGTCTGGACCAGCGCCGCGGCGTCGTCGCTGAGCTCGCGCGCGGGCAGCCCCTCGGTCTGGTGGAAGAGCCCGGCGAAATGGCGGGCGAGCTCGGGGATGTCGCTGCGCCGTTCCTCCAGCGCGGGGACATGGACCGGCACGACATTCAGCCGGTGGTAGAGCTCCTCGCGGAAGCGCCCGGCCGCGATCTCGCGCTGCAGGTCGCGCGCGGTCGCCGAGATGATGCGCACATCGACATTGATCTGCGCCGAGCCGCCCACCCGCTGGAAGCGCTGGTCGACCAGAACGCGCAGCAGCTTGCCCTGGGTCTCGTGCGACAGATCCGCGACCTCGTCGAGATAGAGCGTGCCCTCGTCCGCCTGCTCCAGCAGCCCCGGCTCGACCTGCTGGCCCGCGGATTCCCGCCCGAAGAGCGCCGCCTCCAGCCGGTCGGCCTCGATCGAGGCGCAGTTCATGGTGACGAAGCTGGCGCCCGCGCGCGGGCTGTTGCGGTGGATGTAGCGCGCGGCGGTCTCCTTGCCCGAGCCCGGCGCGCCCATCAGCATCACCCGCCCGTTCGACCGCGTCACCTTGTCGAGCTGGCTGCGAAAGGAGCGGAAGACCGAGGAGGATCCGACCAGCTCGGTCGGGGTCGCCTCAGCGCGGCGCAGCTCGGAATTCTCGCGCCGCAGCCGCGAGGTCTCCATCGCGCGGCGGATCACCACCAGCAGCTGGTCGATATTGAAGGGCTTCTCGATGAAGTCATAGGCGCCCTGCTTGATGGCCGCGACCGCGATCTCGATATTGCCATGGCCCGAGATGATGACCACGGGCACTTCCGGCGTCTCGCGCTTGACCTTGGTCAGGATGTCGATCCCGTCCATGTCGCTGTCCTTCAGCCAGATGTCGAGGATCATCAGCGCCGGCAGCTGCTCGGCCAGCGCGGCCACGCAGCTATCCGAGCTGCCGACCCGCCTTGTGGCGAAGCCCTCGTCCTCCAGGATGTCTCCGATCAGTTCCCGGATATCCCGTTCGTCGTCTACAATCAGAATGTCGCTCATGCCTCGATCCTTCTTGTCATTCAGCCGCGGCATCGGGCATGCGTTCGGACCACAGCGGCAGGCGCATCACCACGCGCGCCCCCCGGTGCCCGTCGGGCCCGAAGGGCTCCGCATCCTCCAGCCGAAGCTCGCCGTCATGTTCTTCGACGATCTTCTTCACGATGGCGAGGCCAAGCCCCGTCCCTTTTTCCCGCGTGGTCACATAGGGCTCGAAGAGCCGCGAGCGGTCCTCGGGGAATCCCGGTCCATTATCCTCGATCGCCACCTCGGCCATGCCGCCCGGCGCGCCCGGCAGCAGCGAGACCCGCACCTCGCGGCGGAACTCCTCGCCGGTTTCCGCACGGGTTTCGGTCGCCTCGATGGCGTTCTTGATCAGGTTGGTCAGCCCCTGCGAGATCAGCGTCTTGTCGATATCGCCCCAGACCGGCCCCTCGGGCAGGTCGGCGCTGAGCCGCACGCCGGGACTGCCGGCCTTCTGCAGCATCACCGACTCGCGGACCAGCCCGGCCAGATCCTGCCGCGTGGCATTCGGCTCGGGCATGCGGGCGAATTTCGAGAACTCGTCGACGATCCGGCGCAGATCCTCTGTCTGGCGCACGATCACGTCGGTCAGCGCGCCCAACTTCTCGGGCTCGGCCACCTCGCGCGAGAATTTCCGCTTCACCCGCTCGGCCGAGAGCTGGATCGGGGTCAGCGGGTTCTTGATCTCGTGCGCGATGCGGCGGGCGACGTCGCCCCAGGCGGCGGTGCGCTGCGCGGTGACCAGCTCGGTCACGTCGTCGAAGGCGACCACGAAGCCCTCGGACTTGCCCGCGCCGCTGCGCCGCTCGCCCATCCGCACCAGCACGCTTTCCATCGCGCCATGGCGGCGCAGCTTCAGCTCCTGCTGGACATGCTCCCGGCGGCCGTTGCGCAGGGTCTCGAGCAGCTCGGCGAATTCCGGCACCAGCTCGCCCAGCTCCTGGCCCGCGGGCACGAAGCCCTCGAGGTCCAGCATCGCCCGGCCAGAGCGGTTGACGAATTCCACCCGCCCCTCTGCGTCGAGGCCGATCACCCCGGCCGTCACCGAGCCCAGCACGGAATCGAACAGCCGCCGCTGCGCCTCGGATTCGGCGGCGCCCTGCACCAGGCTCTCGCGCTGCGCCTTGAGCTGGCCGGTCATCTGGTTGAAGATCCGCCCCAGCATGGCGATCTCGTCATCGCCCTTCTCCTCGCGCACCTTCACGTTCAGGTCGCCATGGCCGACGCGCTGCGCGGCCGAGGTCAGGCGGCCCACCGGCCGCGCCAGGCGCTCGGCGAACCACAGGCCCAGCCAGATCGAGGCGAGGATCAGCACCAGCGCGAAGCCGAGATAGATCAGGCCGAATTCGAACAGCAGCCGCCCCCGCTCGGATTCGAGCTGGTTGTAGAGCCGCACGGTCGCCTGGGTGTCGTCGAGCAGGGTCAGGATCTTGCCGTCCACGATCCGCGAGACATAGAGATAGCGGTCGACGAAGGCGTCGAGCCGGATCAGCGCGCGGTACTCGTTCTGCTCCAGATCCTCGATGATGACCGTCTCGCCGTTGCGGGCGCGCGCCAGGTCGTCCTCGGAGGGCGGTTCGTAGTTGAACAGGTAGGAACGGTCGCCGCGGGCGCGGATCTCGCCGCCGCCATCGATGACATAGGCCTCTTTCAGCCCGCGCTGGATCGCGCTCTGGGCCTGGCCCAGCACCTGGCGGACATCGCCGTCGGACATCAGCACGGTCTGCTGGCGCTGGCGGTTGAGGAAATCGGCCACGGCCCTGGCATCGGTGGCCAGCCCGTCGCGGTGCTCCTGCTCGTAGGCCTCGGCCGCGGCGAGCGAGCTGCCCACCACTTGCCGCACCCGGTCGGAGAACCAGCCTTCGAGCCCGACATTCAGCGTCAGGCCGGCGAAGACGGCAACCAGCACGGTCGGCCCCAGCGCCACCAGCGCGAAGACCCCGGTCAGCCGCAGGTGCAGCCGCGATCCGGCGGATTTCGCCCGCCGCGCCGCCACCATCTGGGCGATGCGGCGCAGCACCAGCGTCGCGACGAAGAGCACGTAGACCAGATCGGCCAGCAGCACGAGCCGCAGCGACATGGAATTCGCGCTCTGGTCCAGCGGCCCCAGCACCAGGTAGGTGGCCACCGTCATCACCGGACCCAGGAGCACCAGCCCCAGGGTCGCGGCATTCGACATGCGTCTCCGCTCTAGCCGGAGGATCAGTTCGCGCCAGAAAGGCTGACGCAGTTTGGCTCGCATTCAGTTCACCCGACACCCACCTCGGGCGCGATTCCGTCTATTGCGGCTTTCGCGCCACGCTGTGGCAGGTTTACATCAACTTGCGCCGGCGTGTCACCCGAATATCGAGATCGGTGATCTTTTTACGCAAGGTATTGCGGTTGATCCCGAGAAGATCGGCACATTTGGCCTGGTTGCCGCCCGTCGCATCCAGCGCGATCTCGATCAGCGGCAGCTCCACCTCGCGCAGGATCCGCTGGTAGAGCCCCGGCGGCGGCAGCACGCCGCCATGCAGGTCGAAATAGCGCCGCAGGTGCTTCGCGACCGAGGAGGACAGCTTCTCGCCGTCGCCGCGGCCCGAGAGCGGCTCCATCGCCGGCTGGTTGCCGAGGATCTGGTCGACCTCGGCGCGGGTGATGTCCTCTTCGCCCGCGGTGATGACCAGGCGGCGGATGGTGTTCTCCAGCTGCCGCACGTTGCCGGGCCAGCTATAGGCGCGGATCATCTCCATTGCGTCGGGCGTGAAGCGGCGGACCGGGCCGCCGTCGCGCTCGGAGCGGGTCAGGAAATGCTCGGCCAGAAGCGGAATGTCGTCGACCCGCTCGCGCAGGCTGGGCACCGCGATGGTGACGCCGCCGAGCCGGTAGAACAGGTCCTGGCGGAACCGCCCTTCGTCCATCTTCGAGGCCAGGTCCCCCTGGGACGAGGCCAGCACCCGGGGCGCCGGATCGCCGAACCCGTCGAGCATGCGGACGATGCGGGCCTGCGCCTCGTCATCGAAATCGCCCACCTCGTCGAACAGGATCGAACCGCCGCGGGCGCGCGCGATGATCTGCGCCGGACCGTCCATCGAGGCCAGATCCGAGGCCGAGACCACCACGAAGGGCATGGTGCGGCGGTCGGAGAAATCGTGGATCGCCCGCGCGATCAGCGACTTGCCGGTGCCGGATTCGCCGGTGATCAGAACCGGCAGCTCGGAATTCATCACCCGCGCGACCAGGCGGTAGAGCGCCTGCATGCCCGGGGTGCGGCCGACCAGCGGCAGATCGCCCGTGGCCTGCTCGCTTTCCTTCCTGGGCTGCGGCGCGCGGCGCTTGACCTCCAGCGCCTTGCCCGCGCGCTTCATCAGATCCGGCAGGTCGAAGGGCTTGGGCAGGTAGTCGAAGGCATCCGCCTCGGCTGCCTGGATCGCCGTCATGATCGTGTTCTGCGCCGAGATCACGATCACCGGCAGGCCGGGCCGGTACTCGGCAATCTTCGGCAGCGCGTCCAGCCCGTTTCCGTCGGGCATCATCACGTCCGAAATCACCAGGTCGCCCTTGCCCTCCTCGACCCAGCGCAGAAGCGTCATCAGCGATGAGGTGGCATGGACCTTGCAGCCCGCGCGGGTCAGCGCCTGGGTCAGCACCGTCCGGATCGTCCGGTCGTCATCTGCAACAAGAACGGTCCCGTCCATCAGTCAATCTCCGTGTTCTTGGGCGCAACGGGAAGCGAGATGCGGAAGACCGTGCGTCCCGGCACGCTCTCCACCCCGATCCACCCGCCATGTTCCGAGACGATCTTCGACACCAGTGCCAGCCCCAGTCCAGTTCCGTTTTCACGGCCCGAGACGAAGGGATCGAAGATCGAATCCGCGATCTCGGGCTTCAGCCCGGGACCGTCATCGATGATTTCCACCTGCAGCGGCAATGCGGCACCGGATCCATCGGTGCGCCGCAGCCGCAGGCTGAGCTCGTAGAAAGTGCGGATGCGGATCGTCCCCTCGCCGTCCGACGCCTCGGCGGCGTTCTTCAGGAGGTTGAGGAAGACCTGCAGCATCTGGTCGCCATCGACATAGGTCGCCGGCAGCGAGGGGTCGTATTCCTCGATGATCCGCATATGCGCGGCAAAGCCCACCACGGCCGAGCGGCGCGCCCGGTCCAGCAGGTCATGCACATTGACCGGCTTCAGCTCGGGCGGACGCAGGTTGCCGAACTGCTCGACCTGCTCCAGGAGCTTCGCGATGCGCCGCGTCTCGGCGACGATCAGGTCGGTCATCTCCTGGTCCTCGCCCGAGAGGTTCATGCTCAGGAGCTGCGCCGCGCCGGTGATCCCCGCCAGCGGGTTCTTGATCTCGTGGGCCAGCATCTCGGCCATGCCGATTGCCGACTTGGCGGCGGATTTCACCGCATGGGCGCTTTCCATCCGGTCGGCGATCTGGCGCGGCTCCAGCAGCACCAGCACCATGTCCGGCGTGTCGATCAGCGGGCCGATCTGGATGTTGCACTGCACCGGAGGCCGGTTGCCGCCGCCGACATCGACATTGTTGATGAACAGCCCCGACTGGTCGCGGCGGACGCGGGCGAAGCTGTCCTCCAGCGGCGCGTCGATCATCAGCTTGTCCCAGATCGGGAAGCCGATCAGCGCCTTGTCGGACATGTTGAGGAACGCCTCCGCCGTCGGCGTGATATCGGCGATCGTGTCGTCGGCGTTGAGAAGGAAAGCGGGAATGGGCAGCGAGGCCCAGAGCTGTTCGGTCCAGTCCGCGGTCATGCCGCAAGAGCCTCCGTTTCAAGAAGGGCCCGCGGCAGGAGGCGATGAACCTCGCCCGCCTCGCGGGAAGTCAGCACGGCGCGGCGGGTCGCGGGATCGGTCCCGGCCGCGTCCATGTACCAGCCCAGGTGCTTGCGCGCGACGCGCAGGCCAAGCTCGGGGCCGTAGAAGTCCAGCATGGCGCGGTGGTGATCTGCAACCATCTCCGCCAGCGCCTCGTTTTCGGGGATCTCGGGCATTGGCGCGCCGGTCAGCTCATGGGCGATTGCAGACAGCAACCACGGCCGGCCATAGGCGCCGCGGCCGATCATGACCCCCGCCGCGCCCGACAGGCGCAGCGCGTCGCGCGCGCTTTCGGCATCGGTGATGTCGCCATTGGCGATGACCGGCACCGAGACCGCCTCGACCACCTCGCGGATCGCCGCCCAGTCGGCGCGGCCCTTGTAGAACTGGCAGCGGGTGCGGCCATGGATCACGATCCGCTGCACCCCCGCCCCTTCGGCGCGGCGCGCCAGCTCCGCGGCGTTGAGCGTCGCGTCGTCCCAGCCGAGCCGCGTCTTCAGCGTGACCGGCACCTCGACCGCCCCGGCGACGGCCTCGATCAGCCGCAGCGCCAGGTCGAGGTCGCGCATCAGCGCCGAGCCCGAGAGCCCGCCCACGACCTTCTTGGCGGGGCAGCCCATGTTGATGTCGATGATCTGCGCGCCCTGCCCGGCGACGAAGCGGGCGGCCTCGGCCATCCAGTGCGGATCGCGCCCGGCCAGCTGCACCGCGGTACGGGTCTGGTCCAGCCCCAGCTCGGCGCGCTCGCGCACCCCCGGCTTCGCCTGGACGATCTCCTGGCTGGCCACCATCTCGCTCGTCACCAGATCCGCGCCGAATCCTGCAACGAGCTGCCGGAAGGGAAGATCGGTGATCCCCGCCATCGGGGCCAGTGAAACAGTTGGCGGAACCTGTCCCGCCAGAGGTTTAGTCAAGTGCCTAATCCTTGCGCAGCTCTGCTTCGGAACTAAACGTGGGACAAATCCTGTGCAATCGCTGCCCGTGAAGAACTACGCATAAAATGCCATTTGCACAATTATTATGCACTTCTCCGCGGTAAACTGCATGGATTGTCAGCACCTCTCGCCCGGTCTATGCAGCCTCCTGCGAAGGAGGCCCCGATGTCCGTCACAGCCCTGATCGTCGCCGCCGGCCGCGGCACCCGCGCAGGCGGAGATATTCCAAAACAATATCAGACCCTTGCCGGAGAGCCCCTGCTTGCCCACACGCTGCGGGCGCTGGCTTCGCATCCAAAGGTCGGCGCGGTGGTGCTGGTGGTGCATCCCGAAGACCGTGCCTCCGAACTGGGCAGGGTCGACTTGCCTGCAGGCACGATCCTGGTCGATGGCGGCGAGACGCGCGATGCCTCCGTCCGGGCCGGGCTGGCGGCGCTGCCTGCGGACTGCACCGAGGTGCTGATCCACGACGCGGCACGGCCGCTCCTGTCGCGCGAACTCGTCGAGCGCGTGCTGGTTGCACTTCGCAACCACCCCGGCGCCGCCCCGGCCGTTCCGGTCACCGACGCGCTCTGGCGCGGCGAGGGCGGCCTGGTCGCGGGCACGCAGGACCGTGCCGGTCTCTGGCGCGCGCAGACCCCGCAGGGCTTCCGCGCGGAGGCGATCCGCGCCGCCCATGCCGCCTGGAGCGGCAGCCCCGCGGCGGACGATGTCGAGGTCGCCCGGGCCCACGGGCTTGACGTGGCCATCGTCCAGGGGGATGAGGACAATCTGAAGATCACGCATCCGCAGGACTTCGCCCGCGCGGCTGCGATCCTGGCAAGGAAAGGGGCGCGGCCCATGGATATCCGCACCGGCAACGGCTTCGACGTGCATGCGTTCGAGCCTGGCGACCATGTCGTTCTTTGCGGCGTGAAGGTCCCGCACAGCGCGGCGCTGAAGGGTCATTCAGACGCCGATGTCGGCATGCATGCCATCACCGACGCGATCTACGGCGCGCTGGCCGAGGGCGATATCGGCCGCCATTTCCCGCCCTCCGATCCGCAATGGAAAGGCGCGGCGAGCGAGATCTTCCTGCGCCATGCGGTGGAGCTGGCCGCGGCGCGCGGCTTCGCCATCGCCAATATCGACTGCACGCTGATCTGCGAACGCCCGAAGGTCGGCCCGCATGCCGCGGCGATGATGGAGGCACTCTCGGGGATCACCGGGATCGAGCCGGGGCGGATCAGCGTCAAGGCCACCACCTCGGAGCGGCTGGGCTTCACCGGACGCGAGGAAGGCATCGCCGCCATCGCCACCTGCACGGTGGTTGCAGAATGAGACCGTCCCGCCTGATCGCGACCTTCGGCGGCGTCGGCCTCCTGCGCCCCGCCCCCGGCACCTGGGGCTCCGCCATCGCCATTCCGCTGGGCTACGTGCTGCACGGGCTGGGCGGTTTCACTTTGCTATCGCTGGCCACTATCGCCGTCTTCGCGGTCGGTATCTGGGCCTGCCAAGCCGAGCGCGCGGCGACTGGCAGGAAGGACGCCTCCGAGATCGTCATCGACGAAGTGGCCGGGCAATGGGTGGCGATGTGGCCGCTCTCGCTCGGGCTCTCGCATGCCGGGGTCGACCCCTGGCTCTTCCCCTGGCCGGGCTGGGTCGGCGCCTTCGTCCTGTTCCGCCTCTTCGACATCTGGAAGCCGGGGCCGGTCGGCTGGGCGGACCGCAAGGACGCGGCCGCCTGGGTGATGGTCGATGACGTGATCGCCGGGCTGATGGCGGCTGTCACGGTGGCCTTCGCCGCCTTCATCGCCCATGGGGTGATCGGGGTATGAGCGCGGCCCGCCTCCTGGAGCTGGCCCGCGCCAAGGGCGTGATGATCGCCACGGCCGAAAGCTGCACTGCCGGGCTGATCTCCGGCGCGATCACCGAGGTTGCGGGCAGCTCCGCCATCTTCGACCGCGGCTTCGTCACCTACACCAATTCCGCCAAGGCCGAGATGCTGGCCGTCCATCCGCGCACGATCCAGGCGGTCGGCGCGGTCTCGGAGGAGGTGGCGCGGGAAATGGCCGAGGGCGCGCTGAACCGCTCTGCCGCCCATCTGGCCGTCGCCGTCACCGGGATCGCCGGACCGGGCGGGTCCGAACACAAGCCCGAGGGCCGGGTCTGCTTCGGCCTGGCGCAGACCGGCCGGAAGACCCTCACCGAAACCGTGGAGTTCGGCGCCATCGGCCGCGCCGAAGTGCGGGCGGCCACGGTGGCGCATGCGCTCGCCCTGCTGGTCGCGCGGCTGTCCGAGGACTGACCGGGCAGCGGTTGCATCCCGCAACCGCCCCGGTTGCGATCTGCAACCGCCCTGCGCTCAGCCGCGGGAGCCGTAGATCTTGGCGGCGCGCTCCTCGAAGGCGCGCACGATCCGCTGCATCGCCTCGTTGAAGACCACGCCGATCACCCCCTGCAGCATGCGGTTGCGGAATTCGAAATCGGTCGAGAACTCCACCGTGCAGCCGCCGCCCTCGCGGTCGGCGAATTCCCAGCTCGACTGCATGTAGCGGAAGGGGCCGTCGATATACTCCGTGTCGATCCGCTTCTTCTCCGGCCAGAGCGTCACCCGCGAGCCGAATTTCTCGCGGAAGACCTTGAAGGAGATCACCAGATCGGCCTCCATCACCTCGTGATCCCCCTTGTCCTCGCGCGACCGGATCCGCGCCGCGGCGCACCAGGGCAGGAATTTCGGATAGGAGGCCACATCCGCGACAAGCGCATACATGTCGTCGGCGGAATAGGGCAGCTGGCGGGTCTCTTGGTGCTTGGGCATCGGTCTCGTGGCACTTTCTGCGTTAGCCCGTTATCCTAGCGATCACACGGAAAGTTCAAGGGGGCGTCATGCCGGAAAGACCCTATGTGATCGACCAGATGATCTCGGCCAAGGCCATCGCGGCACGGATCGAGGCGCTGGCGCGGGAGATCGAGACCACCTATGCCGGGGTCGACAAGATCGTCGTCGTCGGGCTCCTGCGCGGCAGCTTCATCTTCATTGCCGACCTCGTGCGAGAGCTCGACATGGGGATCGAGGTCGATTTCATCGAAGCCTCCTCCTATGGCGATTCCACGGAATCGAGCCGCGAAGTGCGCATCCTGAAGGACCTGCGCAGCGGCATCGAGGGCCGCGACGTGCTGGTGGTGGAGGACGTGGTCGATACCGGCTTCACGCTGCACCATGTCACCAACATGCTGAAATCGCGCAATCCGAAGTCGCTGGCCACGATCGCGCTTCTCGACAAGCCGAGCCGCCGCGAGGTGGATTTCAAGGCGCGCTGGATCGGCTTCGAGATCCCCGACGAATTCGTCGTCGGCTACGGCATCGACTTCGCCCAGCGGAACCGCAACCTGCCCTATATCGGCAAGGTGCGCTTCCTCGACTGAGCCCCGCGCGAATTGGCGCGGCCACGGATTTGTCATTGGCCCGGGGCGGGCTCCCGCCCCATCCTTCGATCACGGCGGATCACGTTTCGGAGGACGGAAAATGGCATTTCTCAGGGGGCTTGCAGCACTCGCGCTGGCCGCGCTGATCGGGGTCGGGATGTTCCTGTGGCTCACCGCGCCCGCCAAGCTGCCGCGCGAGACGCGCCAGGCGCTGTCGGCCGCCGCGCCCGACACCGCCCGGGGCGAGCGCATCTTCCTCGCCGCGGGCTGCGCCTCCTGCCATGCCGCGCCGGAGGCCGAGGGCGATGCCAAGCTGGTGCTGGCGGGGGGCATGCGCTTCCCGTCGGATTTCGGCACCTTCATCGCCCCGAACATCTCGCCCTCGGCGCAGGGGATCGGCGGCTGGACCACGGATGACCTGGCGCTGGCGCTGACCCGCGGGGTCTCGCCCGAGGGGCGCCACTACTACCCGGCCTTCCCCTATACCTCCTATATCCGCATGGAGCCCGCCGACATCGCCGACCTGAAGGCCTTCCTCGACACGCTCCCCGCCTCGGAGATCCCGAGCCAGCCGCACGAGGTCGGCTTCCCCTTCAACATCCGCCGCTCGCTCGGCATCTGGAAGCGGATGTTCCTGCGCGACGGCTGGGTGGTGGCGGATGCGCCTGCAGAGGGCCGCTATCTCGTCGAGGCGCTCGGCCATTGCGGCGAATGCCACACGCCGCGCAACGCGCTCGGCGCGACGGATCGCAGCCGCTGGCTTGCCGGCGCGCCCAATCCCGGCGGCGAGGGCCGCATCCCCGGCATCACCCCGGCGCAGCTCGACTGGTCGGAGGACGATATCGCCTACTACCTCGAATCGGGCTTCACGCCGGATTTCGATTCGGTGGGCGGGCACATGGCCTTCATCGTCGAGAATTACGGCCAGCTTCCGGCGGAGGACCGCGCGGCGGTCGCGGCCTATCTCAAGACGGTGCCCGCGGCGGACTAAGTGCAGGCCCTGCACGAACTGCCGCGAGGGCAAAGCATGCATTTGCGGCAAATCAATGCAGGCGGTGGCCATTCCTGCCTAGATGCGCGCAACGGCAGGCCGGGAACCCGGCCGCATCGCCGACGTTTCCCCAAGACGCGAAAGGAGCATTGCAGCATGTCCAATACCCAGACGATCGAGAACCTCCAGAAGGCGCTCCGCATGGAGATGACCGCCGCGCACCAGTACCAGCTCCACGCCCATGTGCTGGAGGACTGGGGCCTCGACAAGCTGGCGGCGAAAATGCGCGAGGAGATGGCCGAGGAACTGGGCCATTCCGACACGTTCATCGAGCGGATCCTGTTCCTCGGCGGCACGCCGGAGCTGGGCTTCGACAAGGCGCCGGTGAAGGCCGGGACGCTGGAGGCCATGTTCCAGATGGACCTCGACGACGAGGCCGAGGCGATCGAATTCTACACCCGCGCCTCCGAGCAGGCCGGCGAGGTCAGCGATATCGGCACGCGCAAGCTGTTCGAGGATATCGCGCTGGACGAGGAAGGCCACAAGAGCTGGCTGGAGCTGCAGATCAGCCTGATCGGCCGCATCGGCGAGCAGAACTACGCCTCGAAATACGTTACGGCCAACGCGGAATAGCCGCCTGCCCGAATGCAAAGGCCCCTGCGGATCGCTCCGCAGGGGCCTTTTTCACGACGTGGTCCGGGCTCAGGCGGGCAGCTTGCCCAGCTTCTTCATCCGGTTGTCGCGCAGCCGGGCGAAATCGTCGCCGGCATGGTAGCTGGAACGGGTCAGCGGCGTGGCCGAGACCATCAGGAAGCCCTTGCCATAGGCGGTCTTCTCGTAGCTGGCGAATTCCTCCGGCGTGACGAAGCGGTCGACGGCATGGTGCTTCGGCGTCGGCTGCAGGTACTGGCCGATGGTCAGGAAATCGACATCCGCGGCGCGCATGTCATCCATGATCTGGTGCACCGCCTGCCTGTCCTCGCCGAGCCCGACCATGATGCCGGACTTGGTGAACATGCCCGGGTCCAGCTCCTTCACCCGCTGCAGCAGGCGCAGCGAATGGAAGTAGCGCGCGCCGGGGCGGACTTCGGGATAAAGGCCGGGGACGGTTTCGAGATTGTGGTTGAAGACGTCGGGGCGCGCCTCGACGATGATTTCCAGCGCCTCGGGACCGCATTTGAGGAAGTCGGGCGTCAGGATCTCGATCGTGGTCTCGGGCGAGCGGTGGCGGATCGCGCGGATCGTCTGGGCGAAATGCTCTGCCCCGCCATCCTTCAGGTCGTCGCGGTCGACCGAGGTGACGACGACATGGTTCAGCCCGAGCTTCTGGACCGCATCGGCGACGCGGCCCGGCTCGAACACGTCCAGCGTGTCGGGGCGGCCGGTGGCGACGTTGCAGAAGGTGCAGCCGCGGGTGCAGATGTCGCCCATGATCATCATGGTGGCGTGGCCGTGGCTCCAGCATTCGCCGGCATTCGGGCAGGCTGCCTCCTGGCAGACGGTGACGAGCTTGTGCTCGTCCATGATCGCCTTGGTCTTGCGGTAGCCCTCGGAGCCCGGCGCCCTGACGCGGATCCAGTCCGGTTTCTTCGGCTGCGCATTGTCCTTGCGATGCGCCTTCTCGGGGTGCCGTTCGCCCGGGATCTTCAGGTCGCGCATGGGGGTCCTCCAGATTTCTCGCCCGTATACACCCTTAACCGGGGATGGGCAAAGAGGACATGACGGGCGGTGCATTGCCGCCATGAGCGAATCGCCGTGGCACAAAGCATGCCATCTGCAGCGGGATCCGGCGGCAGCGCCTGAAGATTGAGCAAAATACTCGGGATAACTCCGGAAAGCTGGCACATCCGGTCGCGCCCCGCCGGGGATGGCTTGCCTCTTGGTTTGGAAGCGTTCTAAAACGCCCATGCTGCGACGCGGCGCATGCGCGTGGCCACAGAATTCACGCCTACGATGAGGATATCCCGATGAAAGCCGGACTGAGCCTTCCCAATGTCACCTTCAAGACCCGCGTCCGCGACGAATCCGTGGGCGGCCCGAACCCGTTCCGCTGGGAAGACGTGACGACCGCCGACTATTTCGCAGGCAAGCGCGTCATCCTGTTCTCGCTGCCGGGCGCCTTCACCCCGACCTGCTCGACCTACCAGCTGCCGGGCTTCGAAGACAACTTCGAGAAGTTCAAGGAGCTGGGCATCGACGAGATCTACTGCATGTCGGTGAATGACAGCTTCGTCATGAACAAGTGGAAAGAAGCCCAGGGCATCAACCACGTGAAAGTCATCCCGGACGGCTCGGGCGAGTTCACCCGCCGCATGGGCATGCTGGTGCAGAAGGACAACCTGGGCTTCGGCGCGCGCTCCTGGCGCTACGCTGCCGTCGTCAAGGACGGCGTCGTCGAAGCCTGGTTCGAAGAGCCCGGCCTGTGCGACAACTTCGGCGAGGACCCCTATGGCGAGTCCTCCCCCGAGACCCTGCTGGCCTATCTGGAAAAGGCCAAGTCCGAAGCCGCGTAAGCGCACCGGATCAGGGGCGGTTGCATGCTGCAACCGCAAAATGAAGGGGCCGGCGGGCCCCTTTTTCATTGCAGCTCTGTGCGGTGCGGCGCTCAGCCGATCATCGGGCCGAACTTGCCATGGGTCTCTTCGTAGTGGCGCTTCAGCCGCTGCAGCGCGATCCGAAGGACGACCTTGCCCGAGCGCGCCGACCAGCCCATCCGCTTCTCGCAGCTCTCCATTCCCTCCAGGTAGCAGCAGCAGCGCAGCACCACGTCGCCCAGCCCCGGCCCCAGATCCTGGAGCGCCGCCTGCACCCGGTCGCGCGCCGCCTGGGGGCCGAAGCCCGCCCCCTCGCCCGATCCGGGCGGCGGCCGGTCGCCGGCGGTCAGGAAGCTCTCCCAGCTCTGCGTCACCCGCGGCCCCATCTGCGCCAGCTCGAAATCCTCGCGCAGCCGCTCGCCCGCGGCCACCAGGTCATTGGCCAGGAAAGGCTGGCCGTCCTTGTCGCGCCGCCGCGCCAGCACCGAAAGCGGCGACTCCGCGAGGTTGTACTTGACCCGCTGGCTGCGCCCGCCCGGCTCGGAGAAGTCGCGCTCCTCGATCTCGCGGTGCTGCGCGGCGAAGGGCGACATCGCCTCGGCAAAGCCGTCCTGCTCCTCCTCGGCCAGCAGGCGGCGCAGCGCGGCGCGGCCGGCCTGGGTGATCGCATAGCGCGAGATCCGCCCCGAGGTCTGGCAGGAGATCCAGTCCTTCAGCGCCATCGCCTCGGCCACGGCCCGGTCGACCACCGCGCTGCGGGTCGAGGCGCCGCCCGGCAGGTCGCGCACCACGACCGCGCGCTCCATGTCCTTGGCCACGGCCAGCACCGCGCCGCTCTCGGCCAGGCGTCGCAGCACGCGCAGATATTCCGCTTCGTGCCGGGCATCCTCGGCAAGCTCTTCCTTGATCCTGGTCATAGCCGTCATGATTGCGGGTTCCTCTCTTGCCTTGGTTGCAGCGATCCGCGCGAAATGTTGCTGGCCGATCCGCTCCAGCGCCTCGTCGATCAGCGGATCGTCGCGGCGGCTCTCGAACCGGCGGACCTGCCGGGAAATGGTGGATGCGTGGCAGCCGGCCTGGCGCGCGATCCGTCGGATGGACTGGCCCAGCTCGGTATGGACGAGGTAGTGGACGACCGCGTCGGGAAGCCCGGTGCCCGGCTGATTTCCGGCGGTGTTGGGCAGCGCGGCCATCCGCATGTTCTCCTTCTGCACCGCGGCGCCGGAAAATTAACTTCCGGGCGCCAAGTTTAATACATTTTCAACCTTCAGTTGTGTCCGTTTCAGTTGTGTCCGTTAGAAGACGGTTAAAATTGAAGATGCCCTTAGGTATTGTTTCTAAAGCCTAAACTTTTTTCGCTATCACCGTTCGCCCGTCCACCGGGCGCGCAACACCCGGACAAGCTGGCCGAGATTTTGTGGACAACCTTGTGGAAGGATCCCGAAATGAACGACGTGCTGTCCCTGCTGGAAACCCTGCACCGGCCGCGGCTGCTGATGGAGGCGGCCCGCCACGGCGCCCGCCTCTACCGCCGCGAGACCCAGCTGCGCCGCATCCTGGGCGAGCCCGCCCTGCCCGGCCCGCGCCAGGCGGCGATGCGGCTGATCTGCCTCGAGCAGGATCATGAAGCGGCCCGCCGGTCCGGCCAGGCGGGCTATTCCCCGCTGCGCCATCTCGATGTGCTGATCGCGCTGATCTCCGAGGCCCGCGCCATCCTGGCCGAAAGCCAGGACGGCATCGCCGCCGCCCCGGCACGGCTGGCGGCCCTCTAGGCGGAGCCTCGCCAACAGCCTCATTTCAGGCAGGTTTTCCGCAGTCCCGGGCCCGTCCCGATGATCCTCCGCCCCGCGGTGCCGCCCGTCTCCGGCACCGCGCCGCAGCGGCCCCGGCGCGCCGCTGCCCGACGCCCGGCCCCGCGCTGTCAGCGGCGCCCGGGCATGGCCTTCCCCCCGCCGCGCCGCGCCCGCCGCGGCTGCGGCCCGCCTGTCCCGCCGCAGCTGATTCGCCGCGCCCCCGGCCCCGGTCGCGAAAAACCGCCGACCGGGCCTTTCGCGGGCTCTTGAACTCGGACCGGCCCCTGCCTATCAGGCGTCATGACAGCCATTGCCCATGATCGCCTCCTCATCATCGACTTCGGCAGCCAGGTAACGCAGCTGATTGCGCGCCGCCTGCGGGAGCTGAATGTCTATTGCGAGATCCACCCCTATCAGAACGTCACCGACGATTTCCTGAAGGAGTTCTCGCCGAAAGCCGTCGTCTTCTCCGGCGGCCCCGACAGCGTGACCCGCGAAGGGTCGCCGCGCCCGCCCGCCACCGTCTTCGATCTGGGCGTGCCGATCCTCGGGATCTGCTACGGCCAGCAGGTGATGATGGAAATGCTCGGCGGCAAGGTCGAGTCGGGCCACGGCACCGCCGAATTCGGCCGCGCCTACATCACGCCCACCGACAAGAAGCACGACATCTTCAACGGGCTCTTCCTGGAATCCGGCCCCGAGGGCACCCCGCGCGAGCAGGTCTGGATGAGCCATGGCGACCATGTCGCCCGCATCGCGCCGGGCTTCGAGGTCTATGCCACCTCGCCGGGCGCGCCCTTCGCCATCACCGCCGACGAGAGCCGCCATTTCTACGCGGTGCAATTCCACCCCGAAGTGCACCACACCCCGAACGGCAAGACGCTCTACGAGAACTTCGTCAAGATCGCGGGCTTCTCCGGCGACTGGACGATGGCGGCCTATCGCGACGAAGCGGTCCGCAAGATCCGCGAACAGGTCGGCGACAAGAAAGTCATCTGCGGCCTCTCGGGCGGCGTCGACAGCTCGGTCGCGGCCGTGCTGATCCACGAGGCGATCGGCGACCAGCTGACCTGCGTCTTCGTCGATCACGGGCTGCTGCGGCTCAACGAGGCCGACGAAGTCGTCTCGATGTTCCGCGACCACTACAACATCCCGCTGATCCATGCCGACGAGACCGAGCTGTTCCTGGGCGAGCTCGACGGCCAGTCGGACCCCGAGACCAAGCGCAAGATCATCGGCAGGCTCTTCATCGACGTGTTCCAGAAGCATGCCGACACGATCGACGGCGCCGAGTTCCTGGCACAGGGCACGCTCTATCCGGACGTGATCGAGTCGGTCAGCTTCTCCGGCGGCCCCTCGGTGACGATCAAGAGCCACCACAATGTCGGCGGCCTGCCCGAGAAGATGGGCCTGAAGCTGGTGGAGCCGCTGCGCGAGCTCTTCAAGGACGAGGTCCGCGCGCTCGGGCGCGAGCTCGGCCTGCCCGACAGCTTCATCGGCCGCCATCCCTTCCCGGGACCGGGCCTGGCGATCCGCTGCCCCGGCGCGATCACCCGCGAGAAGCTGGAGATCCTGCGCAAGGCGGATGCGGTCTATATCGACCAGATCCGCAAGCACGGGCTCTATGACGAGATCTGGCAGGCCTTCGTCGCGATCCTTCCCGTCCGCACCGTGGGCGTGATGGGCGACGGGCGGACCTACGACTATGCCTGCGCGCTGCGCGCGGTGACCTCGGTCGACGGCATGACGGCAGACTACTATCCGTTCAGCCACGACTTCCTCGGCGAGACCGCGACGCGGATCATCAACGAGGTGAAGGGCATCAACCGGTGCACCTACGACATCACCTCGAAGCCTCCGGGCACCATCGAGTGGGAATAATGCGGCGGGCCCCGCAACGTTGCGTCACGGGAGCGCGGGACGGCACGTCACGCGCCTCCCGCGGAATTGACCGCAAGGTTAATTTCCCGCAGCCATGAAGGGGCCCGGTCGCAACAGACCAACAGCAAGCCGGCCGGGGGGAGGACTTAGATGAAGGCTTACACTACCGGCCTTGCAACGCTGGCCTGCCTGGGCCTGGCGGGGGGAGCGCAGGCAGGCGGCATCGACCGCTCCGGCCAGGACATCGCGCTGATCTTCGAGGAGGGCAACTATGCCGAGATCGGCTTTGCCCGGACCTGGACCGATGTCGGCGGCGACGACCTGCGCCAGGCGCCCGGCGCGCCCTTCTTCGGCTATGACAGCGGCCAGGGCTATGGCGATGTCGCGGGGGATTTCGACCTCCTGCGCTTCGGGCTGAAATACGACGTCAATGACAAGCTGTCGGTGATCTTCCTGGGAGGAGAGGATTACGGCGTCGATGTCAGCTATCCCGAGGCCGCGGGCTCGATGTTCGGCGGCACCTATGCCAAGGCCGACAGCTACACACTGTCGCTGGTCGGGCGCTACCATATCGACAGCAATTTCAGCCTGCATGGCGGGCTGCGCTACCAGCGGGCGGACGGCTCGATCGGGCTCTCGGGCCTCGCCTACGGCAAGGTCGCGGGCTACGAGGTCGATCTCGACAGCGACGAGGCCTGGGGCTACCTGATCGGCGGTGCCTACGAGCGCAAGGACATCGCGCTGCGCGTGGCGCTGACCTATTTCTCCGAGATCGCGCACGACTTCGCCACCACCGAGACGCTGAACGGCGCCAGCCTCGGCGCCTCGGAGAAGACCAGGGTGAAGACGCCGCGGGCGGTCAACCTGGACCTGCAGACGGGGGTGGCGCCCGACTGGCTGGTCTTCGGCCAGATCCGCTGGGTCGACCATTCGCAATTCACCGTCGAACCCGAGGTCTTCACGGCGCTGACCAATACCGGGCTCGTCAATCTCGATGACAGCGTCACCTACACGCTGGGCGTCGGCCACCGCTTCAGCGACAGCTTCAGCGGCTCGCTGGCCTATATCTACGACCAGGTCGACGGCGACAGCCTGGTCTCGCCGCTGGCCCCGACCCATGGCAGCCAGGCGCTGCGGGTCGGCGCCAAGTACACGATCGGCCAGGTCGATCTGTCGGCGGGGCTGCGCTATACGTGGCTCGGCGATGCCGAGGCGCAGACCGCCGAGATCGCGCGGGCGGATTTCTCGGGCAACGAGGCGGTTTCGGTGGGCGTGAAGGTCGGCTACCGGTTCTGATCGCGCAGCGGCGGCCGCCCAAGCGACGGCCGCCGGACGAAATGTCCATTGAAACCGTCCCCCCGGCGCTGCTAACGCGACACCGGACAACACAGGACGGATCCGCCCCAATGACGCTTCCCACTGCAAAGGACTGGCGTGCCGCCACCGAAAAGCGCGTGCTCCTCTTCGGCATGTCCGGCCTGGGCAAGACCCATGTCTCGAACATCCTGCGCGGCGCGGGGGACTGGTTCCACTACTCGATCGACTACCGCATCGGCACCCGCTACATGAACGAGGCGATCGTCGACAACTTCAAGCGCGAGGCGATGCGCAACCCGTTCCTCGCCAACCTGCTGAAGAGCGATTCGATCTACATCGCCTCGAACCTGACCTTCGACAACCTCTCGCCGCTCTCGACCTATCTGGGCAAGCCCGGCAATCCGGAGCTGGGCGGCCTGCCCTTCGCGGAATACCTGCGCCGCCAGGAACAGCACCGCGTCGCGGAGGTCTCCGCGCTGCTCGACACCGGGCATTTCATCCGCCGCGCCAAGGACATCTACCGCTACGACAATTTCATCTGCGATTCCGGCGGCTCGATCTGCGAGGTGGTCGATCCCTGGGACGAGGCTGATCCGGTGCTGGTGCCGCTGGCCGAAGAGACGCTGATGGTCTGGATCGAGGACACGGCCGAGCATCGCGACGCACTGATCGCCCGCTTCGACCGCGCGCCGAAGCCGATGTACTACCAGCCGGCCTTCCTGGCCGCGCAATGGGACGAGTATCTGGCGTCGAACGGGCTCTCCGAGGCCGAGGTCGATCCCGATGCATTCATCCGCTGGACCTATGCCCGCGCGCTGGCGCACCGACGTCCGCGCTACAAGGCGATGGCGGAGAACTGGGGCATCTCGGTCAAGGCCGGGGACGTCGCCCGGGTCCAGAGCCAGGAGGCTTTCGAGGATCTGATCGCGCGCGCCCTTGAGGAGCGCGGCTGACGGGTCTACATCCGACGCCTCAGACATACCGGAGAGCCGACCATGCCCATTACCCTGCCCGCCGAGCTGCCCGCATTTTCCGTGCTGGACCGCGAGGGCGTCATGGTCATGTCGGACACCCGCGCCGCGCGCCAGGACATCCGGCCGCTGCGGATCGGGCTCCTGAACCTGATGCCGAAGAAGATCCAGACCGAGATCCAGTTCGCCCGGCTGATCGGCGCCACGCCGCTGCAGATCGACTTCCAGCTGATCCGCATGAGCGAGCACCAGTCCAAGCACACCGCCGCCGAGCACATGGACGCCTTCTACCGGCCCTTCCAGGAAGTGAAGCACGAGAAGTTCGACGGGCTCGTCATCACCGGCGCCCCGATCGAGCATCTGCCCTTCGACGAGGTGACCTACTGGGACGAGCTGCGCGAGGTCTTCGCCTGGACCCAGACCAACGTGCATTCCACCTTCGGCGTCTGCTGGGGCGGGATGGCGATGATCTACGCGCTGCACGGGGTGCAGAAGCACATGCTGCCGCACAAGGCCTTCGGCTGCTTCCGCCAGCAGAACCTGGCCCCCGCCTCGCCCTATCTGCGCGGCTTCTCGGATGATTTCGTGATCCCGGTCAGCCGCTGGACCGAGATGCGCCGCGACGAGATCGAGGCGGTGCCGGGTCTGCGCATCCTGCTGGGCAGTCCCGACACCGGCCCCTGCCTGGTCGAGGATCCGGCGCATCGCGCGCTCTACATCTTCAACCATTTCGAATACGACTCGGACACGCTGAAGCAGGAATACGACCGCGACGTCGCCTCTGGCACGCCGATCAACGTGCCGGGGAACTACTATCCCGACGACGATCCTTCCAAGACCCCGCTGAACCGCTGGCGCAGCCAGGCGCATCTGCTCTACGGCAACTGGATCAACGAGATCTACCAGACCACCCATTTCGAGCTCGACCTCATTGGCAGCTAGTGCGGTCATCGCGATGGCCTCGGCCAAGATCGCGGCCTATTTCGGCATCCATCTGCGCGCCGAGCGCCGCGAGACCCGCGCCGAGGCCGAGCATCCGCCCGAAGGCGAGATGATCGAGGCCGACGGCGTGCGGCTCCACATGAAGGTCGAGGGCAGCGGCCCGCCGCTGGTGCTGCTGCATGGCGCGGGCGGCAACATGCGGGATTTCGAGCCGCTGCTGCCGCAGCTCGCGGCGCAGTACACCGTGATCCGCTTCGACCGGCCCGGGCTAGGCCATTCCGCCCTGCCCGCGCGCTACCGCTCGCCCTGGCGCAATGCCGCGCCGACGCCCGCCGAGCAGGCGCGGCTCATGGCCGGGGCGGCCGGGCGTCTCGGGCTCGGCCCGGCGCTGGTGCTCGGCCAGTCCTATGGCGGCGCGGTGGCGCTGGCCTGGGCGCTGGAGCATCCCGGCAAGACCGCGGGGCTGGTCCTTGTCTCCGCCGCCTCGCAGCCCTGGCCCGGCGGCCGTCTCGGCCCGCTCTATCCGATCGCCTCCCATCCGCTCGGGGCGGTGACGCTGGTGCCGCTGATTTCCGCCTTCACGCCGCGCAAGGTCGTCGACCGGGCGCTCGCCGCGATCTTCGCGCCGCAGGAGCCGCCCGCGGGCTATGCCGCGATGATCGGCGCCCGGCTGAGCCTGCGGCGCGGCGCCTTCCGCGCCAATGCCCGCCAGGTCAACGCGCTCTGGTCCGCGCTGGCGGCGATGGCGCCGTGCTACGGCTCGCTCGCCCTGCCGGTCGAGATGGTCCATGGCACTGCCGACCGGGTCGTGCCGCTCGACATCCATTCCGCCGCCACGGTCCGGGCCATTCCCGGCGCGGCGCTGGCGGAACTGCCCGGGATCGGCCACATGCCGCACCATGCCGCGCCGGACGCCGTGCTCGGCGCGGTCGAACGCGCCGCCGCACGGGCAGGCTGGCATCCGCGCCCCGGCTCGGGCAATGTAGCGCCATGACAAAAGACGACCTGCCCTTCGGCGGCCAGATCAGCCGCTATTACGAGAATGACGCTCCGGAGGAAATCCGCGCGGCCATCGCCGCCGCGGACAAGGACGACATGCTCGGCGACAGCTATCCCTATCCCAAGCGGATGGAGACGAAGGCCTACGAGAGCGAACTCTACAAGCTGCAGATCGAGCTGGCGAAATTCCAGACCCATGTGCGGCGCCAGGGGCTGCGGCTGGCGGTGCTCTTCGAGGGGCGCGACGCGGCCGGCAAGGGCGGCACGATCAAGCGCTTCCGCGAGAACATGAACCCGCGCGTCGCCAGGGTCGTCGCGCTTTCCGCGCCGAACGAGCGCGAGAAGACCCAGTTCTACCTGCAGCGCTACATCCCGCACCTTCCGGCAGCGGGCGAGATCGCGCTCTTCGACCGCTCCTGGTACAACCGCGGCGTCGTCGAGAAGGTCTTCGGCTTCTGCACGCCCGAAGAGCGGGCGCGGTTCTTCCGGCTCTGCCCGGGCTTCGAGACCGCGCTGATCGAGGACGGCATCGTGCTGGTGAAGCTCTGGCTGACGGTCAGCCGCGGCGAGCAGCTGCGCCGCTTCATCGCCCGCGAGCGCGACCCGCTGAAGCAGTGGAAGCTGAGCCAGATCGATGTCGAGGGGCTGCGCCACTGGGAGTCCTATACCGACGCGATCCGCGAGACCTTCGACGCCACCCATACCGTGGTCGCGCCCTGGACCGTGATCCGCTCGGACGACAAGCGGCGGGCGCGGATCGAGGCGATCCGGCACGTGCTGAACCTGATCCGCTACGAGGGTCGCGACGACAAGCTGGTCTGCGCGCCCGACCCCCAGATCTGCGGCGGCCCCGACCTCTTCAATGCCTGAGACCGATGTCTAAGCGCGGCTACCATCACGGCAATCTGCGCCAGGCGCTGGTCGAGGCCGCGCTGGTGCTGATCGCCGAGAAGGGCCCGACCGGCTTCACCCTGTCGGAAGCGGCCAAGACGGCCGGGGTCACCCCCGCCGCCGTCTACCGCCATTTCGAGGGGCGCGAGGACCTGATCGCCGAAGCCGCGCGGCAGGGCTACGAGATCTTCGCCGACCTGATGGACTACGCCTTCGACAACGGGCGGCCCACTGCCGTTTCGGCCTTCGAGGCGACCGGCCGCGCGTATCTGGCCTTTGCCGAGAAATATCCCGGCCATTACGTGGCGATGTTCGAAAGCGGCATTTCGGTGAATCGCAACGCGGCGCTGGCTGCGGCCTCGGCACGGGCGCGCGAGGTGATGGAACGCGCCGCCGAGCACCTGTCGCAGCATATCCCGCCGGAAAAGCGCCCGCCCGCGGCGATGTTCAGCGCCCATATCTGGGCGCTCAGCCACGGGGTGGTGGAGCTCTATGCCCGCGGCGCGCCGGGCCGCCGCGCGCCCTTCCCGCCCGAGGAGCTGCTCGAGGCGGGGATCGGCATCTACCTGCGCGGGCTGGGCCTGATCCCGCCGGACTGAGCGCCCTGCCGCGCCTGCGGCGGCGCCCATATCCGGGCCCTCGGTCACGGGGGGGTGGAGCTCCATGCCCGCGGCGCGCAGGGGCGCCGCGCGCCCTTCCCGCCCGAGGAGCTGCTCGATGCGGGGATCGGCATCTACCTGCGCGGGCTGGGCCTGATCCCGCCGGACTGAGCGCCCTGCCGCGCCTGCGGCGGCGTCCCGGTCCCGGCGCCGAGCTCGCTTCCCGCGCGGGAGATCAGGTCATCCGTCCTGGAAATCAGTCCGAGCACCGCATCGGTCATTGACACGCGGTCATGCGCCAGGACATTGCCCCCGGCCTGCGACAGCGCGAAGGCGAAATTGCGCAGTTCCAGCGTCATGTCGGCCAGATCCTCGCCCAGCGTCCGCTCCGGCCTGCAGCTTTTCATGCCCAGCTTCCCCATCCGGTCTCTCGCCCCCATGCGGCTCTCCGGCTTCGTTACTACTGCGCCAGAGTTGCCCAAGGGTAAAATCCGTCCCGCAAGCGGAGGTAAAAGCGGATCGGAATTAATGCCGCGGAGATCATGGTTTACCGGATCCTGCAGGGCCCCGCGGCGCCCGGGTCCGGGGCGTCACGCCCCGGCATGCGCCGCGAAGCAAAGGCCGGGGCTAGCCCTCGGCCTTCTCCGCCAGCTCCAGCCATTCCTCTTCGGCCTCCGCCAGCGCGTCCTGCCGCGCCACCAGCGCCTCGGTGGCCTTCTGGAACTTGACCGGCTCGCGGGTGAAAAGCTCCGGATCGGCCATCAGCTCCTCGAGCTTGGCGATCTCGGCCTCGAGCCGCGCGATCACATTGGGCAGCTCTTCCAGCCGGTGCTTCTCGGTGAAGCTCAGCCCGGCGGGCTTGCCGCCCTTCGCCGCCGGAGCGGCAGCGGAGGCCGGGGCCGGATCGGCGGGCTTCGCCGCCCTGGGCTTCTCGGCCGCAGCCGCGGCGGGCGCCTCGGTCAGCGCCTTCTGCGCCTGGTAGTCGCTCCAGCCGCCGGGATAAGCGGTGACGCGGGCATTGCCCTCCATCGCGATCGTCGTCGTGGCGACCCGGTCGAGGAAGTCGCGGTCGTGGCTGACCAGGATCACCGTGCCGTCATACTCGCCCAGCACGTCCTGCAAGAGGTCGAGCGTCTCGACATCGAGGTCGTTGGTCGGTTCGTCGAGCACCAGCAGGTTCGATTCCCGCGCCATGATCCGCGCCAGCAGCAGCCGCGCCTTCTCGCCGCCCGAGAGCGACTTGACCGGCGCGCGCGCCTGCGCCTCGTCGAAGAGGAAGTCCTTCAGATAGGCGACCACATGCTTGGCGACGCCGCGCACCATCACCTGGTCGGAGCGGCCCGAGACCGACATCTGCGGATCGTTGGTCAGGCTGTCCCAAAGCGTCGCCTCGGGGTCGAGCTGCGCGCGGTTCTGGTCGAAGACGGCCATTTCCAGATTGGTGCCCAGCTGCACCGTGCCCTCGTCGGGCGCGAGCTCGCCGGTCAGCAGCTTCAGCAGCGTGGTCTTGCCGACGCCGTTCGGGCCGACCATGGCGACGCGGTCGCCGCGCAGCACGCGCAGGTCGAAATTCTTCACGATCTGCTGGTCGCCGAAGGCCTTGGTCAGGCCCTTCGCCTCGATCACCCGCTTGCCGGATTGCGGTCCGTCGGCAAGGTTCAGCGCGGCCGTGCCCTGGCGGCGGATCTGGCTGGAGCGCTCCTCGCGCAGCGCCTGAAGCGCGCGGACCCGGCCCTGGTTGCGCTTCCTGCGCGCCGAGATGCCTTCCACGGCCCAGCGGGCCTCGGACTTGATCTTGCGGTCGAGCTTGTGGCGCGCCTCGTCCTCGTCCGCCCAGATCTTGTCGCGCCATTCCTCGAAGCGGGCGAAGCCCTGCTCCGAGCGGCGCACCTCGCCGCGGTCGATCCAGAGCGTCGCGCGGGTTAGGTTGTTCAGGAAGGCCCGGTCGTGGGAGATCAGCACAAAGCCCGCGCGGGTCTCGGAGAGCGTCCGTTCCAGCCAGGCGATCGCCTCGATGTCCAGATGGTTCGTGGGCTCGTCGATCAGCATCAGCTCGGGCGCCTCGGCCAGCAGCTTGGCCAGCGCCGCGCGCCGCTTCTGCCCGCCCGAGGCGGTCGCGGTCGGCATCTCCGGATCGAATTTCAGCCCTTCGGCCACCATCTCGACCTTGTAGCTCTCCGACGGATCGAGCGTGCTGCCGGCATAGTCGCCGAGCGTCTCGAAGCCAGAGAGGTCGGGGTCCTGCTCCATGTAGCCGACCGAGGTGCCAGGGCTGAGCACCCGCGCGCCGCGGTCCGGCTCGACGATGCCGGCCATGACTTTCAGGAGGGTCGACTTGCCCGAGCCGTTGCGGCCCACCAGGGCCACGCGGTCGCCGGTCTGCACGACCAGGTCGAGCCCGTCGAAGACCGGGTTGCCGCCGAAGGTGAGGGAAATGCCAGAGAGCTGGAGAAGGGGTGCGCGCGCCATGGCGGCGAGCTATGACGCGGCGCGCCCGCCGTCAAGGGGCGGCAGCACAGGGCACCTCTCCCTGCAGCGCGGGCTCGGCGGCGATGAAGCCCGCCATGTAGTCGCGCAGCACCCGCGCCCGCGCCGACAGCAGCCGCCCCGTCGGCCAGATGGCGTAGATGCCGCGCTCGGGGCCGCGCCAGCCGGGCAGCACCTGCTCCAGCCGCCCGGCGCGGATCTCTTCGGCGACTTCGGACACCGGCAGCAGCGCCAGCCCCTGCCCGTCCGCCGCCAGCATCGCCGCCAGGCCGATATCGTCGACCATGGTCGCGGCGCGCAGCGGCGGTTCGGCCCGGGCGGAACTGTCCGCCCCGGCAAGCTTCCAGAGCGGCATCAGGCTGGTGGCGATGATCCGGTGCGCGGCCAGATCCGCGGGCTGCGCCGGGCGCCCGCGGGCAGAGAGATAGCCCGGCGCGCCGACGATGACCGTCGCGGCATGGCCCAGCCGCTTCTGCGTCATCCGCGAATCCGGCTGCGGCCCGACGCGGATCGCCAGATCGGCGCCCATCTCCAGCAGATCCTCGCGGGCATTCGACAGCCGCAGGTCCAGCTCCACCTCGGGATGGCGCGCGACGAAGCCCGACCACATCGGCCGCAGGATGCGGATCGACAGGTTGGTCGGCGCCGCCACGGTCACCGGCCCGGCCAGCTCGGTGATATCGGCCGAGAGCCCGCGCAGGGCATGCTCGATCTGCGCCATCAGCGGACCCAGCTGCGCCAGGTAGGCCGCCCCCTCGCCGGTCAGCGAGAACCGCCGCGCCGAACGGTGGACCAGCTGGCAGCCCAGCCGCTCCTCCAGCTTCTGCAGCCGCCGCGTCACCGTCGCGGGCGGCACGCCCAGCCGCCGTGCCGCGCCCGAGAGGCCGCCCGCCTCGGCAATGGCGACGAACAGCGCGAGATCATCCAGCATGATTCCAATCCCGGAATTTATACCACCGGTCTTCGGCATATAATTCCCGATCCGGGAATTCTACCTTGGCCTCATCCCGACCTTCCCGAAAGGACTGCACATGACCGAATTCTGCATCAGCGCGGGCATCGAAGCCACCGGCGTGCTGCCGCTTGCCGAGACCGAGGCCCTGCTGGCCGGGCTCGTGCGCGCGACCGCCACCGAACCCGGATGCATCGCCTTCGAGATCCGCCAGAGCCTGGAGGACCCGCGCAAGTTCACCCTGTGGGAGCGCTGGACCTCCGAGGCCGCGCTCAAGGCGCATTACGACTATCCCCATACCCGCCACGTGCTGGAGACCGGTGCCACGCGGGTCGTCTATATCGAGAAACTCGGCGCGATCGGCCAGGCCGTGCCCGCCCCAGCCCAGGAATAGCCATGTCCCAGCGCATTCTCTTCGCCGCCATGATGTCGCTCGTTCTCAGCTTCCTCATGACCTTCTTCGTCACCTGGCTGAATCTGGGCTTCGGCCCGCATTTCGCCAGCAACTGGATGGCGGCCTTCCGCGTCGCCTGGCCGGCCGCGGGAACGATCTCCTTCCTCTTCGGCCCGGTCGTGCTGCGCGCCAGCCTGCGGCTCGACGCGCATCTGCAGCCGCGCCTGGCGCGCGGGCGCTGAGCCCCGGCGCCGCCCGGGTTGATTTTCCGGGCGGCCGCGGACAGGGTGCGCGCGAGACAACGCGTGACGAGGTGCCCATGTCCCCCCGCAAGATCATCATCGATACGGATCCCGGCCAGGACGATGCCGTGGCCATCCTTCTGGCGCTCGGCTCGCCGGCCGACCTGGAGGTTCTGGGCATCACCGCCGTGGCCGGGAACGTGCCGCTGGCGCGCACCCAGGAAAACGCCCGCAAGATCTGCGAGCTGGCCGGGCGCCGCGACATCCGGGTCTTTGCCGGGGCCGACCGGCCGCTGCTGATCCCGCCGCGCACCGCCGAGAACGTCCATGGCAAGACCGGGCTCGACGGCATCGAGCTGCCCGCGCCGACCATGCCGCTCGAAGAGCAGCACGCCGTCGATTTCATCATCGAGACGCTGCGCGCCGAGGCCCCGGGGACGGTGACGCTCTGCCCGCTGGGGCCGCTGACCAATATCGCCACCGCCTTCCGCCGCGCCCCCGACATCGTCGGCCGGGTGCAGGAGATCGTGCTGATGGGCGGCGCCTATTTCGAGGTCGGCAACACCAGCCCGACGGCCGAGTTCAACATCCTCGCCGATCCCCATGCCGCCCATGTCGTCTTCGGCGCGGGCGTGCCGCTGGTGGTGATGCCGCTCGACGTGACCCACAAGGTGCTGACCAGCCCGGCGCGCAACCAGGCCTTCCGCGATCTCGGCACGCCCGCGGGCGAGGCCGTCGCCGCCTGGACCGGCTTCTTCGAGCGCTGGGACATGGCGAAATACGGCTCCGAGGGCGCGCCCTTGCACGACCCCTGCGTGATCGCGTATCTAATCCGTCCCGAGCTGTTCTCGGGCCGTCACATCAATGTGGAAATCGAGATCGCCTCGCCGCTGACCATGGGCATGACCGTGGCCGACTGGTGGGGGATCACCGGCCGCACGCCCAATGCCACCTTCATGGGCGACGCCGATGCCGACGGCTATTACGCGCTTCTGACCGAAAGGATCGGCACCCTATGACCCCCGTTCGCCTCATTCTCACGGGCGGGACCTTCGACAAGGTCCATGACACCCGCAGCGAGGGCCTCGGCTTTCCCGATGACGGCCATTCGCAGGTGCCGGGCCTCCTGCAGAATGCCCGCTGCCACCATCCGGCGGTGACCGAACTCTTGCAGATGGACAGCCTGCATTTCACCGATTTCGAGCGCGACCTGATCCTCAAGGCCTGCCTCGAGGCGGAGGAGACCGCGCTGGTCGTCACCCATGGCACCGGCACGATGGGCCACACCGCGCGCGTCCTCGAGGGGAAGATCCCCGGAAAGACGGTGGTGCTGACCGGGGCGATGCGGCCCTATTCGCTCGGCCGCTCTGACGCGGCCTTCAATCTCGGCGGCGCGATCATTGCCGCGCAGGCCCTGCCCGAGGGCGTCTGGGGGGTGATGAACGGCCGGATCTTCCCGGCCGTCAAGCTGGAGAAGAACGTCGAGACCGGCCGGTTCGACGCTTGACGGACAGAGCGGCTGCGGCGCAACGGCCCGCAGCCGCTTTTTCGGAAAAATTTCCTTGTTTACGGTATGTTAACGATTTATTCAGTCCGGAAAACCCTCCCTGCACGGACGGTTTTCCTGCGTTAACGGGCGTTAACCGCCGCTTTTGCGGTCAAAATGAGAATTTTTCGCAAAATTTGCGGGCCGCGGAGAAATCCCGTCATGCTGCAGTGCAGGCCGTCTGGCGCCGCAGTGCGGAACCGGGGCATATTGAATATGTCGGCTGAGCGGCGGCCTCCGGACACCTCCTCCCTTCCCGGATGCCGCCGCTTGACCGGCACGACAGGCAGATGCCGGAGTAGAAGCAGTCAGGCGCCCGCAGGGGCCGGGTCATTGCTCCGTAGAGACCACGGATGCGGGATGACGGACATGCAGGAACTTCACCGCGAAGCGCGCATTGGCGGGACGGGCTCGGAAAAGGCCCGCGACGTGGCGCTGATCGACCTTTCCGATTTCGAGGCGCGCAAGCCGGAGATTGCCGCGGCGCTCTGGCAGGCGGCGACCGGGCTGGGGCTGTTCCAGCTCACCGGCCATGGCATCCCGCTGGCGCAGATCGAAGAGGCCTTCGCGCTGTCGGAGGCGTTCTTCGCCCTGCCCGAGGCCGAGAAGGCGGCGCTGCCGCTGCGCCCCGGCACCAATGCCGGCTGGGAGTTCAAGAGCCAGATCCGCCCCTCGACAGGCACGCCGGACCAGAAGGAAAGCTACCAGATCACCCGCCCGCGGATGGAGGGGCTCTGGCCCGCCGAAGAGGCGATCCCCGGCTTTCGCGCCAGGATGCTGGCCTTCGAACGGGCCAACTGGGAGGTGGCGATGAAGGTGCTCGATGCCTTCGCGCTGAAACTCGGCTTCGAGGCCGGCAGCTTCGCCCGCGCCCATGATCCCGAGAGCCCCGGCTACCAGTCGACGCTGCGGCTGATCCACTACCTGCCGATGACCGGTGCGCGGCCCGGGGATTACAGCGGCTGGCGCGCCGGGGCCCATACCGATTTCGACTGCCTGACGCTGCTTCACCAGAAGACCGGCCAGGGCGGGCTTCAGGTCGCGCCCGGCGCCGAGGCGGAGGCCGGGGAATGGACCAGCGTCGAGCCGGTCACCGGCGTCATCACCTGCAATATCGGCGACATGCTGATGCGCTGGTCGGACGACAAGCTGCTGTCGAATCCGCACCGGGTGCGGATGCCGCGGCCGGACGAGTATCTGGGTCCGCGCTACTCTATGCCGTTCTTCGCCCAGGCCAATCGCGACGTCCTGCTGCAGGGGCCGGAAAAGAAGTACCCGGCGATCACCGCGGGCGACTATATCGGCGAGCGGATCCGGGCGAACTATGACGCGCTGGCTGCCCGCAAGGGCTGAAACCGGCGGCATTTCCGGCAATGGTGTCAGGAGGGTAAAGATTGTTAGCGCAAATCTAACCTCCCGCCCCGGAACGGTCACATTGCTGACACGTTGCCTCCCCGAAGCGGCGTCATGATGGGGCTGCAAACAAGAGGAGACACCGCCATGACCACCACCGACCGCACCGCAAAGAAGACCGAGACCCGCAAGCAGGGCAAGTCGGACGCCGCGCTGCCGCGCAAGCAGATCTTCTTCGACTGGGCCGCCATCTGAGCCGCCCGGACGCCTGCCGATGCCCCAGGCCGCGCGCGACGCGGCCCGGGCCGGACGATCCCCCGCGGGGAACCTGGCGCCGCCCGTCCCGTTGACACAGCGGAGAACAGGGAAGGCCACGCATCATGAGCTCGTCACTCATCGCAGACCATGTCGACCAGAATACCAGCCTCGCCGAGATTTCCTCCTTCGAGGAGTTCAAGGCCTATGTCATCGCCAACCGCGCCGAGATCGAGCGCAAGCTGCTGCTGACGGTGATGTCGATCCTGATCAAGGAAGCCTGGTCGCTCTACAAGGACAAGCGCGGCCTCTGAAGCCGCTTGCCCCGCCCGCCCTTTCAAGGCAGGATGCGACCGGAACATTCCGCGAACAGCATCCTCCGAACAGGCCGGGCGACGATGAGCACTCCGATTTCCGCGCTGCGCAACATGGGCCCCGCCATGGAGGCCGCCTTCGCTGCCGTCGGCATCGGCTCGGCCGAGGCGCTGCGCGAGCTGGGCGTCGATGCCGCCTATGCCAGGCTGCTGGCAAATGGCGCGCGGCCGCATTTCATCGGCTACTACATCATCGAGATGTCGCTGCAGGGCCGTCCCTGGAACGACTGCAAGGGCGCCGAAAAAGACGCCCTGCGCAAGCGCTTCGACCGGATCAAGGCCGCCGCGGTGCCGACCGACCGCGGCGCGCTGCGGGCGCTCGACCGCATCCTCGACGAAATCGGCGTGATCCCGAAGCGCGGCTGAGCGCGGCAATCACGCAAGAACAGGCGGGCGCGACGCGGCAATTCCATGCAGGCTGTAGAGGCGGACCGATCCGGCCGCATCCGAGCGCGGGAGAGCCCCGGCCCCGAAGACCGCTATCACGACCGCATGGCCCGGGTGCCGGTCCAAATCGACCGCCATCCCGGGATGCCTGCCCGGGCTCGACGAGCTCAGAGCCGTCGCGGCGTTCTCCGAATTCCATTTCCACCGCCAGTTCGGCGCCTTCGCGGGCATGCCGCCTGGCCGCCATGTCCGGCGCCGACGGATCGACCGGGCCGCCGCGCAGCTGGGCCTGCCGCAGGGCGCGCCGGTGACGGAGATCGCGCTCGGGGCGGGCCATGACAGTTTCGACGCCTTCGCCCGCGCCTTCCGCAGCCAGGTCGGCCATAGCCCGGCGGGGGTCCGCGCCGCGCCCGGCTGGCAGCCCTGGCAGGCGGCCGCGGCCGCGCTTGCCGCCGCAAGGAGCCCCCTGATGCAGCATCGTTAGGCCAGGGACGATGTCGAGATCCGCGGCACGTCCCGCATCGCCGTCATGGCCCATTGCGGCGATCCCGCCGGGCTCGGGCGCAGGCTGCGCGCCTTCATCGCCTGGCGCAGGGCCGGCCGGACTGCCGCCCGCGCGGTCGCGGAGCTTCAGCATCTTCCGTTCCGCCCCCGGGGAAGACACGGCGTTCCGGCTCGCTCTCTGCTTGGCAACCGCCCGCCCTTCCGCGGTCCACGGGGCGGAGGTCGCTCCCGGCGGGCGCTGCGCCGTTCTGCGCGTCAACGGCGATCCGGACCCGGCGGCGCGCATCCTCTGCCGCGACTGGCTGCCCGCAAGCGGCGAAACGCTGCGGAACGTCCCGTGCTATTGCGACCGGCCCGCGCATGAGGCGGTGGCCGATCTCTTCCTGCCCCTCGCCTGAAGAGGAGCGGGCAAAGAAAAAGCCGCGCCCGGAGGGGCGCGGCCGTCATCTCGTTCCGGCGATCCGGGAAGGATCAGCCGACCAGCTCGAGGCCGGAGAAGAAGTAGGCGATCTCGACGGAAGCGGTTTCCGGAGCGTCGGAGCCGTGGACCGAGTTCTCGCCGATCGACAGGGCGAATTCGGCGCGGATCGTGCCGGCTTCGGCTTCGGACGGGTTGGTGGCGCCCATCACTTCGCGGTTCTTCGCGATGGCGCCTTCGCCTTCCAGAACCTGCACGACGACCGGCTCGGAGGCCATGAAGTCGCAGAGCTCGCCGTAGAACGGACGGTCCTTGTGGACTGCGTAGAACTCGCCGGCCTGCGCCTTGGACAGGTGGATGCGCTTCTGGGCGATGATGCGCAGGCCTGCTTCCTCGAACTTGGCGTTGATCTTGCCGGTCAGGTTGCGGCGGGTTGCGTCGGGCTTGATGATCGACAGGGTACGCTCAGTGGCCATTTCATAGTCCTCACAGGTTCGGAGCCGTCCGTCCGGGATCAGGGCCCGGCGCCACGGCGTCAGCCGGAGGGAGCCCCGGCCAATCTGGCGATGCCGCTACCATGCCGCTTGGCAGTTGAAAAGCTCAGATTGACGTTCTGCCGGCAATGAGTCACCAGAGCGCCATGCTGAAAATCGAGCACATCTCCTATTCCGTCGAAGGCCGTCCCCTGATCGAGGACGCCTCCGCCACCATCCCCACCGGCCACAAGGTGGGTCTCGTCGGCCGCAACGGCACCGGCAAGACCACGCTGTTCCGCCTGATCCGGGGCGAGCTGACGCTGGAAGGCGGCGCCATCACCCTGCCCTCCCGGGCCAAGATCGGCGGCGTGGCGCAGGAGGTTCCGGCCTCGGCGACCTCGCTTCTCGACACGGTTCTGGCCGCCGATACCGAGCGCGCCGCGCTGATGGCCGAGGCCGAGACCGCGACCGATCCGGGCCGCATCGCCGAGGTGCAGACCCGCCTGGCCGATATCGACGCCTGGTCGGCGGAGGGCCGCGCCAGCGCGATCCTCAAGGGCCTGGGCTTCGACGACGCGCAGCAGCGCATGCCCTGCTCGGACTTCTCCGGCGGCTGGCGGATGCGCGTGGCGCTCGCGGGCGTGCTCTTCGCCCAGCCCGACCTGCTGCTTCTCGACGAACCGACCAACTATCTCGACCTCGAGGGCGCGCTCTGGCTGGAAAGCTACCTGGCGAAGTACCCGCACACGGTCATCATCATCTCCCACGACCGCGGATTGCTGAACCGCGCGGTGGGCGGCATCCTGCATCTGGAGAACCGCCAGATGACCTACTGGCAGGGCAATTACGACAGTTTCGCCCGCCAGCGCGCCGCCGCCCGCGCGGTGCAGGCGGCCGAGGCCAAGAAGCAGGAGGCGCGGCGCGCCCATCTGCAGTCCTTCGTCGACCGCTTCAAGGCCAAGGCCTCCAAGGCCAAGCAGGCGCAGAGCCGGGTGAAGCTCCTCGAGAAGATGGAGACGATCTCCACCCCCGAGGAGGCCAAGTCGCGCGCCTTCTCCTTCCCGCAGCCCGACGAGCTGAGCCCGCCGATCATCAATATCGAGGGCGGCGCGGTCGGCTATGACGGGCGCGCGGTGCTCTCGAAGCTCGACCTCAGGATCGACCAGGACGACCGCATCGCGCTTCTGGGCAAGAACGGCCAGGGCAAGTCGACGCTCTCGAAGATGCTGGCCGGGCGGCTGGAGCCGATGGCGGGCAAGATGGCGAAATCCTCGAAGCTGAGGATCGGCTATTTCGCCCAGCACCAGCTCGACGAGCTGGTCCCCGAGGAAACCCCGCTCCAGCACCTGCAGCGCGAGCGTCCGGGCGAAATGCCGGGCAAGCTGCGCGCGCGGCTGGCGGGCTTCGGGCTGATGGCGGACCAGGCCGATACCGTGGTCGGCCGGCTCTCGGGCGGGCAGAAGGCGCGGCTCTCGCTGCTCCTGGCGACGCTCGACGCGCCGCATATGCTGATCCTCGACGAACCGACCAACCACCTCGACATGGAAAGCCGCGAGGCGCTGGTCGAGGCGCTGGCGGGCTATTCCGGCGCGGTGATCCTGGTCAGCCACGACATGCACCTGCTGTCGCTGGCCGCCGACCGGCTGTGGCTGGTCAAGGACGGCCGGGTCGCCCCCTACGAGGACGATCTGGATGCCTACCGCGCCTTCGTGCTGGCCTCCGACCCGCCCGCCGAGCGCAACCGGCCCGAGAAGCCCAAGGCGCCGAAGCGCGCCTCGCGCGACGAGATCCTGACGCTGCGCTCCGAGGTCCGCAAATGCGAATCCCGGCTCGAGAAGCTGACCGAGATGCAGGACAAGCTGGCCGCCAAGCTGGCCGATCCCGAGCTCTACGAGCCCGGCCGCACGGGCGACCGCGAGGTCTGGCAGAAGAAGTACGGCGAGGTGATGGACGCGATCGACCGCGCGGAAGCCCTTTGGATGCAGGCGCAGGAGCGCCTGGAGACCGCCCAGGGCTAGCCTCCGGCCCGCGCGCCCCCGCAGGAGCAGGCGGGCGGCGCCGGGCCGGGCGCGATGTCACCGCCTCGTGATCGGCAGGACGGCAACGCTCCGCCGATGATCGCGATGCGGGAACTGGCCCGGCGCGCCAAACGTAGTATATTGATGACCATGTCGATGCTCCGCACCGCGCTCATCCACCTGCTCCTTGTCGCGCTCCTTCCCTGGGGCGCCTGGGTGCATGCCGCCCGCGCCGCCGAGGCGGGGCCGCTCCGCGTCTATTACGCAGAGCGGGCGGAGACGCGCAGCCAGGCCGCGCAGAAGACCCTCTCGACCCTGACCCGCTGCCGCATCTCCGGGCTTCCCGGCACGTCCTGCGGCTTCGATCCGGGCCATCTGGCAGGGGCCGGGACCTCCGCCCTGCCACGGCCGCCGGTTCCGCGCCCGGCCGCTGATCTGAGACTGGGCGACATGCACGACCCGTCAGGACCGCTCGACCCGCCGCGGCGTGGCTGATCCGCCGCAAGACCCCTTCCAGATCAGTTCATGAGAGATCCAAGAGATGATCACCCGACGTTCCCTCCTGGCCACGGGCGCAGCCGCAGCCCTTGCCGCCTGTGCCCGCACCGAACCCGTCCAGCCGATCGCCCAGTCGCCTGAATTCCGCGAAGCCACGCCGAAGCTTCCGGATTTCTACGGCCAGGTCGACGACAAGTACGTCGTCTCCGCCGTGCCCGAGGGCGTGGTTCCGCAGCGGCTCTGGCGCCAGGTCGTGGCCAACCCCTTCCCCGAACACGCTCCCGGCACCATCGTGGTCGACCCGGATGCGGGCTATCTGCACCTGCTGCAGGATGACGGCAACGCGATGCGCTACGGCGTCGGCACCGGCGCGCAGGGCCGCGAATGGAACGGCGACGCGGTCGTGCAGTTCACCCGCGCCTGGCCGCGCTGGACGCCGCCGGACACGCTGATCGCGCGGATGCCGAAATACGCGCCCTACTCGGCCGCGAATGGCGGCATGGACGGCGGTCCGGGCAACCCGCTGGGCGCCCGCGCGCTCTACCTGTTCCAGGACGGCAAGGACACGCTCTACCGCATCCATGGCGGCTGCGAGCCGCAATACCTGGGCAAGGCCGTCTCCTCGGGCTGCATCCGCATGCTCGACCAGGACGCGATCGACATCGAGAAGCGGGTCAAGCACCACGCGACCGTGGTCGTGCTGCCCTCCTACAAGACCGGGATCGACGTCCCCGTCTACTGAAACCGCCTCCGTCCCGGCCCGCGCCCATGCGCGGCCGGGCGCGCAGCGGGCCACTCGACCGGGCACTCGACCGGGCGGTCGGCGTCGGCTAGGCTCGCGCCATGGAGCTCGCCACCTTCGTCACCGCCTTCACCACGCTCTTCGTGATGATCGACCCGATCGGCCTCGCGCCGATCTTCGTCGCGCTCACCCAGGGCATGGACAAGCGCCACCGCCTGCAGGTGGCTGCCCGCGCCTGCGGCATCGGCCTTTTGGTGCTGGTGCTCTTCGCGCTCTTCGGCATGTCGATCCTCGGCGCGGTCGGCATCACCCTGCCCGCCTTCCGCATCGCCGGCGGCATCCTGCTGTTCCTGATCGCGATGGAGATGCTCTTCGAGAAGCGCACCAAGCGCCGCGAGGACAAGGAGGAGGAGGCGCCGGACGATCCTTCGGTCTTCCCGCTCGCCACCCCCTTCATCGCCGGGCCGGGCGCGCTGGCGGCGACGGTGCTCCTGACCACGGGCGAAACGACGGGCTGGGCGGTCACCGTCACCGTGCTGGCCGCGCTGGCGCTGGTCGTGGCGATCGTCTTCGCCCTGTTCTCCATCGCCGGGCTGATCGAGCGGCTGCTCGGGCGCACCGGCATCATGGTGGTCTCGCGGCTTCTCGGCATGCTGCTGGCGGCGCTGGCGGTGCAATTCGTCCTCGACGGGCTGGCGCGGACCGGGCTGGCGCTGCCGTGACCCTCGCAGCCGGGCGGGGCCGGACCTATATTCCTGCGGAACGTGCAGAGGGACCGTCATGACCGAAGACCAGATCGCGCATCTTGCCAGGCGCCTGATCCTGCTGGCCGTGATCGGCGGAGCGCTACTCTTCGCCTTCCGCGGCCGGATGCTGATGGCGCTGCGCCTCGCGGTGATCTGGGGGCTGCTCTTCCTCGGCGTCGCGGTCGGCTACACCGTCTGGCAGGATTTCGAGACCAGCCTCACGCAGAGCCAGGTCTTCACCTCGGTCGGGCAGATCTCGGTGCCCAGGGGGCCGGACGGGCACTATCACCTGACAATGGACGTCAACGGCACGCCGTTGAGCTTCATCGTCGATACCGGCGCCACCGACATCGTGCTGAGCCTCGAGGATGCCCGAAAGATCGGCATCGACACCGACCGGCTGGCCTTCTTCGGCAATGCCCGCACCGCCAATGGAACGGTGGAGACGGCGAAAGTGGTGCTGAAGACCGTGCAGATCGGCGAGATCACCGACCGCAACGTGCCCGCGCGGGTCAATGGCGGGACGATGACCGGCTCGCTGCTCGGCATGCGCTATCTGGAAAGCTTCGCCGCGATCGAGATCCGCGACGGGCGCATGACCCTGACGCGCTGATGCGGAGGGCGCTGGCCGGCGCCCTCCGCCTTCCCGTCCGTCCGCCAGGGAACTACGAGCGGGACGGGAAGATGCCGGTCATCGCTATGCAGTAGCGCAGCGCCTGGAAGGGATCGCGCAGCGCCACCGGCATGTTGCCGCCGACCGGCTGTTCGGTGACCTGGATCGAGCCCGGCGCGGCAGCCGTCGCCGTGCCGCCGGGCAGCGGCGCGTAGATCTGCGCGCTGCTGGAAAGCGCCTGGACATTGCCGACCGGCGAGGGCGAGCTTCCCGGCGTGGGAACGACCATCTCCTGGGCAGTGACACCATGGACATGCGAGGGCAGCTCCCCCACGCTCAGCACCGCCTCCTCGCGGCCGCCGGTCGCGCCCTGCGGCATCGGCGTGCGGCCCGGCCCGTCGCCCGCGCCCACCACCGAGCGGCCGCGCAGATCCGGCAGGCCGAAGGTCGACCGGCCGTCGCCGCCATAGGTCGTGCCGTAGAGCGAGAAAAGCGCCGAGTACTGCGAGATCGGCAGCAACTGGCCATTCGCCTCGGCCGTGCCGCGCGGGCAGAAGCCGGTGCCCATCAGGATCACCTGTCCGATATAGACCTCCTGCACCTGCGCCGTCGCGGACCCGGCGCCGAGAAGCGCGGCGAGACCCGCCGCCGCGAGCGTTCCGATCCGGGCCATCTCAGCGCCCCCCCGTCCGGGGCACCCGCCGCCGCGCCAGCGCCAGCACCCCGGCCCCGCCCGCCAGGAGCAGGCCCGAGGCCGGCAGCGGCACCGGCGCGACCGGATCGACCGTCGCCGCGGTGACGATCTCCAGCGCGGCATAGTCGACCGCATAGGATTCGAAGGCCGCCAGGCCGAAGGAGGCCTCCGGCGACAGGACCAGCGTATTCGCGCCCTGCACGATCAGCGCGGGGTCGAGTCCATAGGACAGATCGGCGATCTGGCGCTGGTTGATGTCGTCGCCGACGACCACCGGGTTGTAATGTCCGGCGACGAAGCTGCCGTTCAGGGCGATGTCCATCCCCGGCGCCTTGTCGGTCGCGGTCTCGGTCCAGCCGCCGCCCGGAAGCACGAAGATGTCGACCCCGGCGATGCGCAGCTTCAGCGTGGCGCTCTGCACCGCGAGGCCGCCGAGATCGACGGAGAAGGCCAGCGACACGCTGCCCAGGGTGTCCCATTGGTCGGTTCCCGCGGGGTCTCCCGGGCCGGAAAGGTCGAAGGGCGCGGGGATGGCGGCGAAGGCGCCCGCGGCGCAGGCGCCGGGCTCGTATCCGCCGAAGCAGTCCGCATCCCCCGCCATGGCGGTGACCGGTGCCGCGGCGGCCGGACCTGCGGCCCCCGCCGCCAGGCCCAGGATGCAGGCGAGTCTGGTAAACGACATGGGCTCCTCCCTGCTGGTCGCTCGGAAGAGTCCTACCCCATGTCGCGTAAATCGAATGTGATGAATATCACAAACAACCCGGAATTGTTTCCATCCACGGCCGAACCGGTCTCAACCCTGCGGCGCGGTCGACATCCGGCGGGTCCAGCCGCCGTCTTCCTGCGCCCAGTACTCCGCCACCGCCCCGGCCGCGGTCAGCACCCGCCACTGGCTGCGCGCGGCGGCGAGCTGCATCTCGTCATGGCCGTCGAAAAGGATGCAGACCCGCTCCAGCGCCCCGGCCTCCGCGGCGCTGACCTCGGCCGCATCCACCGCCATCACGCAGGCCGTGCCCGGACGCGCGGTCTCGGCCGTGGTCAGCAGCACCGGCTGCAGCGCGTCATGCGGCCCGCCCTCGAGCCCGTGCGGCAGGAAGCCCTCCTCGGGCCCGAGCCAGAGCTGGGCGTCGAGCTTCTCCAGCCGCGCCCGGTCGCGGCCGCGCAGATCCACCTGCCAGCCGGCCTCGAGCGCCTTTCCCAGGAGCCGCGGAAGCGTCGCCTCCAGCGGCCCCTCGGTGAGGTGGTAGAACATCGCGCGGCCCAAGGGCTCAGCCCTCGAACCGGTCCCGGACCAGCCGGTCGAGCGCCAGCACGCCCCAGCCGGTGCAGCCCTTGGGCGAGAGCACCGAGTCCGACTTGATCGCGGCCACCCCGGCGATGTCGAGATGGATCCAGGGGGTACCCTCCTCGACGAAGCGCTTGAGGAACTGCGCCGCGGTGACGGAGCCCGCCGGACGCCCGGCCGAGTTCTTGATGTCGGCGATCGAGGACTTGATCATCCGGTCATAGGCCGGGGCCAGCGGCATCCGCCAGGCGCCCTCGCCCTCCGCCGCGGCGGCGGCGAGGAAGGCCGCGGCGATCGGCTCGTCATTGGAATAGACCGCCGCCATCTCGTTGCCGAGCGCGACGATGGCCGCGCCGGTCAGGGTCGCCAGGTCGACGATCGCGGCGGGCTTGTAGGTCTGCTGCGCGTAGCAGAGCACGTCGGCCAGCACGAGCCGCCCCTCGGCATCGGTGTTGTTGATCTCGACGGTCAGCCCCTGCATCGACTTGACCACGTCGCCCGGACGGGTCGCCATGTGCGAGGGCATGTTCTCCACCAGCCCGACGAGGCCGATGACATTCGCCCTGGCCTTGCGCAGCGCCAGCGCCCGCATCACCCCCGAGACGACGCCCGCGCCGCCCATGTCCATGGTCATCTCTTCCATGCCCTGGGCGGGCTTCAGGCTGATGCCGCCGGTATCGAAGACGACGCCCTTGCCGACCAGCGCCAGCGGCGCTTCGTCGCCGCCGCCGTTCCAGCGCATCACCACCACCCGCGACGGGCTGGCCGAGCCCTGGCCGACAGCGAGAAGCAGCCGCATGCCGAGCTTTTCCATGGCCGCCTCGTCGAGGATCTCGATCTCGAGGCCGAGCTCTTCCATCGCTTCAAGCTGCGCGGCGAATTCCAGCGTTCCCAGCACGTTGGCGGGGGCGGAGGTCAGGTCGCGGGCGAAGAACACGCCCTCGCACAGCGCCGCCTGGTCGCCTGCGGCTGCCGCCACGGCCTCGGGCTTGGCCACCATCACTGTCACCTCGCCCTGCGGCTCGGCCTCCTTCGACTTCATGTCGGAATAGGCATAGGCCCGGAGCGCCAGGCCGAAGGCCAGCTCGGCGGCATTGGCGAGCGCGCCTGCGGCAACGAGCACAGGCTTCGCGCCCTTGGCGCGGGCGATGGCGGAACCTGCGGCGCGCGCCTCGGCGATCCGCGGCTTGCGGGCGATCTTGACCACCTGCAGCGCATCGGCGGCCATGCCTGCGGGGAAGCCCATCTCCAGCGCCTCGCCCTGGCCGAGCGCCTCGAAGGCCGGGCTGGAGACCGCCCGTTCGAGCGCGCCCCGTGTCAGCCGGTTGACCCGGCGCCCGAGCTGGTCCAGACGGCCGTCGGCGGTCACGAAGGTCACGACCCGCCCCTCGAAAGTGGCCAGAAGCTCCAGGTCGGTCTCGCGGAAATGGATGGGTGCAGGTGTGGTCATGGGAAGTCCTCGGTCTGTCGCGCGGACCCTAGCCCGGGCAGAGCGGATTGGCCAGTTTGGAGTTTTCCCCTGCAAGACAATCCTATAGTCTGCAGTCAAAACGGAGAAACGAGGGCAGTGAATGGGACGGTTTGACAGATACCTGCTGTCCCAGCTCATGCTTGTTTTCGGCTTTTTCGCGCTGGTCCTGGTGGGCGTCTACTGGGTGAACCGCGCGGTGATCCTGATCGACCAGTTCATGGGCGCGGGCAGCTCGGGGCTCCTGGTGCTGCAGCTGACGCTGCTGACGCTGCCGACCCTCATCAAGCTGGTGCTGCCGATCGCCGCCTTCCTGGCGGTGCTGCAGGTCTGCACCCGGCTCTATTCGGAAAGCGAGCTGGTGGTCGTGCAGGCCACCGGCTTCTCGGGCTTCCGCCTGGCGCGGCCGGTGCTGGCCTTCGGCTGCGTCGCGGGTCTGCTGATCGGGGTGCTGGCGCATGTGCTGGTGCCGGTCTCGATGGCGCGGCTCAACGACAAGGAGGCCGCGCTGGCCGATGCGGCCTCGGCGCGGCTGCTGGTGCCCGGCACCTTCCAGCACCCGGTTGCCGGCGTGACGGTCTATGTCCGCGATGTCGATGCCGACGGGGTGATCCGCGGGCTGATGCTGTCGGACCGGCGCGATGCCGGCCAGGCGGTGACCTATACCGCCGAGCAGGCGCTTCTGCTGCGCGACGAGGACGGGCCGAAACTGGTGATGATGGACGGCATGGCGCAGACGCTCGACCTGCAGACCGACCAGCTGTCGATCACCCGCTTCAGCGATTTCACCTTCTCGATCGGCGGGCTGATCGCGACCCCGACCGAGCGGCGGCTCGATCCCCGCCAGGTCTCGACCCCGGCGCTGCTGGCCGCCTCGCAGGAGCTGCAGGACAGCACGCGCCGCGACACCGCCTGGCTGCGCCGCGAGGCGCATATGCGCTTTGCCGAGAGCACGCTGACCCCGGCGCTGTGCGTGATGGGCTTCTCGGCGCTGCTGCTCGGCACGTTCAGCCGCTTCGGGCTCTGGCGGCAGATCGCCTTCTCGATCCTGCTCGTCGTCCTGGTGAAGCTCTTCGACAATGCCGCGGCCGACATGGCCAAGAGCGCGCCCTCGGCCTGGCCGGTGATCTACGCGCCGAGCCTGCTGGCGGCGGCGATATCGGTGCTGCTGCTATGGCTCGGCGGCGGGCGGCTGCATGCGCTCTCCCTGGCCTTCCGCCGGAGGAGCGCGCGGTGATCCTGCATCTCTATTTCGCGCGGAAGTATCTTGGCATCTTCCTGATGATCCTCGGCGGCTTCACCGTCTTCATCTGGCTGGTGGAACTCCTCGAGCATATCCGCCGCTACGACGCGGGCGAGCTCGGCTTCCTGCGGCTGAGCTATCTTTCCGCGCTGCACCTGCCGGAGATGCTCTACCAGGTGCTGACGCTGGTCGTGCTGCTCAGCACGGTGACGATGTTCATCACGCTGGCGCGCACCTCCGAGCTGGTCATCACCCGCGCCACCGGCCGCTCGGCGCTGCGCAGCCTGGCCTCGCCCGCGGCCACGGCCTTCGTGCTCGGCTGCCTCGTCGTGGCGCTGGCCAATCCGCTGGTCTCGGCCAGCTCCAAGGCCTACGAGCGCGAGATCAACCGCCAGGCCGGGAACGAGCGGACGCTGTCGGTCAGCGGCGAAGGGCTCTGGCTGCGCCAGGGCGTCGATGACGAGCAGACCGCGATCCGCGCCTCGCGCACCAATCTCGACGGCACCGTGCTCTATGACGCGGTGTTCTACGGCTTCGACCGCGAGGGCACGCCGGTCTACCGCATCCATGCCGCCGAGGCCGCGCTGACCCCCGAGGGCTGGCAGATCAGCGACGCCAAGATCTGGGATCTGGCCAATGACGACATCCCCGAGGCCAGCGCCAGGCGGGTGGCGAGCTACCTGCTGCCCTCGGAGCTGACCCCCGACCAGATCCGCGACAGCTTCGGCACGCCCTCCTCGATCTCGATCTGGGCGCTGCCGGGCTTCATCAAGCAGCTCGAGGCGGCGGGCTTCTCGGCACGCAACCACATGGTCTGGTTCCAGGCCGAGCTGGCGCGGCCGCTGAGCTTCGTCTCCATGGTCTTCATCGGCGCGGTCTTCACGCTGCGCCATACCCGCATGGGCCGGACCGGGCTGATGGTGCTCCTGGCCGTGCTCTCCGGCTTTCTCGTCTACTTCATCGCCAACCTGTCCCAGCTGATGGGCCAGAACGGCCAGCTGCCGATCGCGCTCGCGGTCTGGAGCCCCTCCATCGCGGCGATCTGCCTTGCGGTCGCCGCGCTCCTGCATTTCGAGGACGGATGACCCCGAGACCCGCCCCCAGACCTTCCCGCTTCCTGGCCGCGCTGCTCTTCTCCTTCGGGCTGGCCGCGGCCTCGCCTGCCGATGCGCAGAACGCCCCGGTCACGCTGGTGGCGGATTCCGTCATCGTCGAATCCGAAACCGTGCTGATCGCCGAGGGCTCTGTCGAGGTCTTCTCCGAGGGCCGCCGCCTCAGCGCCACGCGGCTGGTCTACGACCAGGAGAGCGACACGCTCTCGGTCGAGGGACCGATCACGCTGACCGACGGGCCGGACACGCTGGTCGTGGCGGATGCCGCCGAGCTGTCGGCCGACCTGCGCGACGGCATCATCGAGGGCGTGCGGGTGATCCTCGACCAGCAGGTGCAGATCGCCGCCAGCTCGGCGCAGCGCCAGCAGGGCCGCTTCACCGACCTGCGCGACACGGTCGCGACCAGCTGCGAGGTCTGCACCCCGGGCGAGACCCCGCTCTGGCACATCCGCGCGCGCCGCATCATCCATGACGAGGAGCGCAAGCGGATCTATTTCGAGCATGCCCAGTTCCGCATCCTCGACATCCCGGTCGCCTACCTGCCCGCGATTTCCACGCCCGAACCCAGCGTGCGCCGCGCGCGCGGCTTCCTCGTGCCCTCGACCAAGACCTCGGATCTCTACGGCACCGGGCTGCGCCTGCCCTATTTCGTGCCCCTGGGCGAGCATGCCGACCTGACCTTCGCGCCCTTCGTCGCGACCGACCTGAACGGCAGCTACACCCGCACGCTCGAGGCGCGCTACCGCCAGGCCTTCACCTCGGGCAATATCGAGTTCAACGGCGCCATCTCGGAGGATTCCATCGAGGATGACGGGATGCGCGGCTATCTCTTCGGCGAGGGCAGATTCGACCTGCCCTACCAGACGACGCTGACCTTCGGCATCCAGTTCGCCAGCGACGACGCCTATCTGAGCGACTACGACTTCTCCGATGCCGACCGGCTGGAGAACCGCATCGGGCTGAGCCGGATCGTCGGCGACAGCCGCGCCGAGGCCAATGTGATCGTCTACCACTCGCTGCGCGACGACGAGGACAACAACACCATCCCCACGCTGGTCGGCGATGCCCGCTACGACGAGCGCATGCAGGTGCCCGGCCTGCCGGGCTTCGTCGATTTCACCGTGATCGGCCAGGGCCACCGGCGGATTTCCAGCGAGGACATCGTCGGCCGCGACATGGCGCAGGGCCGCGCGCTGCTGAGCTGGGGCAATGCCGTCACCGTCGGCCCCGGCATCCGCCTGACCGCCGATGCCCGCGCCATGGCCGATGTCCAGCATGTCGTCGAGGACAGCCGCTACGAGAGCTACCAGGCGGCGCTGACCCCGTCGATGTCGCTGGCCGCGAACCTGCCGATGAAGAAGACCGGCGCGAACGGCGTCTCCTACCTGCTGGAGCCGATGGCCCAGGTGGTCTGGGTCGGGCCCTACGACATCGACAGCCCCAATGACGACAGCACCCAGCCGGCCTTCGATCTCGGCAACCTGATGGGCTACCAGCGCTATCCCGGGCTCGACCGGGTGGAGGACGGGCTGCGCGCCAACCTGGCCCTGCGCTGGCAGCGCTTCGCGCCCTCGGGCTGGACGGTCGGCCTGACCACCGGCCGCGTGGTGCGCGCCGAAAGCGCCGATTTCAGCCCCGGCACCGGGCTGGGCGGCACCCGCTCGGACTGGCTGGCCCAGGTCGATCTGGACTACAAGGGCATGACCCTGCGCAGCCTCACACTGATCGGCGACGAGGGCGACCTGACGCTGAACGAGACCCGGGTGGGCTATGTGAACACCCGCTTCGACCTGACCGCGGGCTATGTCTGGCAGATCGAGGACGAGGCGCTGAACCAGGACGAGGATCTCAGCGAGCTGACGCTGGACGGCAGCTACCAGATCACCGACCGCTGGGAGGCCCAGATGGCGCTGCGCCGCGACCTGATCGCCGAGCGCTCCACCCGCGCGGGCTTCGGCCTGACCTATCGCAACGACTGCGTCAGGGTTGATCTTTCCGGCGTCCGGCGTTTTAGAAGCACCGAGGACGCGGAACCCACCTATTCCTACGGCCTGACCGTGTCGCTGACCGGTTTCGGCACCGGCGGAACGGCCAGCAGTCCCCGAACGGGGCGGTGTTCATGATGAGGACGAGCGTATGCTGAAAAAATACCTGCGGGGCGTCGGCGCGGCGCTCCTGATGTCCATTGGCGCGCTGGCCCCTGCGGCCCAGGCCCAGTCGCTCTTCGATCCGGTCGTCCGGGTCAATGAAAGTGTCATCACCCGCTTCGAGGTCGAGCAGCGGCAGCAGTTCCTGACCGTCCTGCGCCAGTCCGGCATCACCCGCGACGGCGTGATCGACGCGCTGATCGACGAGCGGCTGCAGCTTGCCGAGGCGGCCCGGCTGAAGGCCGAGCTGACCGAGGACCAGCTGCAGCAGGCGATGGAGGAATTCGCCGCCCGCGCCAATCTGAGCGCCGAGGAATTCACCGCCGCCATCGGCCAGCAGGGCGTCGCCCCCGAGACCTTCCGCGACTTCGTCCGCGCCGGGGCCGCCTGGCGCGAGGTGGTGCGCCGCCGCTATGCCGGCCAGGCGCGGGTCTCGGATGCCGAGATCGACCGCGCCATTGCGCTCGGCACCGGCCAGGGCTCGGTCCAGGTGCAGCTGGCCGAGATCGTGCTGCCGCTGATGCCCGAGACCGCCGCGCTGGTGCGCGAGGAAGCCGACAAGATCCAGCAGATGAAGACCAATGCCGAATTCTCCGCCGCCGCGCGGGAATACTCGGCCTCGCCCTCCGCCGAGCAGGGCGGCGCGCTCGGCTGGATGCCGCTGTCGAACCTGCCCGAGCAGATCGCGCCGCTCTTCCTGTCGATGGCGCCGGGCGACGTGACCCCGCCGCTGCCCCTGCCGAATGTCAACGCGATCGCGCTCTTCCAGCTGCGCGGTCTGCGCGACTCGCGCCCCGGCATCCTGCAGAATGTCGATCTCGACTACATGCTGGTGCGCACGCCCCAGGGCCAGGCAGCCGCGGAAGTGGCCCGGCTGGAGCCGCTGGTAAGCACCTGCGACTCGATCTACAGCCACATCTCCGATCCCGACGGCACCCGCATCGAGCATGTCACCGCCCCGCGCAGCGACACCGAGACGGCGCGGCGCGGCGTGATCGACGGGCTCGACCCGCTGGAGATGGGCGCGCTGCCCGGCAATGCCGCCTTCGTCATGCTCTGCGCCCGCACCCCGATCGCCGGGGCGGATCTGAGCCGCGACGACCTGCAGCAGCGGCTGTTCCGGCGCAAGCTCGAGGACCTGGCCGGCGGCTACCTCGCCGAGCTGCGCGCCAATGCCTATATCGAGCGTCTCTGATGGCCCCGGCGCCGGTTGCGCTGACCTGCGGCGAGCCCGCCGGGATCGGTCCCGAGCTTGCGCTTCTGGCGCAGGCCCGGCTGGGGTCCGAGCTGCCCTTCTTCTGGATCGGCGATCCGCGCCACCTGCCCGAGGGCGCGCGCTGGCACGAGATCTCGGCCCCCGCCGAGGCCGCGGAGCCGGGCGACAGCCTGGCCGTGCTGCGCCATGACTTCGCCGGCGACGCCGTGCCCGGCCGGCCCGATCCGAGGAATGCGCTCGGCGTGATCGAGGTGATCGCCCGCGCCGTCCGCCTGGCCCGCTCGGGCGAGGCCGGGGCGGTCTGCACCCTGCCGATCCACAAGAAGGCGCTGAAGGACGGGGCGGGCTTCGCCTTTCCCGGCCATACCGAATATCTCGCCCATCTCGCCGGCGTGCGCCGCGTGGTGATGATGCTGGCCGCGCCAGAGCTGCGCGTCGTGCCGGTGACGATCCACATTCCCGTCGCCGAGGTCCCGCGCGCGCTGACCCGCGAGCTTCTCGAAGAGACCATCCGCATCACCGCGGCCGCGCTGGAGCGCGATTTCGGCCTTTCCGGACCGCGCCTGGCCGTGGCCGGGCTGAACCCGCATGCGGGCGAAGGCGGCGCCATGGGCCGCGAGGAGATCGAGATGATCGCCCCGCTGCTCGAGGAGCTGCGCGCCGAGGGCTTCCAGATCACCGGCCCGTCCTCGGCCGACACGATGTTCCACCCGGGCGCGCGCGCCCGCTATGACGCGGCGCTCTGCATGTATCACGACCAGGCGCTGATCCCGATCAAGACCGTCGATTTCGCCGGCGGGGTGAATGTCACGCTGGGCCTGCCCTTCATCCGCACCTCACCCGATCACGGCACCGCCTTCGACATCGCCGGGACCGGCACGGCCGATCCGACCTCGACCATCGCCGCGCTGCGCCTGGCGCGCGAGATGGCCACCCGGAGGGCCGGGGCATGAGCGGCATCGACAGCCTGCCGCCCCTGCGCGAGGTGATCGCCGAACACGGGCTCTCGGCGCGCAAGTCGCTGGGGCAGAACTTCCTGCTCGACCTGAACCTGACGGCGAAGATCGCGCGGTCTGCGGGCGACCTCACGGGCTGCGACGTGCTGGAGATCGGCCCCGGCCCTGGCGGGCTGACCCGCGGCCTGCTGGCCATGGGCGCTCGCCGCGTGGTGGCGATCGAGAAGGACACGCGCTGCCTGCCGGCGCTGCAGGAGATCGCCGAGGCCTATCCCGGACGGCTGGAGGTGATCTCGGGCGACGCGCTGCAGATCGACTGGGCGGCGCATCTGAACGGGCCGATCCGGGTCTGCGCCAACCTGCCCTACAATGTCGGCACCGAGCTGCTGGTGCGCTGGCTGACGCCCGAGACCTGGCCGCCGCTCTGGCAGAGCCTGACGCTGATGTTCCAGCGCGAAGTGGCCGAGCGCATCGTCGCCTCGCCCGGCTCCAAGGCCTATGGCCGGCTGGCGCTGCTGGCGCAGTGGCGCGCCGAGGCGCGGATCGTGATGGACCTGCCGGCGCGCGCCTTCACCCCGCCGCCCAAGGTGAATTCGGCCGTGGTCCATGTCACCGCCCTGCCCGAGCCGCGCTTCCCTGCGCCTGCCGAGGGTCTGTCGAAAGTCGTCGCCGCCGCCTTCAACCAGCGCCGCAAGATGCTGCGCTCGTCGCTGAAGGGCTTCGCGCCCGAGATCGAGGCGAAGCTGGAAGCGGCCGGCATCGACCCGACCGCCCGCGCCGAGACGGTGTCGCTGGAACGCTTCTGCGCGCTTGCGCGGTGCTTGAAAGCGACGTGATTTCTGAGCTAGCGCAGGATGAACCGGCCGGTCTGATCAATCATGACATCCTCAGCCGTCACCTTGCCCGGCAAGCTGATCGTGTTCTCCCGGATCGTGTCGAATCCCCCGAAATCGGGGCTATTCCACTTGGGAGTCGACGTGGCATCCGGAGCCGTAACGGTGTCTATCGTCGCGATCGTGCTTGATGTCGCGTAATCCCAGCTTCCCGGCTTGGCCGGGATCTGCCTACCAGCCTGATAGAGTTCCAGCACATCACGCCCCTCATACGTCATCACCGGGAAGGCTGCATCCGGGGCTCCGATCGCCGTGACCAGCGGACCGCCTTCGCCACCGACCGGATCGACCCCCATCGCCGTGAAGCCCGTCACATAGGTCAGAGAACTATAGGCCAGCGACAGCCGATCATAACCGGCGTTGTGCATCAGCGCAGCCATTTCGTTCGCCCAGCGTTGGGCCGCAGGGAAGTCACCGGCCCCGAGCGCGGCCAGCATCGCAGCATCCGCCGTAGCCGCCGACTCCGGCATGCCGTCGATCACGGCATCTGCCTGGCTGAACTCGAATTGGAATCCCGCCGCGTCGAATCCGGGAATGTTTTTGTCTATGCCACTGAACAAAGTAGTGACCATCACGATTCTGTCCGCCAGTAGGGCGATTTCCAGAGGCGGCGGCTCGCTGCGGCATTCGATGCTGCCCTTGTAGAATTCCCCTGACTTGACGTGGATCCGGACCTCAGGATCGCAGCTATCCAAGACCACATCGTAACATTTGTCGAGCCGCTGGTTCGACGTCACGGCAATCTGGGTGCCGTTGCGGATTGCCGTGATGCTGACCTCCATGCGCATCTTTGACCAGTTCTCGGGGAAGGCGCAGAGTAGCAGGCTCTCCGCGGCACCGGCGGTCCACCCTGGGAAGGCGACTGCAGCCGCAATGCACCCAGCTCGAAGAGTTGCACCAATTCCATTCATTGTTTTACCCCTTGTTCCTGCCGCCGCTCTGGAACACCGTGCCGAAGAATGCCAAGGCCAACAGGACCAACGCACCAGCCAGCGCCCAGAAGATCGCGTCGAAATAGTAACGTGCCAGAAAGGCATGAGGATCCCACCGGGTCAGAAGGAGCAGATTTCGCGCCTGAACCGGTCCGCAGCGCTCTCGAGTTCCGTCCGGCCAAGGGTTATAAAACAACTCGAGTTCGACAGCCGCTTCCGCAGCTAGGCGAAACCGCGCGGAGCTTCGGGACGACGGGATCGCGTTCATGCAGAAATCGAGCACAGCGCCGCCGGAATGTTCATCCGCGATAGGCGCTGTATAGTTGGGCGGCGTGGATGCAGCTTCGACCCAAACCGGCTTTCCGGTTTTTCCACTTTCGAAAGGAATGAAGCATTGCCCGCGCTGATCCTTGCAACGGACAAGGAAATTCGCGTTTTCAATCTGAATCGTACGGGACACGTTTTCCAAATGGAGGTCCGTAAGGCCCGTCTTTGCATCTGTAGAGAAATAATAAACCGCGGTTCTTCCTGAACGAAGGTCCTCGACAACATTTGTCAAATAGAATCCTACAAATCCAGAAAACAATGCGAAAATTCCGGTAAATACCGTCGATTGAAGGAGACCCGAAATAAACTGCTGAATTCCAGTCATCGAAAAATCCCCTTAAAACCAATGACGTGCATCCGGACAATTTTGTTTCCGTCCAAAAATGTTACCTTAGGTTAATACACCCCTCCGGTACGATCAAGAGCGTGACCGCCAGAGATGCATCACGTCCGGTCCGACGGGGCGGGTCTCGACCAGGTCGAAGCGCGGCGCGTCGGCGAGATGCGCGAGCTCCATCGCGCCGAGTGACGGGCGGCCCTCGGCCCCGAGCGCCAGCCCCGCGGTGAAGCCGATCAGCCGGTCGACGAGCCCCGCCGCCAGCAGCGATCCCGCCAGCGTGCCGCCGCCCTCGCAATAGACCCGCGTCAGCCCGGCCGCGCCGAGCGCCGCCAGGACCGCATGCGGGTCGAGCTGCCGCCCCTCGCCGATCGCGGCCTCGATCAGCACCGCACCCGTCTCCGCCCAGGCCGCGCGGCGCGCCTCGGGCGCGTCGGGGCCGTGGACCAGCCAGACCGGAACCTCTTTCGCCGTGCGCGCCAGCGTGCCCTCCAGCGGCAGGTCCAGCCGCCGCGACAGCGCCACGCGCACCGGCTGTTCGGCGATGCCGAGACCGCGCACGGTCAGGGAGGGATCGTCGTCGCGCGCCGTGCCGCCGCCGACCAGAACTGCGTCATGGGTCGCGCGCTGCAGGTGGACGAGGCGGCGCGCCTCGGGCCCGGTGATCCACTGGCTCTCGCCCGAGGCGGTGGCGATGCGCCCGTCGAAGCTGGTGGCGAGCTTCAGCGTCAGCATCGGCCGCCCGTCCTCGATCCGCTTCAGGAAGCCCTCATGCGACTGCCGCGCCTCCGCCGCCATCAGCCCGGTCTCGACCGCGATCCCCGCGGCGCGCAGGATGTCATGGCCCTTGCCCGCTACCCGCGGGTCGGGATCCTCGAGCGCCGAGACCACGCGGGAGACGCCCGCCTTGACCAGCGCCATCGAACAGGGCGGCGTGCGGCCGAAATGGGCGCAGGGCTCCAGCGTGACATAGGCGGTGGCATCGCGCGCCGCCTCGCCCGCCTGGGCGAGCGCCATCGCCTCGCCATGGGGGCCCGACTGGCCCTGGGTCCAGCCGCGGCCGACGATCCGGCCGTCCTTCACCAGAACGCAGCCCACCGAGGGGCGCGGCCAGACCCGGCCCAGCCCGCGCGCGCCCAGCGACAGGGCCAGCGCCATGAAGCGCCGGTCGTCGGTCATCGGATCAGGCCTCGGGCGGGACCGCGCCGGGCCGCAGCTCGGAAACGAACTTGTCGAAGTCATCCGCCGCCTGGAAGTTCTTGTAGACGCTGGCGAAGCGGACATAGGCGACCGTGTCGATCCGCGCGAGCGTCTCCATCACGATCTCGCCGATGGTCTTCGAGGGGATGTCCTGCTCGCCCAGGGATTCCAGCCGGCGCACTATCCCGGAGATCATCTTCTCCATGCGATCGGGCTCGATCGGGCGCTTCTGGCAGGCGATGCGGATCGAGCGCTCCAGCTTGTCGCGGTCGAAATCCTCGCGCCGCCCGTTCGACTTGATGACCACGAGGTCGCGCAGCTGCACCCGCTCGTAGGTCGTGAACCGGCCGCCGCATTCGGGACAGAAGCGGCGCCTGCGGATCGCCACGTGATCCTCCGCCGGGCGGGAATCCTTCACCTGGGTGTCCACGTTTCCGCAGAATGGGCAGCGCATGGGGCCTCCGTCGGTCAGTGCGGCTGATCGTCCACAGCGACTATAGGAAACCCCCGAGCACTTGGGTAGTGAAGAATGCCGCCCCCTAGATAAAGTGTGTGCGGCGCGTCACTCAGCGGCTGAACGTGCCCCGGTTGCGATCGCTGTTGCAGACATGGCGGCCATGCCCGACGGTCGTCGCCGCGCCTGCCTGGCGCGGGTTGAGGAACAGGCCGGAATTCATGTCCGGCATCTCCTCGCGGGATCTCAGCGCGAAGCTGACGCCGCGGGTGCCGGGATAGCTGATGCTGTCGCCCGCGGGCTGGATGATGACCACGCGGTCGGTCTGGCGCGCGCCGAGGCGGCGATAGGCGTAATCGGCCGCGGCACAGAAGAAGGACGGGCCGGCATCGCCCGGCTGCGCGATCACCTCGAAGGTGCCGGGCTGTTCCAGCGGCACGACACGGTTGCCGTTCGTGGCCAGGAACTGGGATCCGCCGGGATGCTGCGGAATATCGCAGGCCGACAGGGCGAGCACGGCAAGCGCCGGAATGAGAGCGTAACGCATGGACCGGGTCCTCCTTCGCAATCAAACCTTTGTCAGAGCCGCGCGACCGCGGCAAGGGACGCGGCTGCCGCAGCCGCCGGAATGCGATCACAGCCTCGGGAGGTCACGCCAGATGCGCGGCCACCTCGCGGTGCTGCGGCGCGCGGCGGTGCTCCACGACATAGATGCCCTGCCAGGTCCCCAGCCGCATCCGTCCGGCCGCGACCGGGATCGACAGGCTCACCGGCAGGAGCGCCGCCTTGATATGGCCCGGCATGTCGTCCGGCCCCTCGTAGGTATGGGTCAGATAGGCCATGGAGGGATCGTCGGTGGGCGGCACCAGCCGCTCGAGAAAGGCGCGCAGATCGGTCCGGACCTCGGGATCGGCATTCTCCTGGATCAGCAGCGAGGCCGAGGTATGGCGGATCATCAGCGTCAGGAGCCCGTCCCCCGTGCCGCTCTGCGCCACCCAGTCCGCCACCTCGCCGGTGATCTCGTAGAGCCCCGGACCGCGGGTCGCGACGGTGAAGCTTGCCTGCATCTGCCTGTCCTCCAGCCTGGATGTCCCCGTGACAATCGCGCGGATCGCGGCGGGGCGCGATGCGGCGCGTCGCACCGGATCCCGGGCTGACGGTGCGATTTCAGCACAAATTTTAGGCATATAACATTCGATTTTTCCGTCCCGCCATGCCATGACCCCGGCAGACGGGCCTGTGCGGCCCGGCCGGGCGCCCCATGGGCGACCCGGATGCAGGTGCCGGAAGGGACTGGCGGAAGACGCCCCGTCCGGAAGTGTTACGGAGACATGCCATGAGCGACGCTGCCGTTTTCCGCAGGACATTGACGAGCAACAAGGATCTCGGGGGCGCCTCGCTCGCGACCAAGATCCTCGTAACCAGGCTCCGCCGGCAGGTCTCCGACACGCCGTCCGCGCTGGACCAGGCCATCCGCGAGCTGTCCAGCTATTTCGACAAGCACCAATTCGCGTCCAAGGACATGGCCGCTCTCTGACGGCACGAGGGGTTTCCCATGAAGAACAAGATGATGAGCATCGCCGAAGCCGCCAGCACGATCGAGAGCGGCCGCATCCTGCTGATCGCGGGCTCGGAGACGGCGCTGCGCCACCTGCCGAAGGGGCGCTGGATCGGCGGCACCTCCGTCTACTTCCTGACCGCCGAGGGCGGACGCTGCGACGAGGAGAACGTCTTCGTCACCGTCTTCGATTCCGCCACCGACTGCCGCATCCGGCATTACGGCACCGACACCCTGCCCGGCCTCGCCGCGGACCGGTTCGGCCACGGCTTCTCGGCCATCCTGATCCCGTCCTTCTCGAAGGCGCATGCGCAATTCGCGATGGAGGGCGCGGGCTATGACAGCGTCTTCGAGCAGCCGCTGATGGGCTGGATCACCGGCACGCATCTCGACGAGATCGGCCGCACCAGCCCGAAGGTCTTCGACGGCACCAGCGGCGCCGCCTATGACGAGGGCGCGATCCTGTTGCATGTCGAGCTTCCGGCCACCGTCCGGACCGAGCTCGACATCATCAACCTCTTCGAGCAGGACCGCGAGGCCGACACCATCGTCTTCGCCGCCGACGGCTTCTCGGCCGAGACCGCGAAGGTGAATGGCCGGGAGGTCGATTTCGCCGACTACGTCTCCGCCAATGCGCTCGACACCCGTCTGCCGCTGGTCGCCGACTATGCCGGGGCGATGATCAACGTGTCCTTCCAGACGGTCGACCGCGACACCGGGCGGGTGCAGTTCTACGCGCCCGTCGTCGCAGGCGTCGAGTACCGGCTGGCGAAGTCGACCGGCGACTATGCCACCGCCTTCGCCGAGCGGATCAGCGGCGAGCCCGGCGAGCAGCTCTCCTGCAACTGCATCCTGAACTATCTCTACGGCGACATGGAGGGCAAGCGGACCGGCGGCTATACCGGCCCCGTCACCTTCGGCGAGATCGCCTATATCCTGCTGAACCAGACGCTTGTGCATCTGGATTTCGAACGGGCCGAGGCGGCAGAGGTCGCCTGAGCCCGCCGGGGCGCCGCCAGCACGGCGGCGCCATAAGGCATCAGCCGGAGAATTCGGCCGTCACGCCGAGCTTCGCCAGTTCCGTCCAGTAGTCCGGGAAGGTCTTCTCGACGCAGCGCGGATTGGTGATGACGACATTGGCGCGGCGCAGCGCCACCAGCGCGAAGGCCATGGCAATGCGGTGGTCGTCGAAGGAGTCGATCTCGACAGGCGCCGCCTGCGGATCGTCCTCAAGCCCGCCCGTCACCGTCAGGTCGTCGCCCTCGACGACGGCCAGGCCCGGACGGATCCGGTTCAGCCCGCTTTCCACCGCGGCAATCCGGTCGCATTCCTTGACGCGCAGATTGGCGATCCCGACAAAGCGCACCGGCGTGCGGTTGAAGGCCGCCAGCACCGCCAGGGTCGGCACCGCGTCCTGCATCTGCGAGCCGTCGATCTCTGCCGGCATGTCCGGGAAGAGCCGCATCACCGCCTCGGACTTGGCATCGGGCTGGCGGGTCGCCTCCGCGTCGCAGGCCTCGATCTCGATCTCGGTCGGGCAGAGCGCCTGCGCCGCCCAGAAATAGGTGCAGGCGGAATAGTCCGGCTCGATCTGGTAGTCGCGCGCCTGGTAGGCGGCGGGATCGAACACCCAGCGGCCCGGCTCGGTCAGGACCGGCGCGACCCCGAAGGCCGCCATCGTGTCGGTCGTCACGTCGAGATAGCCCGCCGCGTCGATCGCCTTGGCCCCGGTCAGCCGCAGGTCGAGCCCGCGCGGCATCATCGGCCCGGCCATCATCAGAGCGGAAACATATTGCGAGGAATAGCCGGCATCGATGCCGATCACCGGACGCTCCGCCTGCGCGGCCAGCGCACCCTGCCCGGCCACGGTCACCGGCATGCAGCCCTCTGTCGACGTGACGTCGAGCCCGAGCGCGCCGAGCGCCTCGGTCAGCGGGCCGATCGGGCGCTTGCGCATGTAGCTGTTGCCGTCGAGCTCGACCTTGCCGTCGACCAGCGCCGCCGCCGCGGTGAGGAAGCGCGCCACCGTGCCGGCATTGCCGACGAAGAGCGTCCGCGAGGGCGCCGCCAGGCGGCCGGAGCCCGTCACCGCCAGGTCGCCATCCTCCAGCAGCTCGACCTTGACGCCGAGCGCATCGAGGCAGTCGCGCATCGCGTCGGTATCCTCGGAGAAGAGCGGACGGCGCAGCACCGAGCGGCCCTCGGCCAGCGCGGCAACGAGAAGCGCGCGGTTGGTGATCGACTTGGACCCGGGCACGCGGATGCGGGCGGCGGGTTCGGGCTGGTAGCCGGTGAGGGCCACGAATCTTGGGCTGCCAGGCTGGGTCATGCGGTCTCTCCGATCCTCCCGTCTCTGCCGGTGCGCCGCACGGGACGGCGCGCCCGCTTCCTACATGCGCCGCGCGCGGGAGGAAAGCGGAAGGCGGCGGCGCAAAAGGAAAGGGCCGCGCCAAGGCGCGGCCCAAGGACATGCGGCGCCCCCGGAGGGGCGGCACGGCCGTTACTGGTCGAGGAAGCTGCGCAGGCGGCGCGAGCGGCTCGGATGCTTCAGCTTGCGCAGCGCCTTCGCCTCGATCTGGCGGATCCGCTCGCGGGTCACGCTGAACTGCTGCCCGACCTCTTCCAGCGTGTGGTCGGTGTTCATGCCGATGCCGAAACGCATCCGCAGGACCCGTTCCTCGCGCGGGGTGAGCGAGGCGAGGACGCGCGTCGTCGTCTCCTTCAGGTTCTCCTGGATCGCGGAGTCGAGCGGCAGAACCGCGTTCTTGTCCTCGATGAAATCGCCGAGCTGGCTGTCCTCCTCGTCGCCGATCGGCGTCTCGAGGGAGATCGGCTCCTTGGCGATCTTCATCACCTTGCGGACCTTCTCCAGCGGCATCTGCAGCTTTTCCGCCAGTTCTTCCGGGGTCGGCTCGCGGCCGATCTCGTGCAGCATCTGGCGGCCGGTGCGGACCAGCTTGTTGATCGTCTCGATCATGTGGACCGGGATGCGGATGGTCCGCGCCTGGTCCGCGATCGAGCGGGTGATCGCCTGCCGGATCCACCAGGTCGCGTAGGTGGAGAACTTGTAGCCGCGGCGGTACTCGAACTTGTCGACCGCCTTCATCAGGCCGATATTGCCTTCCTGGATCAGGTCCAGGAACTGCAGCCCGCGGTTGGTGTACTTCTTGGCGATGGAGATCACGAGGCGCAGGTTGGCCTCGACCATTTCCTTCTTGGCCTGGCGGGCCTCCTTCTCGCCCTTCTGCACCTGCTGGACGATGCGGCGGAATTCCGAGATGTCGAGACCGACATACTGGCCGACCTGCGCCATGTCGGAGCGCAGCTCCTCCACCTTGTCGAGCGAGCGCTCGAACAGCGCCTGCCAGCCGCGGCCCGGCTTTTCGCCCATGCGGTCGATCCAGGTCGGGTCCAGCTCGTAGCCGCGATAGGCCTCGATGAAGTCGCGGCGGTTGATCCGCGCCTGGTCGGCGAGCTTCACCATCGCGCTGTCGATCGACATGACGCGGCGGTTGATGCCGTAGAGCTGGTCGATCAGCGCCTCGATCCGGCCGGAATGCAGATGCAGCTCGTTGACCAGCAGGACGATCTCGCTGCGCAGCAGCTGGTACTCGTCCTCGTCCTCTGCCGAGAAGCTCTCGTCCTCGTTCAGCGTGGCCGAGATCCGCATGTCCTGCATGTCGGACAGGTTGGCGTAGTCGCGGGCGATCCGGTCGAGCGTTTCAAGCACGCGCGGCTTCAGCGCGGCTTCCATCGCCGCGAGCGACATGTTGGCCTGGTCGTCCTCCTCGTCGTCTTCCTCGCGCGAGATCGGATTGCCGTCGGCGTCGTATTCCTGCTGCGTCTCGGAACGCTCTTCCTTCTTCGGACCGTTATCGGCCACCACGCTGAGACCCTCGACGACCGGGGCGGTGGTCTCCTCGCTGTCCTCGTCGCCCATCGAGCGGCCGAACGTGGCCTCGAGGTCGATGACATCGCGCAGCAGGATGTCCTCGGAGAGAAGTTCGTCGCGCCAGATCGTGATCGCCTGGAAGGTCAGCGGGCTTTCGCAGAGCCCGGCGATCATGGTGTTGCGCCCGGCCTCGATCCGCTTGGCGATGGCGATCTCGCCCTCGCGGCTCAGCAGCTCGACCGAGCCCATCTCGCGCAGGTACATGCGCACGGGGTCGTCGGTGCGGTCGAGCTTCTCGGTCTCGCTCGATCCCAGCGCGACGTCGCGCGTCTCGTTCTTGGTGATCACCGCGGTGGAGGCCGACGGGGCGCTCTCGCCCTCCTCGGCTTCCTCGTCCTCGATGATGTTGATACCCATCTCCGACAGGAGGGACATCACGTCCTCGATCTGCTCGGAAGAGACCTGGTCGGGCGGCAGCACCTGGTTGAGCTGGTCATAGGTGATGAATCCGCGTTCCCGGGCCTCCGCGATCATCTTCTTGACGGCAGCCTGGCTCATGTCGAGCATCGGCTCGTTGTCGCTCTCGTTCTGCTTGTGATCGTCGGTGTCCTTGGCGGCCATTTGCAGCTCCTTCACGGGGGGTCCCAGGCGACTCACCTAGTGCCCGGCGCTGATTCTGTCACTGTCTAGCAAGCAATTATGAGTGATTCTTCACTGAATGCGAATCGAATCACTGTTTGCTGCCTGATTCTCCTAGCGGAAGCTGATCCAGCAGCCGCCTGAACGCGTCCCTCTCGTCGCGGTCCAGCCGCGCGCCGTTCTCTGCGATGTCAAAGGCGCTGTCCTTTTCCATATGCGCACGTTCTGCCCGGTTGCGGGCCTCGGCGGCCTGGGCGAGCCGATAGGTCACGTATTCGTTCTGTCCCTGTCCGATCTCTTCGGCGGCTTCCTCGATCTCAAGGCGCAGACCCCGCTCCGACTGGAGTTTTGCCAGGGACTCGGCCAGTGTCGATACGGCGACTTCCAGATTGCCGCGATGCTTGAACACGGGAGTTACGCGCACATGGGGGCTGACAAGGACGCTGTCAACGGTGTTGTGGCCGGCAGATTCGCGAATCGTGTCGAGGAAGCCCGAATCATCGGCCTCCGCCGCCCGCGCCAGAATCGCCGCCAGCAGCCTGCCATGCTCGCTTTCCAGCATCTGCAGCGCGTCCAGATCGGCCTCGAAGGTGGCGATCACCCGCGGATCGAGCAGGCAGGCGGCCAGGATCGACATTTCGCGGATGCGCTCGCCCGCGCGGTTGTCGGGGTCGCGCGCCAGCGGCGTGGCGCAGGTCTCGGGGCGCGGCTGCGCCGGAAGGCCGCGGCGGGCGCCCGGGACGAAGGCGCCGCGCATCCCGCCCGACGACGGCCGGTCCTTGCGGCCCGGGCGGAAAAGCGACCAGCGCAGGTCCTTGATCGCCTGGCCGTAATGCTGGCGCAGCGAGGGGTCCTCGATCCGGCCGATCAGCTCGCGCAGCCGCTTGTCCAGCGCCGCCTTGCGCTCGGGGCTGTCGAAATCCTGGCCCTCGGTCTCGCGCTGCCAGAGCAGGTCGACGAGCGGCTTCGCCTTGTCGAGCACCGCCTGCATCGCCTGCGGCCCCTCGGCCTTGATCAGGTCGTCCGGATCCTTGCCCGCGGGCATCAGCGCGAAGCGCAGCGAGCGCCCGGCCGAGAGCATCGGCAGCGCCAGGTCGATCACCCGCATCGCGGCGCGCAGCCCCGCCTTGTCGCCGTCGAGCGCGATCACCGGCTCGGGCGAGATCCGCCACATCAGCTGCAGCTGGGTCTCGGTCACGGCCGTGCCCAGCGGCGCCACCGCGCCGCCGAAGCCCGCCCGGACCAGCGCGATCACGTCCATGTAGCCCTCGGCCACGACCAGCGGCTGGCCCTTGCCCGCCGCGGCGCGGGCGGGGCCGTGATTGTAGAGGTTGCGGCCCTTGTCGAAGAGCTCTGTCTCGGGGGAGTTCAGGTACTTCGCCCGCGCCTCGGGGTCGAGCGAGCGGCCGCCGAAGGCGATGCAGCGGTCGCGCGCATCGCGGATCGGGAACATGATGCGGCCGCGGAACCGGTCATAGGGCGCGCCGCCGTCATCGGGCCGCGCGGCGAGCCCGGCATCGACGATCAGCGACTCGTCGATCCCCTTGGCGCGCAGCGCCTCGAAGAGCCCGCGGCGGTTGTTCGGCGCATAGCCGATGCCGAAGCGCTCCTGCCCCTCGCGGCCGAGGCCCCGGCGCTCCAGATAGGCGCGGGCCTCTTCCGCGGCGCCGCTGCCCAGCTGCATCCGGTAGTAGCGGACCGCCTGCTCCATGACCTCGGACAGCTCGGTGCGGCGGTCGGCGCGCTTCTGCGCCTGCGGATCGCGCGCGGGCATCGGCATCCCGGCCTCGCGGGCGAGGATCTCCACCGCCTCCATGAAGCCGACATTCTCGGTGTCCTTGACGAAGCTGATCGCGTCGCCCTTCGCATGGCAGCCGAAGCAGTAGTAGAAACCCTTGCGGTCATCGACATGGAAGGAGGCGGATTTCTCCTGGTGGAAGGGACAGGACGCCCACATGTCGCCCCGGCCCTGGTTCGACTTGCGCGTGTCCCACATGACCTTGCGCCCGGCCACCTGGGCCAGGCTCACGCGGGTGCGCAGCTCATCGAGGAAACCGGGAGGAAGACTCATGTCCGGCACTATGGCCCAAGCCCGTGCCGGACGCCAGAGGACCCGGTGTCCTCAGAGCCCCTTCGCGCGGTAGCTTTCGGCGACGCGGCTGATCGCGGTGATATAGGCGGCAATGCGCAGATCGGGGACGTCCGCGCGGCGGTGCCACACCTCGCGCATCGACTGGTAGGCCACCCGCATCGTGTCATCGAGGCCAGAGCGGACCAGTTCCAGCTCGTCGGCGCCGCGCAGGTATTTCAGCTTGAAGCTGTCCGAAAGCGTCGTGCCGTTGCCCATGGCACCGACGATCCGCTCCATTTCGTCGACGACCAGCTGGTGGCGCGCCTCCTCCTGGCGCCGCTGCATCCGGCCGAAGCGGATATGGCTGAGATTCTTCACCCATTCGAAATAGCTGACCGTGACGCCGCCGGCATTGGCGTAGAGGTCGGGGATGATGACCTTGCCGCGGCGGCGCAGGATCTCGTCCGCCCCGGCGGTGACCGGCCCGTTCGCCGCCTCGATGATCAAGGGCGCCTGCACCCGCTCGGCATTGCCAAGGTGGATCGTCCCCTCGAGCGCGGCCGGGACGAGGATGTCGCAGGGCTCCTCCAGCAGCAGCGCGCCCTCGGCGATCACCTGGGCATGGGGATAGTCCTTCACCCCGCCATTGTCGCTGATCCAGCTGCGCAGCGAGTCCACGTCGATGCCCGAGGGATCGAACACCCCGCCGTCATGCTCGATCACGCCGGTGATCAGCGCGCCGTCCTCTTCCGAGAGAAACTTCGCCGCGTGGTAGCCGACATTGCCGAGCCCCTGCACGATGATCCGCTTGCCCGCGAGCCCGCCATCTAGCCCCGCGGCCGCCATGTCCTCGGGGTGGCGGAAGAATTCGCGCAGCGCGTATTGCACGCCGCGGCCGGTCGCCTCCACCCGGCCATGGATGCCGCCGGCATTCAGCGGCTTGCCGGTGACGCAGGCGCGGGCGTTGATGTCGGTGGTGTGGATGCGGGCGTACTGGTCGGCGATCCAGGCCATCTCGCGCTCGCCGGTGCCCATGTCGGGGGCCGGCACGTTCTGGCTGGGATGGATCAGGTCGCGCTTGATCAGCTCGTAGGCAAAGCGGCGGGTGATCGATTCAAGCTCGTGCTCCTCGTAGTGGCGCGGATCGATCCTGAGCCCGCCCTTGGAGCCGCCGAAGGGCGCCTCCACCAGCGCGCACTTGTAGGTCATCAGCGCGGCCAGCGCCTCCACCTCGTCCTGGTTCACGCCCATCGCGTAGCGGATGCCGCCCTTCACCGGCTCCATATGCTCGGAATGGATGGCGCGGTAGCCGGTGAAGGTCTGGATCTGGCCGCGGAGCCGGACCCCGAAGCGCACTGTGTAGGTCGCGTTGCAGACGCGTATCTTCTCCTTCAGCCCCGACGGCAGGTCCATCAGGCCCACCGCGTGGTTGAACATCATGTCGACGGAATGGCGGAAGCTCGGCTCCGCCTGGACCGCCGCGCCGGTCACGGGCACATTCATACGTTCTCCTCCCGGGCTCGTCCGGAAGGCGACTCAGTTGCCTGCCAGCGGCCCCTGCAAGGATCATCCGGGATCTCTGTAGGATCCGCTAACCGTTTTCCCCGAGCTCGCCGAGACGGCGCTCCAGCAGGTCGGCAAAGGCCTTGGTCGCGGCCTTGGGGGTCATGCCGCCGATCCCCACCCGCGCGCCCGTGCGCCACCAGAGCCCCGGCACCCAGCGCAGGCTGCCCGGCCGGCGCAGCGAGACGACGACGCCGTTGGCGGGCTTGAAGGCGAAGGCGCCGCGCTCCAGCCGGGCGATATCGGCCAGCCACAGCACCGTGTCCCCGCCGCTTTCGGCGATCCGGTCGGGATAGAGCAGGAGCCCGCGGGCGCCGCTGCGCCAGACCGCGACGGCGCCGAGCGCGGCCGCCACGGCCACGGCCGCCAGCATCAGCCGCGCCGCCGCCCCCTGCCCGCCCTCGCCCGCGGCGACATAGAGGCAGACCACTGCCACCGCCGCCAGCACGAGGACCGTTAAAATGATGCGCGTCTTTGAGGGATATAGCTGCGCCAGCGCTTCCGTGCCCATGTGCTCGTCCCGTCTCCTGTTCCAAGATGCTGATTTCACCGGCGGGTCTGCCGCCATTCGCGGTCGCGGCCGCCGCGTCCCGGGATGGCGCCGCCGGGCGCGCATCCCCTGCCGCAGGGCGGCATTATCCGTTCCTTAGCCATTTCTCCGTTAGCTGCAGCTGCGTTCCGAAAGAACGGCACGGCCGTGGAAGCCAGGTCGTAAGATCAGAATGACTGCGCACAAGGTTCGAAAGGGCCTCGAATGAAAGTCGGCGCCGAACTGCGCCAAAGAAGGGAATTGTGGGCAGATGTCCAGTATTTTGACCAATACCAGCGCCATGGTCGCGCTGCAAACGCTGAAGACCATCAACATGGGCCTCGAAAAGGTCCAGAGCGAAATCTCCACCGGCAAGCGGATCGCCACCGCCAAGGACAATTCGGCCATCTGGGCCATTTCCAAGGTGATGGAATCCGACGTGAACGGGTTCAAGGCGATCTCCGACAGCCTGTCGCTGGGGGAATCCACCGTCGCCGTCGCCCAGACCGCGGCGGAGACCATCCAGGAGCTCCTGGGCGAGATCAAGGCGAAGATCGTCGCCGCCCAGGGCGACAACGTCGACCGCACCAAGCTCGACAACGACGTCACCGCGCTCAAGCAGCAGATCACCTCGGTGGTCAGCGCCGCGCAGTTCAACGGGCTGAACCTCGTGGACGGCACGACCACCAATGTCCTGTCCTCGATCGACCGCGACTCGACCGGCGCCGTGACCGCGAATTACATCACTGTCGCCGGACAGAACCTGGGATCCGGGGGCTATACCGCGAAATCGGTCTTCTCGGGCGGCACGGCCACCGTGGTCTCGGCCGCCGGCGACACCTTCGTCATGTCGCTCGACAATGGCGCCGGCACGGATGCGGTGGTGATCGGCAACCCGACCTACACCGCGGGCGAGAGCATCTCGATCAGCATCGCGGGCTACACCGCCAGCTACACCGTCACCGCCAATGACATCGCCGCGGGCAACACCCCCGAGGACATCGTCGCCACCAACCTCAAGGCGCAGATCGAGTCCTTCAATGTCAGCGGCCTCAGCGTCGCCTATGACAGCGCGGTGCCCGGACAGCTGACCTTCACCAATTCGGGCTCCGTCGACCTGACCGTCACCGGCCAGTTCGGCGACGAGGGCTCGGGCGGGCTGGCAGCGCTCTCGACGATCGACGCGACCAATACCGGGACGCTGGCGGCGCAGCTGATCACGATGGAATCGCTGATCTCCACGGCGATCGACGCGGCGGCGGCCTTCGGTTCGGTCGGCAACCAGATCGACACCCAGGCGGTCTTCGTCTCGAAGCTCACCGACTCGATGCGCGCCGGGATCGGCTCGCTGGTCGATGCGGACATGGAGGAGGCCTCGGCCAGGCTGCAGGCACTGCAGGTGCAGCAGCAGCTGGGCATCCAGGCGCTCTCGATCGCCAACCAGGCGCCGCAGAACGTTCTGTCGCTCTTCCGCTGAGCGGGCTTCCGCTTCCGGGCGCGCCGATCCCCGGCGCGCCCTTTTCCGTGCCGGAGCCGCTGGCTCCCGCCCGTGCGATCGGCTAGTCAGGGAGCGTGCCCGCCGGAGATCCACGCTTGCCCCTGCCTGCCCGCTTCCTGGTCCTTCCCCTGCTGCTCGGCCTCGCCGCCTGCGTGCCCCCGGAATACCGCAAGGCCGAGGATCGCAGCGCCCATGCCGGCGAGACCCCCGACATCCTGCCGCTGCGGGAACTCTATGCCGAGGTTCCGGAGGATGCCGACGCCATTGCCGAGACCGCGGCCGCGCTCGACAGCCGCAACGCGGCCCTGTCCCAGCGCAGGGGCCCTCTGGCCGCAGCAAGCGCTTCGGACCGGACGGAACTGGAGAATCGCGCAGAGGCACTCCGCCTGCGCGCCGAAGACCTGCGAAGCCGCGAGTAGCCGCCCGCGACACAGGACGGCATCGGCCCCTATGGCCACCGCCTCCTGTTTGACCCGAGGATGCCGGCATCTCCCCTGCGCCGGACGCTGTCCTCGCCCCTGCCTGCCGAACCGGAAGCTGCCTTTCCCCAAGAGGGCGGGATCCCCTGCGAGCAGCCAGCCCCGCCATCCCTCCGCCTCCGCATCCAAGCAGCAGACGATTGCCCGGCTACCGGAGCCACGCCGCCACTGGCCGCAGCAGTACCGTCCCATCGGCGCCGCCGGGGCCATGACACCGGGACTCTGAAACGGCCGCCCTGCCCTGCCCCCGTTGCGCAGTCCCGGGGAAGCCGCTATTGGGGCGCCGGCCGAGAGACTAAGCAAGGAGACCGCCATGTCCGACAAGCTGCGCCTAGGAATTGCCGGACTTGGCACCGTCGGACGGGGCGTCGTCAGGATCGTCCAGGAGAAAGCCGGGCTCATCGCCGCCCGCGCCGGGCGTCCGGTCGAGATCACCGCGGTCTGCGCGCGCGACCCCAACCGGGACCGCGGCATCGACCTTTCCGCCTATGCCTGGGAAACCGATCCGGTCGCGCTGGCCACCCGCCCGGATGTGGATGTCTTCGTCGAGCTGATGGGCGGCGCCGAGGGCGCGCCGCTCGACGCGACCCGCGCCGCGCTTGCCGCGGGCAAGGATGTCGTCACCGCCAACAAGGCGATGGTCGCGCTCCACGGCCAGGAGCTTGCCGAAGCCGCCGACGGCGCCGGCCGCGTCCTGCGCTACGAGGCCGGGGTCGCGGGCGCCATCCCGGCGGTCAAGGCGCTGACCGAGGCGCTGGCCGGGAACGGCATCGAGCGCGTGATGGGCGTCATGAACGGCACCTGCAACTACATCCTGACGCGGATGCAGTCGGCCGGGCTCAGCTATGACGAGGTCTTCGCCGAGGCGGCGAAGCTGGGCTATCTGGAAGCCGATCCGACGCTTGACGTCGGCGGCATCGATGCCGGGCACAAGCTGGCGATCCTCGCCGCCATCGCCTTCGGCACGCGGGTGAATTTCGACGGCGTCCATCTCGAGGGGATCGAGCGGATCACCATCGAGGACATCAACCGCGCCGCCGACATGGGCTACCGGGTGAAGCTGCTCGGCGTGGCGCAGATGACCGGCCGCGGGCTGGAGCAGCGCATGACCCCCTGCCTCGTCCCGGCGAATTCGCCGCTCGGCCAGCTCGAGAACGCCACCAACATGGTCGTGATCGAGGGCGACGCCTCGGGGCGGATCGTGCTGCAGGGCGCGGGCGCGGGCGAAGGCCCGACCGCCTCGGCCGTTCTGTCGGACATCATGGACATCGCCCGCGGGCTGCGCCTGCCGACTTTCGGCCAGCCGGCCGCGGGGCTGGTCGAGCTGCCGCCCGCCATGTCGGCGACGCCGGCGCCCTACTACCTGCGCTTCATCCTCGACGACAAGCCGGGCGCGCTGGCGAAGATCGCGACGATCCTGGGCAATAACGGCATCTCCATCGACCGGATGCGTCAGTATGGCCACGCGGAAGCCAAGGCGCCTGTCCTTATTGTCACGCACAGGACGACTCGGGCGGATCTCGACGCGGCCCTGTCGCAGATGCCCGGCACGGGCGTCCTGGCGGGCGAGCCGGTGGCGATCCGGATCGAACGTCTCTGAACGGCGCGGCCCGCAAGGGCCCGCCAGGAAAGCTAAAAAGTAAGGAGTGCGTAGATGGCCACCCCAGTTGATTTCAATGACCGCATGCTGTCTCTCGGCCTCGCACGCGTTTCCGAGGCCGCCGCGCTGGCCTCTGCCAAGCTGATCGGCCGCGGCGACGAGAAGGCCGCGGATCAGGTGGCGGTGAATGCCATGCGCACCCAGCTGAACATGCTGGACATCAACGGCGTCGTCGTCATCGGCGAGGGCGAGCGCGACGAGGCGCCGATGCTGTATATCGGCGAGGAAGTCGGCACCGGCAACGGCCCGGCCGTGGATATCGCGCTCGACCCGCTCGAGGGCACCACGCTGACCGCCAAGGACATGCCGAACGCGCTGACCGTGATCGCCATGGGTCCGCGCGGCTCGATGCTGCATGCCCCCGACGTCTACATGGAGAAGCTCGCCATCGGGCCGGGCTACGACAAGGACGTCATCAGCCTCGACATGACCCCGGTCGAGCGCATCAAGGCCCTGGCCAAGGCCAAGGGCGTCGACACGCCGGAAATCGCCTGCTGCGTGCTGGAGCGTCCGCGCCATGACGACCTGATCGACCAGCTCCGCTCCACCGGCGCCTCGATCCGGCTGATCACCGACGGCGACGTCGCCGGCGTCATCCACTGCGCCGAGACCTACAAGACCGGCATCGACATCTACATGGGCTCGGGCGGCGCGCCGGAAGGCGTTCTGGCGGCCTCGGCGCTGAAATGCATGGGCGGCCAGTTCTGGGGCAAGCTGCTGTTCCGCAACGACGACGAGCGCGGCCGCGCCACCAAGGCGGGCGTTGCCGATTTCGACAAGATCTACTCGCGCGACGAGCTGGTGACCGAGGACGTGATCTTCGCCGCCACCGGCGTGACCGACGGGTCGCTGGTCTCGGGCATCAAGCGCGAGCCGGGCTTCTTCACCACCGAGACGATCCTGATGCGGTCGAAGACCGGCTCGGTGCGGCGGATGTTCTACCGCAACCCGGTCCAGTTCTCCTGATCCCCGGCACAATCTGACGAGAGCCCCGGCGCCCCTGGCGGCCGGGGCTTTTCCTTTCCGGCTGCGGGGAGTATCCCGGCCCCTCGCAGCGAAGGACGGATGACATGACGGGCACGGCATTTCTGGGGGTCACGGCCTCTGCCACGGGGCGGCGCTGGATCGGGCCGGATGCAGAGCGGATGCGCGCGGCCGAAGCGCTGGTCCAGATGACCGGACGTCCCGAGGCGGTCTGCCAGATCCTCGCCCGGCGCGGCGTCCCCGCCGCCGAGGCCGAGGGGTTCCTCTCGCCCCGCCTGCGCGACCTGCTGCCCGATCCAAGGGTGCTCAAGGACATGGAGAAGGCCGCCGCCCGGCTGGTCGAGGCCGCGGTGAAGGGCGAGCGCGTCGCGGTCTTCGCCGATTACGACGTCGATGGCGGCACCTCGGCGGCGCTGATGATCCGCTGGCTGCGCCATTTCGGCATTGCCGCGACGCTCTACGTGCCCGACCGGATCGACGAGGGCTACGGGCCGAACGCCCCCGCCATGGCGGAGCTTTCGGCGGGTCATGACGTGATCTTCTGCGTCGATTGCGGCACGCTTTCCCACGAGGCGCTGGAGGCGGCGACGGTCGATGTCGTCGTGCTCGACCACCATCTGGGCGGCGAGACCCTGCCCCGCGCGCTCGCGGTGGTGAACCCCAACCGCCTGGATGAGAGCGGCGACCTGGCGCATCTGTGCGCCGCGGGCGTCGTGTTCCTGACGCTGGTCGAGGCCAACCGGCAGCTGCGCGAGCAGGACCGCACGGGGCCGAACCTGATGGAGTTCCTCGATCTCGTGGCGCTCGGCACGGTGGCCGATGTCGCGCCGCTGATCGGGGTGAACCGCGCCTTCGTGATGCAGGGGCTGACGGTGATGGCGCGGCGCGGCACGCCGGGCATCGTCGCGCTCTCAGACAGCGCACGGCTCGACGGCGCGCCGACCTCCTACCATCTGGGCTTCGTGCTGGGGCCCAGGGTCAATGCCGGCGGCCGGGTCGGCCGCGCCGATCTTGGCGCGCGGCTGCTGGCCACGGACGACCCGCAGGAGGCCGCGGGGCTGGCTGCCCGGCTCGAGGACCTGAACCGCGAGCGCCGCGAGATCGAGGCCAAGGTGCGCGCCCAGGCCATGGCCCAGGCGGAAGAGCGCGGCTTCGACGCGCCGCTCGTCTGGGCGGCGGGCCAGGGCTGGCATCCGGGCGTCGTCGGCATCGTGGCGAGCCGGATGAAGGAGGCGACCAACCGCCCCTCCATCGTCATCGGGCTCGAGGACGGCATCGGCAAGGGCTCGGGCCGCTCGGTCTCGGGGATCGACCTCGGCTCCGCTGTGCAGCGCGCGGCGATCGACGGATTGCTGGTCAAGGGCGGCGGCCACAAGATGGCGGCCGGCCTGACGGTCGAGGAAGGCAAGCTGGAAGAGGCCATGGCAGCCATCAGCGAGGCGCTGGAGCGCCAGGGCGCGGCAGAGCTCGGGCCGAGGGACATGACGCTCGACGGCGTGCTGATGCCCGCGGGGGCCACCGTGGACCTCGTCGGCGCGATCGAAGCGGCGGGCCCCTTCGGCGCCGGCGCCCCCGCCCCGCGCTTCGCCTTCCCCTCCATGCGCATCCAGAGCGCGCGCCAGGTCGGCGAAGGCCATCTGCGCGTCACCGCAACCGACGGATCGAACCGCATCGAGGGCATCGCCTTCGGCGCCTTCGACACCGATCTGGGCCGTTTCGTCTGCGAAAGGCAGGGCATGACCGCCCATCTGGCGGGCCGTCTGGACCTCAATACCTGGAACGGCCGCACCACCGTCCAGCTCCGCCTGGAAGACGCCGCGGCAGGCTGAAAAAACGCAAGATATCCACAGGTTTCCTGTTGCCATGTCGCGGCGCTTTTTCTAAATAGCCCCTCACGCAAGCGCGGTCCGTTCGTCTATCGGTTAGGACGCCAGGTTTTCAACCTGGAAAGAGGGGTTCGATTCCCCTACGGACTGCCACTTGCGGGCGCTGCCATCAGGCTGCGGTCCGTTCGTCTATCGGTTAGGACGCCAGGTTTTCAACCTGGAAAGAGGGGTTCGATTCCCCTACGGACTGCCATCTGAGGGCGCTGCCAGCCAGGCTGCGGTCCGTTCGTCTATCGGTTAGGACGCCAGGTTTTCAACCTGGAAAGAGGGGTTCGATTCCCCTACGGACTGCCATTTGGCACCCCTCTCCCCGATCGCCGTTGCGGACAAAGTAATCCACAGGATTGTCCACCTTCCGCGCCCCGCCACCTGCGGTTGTCGCGCCGCCCTGCCGGAGCAGGACGGCGCCGGTCCCGTCACTTCATCAGCGCCGACCAGGCGGGGTCCGAGGCGCTGCCCTGGGTCGGCACGCGCTGCAGGTTCCGCCCGGTGATATCGACCGAGTAGATCTGCGCCGCCCCGCCCGAACCGGGCGTCTCGCGGGTGAACATCAGCACGCGGCCATTCGGCGACCAGGTCGGCGCCTCGTCGAGGAAAGCCGCCGTCAGCAGCCGCTCTTCCGAGCCGTCGGGCCGCATCACGCCGATATGGAACCGGCCCTGGTTCTGCTTGGTGAAGGCGATGTAGTCGCCCTTGGGAGACCAGACCGGAGTGCCGTACTTGCCCGCGCCAAAGCTGATCCGCTTGGGCTCGCCGCCGCCTGCGGGCATGACATAGAGCTGCGGCGCGCCGGAGCGGTCGCTCTCGAACACGATCTGCTTGCCGTCCGGCGAGAAGCTGGGCGCCGTCTCGATCGAGGCGGCATCGGTCAGCCGGGTGCGCTGCCTGGTGTTCAGATCGAGCTTGTAGAGATCGGTATTGCCGCCCTGCTCGAAGGAGAAGAGGATCGACCGCCCGTCATGCGAATAGCGCGGCGCGAAGCTCATCGCCCCGGCCTGGTTCTCGATCGCCGTGACGCTGAGCGAGTTGAGGTTCATCTCGTAAATCTGCGGAAAGCCCGAAGAATACGAGGTGTAGAGCACCCGGTTGTTGTCCGGCGAGACCCGCGGCGCCAGCACCAGGTCGCGCCCGTCAGTGAGGAATTTCACATTGGCGCCGTCCTGGTCCATCACCGCCAGCCGCTTGACGCGCGCGTCCTTCGGCCCGGTCTCCGACACGAAGGCGACGCGGCTGTCGAAATAGGGCCCCTCGCCGGTGATCCGCGAATAGACCGCGTCCGCCACCTTGTGGGCGATCCGCCGCCAGCCATCCGGGCTGCCCTGGAACTGCAGCCCGTCGCCGAGCTGCTGCTCGGAGAAGATGTCGAACAGGCGGAACTTCACCACGATCCGGTCGCCCTCGTAGTCGAGCGCGCCGGTGACCAGCGCCTGGGCGTTGATCGCCTTCCAGTCGGCATAGGCGACCGGGCTGTCGAAATTGGTGACCGGCGAGATGAAGGCGTCGCGGCTGATCGTGCGGAACAGCCCCGTTCCCTCCAGGTCGTTGCGCACCACCCCCAGGATCTTCTGGACCATCTCCTGGCCCTGAATGCTGGAGGTGACGAAGTCCGACAGCGCGATCGGCACCGGCTCGATCACCCCGTCGGTGATCTCGATCCGGAGCGGGCCGCGGACCGCGTCCTGGGCGAAGGCGGGCGCTGCCAGGCACAGCGCCGCGAGGCAGGCAGTCGTGAGGCGTCTCATCGGAGGCGCATCCTTTCGGGGTTGAAGACCAGTTCGATCTGACGCCACTGGTCGTATTTGTCCACAGGCAACGGATAGCCCGAGCGCTGGCATTGCAGGATTGCCCGCCGCGCGACCTCGAATGCCTGTTCGGCGGCCTCCCGGCTGCCTCCGGAATAGTCGCTCATCCGCAGCGAGGCGGCCACGGGCTTGCCGTCCGGCATCATCTCCATCGCCACGGTCACCGTCACCCGCAGCGCCTCGGTCGAGAGGGCGCCGGTGTTCCAGCACTGCGACACGGCCACCATGAAGGCGTCGCGCTCCGCGCCGGTGACGGGCGGGCCCGAGCGGGCGGGCGCGGCCGGTTCCGGCGTGGTCTGGGCGCCTGCCAGGGCCTCGGCGATCGCGTCGGCAATCGGATCCGCCGCCTGCGGCGCGGGTTCCGGCTCCGGTTCGGGAACGGGCTCCGGCTCGGGTTCCGGCACGGGCGCGGGTTCCGGTTCGGGCGCAGGCTCGGGCTCGGGCTCGGGGGCCGGTGCAGGTGCCGGGGGCTCCGGCTGCGGCTCGGCCTCCTTGACCGGCGCGGGCGGCGGCGCCCGGCGCTCGGGGCGCGGCGCCGGGCGCGGCGAGGTCGGGGCCACCGGCGTCGGCGTGTCCTCGGTCTCCACCGCCTCGGTCACCATCTGCGGCGAGGATTCCTCGGGCGCCTGCGGCTGCTCCTCGGGCACGGGCTCGGGCGGCTGCGGCGAGGGCGTGGCCAGCTCCGGCGGCGCCAGGACCGGCCCCGCGGGCAGCGGGCTTTCCGGCTGCGGCTCGGGCGAGACGCGCTTGACCGGCGGCGGCGGAGTGGCGGGCAGATCGGGGATCTCGCCGGGCTCGGGCGCGGCATCCTCCGGGCCGATCTCGGCATTGACCGGCGGCGCGGGCGGCTGCGGCGCGGCGGGCGCGGGCTCCGGGCGCGGCTTCGGCGCCTCGGCGGGAACGGGCTTCGGCGCGGGCGCCGCGGCGGGCGCCTCCGACGGCAGGTCCGAGGGGCTGACCAGCGACACCTGCACCGCGGCCGGCGCTTCGGTCCGGCGCGAGAAATGCGGCAGGCCGAAGATCGCCAGCAGGATCATCAGCGCATGGATGATCAGCGACAGGTTCAGCGGGCGGCGCAGGACGGAAAGGCGCGGGACAAGGCGCACGGGCGCTACTCCGCCCCCAGGGTCGGCCCGCCATCCTCGGTCACCAGACCGATCCGGTTGAAGCCGGCCGCGTTCAGCGCGCCCATCACCTGCATCACCTGGCCGTAGGAAATCCCCTGGTCGGCGCGCAGGAAGAGCTGCCGGTCGGTGCGTTCCTCGGCAATCGCGCTCAGCCGCGGGATCAGCTGGTCGAGGGCGATCTCGCTATTCTGGATCGTCACGCTGCCTTCGGAGGTCAGCGTGATGGTCAGCGGCTCCTCCTCGGGCATCGGCAGCGGTTCGGCCGCGGTCTCGGGCAGCTCGACCGGCACGCCGACCGTCAGGAGCGGCGCGGCCACCATGAACACGATCAGGAGCACCAGCATCACGTCCACGAAGGGGGTGACGTTGATCTCCGACATCGGCATCGCGCGGGAATGGGACCGGCGGCGCCGGCTGCCCCGTCCGCCGCTGCCGCCGGAGCTGCGCATCGGGGTCATCCGCCGGCGACCTCCCGGCTCAGGAGCGTCGAGAACTCGTCGGCAAAGGCTTCCCAGCCGGCGATGATCCGCGCGCTGTCGGTGGAGAGCTTGTTGTAGAAGATCACCGCCGGGATGGCCGCGAGCAGCCCCATGCCGGTCGCCAGCAGCGCCTCGGCGATCCCCGGCGCGACGATGGCGAGGCTGGTATTGCCCTCGGCGGCGATATTCTGGAAGCTCTCCTTGATCCCCCAGACCGTGCCGAAGAGGCCGATGAAGGGCGCGGTGGAGCCCACGGTCGCCAGGAAGGCCAGCCCGCGGGTCAGCCCGTCGGTCTCGCGGCCGATGGCGACATCCATCGAGCGGTCGATGCGCGAGGCCACGCCCGGCGCGATCCGCCCGTCCTTGCGGATCGAGCGCTGCCACTCGGCGAAGCCCGCGACGAAGATCCGCTCCGGCGCGCTCGAGGGGCGCTCCGAGACCCGGTCATAGAGCTCGTCCAGCGGGTCGCCGGACCAGAACCGGTCCTCGAAGGAAGAGAGCCGCCGCCGCGCCAGGCGGAAGGCGGCGATTTTCTGGAAGAACACCGTCCAGCCCCAGACCGAGGCGGCCAGGAGGAGAGCCATGACGACCTGCACGGTCGGCGAGGCGCGCCAGAAGAGCGCCAGTAGCGAAAAGTCGTGATCCATTGATCTGCCTGTGTCACGCGGCGGCTTCGGCCGCTCGGAATTTGGACGGGACTCTAGTTCAAATCAGCAGAAAGGGAAATGACATCGCTGTCAGCCCCGCTTGCGCCGGCTGCAGATCTCGGCGGGAAAGCGCCACCGGCCCCGCCGCGCCCCGCCCCGGCCCTGCAGACGGGCCGGACCGCGACCGCCACGGCCTCCGGGCGCAACAGCAACCGGGTCCGGCCATGCCTCGCCGCCAAGGCGGACACGTCATCCCGCAGCACACAGCCCTCTGCCGCAGCCAGCCCCGCCCCCGCCAGCAAACAGGCCGGACTGCAACCGGCTCGGGCCTCCGGGCACAACGGCAGCTGGGTCCGGCCAGGTTCTCCGAGACAGGCTGCCACCCGCACCACTTCGACGAATGGACAGGCCCGGACGGCCACGGACCGGCATTGGCTGGAACGCCGGACGCCGCGCCAGCCTCCACCCCATCCCCGACGGGGCACAGCGCCCCGCTTCGGCAAACGGACTGGCCGGACCGCGACCGGCCGGGCCTCAGGGTGCAAGGGCAGCCGGGTCCGGCCCGGCTCAGCCGCCGAGCTGGGCGCCGAGCTCCGCGGGCAGGCGCTGCGGGCGGCCGTCGGCGCCCATGCAGGCCAGCTCCGCCTCGGCACGGAACAGGCAGGTCGCGTCGCGCCAGACCGCCTGGCCGAGCACCAGCCGCGTGCCGGTGATCCGCGCCACCTCGGTCTCCACCCTGAGCAGCTCGCCGAAGCGGGCCGGCCGCAGGAATTCCGCCGCGATCCGGCGGATCACGAAAACCGTCCCCGCCTCGCGCAGCGCCAGCTGGTCGATCCCGAGCTCGCGCACGAAGGCGCTGCGGCCGCGCTCGATGAATTTCAGGTAGTTGGCGTGATAGACGATCCCGCCCATGTCGGTGTCCTCGTAGAACACCTCGGTGTCGAAGACATGCATCCGCTCAGCCCGCCGCCGCGCGGGCGAAGAGCCGCAGCGCATGGGACGGATCCGCGGCCGCCGCCGGCAGGACCGGGTCATAGGCCGCGCGCAGGATCAGCGCGATCTCCGGACGCAGCACCGGCCGCCCGTCCGGCAGCAGCGCCAGCGGGCTCGCTTCGCAGAAGGCCGTGTCCGACCACAGAAGCGCCGCCATCGCCGCCTGCCCCAGCGCCAGCGTTTCGGCCGGCTGGGCCGACATCGCCGCATCCATCCGCAGGAAGACGAAGCAGGCCCGGATCGCGCCCGCCCCGTCGAAGCGGAAGATGCGGTACTGGTTGGCCCCCTCGGCCTCGAGCCGCGCCACCAGATCCGCCAGCCCCGGCACCAGCCGGTCGAGATCGGGCACCGAGAGCAGCTCCGCCCAGTCGCGGAAAAAGAACGCCATCAAGTTGGCGCCGAGCTCGGGATCGGTCTCGGCCATCTCGATCCCCGCCAGCTGCGCCACCGCCTCGATCGCGCCCTTGATCGTCGAGAGAGCGGCATCCTCGACGCCGAACACCACCGGGGCGATCGGCCGCCCCCAGCGCGCGCAGAGGAAGCTGCCGTCGGAACGGGTGAATAGGCGGGTCACGTCATCGGGCGTCATCGCGGTCATGGCCGGGCTTCTGCGTCAGCGCGGCGCCGGATGCAAGGGGCGCGCCCCGGTCCAGGCCAGCGCCCGGGCCAGCCGCGCGGGCGCGTCCTCCTCGATGATGCGCCCGTGCGAGATCACGATCCGCTCCACCGGCCAGGCCAGCATCGCCTCGGCCACCGGCCGCGCCTGGCGCCGCTTCGGCAGGAAGGTCAGCCGCACGTCGCGCGGGGTGCTGCCATGGGGATGGACCACGCCCCCGGCCCGCATCAGGAGCCGCAGCAGCGGGCTGCGGACCCGCTCCGGCTCGAAATTCTCGATCAGGTCGGTCAGCACCGCCGTGGCCGAGGGGTGGTGGAACAGCACCGCCTCGGTCATGAAGCTGCCGGGGACAAGCGCCAGCTCCACCTCCCCCGCCCAGGCCCCGGGCGCCGCGCCGAGGATGCGGCCGATCCGGAAGCCGCCTTTCTCCTGCGCGGTTTCCACGCCCGGCGCGGCAAGCGTCTCCGCCTGCGGAAAGGCCGCCTGCCAGGCCGCCAGATGCACCCAGTGGAGCCGGTTCGGCGCGACAATCCAGGCCGGATCGCCAAGCGCCGCCACCTCGGCCAGAAGCCCGGGCGCAGGCTCCACCGGAGAATGCAGGATCAGGCGGCGGCCGAGCCGGATCACCGTCATCCGCGTGGTGAAGGGCAGCGAGCCCGGCCCGTAGCGCATCGCGACCTCGGGCCCGTCGGCGATCCACAGCTCGGGCCCGAGCGGCTTCAGCGTTCCCAGCGGATCGTAGGGGATCAGGCGGTCCGGCATCTCGGGCAAGCTCCTCTTTGCCAGGCAGTTACCAAGCCGGCACGCAGCCGCCCGCCGGCAGGGCCGCTTTTACCCTTTGCCAAGACCTCTGGGCAAGAAAGGCGCAAGCGCCCGTCAATTTGCCCCATCAGAGGAGCCGAGCCATGATCCAGATGCGCCTGCCCGGGCCGGGCCCCGCCGGTCCCGATCTGCGCCCCGACCCCGATGCGGCGCCGGAGGCGCTGGCCCGCGCGCTGATGGCCGAACGCACCAGCCTGGAACGCCGCCGTTCGGAGCAGTGGCTGGCCCGCGACCTGGTGGAAAGCATCGCGGTCCGCGTGGCCGAGCTCGGCCGCGAGCTCGCGGCCGCCCCGCCCGCCCGGCATCCGGTGCTCAGGCGCAATCTCGACACGCTGCGCGACGAGCAGCGGCGCCATTCCGACCGCTATGCCGCGCTCTGCGAGAGCTGGCCCGCCTTCCGCAGCCGCCAGGAGCTGCGCATCGCCGAGCTCGAGGACCGGCTGCAGCACGCGGGCTGAGGGCTATTCGAAAAGGCTGCCCTGATCCGGCGGCCGCGGCGCGGCAAGCCCCAGATGCTCCCAGGCGGCCCGTGCCAGCATCCGCCCGCGCGGCGTGCGCTGGATCATCCCCTGCTGCAGCAGGAAGGGCTCGATCACCTCCTCGAGCGCGTCACGGCTTTCCGACAGCGCCGCGGCGATCGTGTCGATCCCCACCGGCCCGCCGCCATAGGCCTCGGCCAGGAGCAGCAGGTAGCGCCGGTCGGCGGTGTCGAGCCCGAGCTGGTCGACGCCCAGCCGGGTCAGCGCGCCGTCTGCCAGCTGCCGCGTGATCCGACCGTCGCCCTCGACCAGCGCGAAATCGACCACCCGTCGCAGGAGCCGCCCGGCGATCCGGGGCGTGCCGCGGGCGCGCCGCGCGATCTCCACCGCGCCATCCGGCTCGCAGGGCACTTTCAGCAGGCGCGCGCCGCGGCTGACGATCAGCGTCAGCTCATCGACCGTGTAGAACTGCAGCCGCACCGGAATGCCGAACCGGTCGCGCAACGGCGTGGTCAGCAGGCCCAGCCGCGTCGTGGCGCCGATCAGGGTGAAGGGCTGCAGCTCGATCCGCACGGTCCGCGCGGCCGGGCCCTCGCCGATGACGAGATCGAGCTCGAAATCCTCCATCGCCGGATAGAGCACCTCCTCCACCGCCGGGTTCAGCCGGTGGATCTCGTCGATGAAAAGAACGTCGCGCGCCTCGAGATTGGTCAGGATCGCCGCGAGGTCGCCGGCCTTGGCCAGCACGGGCCCCGAGGTCATGCGGAAGCCGACGCCAAGCTCGTTCGAGACGATCTGCGCCAGGGTGGTCTTGCCGAGGCCCGGAGGACCGTGGAACAGCGTGTGGTCCATCGCCTCGGCGCGCTGCCGGGCGGAGGCGATGAAGACGGCGAGGTTCCGCCGCGCCTCCGCCTGGCCGATGAACGCCTCGAGCTGCCGCGGCCTGAGCGCCCGGTCGCGGTCCTCGGGCTGCTCCTCGGGCACGAGATTGGGATCGCGCTCCATCACCGGCGCTCCCGCACCGGCGCGGCGCCTGCTGGCTTGGCCATGCTCATCCCTTCGGCATCAGCGACTTGAGCCCGGCACGGATCAGATGGGCAGTGTCGGCGCCGGGGGTGTCCTGCGCTGCGCCCGCCACGGCGGTCGCGGCCTCGGTCATCGAATAGCCCAGATTGACCAGCGCCGAAATCGCGTCGGATTGCGAGTTGTCGGGCGCGGCCACCGGCGGCAGCGGCTCGATCACCTCCGCCGCGGCGGCCTGCGGACGCGGCGCGGGCCCGGGCTCCATCGCCGGCGCCGCCGCGATCGGCGTGGCCATCGCCAGCACCATCGCCGCCTTGTCCTTCAGCTCCATCACGATGCGCTGCGCCAGCTTCGGGCCGACGCCCTGCGCCTGGCGGATCGCATTGGCGTCGCCCAGCGTGATCGCCCGGCCGGCGCCCTCGGGGCCGAGCGAGGACAGGATCGCCAGCGCCGCCTTGGCCCCCACCCCCTGCACGGTGCACAGGAGCCGGTACCATTCCTTCTCCGCCAGCGTGCGGAAGCCGAAGAGCTGCAGCAGATCCTCGCGCACCAGCATGTCGGTATAGAGCGACACCATCTCGCCCGGCGCGGGCAGCCCCGCCAGCGTCCGCTCCGCGCAGTAGACCAGGTAGCCCACCCCGCGCACGTCGATCATCACATGGTCCGAGGCGCGGTAGACCAGCTGTCCCGAAAGCCGCCCGATCATCCCTTCGCCCTCAGGATCGCCGCGTTCAGCCTGTGGTTCGCCTGGCTGTGCCGCAGATGGCACAGCGCAATGGCCAGCGCGTCGGTCGCGTCGGCATTGGCCAGGGTCACCCCCGGGAATTGCAGCCGGATCATGTGCTCCACCTGGTGCTTCTCCGCATGTCCCACGCCCACCACGGCCTTCTTGACCGCATTCGGAGCATACTCGCCGACATCGAGCCCCGCCAGCGCCGGAACCAGCATCGCCACCCCGCGCGCCTGGCCGAGCTTCAGCGTGCCGGCCGCGTCCTTGTTGACGAAGGTCGACTCCACCGCCGCCCCGTCCGGGGCGAAGCGGGCGACCACGTCGGTCAGCTCGTGATAGAGCCGCGCCAGCCGCACGCCCAAGGGGCCGTCGCCCGAGCGCAGCACGCCATTGCCGATATGCTTCAGGCGCGAGCCATGCGACTCGATCACGCCCCAGCCGAGCCTCTGCAGGCCCGGATCGATGCCGATGATGCGCATGGCCTGCCCGCCCTGCCGTTCTTGTTGATGCCGTTTTGCAACGGCTAGCACGAAAGAGGAACATCCGACAATGGCTTTTCCGGAGCCGCCATCCGGGCGTGGCACGAAAACGTCGCCGCATCGCCTGAATGCGACATTGGTCGGCGGATTTTTACCTATCCTTCACAATGCCTTAAGGGAAAATAATCCATGCCGCATGTGCAATACTGATATGTCCATACGCAGCTTGCCCCGGCCCGCCGGCGCGCCTATCTGCCGCCTCAAGCGGTCGACGAACCGTCCCTTTACACCGACGCACGTCAAGACAAGGAACCTGCAAGATGGCAGTCCTCACCACCAACATGCTGCAGAGCAAGCCCGAAATCAGCCTCGCCTCGCTGCTGCGCGGCCGCATCGACGCATGGCACGCCTGGCGGGCCGCCGAGAAGGCCCGGGCCGAGCTCTTCGCGCTCGACGACCGCGAGCTGAACGACCTCGGCATCTCGCGCTACGACATCCGCCACATGACCTTCCCCCGCGCCAAGTGATCTCCGCGCGGGGCCCCGCTCCGCGGCGCATGGCAGGAAATGCGAAAGCCCCGGTCCGATGGACCGGGGCTTCTTCACATCTGCAGCAATTCGGGCGCCGGTCAGGCGCTGCGGACCAGCGTCAGGGTGGTCCAGTCGCCGATGACCAGCCTGTCGTCGAGCGCGAAGCCCGCCGCCTCGTAGGCCGCCTGCACCTCGTCCGCCTGCTCGTTGAGGATGCCCGAGAGGATCACCGCGCCGCCGGCCTCCGCCGCCTTCGCCATGTCGGGCGCCAGGTCGATCAGCGGTCCCTTGAGGATATTCGCGAAGATCAGCCGGAACGGCCCGGCCAGCTCGGGATGGCCGAAGCCCGTCGCCTCGACCGCGCGGATGCGGCCCGCCAGCCCGTTGGCTTCGGCATTCGCCTCGGCCACCTCGACCGCCACCGGATCGATATCGCCCGCGACCGGCACGATGTCCCAGACCTTCGCCGCCGCCATCGCCAGAACCGCCGTGCCGCAGCCGACATCCGCCACCGGCCCCGGCTGCAGCCCGTTCGACAAGAGGCGGTCGAAGGCGACCAGGCAGCCCTGGGTGGTGCCGTGATGGCCGGTGCCGAAGGCCATCGCCGCCTCGATCAGCAGCGAGACCTTCTCCGCCGGAACCGTGTCGGCGTCATGGCTGCCATAGAGCCAGAACCGCCCGGCCTCGACCGGCGCCAGCTCGCGGCGCACCTTGGCGACCCAGTCGGTCTCGGGCAGCTCGGAGACGGTGAAGGGCTTGGCGCCATGCGCCGCGGCCAGGAGCGCCAGCGCCACCGCGTCGGGCTCCTCGGTGAAATAGGCGCCGATTTCCCAGAGCCCCGAGCCGTCCTCCAGCTCGAACGCGCCAACGCCATAGGGCTCGGGATCGAGATCCTCCAGCAGTTCGGCAAGGGCTTCGGCCTTGCCGCGCTCGGCAAGGGTGGTCAGGGCGGTCCAGGTCGGCATGGCATCCTCGGCGCTGCGGCAGGTGAGCCCCGGCCCTAGGCGAGCGCCGCGAGCTGGTCAAGCCTGTCGAGCGTTCCGCGCACCAGCTCGGGCACCGGGCGGGTGCTGTCGAGAAGCAGCACCGGACATTCCAGCGTCCGCGCCCAGGCGGTATCCGCCTCCAGGCTGCGCCCCGGCCGGTGGCGGTCCGGCGCCTCGTAGCGGTCGGCCCAGCACAGGAAGGCGGTGCAGCGCTCGCAGAAGGGCTGGCCCCAGCCGCGGTTGCAGCTGCAGCGCATCGCCTCGCGCCGCTCCAGCCGGCTGCGGCGTATCTCGGGTTCCAGCGACAGGTGGATCGCCATCGTGATCCGGGGCGCGATCTCCTTGCCCCAGCTCTCGACCGAGCCCGAAAGCACCCAGTCGCGCCGCGGCAGGAACATCGCCTGCATCAGCGCCAGCCGCTCCTCGGGCGGCCGCTTCTCCAGGAAGGGCGGATCGGTCGGCTGCCAGTAGAAGTCGTCGGTGTCGAAATGCTGGGACGAAAGCGCCCCCGCCAGCGCCCGTCCGAGCGTCGAAGTGCCGGAACCGGCAGGTCCGAAGATATGGACCCGGTTGCCGTCCCGGATGTCGTCCCATGTCTCGTGCCGCATTGCCGCCTGCCGCTCCATGACCCGAGATCGGAAGAAATCTCGACTCCTTTATGAATAAAACATGACATCCCCGCCTGCCAAGCACGCCATGCGGCAGAGCCGCGAACTTTGCTGCACTGCCGCAAGAATGGGCAGGCAGCCCCCGCCCGAGTGCTGCGGCCGCAGGCAGCGCGCGCAAACCCGCCCATTCCGGCGCCGCGGCACGGGCCGAATCTCCCCCCGGCAAAGAAAAGGGCCCCCGCCAGGCGGGGGCCAGGTGCACTTTCCAGGTTCTGGTCGTTCAGCTGCTCGATATGCTGGTGTTCTGCCTGCGACCTGGACCGCGTCTGGGACAGGCGCACCTGCCCCGGAACCCTTGGAACGGCCTTGGCGCCGTCCCGCCCCGGGCTTGACCCGGGGCCTCTTCCTCAGCTGCAGCCCGACGTGGAGCCGCAGGTGTTGCACTTCATGCAGGTGCCGTTCCTGACCAGCGTGTAGTTCCCGCATTCGCCGCAGGGATCGCCCTCGTAGCCCTGCATCTTCGCCTTCATCCGCGCATCCATCGCCGCCGGTTCGGCAATCGCGGTGGTGGCATGCAGGTCGAAGGCCGTCTCGAAGCCGAACCCCGCGCCGCCCGGCACCAGATCCTGCGGCAGGCGGTTCCTGAGATAGCCCGAAGAGCTGATCTGCTTCAGCACCTGCAGCGATTTCGACGCCGCGCTCTCGCCCGCGGGCTTCACGTTCGAGGCCGTCTCCAACACCCCGCCGCCCAGCGTGTCGAAGCTCGTCCCCTCCGGCTGGACATGCGCCAGGTCGGTACGGTCGAGATAGCTGATCGCCAGTTCGCGGAAGATGTAGTCGAGGATCGAGGTCGCGTTCTTGATCGAGTCGTTGCCCTGCACCATCCCCGCCGGCTCGAAGCGGGTGAAGGTGAAGGCGTCGACGAATTCCTCCAGCGGCACGCCGTATTGCAGCCCGACCGACACGGCGATGGCGAAGTTGTTCATCATCGCCCGGAAGCCCGCGCCTTCCTTGTGCATGTCGATGAAGATCTCGCCCAGGCTGCCGTCGCGGTACTCGCCGGTGCGCAGATAGACCTTGTGGCCGCCGACGATCGCCTTCTGGGTATAGCCCTTGCGCCGCTCGGGCAGCTTCTCGCGCCCGGCCCGGACCTCCTTGATGACGATCTTCTCGACGATCTTCTCGGCCAGCACCGCGGCCTTCTCCTGCGGCGTGCCGGTCTCCAGGACCTCCGCCGCCGCGTCATCGTCCTCGACCAGCGCCGCCGCCAGCGGCTGGCTCAGCTTCGAGCCGTCGCGGTAGAGCGCATTGGCCTTCACGCCGAGGCTCCAGCTCAGCTCGTAGGCGCGCTGGCAGTCCTCGATCGTGGCGTCGTTCGGCATGTTGATCGTCTTCGAGATCGCCCCCGAGATGAAGCTCTGCGCCGCTGCCATCATGGTGATGTGGCTGTCGACCGACAGATACCGCCGCCCCGTCCGGCCGCAGGCATTGGCGCAGTCGAAAACCGGCAGGTGCTCCGGCTTCAGATGCGGCGCGCCCTCCAGCGTCATGGTGCCGACGACATGGTCGTTCGCCGCCTCGATCTGGCGCCGGGTGAAGCCCAGATGGGTCAGCAGGTCGAAGGTCGGATCGGCCATCTGCTTCTCGGGGATGCCCAGCACCCCGGTGCAGAACTCCGCGCCCAGCGTCCACTGGTTGAAGACGAAGCGGATGTCGAAGGCCGTCGGCAGCGCCGCTTCGATCTTGTCGATCTCCGCCTTGCCGAAGCCGTGGCCGATCAGCGCCGTGTGGTTGATCCCCGGCGCATTCCCCAGGCTGCCATGGCCGACCGCATGGGCGATCATCTCGCCGATCTGGGCCGGGCCATAGCCCAGCTTCTCCAGCGCCTTCGGCACCGAGCGGTTGATGATCTTGAAATAGCCGCCGCCCGCGAGCTTCTTGAACTTCACCAGCGCGAAATCCGGTTCGATCCCGGTCGTGTCGCAATCCATGACGAGGCCGATCGTGCCGGTGGGCGCGATCACCGTCGATTGCGCATTGCGGTAGCCGTGGGTCTGCCCCAGCCGCAGCGCCTCGTCCCAGGCCGCCGCCGCCAGATGGGTCAGCTCGGCATCCGGGCAGTTCGTCCGGTCGAGCGGCACCGGCTTCACCGCCAGCCCCTCGTAGCCGATCTCGGCGCCCTGCGCGGCCAGGCTGTGGTTGCGGATCACCCGCAGCATATGCGCCCGGTTGCGCTCGTAGCCCGGGAAGGCGCCCAGCTCGGCGGCCATCTCGGCAGAGGTCGCATAGGCGGTGCCGGTCATGATCGCGGTCAGCGCGGCGCAGATCGCCCGGCCCTCGTCGGAGTCGTAGCCATGGCCCATGGTCATCAAGAGCCCGCCGATATTGGCGTAGCCCAGGCCCAGCGTGCGGAATACGTAGGAGCGGCGCGCGATCTCCTCGGAGGGGAACTGCGCCATCATCACCGAGATCTCCAGCGTCACCGTCCAGAGCCGCGCGGCATGGATGTAGTCCTCGGCCTGGAACTTGCCGTCCCTGAGGAAGGTCAGCAGGTTCAGCGAGGCCAGGTTGCAGGCCGTGTCGTCGAGGAACATGTATTCCGAGCAGGGATTGGATCCGCGGATCTCGCCATCCTCGGGACAGGTATGCCAGGCATTGACCGTGTCATGGTACTGGATGCCCGGATCGGCGCAGGCCCAGGCGGCATGGCCGATCTGCTCCCACAGGTCGCGCGCCTTCAGCGTCTTCGCCACCTTGCCGTCGGTGCGGCGCAGGAGCGCCCAGTCGCCATCCTCGCGGACCGCCTGCAGGAAGGCGTCGGTGACGCGCACCGAGTTGTTGGAATTCTGCCCCGAGACCGAGGCATAGGCCTCGCTGTCCCAGTCGGTGTCATAGGTCGGGAATTCGATCGAGGTGTAGCCCTGCCGCGCGTACTGGAGCACGCGGTTGACATAGGTCTCGGGGATCATCGCCTTCTTGGCGGCGCGGATCGCCTTTTTCAGGGCGTCGTTCTTCGCCGGATCGGTCGCATCGCCGATCGCGCCGTCCCACTGGGCAATTCCGGCGAAGATCTGGTTGAGATGCGTCTCGTGCATCTTCGAGCCTGCCACGAGGCTCGCCACCTTTTGCTCTTCCTTCACCTTCCAGTTGATGAAGTCCTCGATATCGGGGTGGTCCGCGTCGCAGATCACCATCTTGGCCGCGCGCCGGGTCGTTCCGCCCGACTTGATCGCGCCCGCTGCCCGATCGCCGATCTTCAGGAAACCCATCAGACCGGAGCTCTTGCCGCCGCCGGAGAGGGCTTCGCCCTCGGCCCGGAGGCTCGAAAAGTTCGTGCCGGTGCCCGAGCCGTACTTGAAGAGGCGCGCCTCGCGGACCCAGAGGTCCATGATGCCGCCCTGGTTCACCAAGTCGTCCGAGACCGACTGGATGAAGCAGGCATGGGGCTGCGGATGTTCATAGGCCGATTTCGACTTCACCAGCTTGTGGGTGAAGGGATCGACGTAATAGTGGCCCTGCGACGGACCGTCGATGCCATAGGCCCAGTGCAGGCCGGTGTTGAACCATTGCGGGCTGTTCGGCGCCGCCATCTGGCGGGCGAGCATCAGCCGCATCTCGTCGAAATAGGCGCGCGCATCGGCCTCGGCGGTGAAATAGCCGCCCTTCCAGCCCCAGTAGGCCCAGGCGCCCGCGAGCCGGTCGAAGACCTGCCGCGCCGAGGTCTCGCCGCCGAAGCGCTCTTCCTCGGGCAGCGAGGACAGCGCGTTGCGGTCCGGCACCGAGCGCCAGAGGAATTCCGGGACGTTCTTCTCGGGGACCCGCTTCAGCCGCGCCGCGACGCCGGCCTTGCGGAAGTACTTCTGCGCCAGCACGTCCGAGGCGACCTGGCTCCAGCCCGCGGGCACCTCGACCGCGTCGAGCCGGAAGACGATCTTGCCGTCGGGGTTCCGGATCTCTGAGGAGGTCGTGGCAAACTCCAGCTGGGCGTAGGCGTCGGCAGCTTCGGTCGTGAACTTGCGCTCTATCTTCATCGGGGCCTCTGCGGTCGTCATCAGGTTGCGCGGGGCCCCTTGGGGCCGGTGCCGCCTTGTCGCTTGCGGCCGGGGCGCAGACTCCCGTCCCATGGCCCGAAGAGCCACAAGATATAGAGCAGTCGATGGTTCCCCGGTAGGTGGCGATCACCACATCTAGTGTGAAGGCGTCGCGTACCTACAAGTAAGCGTAGAACCCAGTTGCTGGTCAACTGAAGAAATCACAACAGGTAGCGGTTTTTTATGTTGACCACACAAGATGCGATTCCCTGCCCGCAATCTAATCAAATTTACCGAGAATAATCATCGTCCGTTCCTGCCGGGCCTTTTGGGTGTAGGCAGTCCCCGCACATCCCACAGACTCAACCCGCCACAGGAAGGAGCCCTCCCTTGGCCCGGCCGTTCTGCGCCCTGCGCGGCGCCCTTTGCGTGTTTGCCGTCCTCTTGGCGGCGCTTGCCCTCCAGACCGCTCCGGCCTCCGCCGGCAGCGTGCCGCATTTCCGCGATTTCACCGGCGGGACCTGCATCCGCGCGGCGGATCTGGAGACCGCCTACCGCGAAGGCTTCAAGGGCACGCGGCCGCCGCCCCTGTGCATCGAGCATCCCTGCAGCGAGGAACTCGGCCGCCGCGGCTATTCCCGCGAGATCCTCGGCCGCGAGGCGACGGATGGCGAATGGGACACCTACCTGTCGGCGCGGGCGCAGGTCTGCAGCAGCGCCGATCCCGGCGCGCTTGCCCAGCTGGTGCCCGAGGAGGAACCCGAAGAGCCGATGCCGATGGTGACGCAGTTCCTGGCCGCCGAGGGCCATGCCTTCCCGCTCGGCGATCCGGTCGCCCTGCCCGGCCCGCCGCCCGTCGAGAGCCACCTGATCCCGCGTCCCGACGGGCAGCGCGAGCGCTCCGATCCGTTCGACATCTTCATCCCGGACGGCATTCCGCCCGGCGACGGGGCCTCCGGTCCCCGGCCGCATCCCGGCCCGGGCGGCACCGGCCCCGGCGGGACATGGCCCTCGGAGGTCGCCATCCCGCCCGTGCCGGTCCTGCCCGGCGGGCTCGCCCTGGCCTCGGCGCTGGCGCTGGCCGCCCTGCTCAGGCGGCGGCGCTAGCGCCCGGCCAATCCTGGCGCGGCCTCAGCACTCGCCATGCGGGACCATGACCACCGACTGGTAGACCCCGTCGCCGGTCTCCATCCGCGCGCAGGCCGCCGTCATCGAGTTGTACCAGTAGGCGACCCCGCCCGAGTCGCGGGTCTTCTCGAAGCCGAGCCCCGAGATCGGCCCGGCGGAGCCCTCGACCGCACGGCCCTGGAAGGGCGTCAGGTCGGTGCCGCTGCCGCCCGAGGACAGCCCGCCGCCGCTGCCCCCGCCGCCGGTCATCTGCGCCATCGGCTCGCAGGCAGCGAGTGCGAAGAGCGCGAGGCCGAGGCCCGCAGAGGCTTTGAGGAGGGTCATGGTCTGTCCTTTCATTCCGCTGGGCCCGCGGGCCCGTCTCCGGCGACCCTAGCAGCCCGGTCCGGCGACGTGAACCGCCCCGCCGACTCGGCCTGCGCCGCCCAGAGCGCCGCATAGCGCCCGCCCGCCGCCAGAAGCGCGTCGTGGCGCCCCTCCTCGACCACGCGGCCCGCGTCCAGAACCAGGATCCGGTCGGCATCGACCACGGTCGACAGCCGGTGCGCGATCGTCACCACGGTCCGCCCCCGCCCCATCCGGCGCAGCGCCTCCTGGATGTCGCGCTCGGTCCGGGTGTCGAGCGCGCTCGTCGCCTCGTCAAGGAGCACGATCGGCGGGTTCTTCAGGATGGTGCGGGCGATGCCCACCCGCTGCTTCTCGCCGCCCGAGAGCCGGAGCCCGCGCTCGCCCACCTGGGTGGCGTAGCCCTCCGGCAGCGCCGCGATGAAGGCGCCGAGCTGCGCCGCCTCGGCCGCCGCCTCGATCTCCGCCCGGCTTGCCCCGGGGCGGCCATAGGAGATGTTGTAGAGCAGCGTGTCGTTGAACAGCACCGTGTCCTGCGGCACCACGCCGATCTGGGCATGCAGGCTGTCCTGGGTCACGTCGCGCAGATCCTGCCCGTCGATCGCCACCCGCCCCTCGGTCGCGTCGTAGAAGCGGAAGAGCAGCCGGCCGATCGTGCTCTTCCCCGCCCCCGAGGGCCCGACCAGCGCCACCGTCTCGCCCGGCGCCGCCGAGAAGCTGAGCCCGTGCAGCACCGGCCGCGCCGGATCGTAGCCGAAGCTGACATCCTCGAAGCGAAGCTCGCCGCGGGGGACCTTGAGCGCGGGCGCGCCGGGACGGTCGGCGACCTCGGGCGGCTGGTCGAGCAGGTGGAACATCGCCCCCATGTCGACGAAGCTCTGGCGGATGTCGCGATAGACGCTGCCGAGGAAGTTCAGCGGCTGGATCAGCTGGATCATGTAGGCGTTGACCATGACGAAATCGCCGACCGTCAGGCTGCCGCGCTCCACCCCGATGGCGGCCATCGCCATCACTCCGACAAGCCCCGCGGTGATCAGCACGGTCTGGCCGAAATTAAGCGCCGCCAGCGAATAGCCCGATTTCACCGCCGCGCCGATATAGGCCTCCATCGCCCGGTCGTAGCGCGCCGCCTCGCGCGCCTCGGCGCCGAAATACTTCACCGTCTCGAAATTCAGCAGGCTGTCGATCGCCTTCTGGTTGGCGTCCTGGTCCTGCAGGTTCATCTCGCGGCGCAGCCCCAGCCGCCATTGCGTCACCCGGAAGGTGAAGACCGCATAGGTGCCCAGCGTCGCGGCCACCACGGCCAGGTACCAGAGGTCGAACACCGTCGCCAGGACGACGCAGATCATCCCCAGCTCCAGAAGCAGCGGCCCGATGGAGAACAGCAGGAAGCGCAGCAGGAACTCGATCCCCTTCACCCCGCGCTCCATCACCCGGCTGAGACCGCCGGTCTTGCGGGTGATGTGGTAGCGCAGGCTCATCCGGTGGATATGCGAGAAGGTCTCGACCGCCACCTCGCGCAGCGCCTGCTGGCCCGCGCGCAGGAAGATCACGTCGCGCAGCTGCTGGAAGCCGGTCGTCATCAGCCGCGCCATGCCGTAGGCCACGGTCAGCCCGACCGCGCCGAGCGCCAGATCGGAGACGCCCTCGCCGGACAGCCTGTCGACCGCGGATTTGTAGAGGAAGGGCGTGGCCACCGCGAAGAGCTTCGAGGCGACGAGCGCGGCCACGGCCAGCAGCACCCGGATCTTGGTCCCGGTCCGCCCGGGCGGCCAGAGATAGGGCGCGACGCGGGCGAGGATGCGGCGGGGGGAGGCTTCGGCCGCGGCGGCGGCATCAGCGGGCGGAGGCGTTCCGCCGCGCGCGGCGGGAAAGGAGGAGGATCTCAAGGCTTGCTCCGGCGGACTGGCAGGGCGAGGCTAGCCGCTGCGGCCGGGCTTGGCCAGCGCGGGCGCCCGTCCCGGCGGTCTGCCGCGGCATTTGACCCGCGGGCGAAGCGGACGCATGATGGCGCGAGCCCATCCCGGCCCAACCGATCCGGAACGTCCCATGCGCGCGCTATTTCTTCCCGCCCTGCTCCTCCTGGCCGCCTGCGGCACGCCGCAGGACCGCTGCAGCAGCAACCTGACCCGCGAGGAGCGGCGCCTCGACCGGCTGATCGCCGAGACCCGCGCGACGCTGGCCCGCGGCTATGACTACGAGACCGAGTACCGCGACGTGAATGTCGGCATGACGCTGTGCAACCGCGGCCCGAACATCGGCTGGTGCCTCGACCAGCGCACCCAGCCGGTGCGCCGCCCCGTGGCGATCGACCCGGAATCGGAGAAGCGCAAGCTCGACGCGCTGCTCCTGCGCCGCGAGAAGCTCGGCACGGCAAGCTGCACCGCCGAGGGCGAGCTGATCTCCGCCAGAAGCTGACCCCGCGCCCGTCCTTGCGGCGCTCCTGATCGCCCCCGGCCGCTCGGCATGCCGTCAATCCATCCCCGACCCTGATCGGCAATCTCCGGCACCTGGCCGGCACGCGGCCCCTCCTCTGCCGAAGCCGGCCTGAGCGCAGTCATTCCCTCGATGGCACGTGGCCGGCGGGGCTGACAGACAAGGGATGGGATCAGCGGCGCCTGCCGGCATTGCAGGGGCGTCGGCCCGGCTTCCATCTTCGCGGTCCCCGACCTCCCCCGGAGGACTCCGGGACAACGCGCCCAGTGCCCCCTCGATGCGGCGCTCAGGCGGGCACGGCGGCGTCGGCATTTTCCGGCCCCGCGGAAGGCCCATGCCGCGGTCGCGGCGATACCCCGCCTCGGGAGGCGCAGAACGAACGCGGGACATGGGGCGAGGCACGTGGCCTGACAGTGCCGCCTTTCCGATCGCCTCGGCCATGAACGGCGAAACTCTCCGCAGCGCCAAAGGTGTGCACCGCCCGCATCACATGCAAGCGGCACATCGCAGCTGGCAGCAGCGGCCCAAAAGTGAGCGCACGGAAGATGCCAGCCGGGTCGCGCCTTGCGCCGGCGACGGCAGGAACCGGCGGGAATTCCGCGCCGCCTCCGGGCACCGGCAGCCGGGACATGGCGCCGGCGCGGACTAGTGCGCCGGGGCGCTGACCGGGTCGATCAGCGTGCGGCCGCCGTCGATTGTCAGGATCTGCCCGGTCATGAAGGCCGAGCCCTCGGAGGCCAGGAACTGCACCGTCTCGACGACCTCCTTGGGGCCGGCGATGCGCTGCAGCGGCGTGTTGTCGACGATGCTCTGGCGGTAGTCGCGGTTCTCTTTCAGCGTCGTCTTCAGGCTGTCGGACATGACCGAGCCGAAGGCGACGGAATTCACCCGGATGCGGTGCTCTGCCAGGGCGACGGCCATCGAGCGGGTCAGCTGGTCGAGCGCGGCGGTGGAGACCGAGAAGGCCAGCAGCTCGGGATGCGAGCGGCGCGCCGCGATCGAGGAGAGGTTGATGATCGAGCCGACAGGGCTGTCCTCGTCCTCGCTCTCGGCGGCCTGGGCGATCATCCGCCGCGCGGCCAGCTGGCTGAGCCGGTAGGCCGGCATCAGGTTCTGCTGCAGCAGCTCCTTCATCGTCTCGTCGCCGGTCGCGCCCAGCGGATCGTCGGCCATGACCTGGCGGCTGGCATTGACCAGGATGTCGAGCCGGTCGAAGGCGTCGAGCGTCGCCGACATCAGGTTCGCCAGCGTCAGGCGCTCGCGCAGGTCGCCCGCGAACCAGGCGGCCTTCTCCTTCTCGGGTAGCGAGTCGAACTCCTCGGAGAGCTTGTCCTCGTCCATGTCGACCATCATCACGCTGGCGCCCTGATCGAGCAGGTGCCGCGACACCGCCAGGCCGATGCCGTTGGCGGCGCCGGTCACGATCGCGGTCTTTCCCTCTACGGACAGGCTCATGCGCGTCTCCTTGCGTCTCTGCCGGATTTCGGAGCGCTGGCCTCTACCACCTTGTAGCCGGACTGCGCCACCACTTCCCTGACGTCGCCGAAATGCGCGGCAAGCGCCGCCTCGTAGGGCAGATGGCGGTTGGCCACCATCCAGAAGCGGCCATTGCGGCCGAGCATCCGCGCGGCGGCCTGGATGAAGGCGCGGCCGATCTCGGGGCTGGCCTCGCGGCCGGAATGGAAGGGCGGGTTCGAGACGATGAAATCCAGCGCCTCGGGCTCCTGCCAGGCGGTCGCATCGGCCCAGTGGAAGCGCGCGCGCGGGTCGGGCACGTTCTCCTTCGCGGCCTCGAGCGCGCGGAAGTCCTCTTCGACCAGATGCAGCCGGGTGACGGCGGGCGATTGCAGCACCGCATCGGCGAGAAAGCCCCAGCCCGCGCCCAGATCGGCGCCCGCGCCCTTCATTGGCGGCAGGATCTCGGCCAGCAGCTTCGAGCCCGGATCGATCCCGTCGGCCGAGAAGATGCCCGGCGCGGTGCGGAACCGTCCGGCCATCGGCCAGTCCCGCGCGATCGCCGCCCAGTCGTCGAAGACCGGAGCCGCGGAGAACCAGAAGAGCCGGCCATGGGACTTGACGTAGCTGTCGGAGACCTCGATCCGCTCGCGGCAGTCCTTCAGCGCGGGCTCGATCCCGTCGGTCTTCTGGCCGTCGATGAAGACCGGCGCGCCTTCGGAGAGGCAGGCCACGGCCTGGGCGATGCGCAGCCGGGTGGCGGGACGGGCGCGCCCGGCGAAGACCAGCGCGGCGGCATAGGCGCCCTCGGGCGCGGTATGCGCGGCGATCCCGGCGGCGGCACAGGCGCGGTGCAGCCGCGCCGAGGGGGAGATGGCATCGATCCGGTCGCGGGCGACGCCCGGAAGGATCGGCGGTTCTGCCGGATCGAAGACCGCGATGCGGCCGTCCTGCGGCAGGAGTGCAGCGCCCGTTTCCAGGGCGAGGGTCACGCGCTTGAGCATGGGAAACCCGGCCTCGCGGCCGCTATTCCTTTTCCATGGTGCATTGCAGCGGGTGCTGGTGGCGGCGGGCGAAATCCATCACCTGCCCCACCTTGGTCTCGGCCACCTCGAAAGAGAAGACGCCGACCACGGCGACTCCCTTCTTGTGGACGGTCAGCATCAGCTCGAAAGCCTGGCTGTGGCTCATGCCGAAGAACCGTTCGAGGACATGCACGACGAATTCCATCGGCGTGTAGTCGTCGTTCAAGATCAATACCTTGTACAGCGGAGGACGCTTGGTCTTCGGCCGTGTCTTGGTAATGACCCCGGTGTCATTATCGGTCTTGCCGTCCTTGCCGGACATGATCAGGTCGAATAGAGGCACGTACGCGGACTCCGGAGCTCTTCTCATTCTCTCAGGTGCAGCACAATATACGATGGCGTCCCGATGATGAAAGGGGTTTGCGCCAAACTGGACACGCAACAGGCCGAGTCGGCAGCGAGGATAGACGGCAAATGGTCAAGAATATAACAACAGTTGCCTTCGATGCAGACGATACCCTGTGGCATAATGAGCAGTTCTTCAAGCTGACGGAAGCACGATTCGCGGAATTGCTGGCCGATTACGCCGAACGGGGCCATCTGGCAGAGCGCCTGCTGGCCGCCGAGCGGCGCAATCTCGGCCAGTACGGCTACGGCATCAAGGGCTTCATGCTGTCGATGATCGAGACCGCGCTGGAAGTGACCGAGCAGCGCGTCCCCGGCTCCGTCATCCAGGAGATCATCGCCGCGGGCCAGGAGATGCTGCGCCATCCCATCGACCTCCTGCCCCATGCCCGCGAGGCGGTGGAGGCGGCGGCGGCGTCCCACAAGGTGCTGCTGATCACCAAGGGCGACCTGCTCGACCAGGAGCGCAAGCTGGCGCAGTCGGGGCTCGGCGATCTCTTCGACGGGGTGGAGATCGTCTCGGAGAAGTCGCCCGAGACCTACCGCGCCGTCTTCGCCCGCCATGGCAGCGATGCCGCGGGCGTGCTGATGGTCGGCAATTCGCTGCGCTCGGACATTCTGCCGGTGATCGACATCGGCGGCTGGGGCGCCTTCGTGCCCTACCACCTGAGCTGGGCGCTGGAGCATGCCGAGGCGCCCGCGGGCCATCCGCGCTTCCGCGAGCTGCCGGATCTGGGCGAGCTGCCGGCGATGATCGCACCCGGGGACTGACCGCGGATACTTCGCTCCGGGCCGAAGCACCGCCCCGCCGCCGCCTGCTAGCCGGGCGGCGCAAAGGAGCCGAAGCCATGACCCTGACCCCCTGTCCGTCCCGCGCCGCGGGGCATTGCCGATGATCGCCGTGATCTTCGAGGCCGAGCTGCGCGAGGGCGCGGGCGACGCCTATCTCGACCTTGCCGCAGAGCTGCGCCCCGCCCTGGAGGAGATCGACGGCTTCGTCTCGATCGAGCGCTTCCGCAGCCTCGCCCGGCCGGAGCGGCTCCTGTCGCTGTCCTTCTGGCGCGACGAGGCGGCGATCGCCCGCTGGCGCGCCCTGCCCGCCCATCGCGCCGCGCAGGCGGCCGGGCGGCGGGAGATCTTCGCCAGCTACCGCCTGCGCGCCGCCGAGGTGCTGCGCGACTACGGCCCCGCCGCGGGAGGCGACGGCGGTGCATGACCTGGAATTCGACCTGGAGACCCGCCCCGGCGCGCTTGCCGAGCTGGGCGAGGCGATGGGCCGGGCGGGGCTGGCCTTCGAGGGCGGCGGGGTCTTCGCCGCGGGCGGCCGTTCGGTGGCGCATTTCCTCTTCCGCGACGGGCCCGCGGCAAAGGCGGCGGCAGAGGCGGCCGGGATCCGCGTTTCGGCGATGCGCGTGCCGCTCCTGCGCCGCCTCGCCCAGGGCAGGCCCGGCCAGCTCGGCGCCATTTCCCGCGCGCTCGTCGATGCCGGGGTCAATATCGAGGTGCAGTATTCCGACCATCACGGCCGGCTGGTGCTGGTCTGCGACCGCCCCGGCGCGGCGCTCGGCGCGACCTCCCGCTGGGCGGAGACCGGCTGAGCCGCCCTGCGCGCCGGATCCGGGGCGCTCCGGCGCGCTTTTTTTTTGGGCCGAAGCCCCTCGCCCGGCCTTCCGCTTTGCCGCGCCTGCCGCTAGAGGTGCGCCAAACGCAGGAACGGACGGACCGCCATGAACGAGCCAGAGATCACCGAAGACCTGATCGCCGCCCACGGGCTGAAGCCCGACGAGTACGAACGTCTGCTGGAGATCATCGGACGTGTCCCTAGCTTCACCGAGCTCGGCATCTTCTCGGCCATGTGGAACGAGCACTGCTCCTACAAGTCGTCGAAGAAATGGCTGCGCACGCTGCCCACGACCGGCGAGCAGGTGATCTGCGGCCCGGGCGAGAATGCGGGCGTCGTCGATATCGGCGACGGACAGGCCGTGGTCTTCAAGATGGAGAGCCACAACCACCCCTCCTATATCGAGCCCTACCAGGGCGCGGCGACCGGCGTGGGCGGCATCCTGCGCGACGTCTTCACCATGGGTGCGCGGCCGATCGCGGCGATGAACGCGCTGAGCTTCGGCGAAGTGGCGCATCCGAAGACCAAGCAGCTGGTGCATGGCGTGGTCGAGGGCATCGGCGGCTACGGCAACTGCTTCGGCGTGCCGACCGTCGGCGGCGAGGTGCGGTTCCATTCCGCCTATAACGGCAACTGCCTGGTCAACGCCTTCGCGGCGGGCCTGGCGGACGCCGACAAGATCTTCTACTCCGCCGCCTCGGGCGTCGGCATGCCGGTCGTCTATCTCGGCGCGAAAACCGGGCGCGACGGCGTCGGCGGCGCGACCATGGCCTCGGCCGAGTTCGACGACACGATCGAGGAGAAGCGGCCCACCGTCCAGGTCGGCGATCCCTTCACCGAGAAGCGCCTGATGGAGGCCTGCCTGGAGCTGATGCAGACCGGCGCCGTGATCTCGATCCAGGACATGGGCGCGGCGGGCCTGACCTGCTCGGCCGTGGAAATGGGCGACAAGGGCAAGCTCGGCATCAAGCTCGACCTCGACAAGGTGCCGGTGCGCGAAGAGGCGATGACCGCCTACGAGATGATGCTCTCGGAAAGCCAGGAGCGGATGCTCATGGTGCTGAACCCCGAGAAGGAGGACGTCGCCAAGGCCGTCTTCGACAAATGGGAGCTGGATTTCGCCATCGTCGGCGAGACCATCCCCGAGGACCGCTTCCTGATCGTCCATGGCGGCGAGGTGAAGGCCGACCTGCCGCTGTCGAAGCTCTCCTCCGAGGCGCCGGAATACGACCGCCCCTGGGTCGAGACCCCGGCCGCGGCGCCGCTGGGCGACGTGCCAGCCGTCGACCCGATCGAAGGCCTGACCGCGCTGATCTCGTCCCCGAACTACGCGTCGAAATCCTGGGTCTACGAGCAGTACGACCACATGGTGATGGCCGATACCGTGCGCCGTCCGGGGCTCGGCGGCGGCGCGGTCCGCGTCCACGGCACCAGGAAGGCGCTGGTCTTCACCTCCGACGTGACCCCGCGCTACGTCAAGGCGAACCCCTACGAGGGCGGCAAGCAGGCGGTGGCCGAGGCCTACCGCAACCTGACCGCCGCGGGCGCCAAGCCGCTGGCCACGACCGACAACCTGAATTTCGGCAACCCCGAGAAGCCCGAGATCATGGGCCAGTTCGTCGGCGCGCTGAAGGGCATCGGCGAGGCCTGCGCCGCGCTCGACATGCCGATCGTCTCGGGCAATGTCTCGCTCTACAACGAGACCGACGGCCAGGGCATCCTGCCGACCCCGACCATCGGCGCGGTGGGGCTGCTGAAGAACGCGAAGAACCTGATCGGCTCGGCGCCGCTCGAGGGCGACGTGGCGGTCCTGCTCGGCGCGCCGGGCAGCCATCTGGGCCAGTCGGCACTGCTGGCCGAGCTCTTCGGCCGCGAGGAGGGCGACGCCCCCGCCGTCGACCTGAAGGCCGAGCGCAAGCACGGCGTCTTCCTGCGCAACAACCGCAACCTGGTCAATGCCGCGACCGATCTGGCCGATGGCGGGCTGGCGCTCGCCGCCTTCGAGATGGCCGCGGCCGGCGGGATCGGCGTCGAGCTGACCCCCGCCTCCGCAGGCGAGCTCTTCGGCGAGGACCAGGCGCGCTACCTGCTGGCCTGCCCCTTCGACCATGCCGAGGAATTCCTGGTGCTCGCGGGCGGCAAGGGCATCCCCTGCAGCGTGGTCGGCAAGTTCGGCGGCGACACGGTCAGCCTCGGCGGCGCGTCCGCACCGCTGGCCGATCTGGTCGCCACCTACCGCAGCGCCTTCGAGGCCACCGTCGGCTGACACGATCGCCGGAGCGCTCCCGAGGGACGCGCTCCGGCCCGCCGGACCCGGCCGCGCCGTTCCGCGGCTGCGGCCAAATCAGGCGCCCTGCCCCCGCGAAACCGCCCGCGATGATGAATTCTCCGCCGCTGCGGAGAGCCGCCGGCGCGCTGTCGCATCCGGGGCGGATCGGGGGCTGGCATGACGGCTGCTCTGCCCAGTCGACGCCCCGCCCGGGCCCACAGGACCCCGACAATTCGCATGAACATGACAAACCTTTCCATCGAACGGATGCGCCCGCCCCGCTGCGGGTCTATCATGGCCGCGAGGCGGAGGGGCCGCCGCTAGCCCCGCCGGGGCGGGACGGCGCGCGGCGCAGTTCCGTCTTGCGGGGCGCGCGGGCGGGCCCTAGATTTCGACAGACACAAAGGAATATCACCCGATGCCGATGCAAGCCGAGGAAATCGAGACCCTGCTGCGCGAAACCTTCCCGGACGCGCAGATCACCATCATGGACATGGCCGGGGACGGAAACCACTACGCCGCGGAGATCATCGACGAGAGCTTCCGCGGCCTCAACCGCGTGCAGCAGCAGCGCGCCGTCTATGCCGCGCTGAAAGGCAAGATGGACGGCGCCGAGGGCGAGCTGCACGCGCTGGCGCTGACCACCAAGGTGCCGGAGTGAGCCGGGCGTGACCGCGCTGCTCTGGGGTCTCGGCGGATGCGGCGCGGCCCTGGCTGCCGCCGCGCTGGCCGAGGCCTGGATCAAGCGCGGCCGCCACAGGCCGCTGAGCGCCCACCGGCCCGCCCTGCCCGGCGACGGCCCCGAGGAACTGGGGCTGGAAGCCACCGACATGACCGGATACCGGGCAGTCCTGAAACGCAACGACCTGATCGGCGCGCAACGCACCCATGCTGGCACATTCCGTGCTAGGTTCCGGAAAGAGACCCGCGCGCCAGGCGCAGACCAAGGAGACAACGCATGACCACCACCGTGGAAGAGCAGATCAAGGATACCGTGACCGCCAATGACGTGGTCCTGTTCATGAAGGGCACCAAGATGATGCCGCAATGCGGCTTCTCCAGCCGCGTCGCCGGCGTGCTGAACTTCATGGGCGTCGAGTTCAAGGACGTGAACGTCCTCGAGGATGACGGCATCCGCCAGGGGATCAAGGAGTTCTCCGACTGGCCGACCATCCCGCAGCTCTACGTCAAGGGCGAGTTCGTCGGCGGCTGCGACATCATCACCGAGATGACCCTGTCGGGCGAGCTCGACGCGCTTCTGGAAAAGGAAGGCGTGGCCTTCTCGAAGGACGCCGCCGACAAGATCCGCGCCGCCAACGGCTGATCTTCCGGCCGGGGCAGAGCCTGCCCCGGCCCCTCCGGCGCGCCGCCGCGCCGCCCCCGCAGCGCCATGGTACCGCTCCCAGATTCGCGCCGCGCCCCGCTCCCCCCGCCAGAGATTTCCGCAGCGCAGCACCGTTACCGCAAACGGTCGCGCTAACACGTCACGTTTACCGCTAACACATTCTAAAACTTTGTCTTTTAGCTTTTTTGCCACGGTACCCAAGGGTATACGGAGGCCAGTTCAGCACTGGCTCGGCGCGCCCTCCCGATCGCCTCGCAGCCCCCCTCAGGAGACTGACCCATGACGATTACTGTCGGTATCAACGGTTTTGGCCGCATCGGCCGCTGCACGCTCGCGCATATCGCGGAAAGCGGGCGCAACGACGTCGAAGTGGTGAAGATCAACGCGACCGGCCCGATCGAGACCAATGCGCATCTCCTGAAATACGACTCCATCCACGGCCGCTTCGGCGGCACCGTGAAGGTCGAGGGCAACACGCTGGACATGGGCCGCGGCCCGATCCAGGTCTTCTCGACCTACGAGCCGAAGGAACTGGACTGGACCGGCGTCGATGTCGTGCTGGAATGCACCGGCAAGTTCAATGACGGCCACAAGGGCATCGTCCATGTCGAGCAGGGCGCGAAGAAGGTGCTGTTCTCCGCCCCTGCCAAGAATGTCGACAAGACCATCGTCTACGGCGTGAACCACCGCAGCCTGCTGACCACCGACACGATGGTGTCGAACGGCTCCTGCACCACCAACTGCCTCGCCCCGCTCGCCAAGGTGCTGAACGACGCCATCGGGATCGAGCGCGGGATCATGACGACGATCCACTCCTATACCGGCGACCAGCCGACGCTGGACCGCCGCCACGGCGATCTCTACCGCGCGCGTTCCGCCGCGATGGCGATGATCCCGACCTCCACCGGCGCGGCCAAGGCACTGAAAGAGGTCCTGCCCGAGCTCGAGGGCAAGCTCGACGGCTCGTCGATCCGCGTGCCGACCCCGAATGTCTCCTGCGTCGACCTGACCTTCGAAGCCGCCCGCGACGTGACCGTCGCCGACGTGAACGAGGTCGTCCGCGAGGCGGCCGAGGGGCATATGCGCTCCGTGCTGGGCTACGATCCCGAGCCGAAGGTCTCCATCGACTTCAACCACACCACCCAGTCCTCGATCTTCGCGCCCGAGCAGACCAAGGTCGTCGGCGGCCGCACCGTCCGGGTGCTGGCCTGGTACGACAACGAATGGGGCTTCTCCTGCCGGATGGCCGATGTCGCCGCCGCGATGGGCCGCCTGCTGCACTGAGACCACGGCCGGGCCCTGCCCGGCACGCCCCGCGCCAGCCACATGCGGGTTCCGGCTCCGGCAGACATGCCGGGGCCCTTTTTTTTACCTCCTCCCCCAAATCGTGACGGAACAGGCGGGCCCCCGGACCGGTTCCCCCCTTAGCGGGCGGCCGTGACTGCCCGCACCGGACACAGAGAGGAGGATGACCATGAGTCTGCAGACAGAACTCGAACGCGGCGCCGGACGCGCCGTCCATGCCGCCGCCGCCGCCCAGGAAGAGGCACGGCGCAAGCTGGCAGAGACCGCGGAACATGCCGGCCAGCGCGGCGCCGCCGCCAGCCGGACCGTCGCCGAGTCGCAGCGCGAGATGATCGGCCACATGGCCGAGGCCATGACCGGCACGATGGAGAAGCTGCGCGACGCGATGCAGGATTTCGCCGGAAAGGCGCGCGACAGCGCCCATGCCGTCGCCGATGGCAGTGCGGAGGCCGCGGCCTCTGCCAAGCCGCGCAAGCCGGCGCCGCGCAGCCGGGCCAAGGCACAGGGCTGAGACTGGACGGGGCGCGGCCTGGCCGCCGCGCCCGGCCTCGCGGCTCCGTGACGATTTAGCCCTGTTAGCGCAATCACCTTGCTGTTGACCGCCGCGTCAAAGATGTTAGGGCTAACGCAACCCTGCACGATGATGAACGGGAGGCAGACATGGCCATTCAGGTCGCAATCAACGGGTTTGGCCGCATCGGCCGCAACGTCCTTCGCGCCGTCATGGAAAGCAAGCGCAGCGACATCGAAGTGGTCGCGATCAACGATCTCGGCCCGGTCGAGACCAATGCGCATCTGTTCCGCTATGACAGCGTCCATGGCCGCTTCCAGGGTGAAGTGACCACCGGCGAGGACTGGATCGATGTCGGCCAGGGCAAGATCAAGGTCACGGCCGAGCGCGACCCGGCAAAGCTCCCCTGGGGCCATGTCGACATCGCGATGGAGTGCACCGGCATCTTCACCGCGCGCGAGAAGGCCGCGCTGCACCTGGAGAACGGCTCTGCCCGCGTCCTGGTCTCCGCCCCTGCCTCGGGCGCCGACAACACCGTCGTCTTCGGCGTGAACCACGGCACGATCAATGCCGACCAGAAGGTGATCTCGAACGGCTCCTGCACGACGAACTGCCTCGCGCCGGTGACCAAGGTCCTGCATGAGGGCATCGGCATCACCCGAGGCTTCATGACGACGATCCACAGCTATACCGGCGACCAGCCGACGCTGGACACGATGCACAAGGATCTGTACCGCGCCCGCGCGGCGGCGATGAACATGATCCCGACCTCGACCGGCGCCGCCCGGGCCATCGGCCTGGTCATGCCGGAACTGGCCGGCAAGCTCGACGGCGTCGCGATCCGCGTCCCCACCCCGAACGTCTCCTGCGTCGACCTGACCTTCGAAGCGGCGCGCGACACGACCCCCGAGGAGATCAACGCGCTGATCAAGGCGGCCGCAGAGGGCCCCCTGAAGGGCGTGCTCGGCTATGCCGCCGGTCCGATGGTGTCGATGGACTTCAACCACGACCCGCATTCCTCGACCTTCGCGGCCGAGCAGACCAAGGTGCTCGACGGCAACATGGTCCGCATCCTGAGCTGGTACGACAACGAATGGGGCTTCTCGAACCGCATGGTCGACACCGCAGCGGAGATCGGCAAGACGCTCTGAGCGCCAAGCCCCGGACGACATTGACAAAAGCCGCGCAGCCCCGCCTGCGCGGCTTTTCCTTTGCCCGGGTGCAACTGAACGGCGAGCTGCTGCCGCAGCATTCCAGCCATGCACCCGGCGCAAACCTGCCGGGCAAGTGCCTGCACTAATGAATATTTCTTTTACGCTGCATTGCAGCACACGCATGCCGGGACTGCTGGTTTGGCGGTTTTTCCGGTTAGCGCCATCACCTATCTAGGCTTCAACAGACAAACGCACATCCGATGAGGCCGACAATGACGAAGATCGTGAACACCTGGAAAAGCCGTTTCGCCCAGCACGAGCGCTTCCGCCGCACGCTGAACGAACTGAACATGCTCTCCGACCGCGAAGCCGCGGATCTGGGGCTGAGCCGCGCAGACTTCCGCCGCGTGGCCCATGAGTCGGTCTACGGCTACTGATTGACTACCGGCGCTCCGCCACACGGTTCAGGAGCGCCTGACGCACGGCCGGGGTGACGAATTTCGAGACGTCGCCCTCGAGCCGGGCGATTTCCTTGACCAGCTTCGACGCGATCGCCTGGTGCTGCGCCTCCGCCATCAGGAACACCGTCTCGACATCCTGGCTCAGCGCGCGGTTCATCGCGACCATCTGGAATTCGTACTCGAAATCGGCCACGGCCCGCAGGCCGCGGATGATCACGTTCGCGCCGACATCCTCGGCGCAGTGGATCAGCAGATTCTCGAACGGATGCACCGTGATCCGGCAATCCGTGCCGGCGGACAGCATCTCCTTCTCCGCCTCGATCATCGCGACGCGCTCCTCCAGCGAGAAAAGCGGTCCCTTGTCGCGGTTGATCGCGACGCCGATCACCAGGTGATCGACCAGCTTGCAGCCGCGCTTGATGATGTCCACGTGACCCAGGGTGAGCGGATCGAACGTTCCCGGGTAAAGGCCAGTGCGCATATGGGCGGTCCCTCGTCGCCTTGTGTTGCACCGCAGACCATCGCAAATTCCGCCGGACTTCAAGGCGATTGACGCCACCTGCGCAACTTTGTTGCGCAGCCGTAGACAGGCTGCAACCCTGCCCTGTCCACCGCGCCCGGAGCGTCAGTGGTAGCGGAATTCCCCGACGACATTGCGCCATTCGCCGGGCGCGATCATCTTGCGATGGGTGAAGCGGACCGAATGCAGCGGACCCTCGATCTCGTCCTGCCAGAATTCGATGAATTTGAAGAGCCGCGGATAGTCCGGCGCCAGATCGTACTCCTGCCAGACGAAGGTGTTGAGCACGCTGCGGTAATCCGGCAGCCGGTAGTACATCTCCGCCGTCGTCAGCCCGTAGCCCTTCAGCATCAGTTCCGTTTCGCTTGTTGCCATTCCCGACCTCTTGCCATACACGCCTCCATGCTGCGCCGGAACTTTTAAAGGTCAATAAAAACAAACTATTAGCACTCTCCCGGGATGGATGATGACAACGGGATGACTGCGACATTGCAGCCCGGTCGCCGCGTCTGATATACCCTGTGGCAAAGCTGGACCCCTAAGTCACAAGCGAGCAGGCAGAAATGAGCGACACACCGGAAACCCCTGAAGATAAAGACGAAAATCCGGCGCCCCGCTATGACGGCCCTGCGGTTTCCATCGCCGAGGAAATGAAGTCGAGCTATCTCGACTACGCGATGAGCGTGATCGTCAGCCGCGCCATCCCGGATCTGCGCGACGGCCTGAAACCTGTGCATCGGCGCATTCTTTACGCAATGTTCGAGACCGGGAACAGCCACGAGAAGCCCTACCGCAAGTCGGCCCGCCCGGTCGGCGACGTGATGGGGAAATACCACCCGCATGGCGACGCGGCGATCTACGACGCGCTGGTGCGGCTGGCGCAGCCCTTCTCGATGTCGCTGCCGCTGCTCGACGGCCAGGGGAACTTCGGCTCGATGGACGGCGACAGCGCGGCGGCCATGCGCTACACCGAGGTCCGGATGCAGAAATCGGCGATGGCGCTTCTCGAGGACATCGAGAAGGAGACCGTCGATTTCCAGGACAACTACGACGGCAAGGACCGCGAACCGTCCGTCCTTCCGGCGCGCTTCCCCAACATGCTGGTCAACGGCGCGGGCGGCATCGCGGTCGGCATGGCGACGAACATCCCGCCGCACAACCTGGGCGAGGTGGTCGACGCGACGCTGGCGCTGATCGAGAATCCCGATCTCGATAGCGCGGACCTGATGGAGTACATCCCCGCCCCCGACTTTCCGACCGGCGGCATCATTCTCGGCCGCTCCGGCGCGCGCAAGGCGTATCTGGAGGGCCGCGGCTCGGTCATCATCCGCGCCAAGACCCGGATCGAGGAGATCCGCAAGGACCGCTACGCCATCGTCCTCGACGAGATCCCCTACCAGGTGAACAAGGCGGCGATGATCGAGAAGATCGCAGACCTCGTGCGCGAGAAGCGGATCGAGGGCATCGCCCATGTGCAGGACGAATCCGACCGCGTCGGCATCCGCGTGGTGATCGAGCTGAAGCGCGACGCGACCCCGGACGTGGTGCTGAACCAGCTCTGGCGCTTCACCCCGATGCAGACCTCCTTCGGCTGCAACATGCTGGCGCTGAACGGCGGCCGCCCCGAGCAGCTGACGCTGCGCCGCTTCCTGACCAGCTTCATCGACTTCCGCGAGGAGGTCGTCGCGCGCCGCACCGCCTACGAGCTGCGCAAGGCGCGCGAGCGCAGCCACATCCTCTGCGGCCTCGCCGTGGCGGTCTCGAATGTCGACGAAGTGGTTGCGACGATCCGCCAGTCGGCCGATCCGGCCGAGGCCCGCGAGGCGCTGATGACCCGGCGCTGGCCTGCCCACGAGATCGAGGGCTATATCCGCCTGATCGACGATCCGACCCATACGATGAACGACGACAGGACCTACAACCTGTCGGAGACCCAGGCCCGCGCCATCCTGGAGCTGCGCCTGCAGCGCCTGACCCAGCTCGGCGTCAAGGAAGTCACCGACGAGCTCGAGGAGCTGGCCGCCAAGATCCGCGAATACCTGGAGATCCTGCGCTCGCGCGAGCGGATCATGGGGATCATCTCGGACGAGCTGCGCACCGTGCGCGAGGCCTTCGCCGTGCCGCGCCGCACCGAGATCGTCGACTGGTCGGGCGACATGGAGGACGAGGACCTCATCGAGAAGGAGGACATGGTCGTCACCATCACCCAGACCGGCTATGCCAAGCGCACGCCGCTGGCCGACTACCGCAGCCAGAAGCGCGGCGGCAAGGGCCTGTCGGGGATGGCGATGAAGGACGAGGACGTGGTGACGACGCTGTTCGTCGCCAATACCCACACGCCGCTTCTCGTCTTCACCACCGACGGCATGGTCTACAAGCTGAAGACCTGGCGCCTGCCGCAGGGCGGCCGCTCGGCCCGCGGCAAGCCGATGGTGAACATCCTGCCGATCAATCCCGGCGTCGGCGTCGCGGCGATCATGCCGGTCGACCGCCCCGAGGACCAGTGGAACGAGCTGAACATCGTCTTCTCCACCTCCGAGGGCGACGTGCGCCGGAACGCGCTCGGCGATTTCACCAACGTGATGCGCAACGGCAAGATCGCGATGGAGCTGCCCGAGGGGGTGAAGCTCGTCAACGCGCGGATCTGCTCGGAAGACGACGACGTGATGCTCTTCACCGATCTGGGCCGCGCGATCCGCTTCCCGGTGACCGAGGTGCGCGTCTTCAAGGGCCGCAAATCGACCGGCGTGCGCGGCATCAAGCTGCCGAAAGGCGCCTCGGTCGTGGCGATGTCGGTGATCCGCCATTTCGATGCCAGCTCGGAAGAACGCGCCGCCTATCTGAAGATGCGCCGCGCCATCGAGGGGATGACCGAAGAGGCGGAGAACGAAGACGAGGAAGCCGTGGCCGACGTGGCGCTGCCGCAGGAGCGCTATGCCGAGATGTCAGCGGCCGAGGACCTGATCCTGACCATCACCACCCGCGGCTTCGGCAAGCTCAGCTCCTCGCATGACTATCCGGTGCGCGGCCGCGGCGGCCAGGGCGTGGCGGCGATGGACAAGGGCATGCGCGGCGGCACGCTGGTGACGAGCTTCCCGGTGATGCTCGACGACCAGATCATGCTGGCCACGTCGAACGGCCAGTCGATCCGCTGCCCGGTCGCGGGCATCTCGTTCCGCTCGCGCGCGGCGGGCGGCGTCCGGGTGTTCAACACCGCCCAGGGCGAAGAGGTGGTCTCGGTCGCCTGGATCGCCGATCAGGGCGAGGCCGAGGTCGATGCCGAGGGCAGCGCCGAAGAGTGATCCTCAGGCGGCCCGCGGTCCCGGCAGCAGCTCCGCTGCCGGGGACGGGCCGCCCGAAAGCGCCGCTTGCCAGCGCGGATCGAGCCCCAGCTCGCGCATCTTCCGCCTGGCGCCTTCCACGTCATAGGCCAGCCGGTGCAGCCGGGCGATGCCGTGATTGAGCATCACGAAGCGCGTCTGCATCCGCCCGTCCCCGGCCGGAAGGCCGCAGGCGCCGGTGCCGATCCATTCCACCCCGCCGACCAGCCTGCGGAAGGCCTGGGCTTGGCTGGCCGCCAGCACCGTGTCGCAGGGACCCGCCGACGCCTGCAAGGCGGCAAGCGCGGCGCGGAACGCCTCGTCTGGCGCCTCCTCGTCCGGCAGCGCGACGCCGCCCCCGGAGATGGCGGCGAAGCGGCGGCCGCGGCGCGTGAAGACCGCCGCATCCGGCAGGCCCGCCAGCCAGCGCCGGTCGCCCGCGGGAATGCGGTCATCGGCCAGGCGGAACCAGTCGCGCTCTGCCAGCGCGCCGCCATGGCGGGGGCCCGCGGCCAGGCGCCGCTCCGTCTCGCCGGCGAGGACCGGTCCGCCCAGCACCCGCAGCATCGTCGTCACCGCGCCCGGATCGCCGCAGGGCCCGGCCAGCCCCCCGGTGCAGATCATCGTCAGCCGCGTCACGCCGCGGCGGGATGCCTCGCCCAGGAGCGCGATCAGCGCCTGGAGATTGGAGGCAGGTGCCCCGAAGACAAGGACAGGCCCGTCCAACTCGCCCAGCTGTGCCGTCTTCATCGCCTGCCCTTCTTGATCCCGTAGTGGAGCCCTATCATAAGGCCTCTAGTCAGGCATAAGGACGTTAAGGAATGGACACCGCCACCACGGTTTTCGACGCCGCCTTCTGGATCACCACGCTGGCGGTCCTGGGGCTGCTCGTGCTCTCGGGCTTCTTCTCGGGCTCGGAAACCGCGCTGACCGCCGCGTCGCGGGGCAAGCTGAAGGCCAAGGCAGATGCCGGCAGCCGCGGCGCCGGCGAGGCGCTGAAGATCACCGAGGACAACGAGCGGCTGATCGGTTCGGTGCTGCTGGGCAACAACCTCGTGAACATCCTCGCGACCTCGCTGACCACGGCGCTCTTCACCCGCGCCTTCGGCGATGGCGGCGCGACGCTGGCGCTGGCGACGCTGATCATGACCTTCCTGGTCCTGATCTTCGCCGAGGTGTTGCCCAAGACCTATGCGATCACCAATGCCGAAGTCGCCGCCGCCGCCGTGGCACGGCCGATCTCGATCATCATCCGCGTCTTCTCGCCGGTGGTGATGGCGGTCCGCGCCCTGGTGCGCACGGTGCTGAAGCTCTTCGGGGTGGAGACCGATCCGCAGAACAACGTCCTCGCCGTGCGCGAGGAAATCTCGGGCGCGCTGGCGCTCGGCCATTCCGAGGGCGTGGTCGAGAAGGAGGACCGCGACCGGCTGCTCGGCGCGCTCGATCTCGGCGACCGCACCGTCGAGGAGATCATGAAGCACCGCTCGGAGATCGAGATGATCGATGCCGACGCGCCGCCGACGGACGTTCTGGCGCAGTGCCTGGCCTCGCCCCACACCCGCCTGCCGGTCTTCCGCGAGACCCACGAGAACATCATCGGCGTGATCCATGCCAAGGACCTGCTGCGCGGGCTCGCCAAGGCGCGCAGCGACGCCGGGCATCCGACCGAGGTTCTGCCCGAGGCCTTCGATTTCCTCTCGGTCGCGCGCAAGCCCTATTTCGTGCCCGAGACCACGACGCTCGACGACCAGATGCGGCAGTTCCTCAAGCGGCACACCCATTTCGCGCTGGTCGTGGACGAATACGGCGTGCTGCAGGGACTCATCACGCTGGAGGACATCCTCGAGGAGATCGTCGGCGAGATCACCGACGAATTCGACACCGGCGAGACCCAGGGGATCGAGAAAACGACCGACGGGCAGTTCATTGTCGACGGCTGGGTGACGATCCGCGACCTCAACCGCGCCAATGAATGGCAGCTGCCCGACACCGAGGCCAACACCATCGCCGGGCTGGTGATCCACGAGGCCCAGATGATCCCCGTGGTCGGCCAGGTGTTCAACTTCCATAATTTCCGATTCGAGATCCTCGGACGCGAGAAGAACCGCATCAGCCAGATCCGGATCACGCCGGTATCGGTTCCCGCCATCTAAACAGGGCCCTGTAACAGGCACGTAACGTTAACCATTTCGGGCTAGCCTGTTTCCAAGGGGTGGGCAATCGACCTGATCCGCCCCGAACTTCCTCCCTGTTGACCTGGCCACGCCCTGCGGCGTGGCCATTTTTTCGGCACTATGGCGACAGATGGAAATTTCAAGCCCGAAGGATGAAACAGGAATTTGTTTCCTGTTGACCGGTGCGCCAAGTCGTCCTAGCTTCCGGGTCACATACAAGTCGGCCAGTCCGACAGGGAGCAAAATGACATCTGAAAGAGGCCCGCCGGGCCTCTTTTTCTTTTGATCGCAGGGCGGCGGATTTGCCGCCCCCCGCGGGGCGGCCGCGGCAGGTTGGGGCCTGACAGTGCCCGGTTGCCATGCTAGGCCTGCCGCACCGATCCATTCCCGAAAGGATACGTCAATCATGACCAATCGCTTTGGCGCGGGCCTTCTGCTTTCCCTGGCTTTTGCCATGTCTTCCGCGGCTTACGCGCAGGACGCGGCCCAGCCTGCCCCCAGCGGAAACGACGGCGCATCGGCGATCGACCTCTCCGCGGGCGAGCCGGTCAACCAGGCGCGCCCCACGAGCCGCGACGAGGTCCAGCCGGGCCAGCTCTATGTGCCGAAGACGGTGCAGGACTGGGAGGTCCGCTGCGGCCGCGCGCCCGAAGGCCAGGCCGATCCCTGCCAGATGTACCAGCTCCTGCGCGACAGCTCGGGCACGCCGACGGCGGAGTTCACCATGTTCCGCCTGGAAGGCGCGTCCTTCGAGGCTGGCGCGATGATCGTGACCCCGCTCGAGACGCTGCTGACCCGCGGCGTGACCTTCGCGGTCGATGGCGGCGAACCCAAGCGCTATCCGCTGAAATACTGCAATGCCTCGGGCTGCGTGGCCGAAGTCGGCTTCAGCGCGGACGACATCGCGGCGATGAAGCGCGGCGCCAAGGCGGTCGTGACCATCGTGCCGGTCGTCTCGCAGACCACCAATGTCGACCTGACGCTGTCCCTGGCGGGCTTCACCGCCACCTATAACGATCTGCCGCTGCGCAAGGTCGCGCCGCAGCAGTAACGACCGGATGCGGCCGGGCGCTTCGCCCGGCCCCTTCCCTCAGGCCGCGCGCAGCGCCAGCACCGCGTTCAGCCCGCCGAAGGCGAAGGCGTTCGACAGGACGACATCGACCTTCGCCTCGCGCGCCACATTCGGCACCACGTCGAGCGCGCATTCCGGATCCGCCTCCTCGTAGCCGATCGTCGGCGCAATCACTCCCTCGCGCAGCGCCATCACGCAGGCCAGCAGCTCCACCGCGCCGGTGCCGCCGATCAGGTGGCCATGCATCGACTTGGTCGAGGAGATCATCAGCCTGTCGGCATGGGCGCCGAAGACATCGGCCACCGCCGCGCATTCGGTCTTGTCATTCGCGGCCGTCCCGGTGCCATGGGCGTTGATATAGCCCACCGCGTCCAGCGGAATGCCGGCATCCTCGACCGCGCCGCGGATCGCCCGCGCCGCCCCCTGCTTCGAGGGCATGACGATGTCGGAGGCATCCGAGGTCATGGCGAAGCCGATCACCTCGGCCAGGATCTCGGCCCCGCGCGCCTTCGCATGCTCGTATTCCTCGAAGACGAAGACGCCCGCGCCCTCGCCCTGGACCATGCCGTTGCGGTTCGCGGAGAACGGGCGGCAGGCGTCCTTCGACATCACCCGCAGCCCCTCCCAGGCCTTCACGCCGCCGAAGCACAGCATGGATTCCGACCCGCCCGTGACCATGACCGTCGCGGCGCCGCCGCGGACCAGGTGGAAGGCAAGCCCCATGGCGTGGTTCGAGGACGCGCAGGCGGTGGCGACGGTGAAGCTCGGGCCCTTGAGATTGTAGGACATCGAGACATGGCTGGCCGCGGCGTTGTTCATCAGCTTCGGCACGACGAAGGGATGGACGCGGTTCTTGCCCTCCTCGTAGACCGAGCGGTAGTTCTCGTCCGAGGTCTGCAGCCCGCCCCCCGAGGTGCCCAGCACGACGCCGGTGCGCGCCGCCAGCTCGCCGCCGAAGCTCAGCCCCGACTGGCCGATCGCCTCGCGCGCCGCGAGCAGCGTGAACTGGGTGAAGCGGTCGTAAAGCGCGATCTGCTGGCGGTTGAACTCGGTCTCGGGATCGTAGTCCTTGACCTGCCCGCCGATCTTGATCGCCAGCCGGTCGACATCGCGGAATTCCAGCGGACCGATGCCGCAGCGGCCCTCGCGCATCGCCTCGAGCGTCTCGGCGACGGAACGGCCCAGGGGATTGATCGTCCCCTGGCCGGTAATGACCACGCGCTTCATGCGTGCTGTTCCGCCACCAGCCCTTCGACGGCTTTGACGATGGCGGCCACCGACGAGATGTCGAACTCGCTGGAGGCCGGATCATTGGCATTGAACGGCACCTGGATGTCGAAAGCCTCCTCGATGGCGAAGATGCTCTCCACCAGCCCGAGGCTGTCGATGCCCAGATCGCCGAGGGTCTGGTCCATGGACACGTCGCTCTTGTCCAGGACCGCCTGCTCGGCAATGATTCCAATCACCTTGTCAGCAACATCCGACATGTCCCGACCCCTCTCTGCGGAATTTGCGGGTGATCTATTCGCTTTCGTCCGGCTTTTGAACAGCCTTCTTCAGCGCTGCAACGTCGCGGTAGAGCCTCGGCAGGCGGCGGATGCCCTTGTTGATCTCCATCTGGGTCGACATTTCGACCGCCGGATGGCCCAGGATCACGCGGCCCGCGGGCACCTTGGTGAAGATCTTGGACGCCCCGCCCGCGACCACGTCGTCGCCGATGGTGATGTTGTCGTTGACGCCCACCTGCCCGGCCAGCACCACGCGGCTGCCGATCTTCGTCGAGCCCGCCACGCCCACGAGCGAGCAGAACAGGCAGTCCTCGCCGACCTGGACGTTGTGGCCGATCTGCACGAGGTTGTCGATCTTGGTGCCGCGGCCGATGCGGGTGGCGCGGATCGTGCCGCTGTCGACCGTCGAATTGGCGCCGATCTCGACATCGTCGCCGATCTCCACGCCGCCCAGGCTGTGGATGCGCGTCCAGGCGGTGTTGCGGGTCTCCTGCCGGTCGCCGAGGCTCTCGCGCACCGACTCCACCGCGGATTTCTCCGGCGTCACGAAGGAGAAGCCGTCGCCGCCCACCGCCGCGCCGGGCTGGAGGATGACCCGGTCGCCCATCCGCACGCGGCGCCCGACATGGGCCCCCGAGGACAGAAGGACATCGTCGCCGATCTCGCAATCCTCGGCCACAGTGGCATGGGGGGCGATCCGCGCGCGGGCGCCGATCCGGGTGCGCGGACCGATGACGGCGAGCGGACCGATGCACGCGCCCTCGCCGATCTCCGCCGTCGGGTCGATCACCGCGCTCGGATGGATGCCCGCCGCAATGGCGGGACCGGGATCGAGCGCGCGGGTGATGCCCGACATTGCGTAGCGCGGCCGCGGCACGAAAAGCGCCGCCTCGAGCCCGTAGCTCTGCCAGTCGGCCCCGTCCCAGAGCACGGCCGCGCGGGCCGCGCCCGCCTTCAGCCCCTCGGCATAGTCGGGCTTCATTGCCAGTGCCAGATCGCCGGGCCCGGCCGCGGCAGGCTCTGCCGCACCCGAGATGGGGATGTCCCCCTTGCCCTCCAGCCGCGCCTCGAGCGCGGCCGCGAGATCGGAAAGCAGAATGTCCATGGCCTAACCCCGCCTCTTGATACGGGGCCGTGCTTAGCCCCGAACGCCGCCGATTGATACCCCGGCCTTGACCAGCGCGGAATAGACGGCGGCGTCACGCCCGTACACGTCGCGGCGATACTGGAACGGCCCCTTGCCCGCGGGCGCGAAGGCCGTGCGGTAGCCGATATGCACCGGCACCGGATGCTCCAGCCGCACCGTCGTCTCCTGCCGGGTGGCAAGCTTCGACTGGAAGAACCCCTTGGGATCGCGGGTCTGCTGCGCCAGCAGCGTGTAGGCGAAGTCATGCGGATCGGCGAGCCGGATGCAGCCATGGCTGAAGGCCCGGGTCTCGCGGCCGAAGAGCGATTTCGACGGCGTGTCGTGCAGGTAGATGTTGTAGGGGTTGGGGAACATGAACTTCACCGTGCCGAGCGCATTGCCGGTGCTCGGCGGCTCCTTCAGGCCATAGGGGAAGTTCGACGCGCTGTAGGAGGCGAAATCCACCGCGCCACGGCTGACGGAACGCCCGCTCTGATCGATCAGCTGCAGCTGCCCGGCGGCGTTCGGGTTCGCCTTCATCATCGGCAGGTACTCGTTGACGACGATCGAGCGCGGCACGTTCCAGGTCGGGTTGATGACCATGTATTCCATCACGTCGGAGAATTCCGGCGAGCGGTGGGTCGACTGGTTCTGGCCGACGACCGAGCGGGTCTCCAGCGTGACCTTGCCGTTGTCGATGATCTTGGCGGTGAAATCGGGGATGTTCACCCAGACATGGCGCTTGCCCAGCGGGAAGTTCATCCAGCGCTCGCGCTCCATCGCGGCCAGCACCGAGGCCAGCCGGTCGGCGGGCTCCTTGTTGATCTCCGCCAGCGTGCCCTTGCCCGCGACGCCGTCCGGGGACAGCCCGTGATCGCGCTGGAAGGCCGCGACCTGCTGCACCACGGCATCGTCATAGGCCGCGCTGCCGCCGCGCCCGTATCCCATTGCCGAGAGCCGCGCGGCCATCTGGGCCACGGCCGGGCTGCTCTGGCCCTTCTGCAGCGCCGAGGCCTGCACCTTCGGGCCCCAGCCCGCCCCGCCGGCCAGCCGCTCCAGCCGGGCCTTCTCGGCCAGCAGCGCGGCGTATTCGCCGGTCTGCGGCGGCAGTGCGTCGATGAAGCCCGAGGGCGAGCTCTTGGCGAAGGCGGCCAGGGTGCGCGCCGGATCGCGGCGCGGCGCGTCGCGCTCGATGCCGCGGGCGACGCGCCGCGGCACCAGCACGCCGGACTGCACGTCATGGACATAGTCGAGGAAGGCCCGGCTATAGGCGACTTCCAGCTTGGCGAGATCGGCCTCGCTCTTCGCCGAGGAGGCCAGCGCCTTCAGCCCCGCCACGTCGTAGCGCCCTGCCGGGAGCCCGTGCCCGGGCGCCGCCTCGAGCGCGCGGACCAGTTCGCGCACGCGCTGGCGCTCGCGGTTGCCGCGGCCCGTCCAGAGCGCGTCGTAATTCGCCGCCTTGTAATAGGCCGCCAGCGCCTGGTCCTTTGCCGAAAGCTGCGCCACGGCCTGGGCAAAGCCGGTGCTCTGCGCCAGGACCGGCGCCGCCGAGGCAAGCATCGCCCCGCAGGCAAGCGCGGCAAGCCAGCTCCGGACCGGCCGGGAAAGGGTCAATTGCATGGGAACCTCCGCCTGAATGAAATCTGCACTGCTCAAGGGGACGGTATCGGCCGCCCCCGCCGGGAGCGAAATCACAATTTTGCCCAGCCGGGCAAAGTGTCGCGGAAATGGCACTCCGGCCCCCGCCGGGAGAATCAAGGGCTGATCTTAACATATTGCATAGATCGGCGGATTTCCGCGCACCCCGGGAAGGTTCCCTTCATGCGGCCTTATTTCCTTTGATATTCACCAAATTTATGGCATTTCGATGCTAAGGCAGAATGCGAATTGAGCCGGAACGGCCGGTCGCGAAACTTGAGGCAGATCGAGCGGGGACTACCAATGAACGACAGCGAAAGCTGCGTAAGCAGGCGTGCTTTACTCCGGGCCTTTGCCGCTACGGCAATCGCCGCGGCGCCCACCTATTCCAAGGCCGCAGGATTCCTGCGCGGGGGCGGCGACATCCGAAAACTCCAGATGTATTCCGGCCGGACCGGCGAGCGCATCGACGTGATCTACTGGGTCGATGGCAAGTACATCAAGGAATCGCTTCGCGAAATCAACGTGTTCATGCGTGACTGGCGACAGAACTCGGCGAAGCCGATCGACACGCGGACACTCGACATCATGTCCGCGTCGCACAACCTGATGGGCACGAGCGAACCCTACCTGATGCTTTCGGGCTACCGTTCGCCGCAGACCAACGCCTATCTGCGCTCGCGCTCCAGCGGCGTCGCGCGCAACTCGCTGCACATGAAGGGCCAGGCCGCAGACCTGCGGCTGAAAACGCGCTCGGTCAACCAGATGGCCCAGGCCGCGACCTCCTTCAGTGCCGGCGGCGTCGGGCGCTACTACGGCTCGAATTTCGTGCACATGGATTGCGGCCCGGTCCGCGCCTGGCGCGGCTGAGCCCGCCGCGATGCGGAGGCGGCCCGTGCCGCCCCCGCCGCGCGCCTAACCGATAAGGCTCTTGATCCCGGCGATATGCGACAGCTCCGCGCCAAGCGCGGCAGCCGCCAGACCGGCGACCTCTTCCTCCAGCGCATCCTTCGCCACCACCCGGTCGACCAGGCCCCAGTCCAGCGCCTCGGCCACCGGGATCTTCTGCCCCGCCATCAGGATCATCTTCGCCCGCGAGGGGCCGACCAGCCGCGCCAGCCGCCCCGGATCCGAGGGCTGCGGCAGGAAGCCCAGCGACATCACCGGATAGAAGAGCTTCGCCCCCTCGACCGCGACCCGCAGGTCGCAGGCCAGCGCCATGCCCATCGAGCCGCCCGCCAGCGTGCCGTTCAGCGCCGCGATCGACAGCCCCTCGAAGGCCGCGATCGCGCCCGAGGCGCGTTCCCAGACCGGATCGGTCGGCAGGCCGCTCTCTGCCTCCGCCAGATCCATGCCCGCGCTGAAGACCTTGCCCGTCCCGGTCAGGACGATCGCCTTGGCGCGGCCCTGCGCCTCCTCGGCGAACTCCGCCACCGCCTCGAGCATGGCATAGGTCACCGAATTGGCCTTTTCCGGCCGGTTCAGCCGCACGGTCCAGAGCGCGCCGTCCTTCCGGGTCTCGATCATGCCGCCACGAGCCCCGCGCGGCGCCGGATTTCGGGATCGCGCAGCGACACTTCGGTGCCCACCAGGTCGTCGGCCTCCGCGCCGCAGAGCCAGACCAGCGCGCGCGCCGGCCAGTCGGCCGGAATATGCTCCGACCAGTCGAGCTGGCTGACCGGGTTCACCCCCGAGGCCTTGATCTGCACCTGCATCTCGGTCGCCACCGTGCCCGGGCTCAGCCCGATGGCGCGGATGCCCTCGCCGCGCCCCTCCAGATCGGCCGAGCGGGTCAGCATCGCCACCGCGGCCTTCGAGGCGCAATAGGCGCTCCAGCCCTCGAGCGGACGCGAGGCCGCGCCCGAGGAGACGGTCAGGATCGTTCCGCCGCCATTGGCCGCCATCACCGGCAGCGCCGCGCGCATGCCGTGATAGACGCCCTTCACGTTGATATCGATGAGCTTGCCCCAGTCCTCGGGATCGGCCCCGCCAAGCGGCGCGATCGGCTCGATCACCCCGGCATTGTTCACCAGCACGTCGAGCCGGCCGAAGCTCTTCTCGACCGCGGCCACCGCCGCCTCGACCTCCCAGTAGCGCGAGACGTCGCAGGTGATCGCCACCGCATCGCCGCCGAGCTCGCCGGCCAGATCGGCAATCGCCTCGCGGCTGCGCGCCGCCAGCGCGACCTTCGCCCCCGCCGCGGCGAAGGCCCGTGCGGCGGCCGCGCCGATTCCGCGGCTTGCGCCGGTCACCAGAACCGCTTTTCCGGTCAGATCAGTCATTTGCCCTCCTTGTCGGGCGTCGCTATTCCCGTTCCGGCCCAACCCTGCCAGAACGGTGGCAAAGGACAACCCCATCCGGAGAATCGCCCATGACCCGACATCTGCCCGCGCTCGCGCTGCTTCTCGGCAGCGCTGCGCCGCTTCATGCCGACATCCGTCCGGACGAGGTCTGGCAGCAGTGGCAGGACGTCGCCGCGGTCTACGGCATGCAGCTCGCCGCGGCCGCCGAAGAGGAGCGCGACGGCACGCTGACGCTCGAATCGGTGACCGCGACCCTGTCGATGGGCCTCCTCGGCACGGTGTCGCTGGCGATCCCGGAAATCGCCCTTGCCGGGCAGGGCGGCGCGGTCGCGATCCGCTATCCGCAGCCGCTGGCGGTCGCCTATTCGCAATCCGCTGACGGGGTCGCCGCCACCGAGTCGCATCTGTCTCTGCCGATGGACGGACTCGAGATCCGCGCCACGGGCGATGGCGGCGAAATCCGGTATCGCTACGACGTCCCGTCGCTGAGCGCGACCGGCACGACCGAGACGCGCCTGACCGATGGCGGGCTCCTGCAAAGCGGCACCGTCAGCGCGCTGATCGAAAAGGCCGCGGGCGAACTGGTCCTGCCCCGCGGCGCGGCGACCGGCAGTGCCGAGGCGCACTTCACCGCCGCGCACTGGCAGCAGGAGACCCTGCTGCAGGACTCCACCGGCGCTCCGGCCGGGCGGCAGCAGATCGCGCGGGAGGACTTTTCCTCCGAGGCCAGAGCGATTGCCGAGGGCGGCGCGTTCCAGAGCTTCACCGGACAGGGCCATGCCGCGCAGACCCGCCAGGTGTCGGATGCGCCCCTGCCGGACGGGCTGCCGCCGATCTCCTTCGCCTATGCCGCCGAGAACGAGGAGACCCGCCTTGCCGCCGCGGACGGGCGCGGCAGCTTCGCGATCTCCGCGGATCGGGGCGACCTGGCGGTCACGGGGGTGCCCGGCTTTGCCGCGCCGGTCGAGCTGCAACTCGGTGCCAATAGCCTCGAGACCAAAGTGCCCTATGCGCTCTCCGGCGGGCCGGCGCCGGTCTCGCTTCAGCTCGACGCGCAGTCGCTGACCCTCGGCGACCGGCTCTGGCGGGAGATCGACCCTGACGGCCATGTCAGCCGCGACCCCGGTACCCTGTCGCTCGATCTCGGCGGCACGGTCACGCCGCCGCAGCCGGGCTTCCTGCCGATGGCCGTGCCCTTCGGCATTGACGCGGTTGAGATCCGCAAGCTCCTGCTGTCGCTTGGCGGCGCGGTGCTGGAGGGCCAGGGCGCCTTCCAGCTCGAGACCGGCGCAGAGGGCCTGCCGGAGCCCGTCGGCAAGATGGATCTGAGCCTCGAGAACGGGCTGGCGCTGCTCGACGGGCTGATCGCGGCCGGGGTGATCCCGCAAGAGCAGGCCTTCGGGCTGCGGATGATGCTGGGCGTTGTGGCGCGGCCCGATGGCGATGGCGACCGGCTGGTCAGCGAGATCGAGCTGGAGCCGGGGCGCAACCTGGTGCTGAACGGGATGCGGATGCCGGTCCAGCCCTGAGCCCGGCCCGGCGGCAGATCGCCAGCCCTTCGAGCAGGCCCAGGATGACCGCGGCGATGCCGATATGCGAGGGACAGTCCTCGCCCGCCGCGTCGATCCAGGCCGCGGGCGGTCCGGCCTCTGCCAGCAGATCCGCCCAGCCGAAACCGGCACCGCGCAGCAGCTCCCCGGAGGAAAGCGCAGCCAGCGCGCCAACCTCCCCGCGGGCCAGGGCCGCCATGCCGTACCAGGGGATGACCAGCGGCTGGCGCAGGGCGCCGGTGCCGGGCGTCTTCTCCGCCGGAGGGTCCCCGGCCGCGGCGATCCGGACATGCACGGCGCCCGGCACCGGCGGCCCGCCAAGCGCCAGCCCGGCCTCCGCGAGCGTGGCGCGCCCCGCCTGCCCGAGCGCGAGCCGCGCGGCGCGCTGCCAGACCCGGCCGCCGGCGATACGCACCGGTCCGATGCCCTCCAGCAGGGTCCCTGCCCGTTTCAAGAGCCGCCGCAGCCAGCGGTCCCGCGCCGCCTGCCCTTCGGCCAGCGCCTCTGCCATCGGCGCCCCGGCAGCGGCCCGCATCAGCAGCACGTAGCCCGCCAGTGTCGGGTGCAGCGAGCGGTCGGCATAGAGCCCGTCGAACCCCGCGGCGCTGTCCCGCGACAGGAGCGGCGACAGGTCCTCCGCACCGAGCCGCGCGGCCTCGCCGCCAAGCCACCGTTCCATTGCCGGATAGCGGTAGGCGCCGTCCTGCCAGTAGCGGCCGGTTTCCAGATGGACATGCGCGGTCATGAGCCCGGTCCAGGGCAGCAGCCGCAGATCCGCGCCGAAGGCCGCGCGCCATTGGCCGAGCGCGGCCATGTGGCGGCGGATCATCTCGCGATCGCCGGCAGGCGAGATCAGGTGCCGCGCGATATGGCTGAACCCGTCGGCAAAAAGCTGCTGCGGTGCCTCGAGGATGGCATTGCCGAAGCGCGGATCGGGCAGGATCAGAAGCACCGGAATGCCCGGGCGATGGCGCTGCGCCACCTCCGCGAAAAGGCCGTGGTTCCACACGGGAAGCCCGGCGCCGCCGACGAAATGCGTGCATTCACAGGGGGGCGGAACAGCGCCCTGCCGGGCGAGATGCCGCCAGCGGGCGGCATGGCTGGGACCGGCGAGGATGCCTTCTCCGGGCGCGGGCGCCAGCCCGGCCAGCGCTGTCGCGCGCAGGGCCGACAGTTCGCCGGCCAGGGCCTCCGCGCTACGCGCCGCCGCGGTGCCGGGGCGCAGGAACGCCCTGGTGCTGTCCATCTCCGCCTCCTCCGTCCCGGATGGCCTCCGGGACGCAGTCTGTGCAGAGCCGTGGCCTTGTTGCACAAATCGGGGGCTGAGCGCGGTTCCCCTTTCCCCGGACGGACTTATCCTACGGCCACAGTGACGGGTATGCCGAGCGCGGT
>NZ_VATA01000020.1:0-51071 GCF_005870025.1 Poseidonocella sp. HB161398
AAATGCCATGATGCAATCGCCCATCGTGGCGTCCATGCCGTCATCCCACCGCGCAGGAATGCCAGGCCATGGAAGACTGTCACCGCCGGTGCGATTGCAGGAAACGAGGTCCTGCGAGCCTCGAAACACCTTGGTCGAGCACTTTGGCGACGATGGAGCGGATACCATCGCCGGAGCCGCCTCGAAACCAGGATGCACTCCTTGAAACTGCCGGGGCAGCGTCTCATGGCGCGGGACTTCGACCGCCAGGTTGCGGAACGTCAGGTCCGCATTGCCGTGCTCGTCGGCGACGCCGCGCCCGTCACAGAGATCGTGGAACAAGTCTGTCCGGGGAAGGGGGGTAGGTCGGCTATCACCTGATTTGTGCAACAGGACCGGCGTCACCCTCCCATGCTTGACAAGGACGAAATCAGAGAACCCTCTACACCTACGCGACTTGGGAACTGACCTTGCCGCCGGATTCCGGACTAGGGCGATATTCACTATGCGGCCATCGTGGCGGCCATGTCGATCCTTGCCTGCCCGGGCGTCCGGTAGGCGATGCTGGAGTGGCGGCGTTGCCGGTTGTAGAAAATGGCGATGTACTCGAACAGGGCCGCCTTGGCCTCGCGGCGCGATTTGAACCTGGTTCGATGGACCAGCTCGCTTTTCAGGGAGCAGAAGAGGCTCTCCATCGGCGCGTTCTGCGTCTTCGGATGATCCCCTGGATCATCCGATCCGCTGGCGCGGACCAGCTTGAACTCAAGTCCATTCCCCTTGCTGCTCATGGAAGCCGCGGCTTTCCAGGCCTCCAGCAGGCGCCGGTGGTCCCCGGCAGCATATTGGACGCCCCTATCTGAATGGCAGATCAGTCCCGGCGCCGGCCGCCGGTTCTGCAGCGCCATGCGCATCGCCCCGCCGCGGGGCTGCTTTTCAGACGGTCGGACATCGACCCGCTGCCCGGCAGGCGGTTGCCTGCAATCGCCGAGAGGGGGGCGACGATCTCCATGGTTGCGTTCGCCATCGGTCTCGAACCAGTGGCGACACGATGACGAACTCCTTCACCGCCGCGATATGGAGCCATCCTTCGTCAGTGGGCACGGAGCTGATGTCGGCCAGCCAGATGCGGTCGAGCGCGGCGGCTTTGGAATTCTTCCGCAGAAGGTTTGGCGCAATGCCCAGATTGTGTCGGCTATCTGTCGTGCGGGGGATGCCGCAGCCACGTCGTGGGGGATGACGTCCCCGCGCCATTGTCCTCGGGCAATGGCGGACAATGGCTCGGTCTTTCATTCGCTTGGCCACCGTCTTCCTGGTCACGTGGATACCCCGGTCGCGAAACTCGGCATGAATCCGAGGAGCCCCGTAGCGCCGGAGGCTCGTCTTGAAAATCTTCCGGATCTTGGGCTGGAGGCGCTCGCGGGCAGCCCGGCGCGCCGCCCGTTTGGGCGCGCCGGTCCGCGGCAGGACCTGGAATGGCTTCGAGCGGGAGGAATGGCTCTTCGACAACGACCCCTGTCCGAGCGTCGACTACGATATCTTGCCCGTCGCGCCGGTGGGGTAGCCCGTCAGCTTGTCGGCCATGCTCGGCGGACCGGGCGGCTCATCGTCCTCCGCGCTGCCGGGAACGGCCGCGGGCCGCGGGCCCAGGGGCCGCGCGCTTGCGGACGGCCGGTCCCCGGCGCGCGGGGCGGGCCGGATCAGCTTCGGCCGGTCGAGCCGAAGCCGCCCTCGCTGCGGGCGGTGTCCGACAGCTCCTCGGCCTCGACGGTCTCGAAGCGGGAGACCTGCGCGATCACCGCCTGGGCGATCCGGTCGCCATGGGAGATCGTGAAAGGCTCTTTTCCGAGGTAGTAGAGCCCGACCATCACCGTGCCGCGGTAGTCCTCGTCCACCGTGCCGGGGCTGTTCGGGATGATGAACCCGTGCTTCAGCGCCATGCCCGAGCGCGGGCGGACCTGCATCTCGGTGCCGGGCGGCAGCTCCACGGCGAAGCCGGTCGAGATCATCTTCAGGTCGCCATGGGCGAAGGTCACCGGCCCGTCGGGCAGGAAGGCGCGCAGGTCCATCCCGGCGGCGCCCGGGGTCGCGTAATGCGGCAGCGGCAGGTCGTTGCCGTCGAGACGGCGGAACTTGATGGCGGTCATGGGGGGTCCTTTCAGTCGGTCAGCCGGTCGGCGATGCGCTGAGCCAGGCGGCGGGCGACCTCGGTCTTGCCCATGCGCGGCCAGGTCTCGGCGCCATTGCCGGTAATCAGGGTCACGGCATTCTCGCTGCCGCCCATGATGCCGGTGGCGGGCGAGACGTCATTGGCGAGGATCCAGTCGCAGCCCTTGCGCTCGCGCTTGGCGGTGGCATGGGCGACGACATCGTCGGTCTCGGCGGCGAAGCCCACCACCAGGCAGGGGCGGCCGGTCTTGCGCTGGGAGATGCTGCGCAGGATGTCGGGGTTCTCGGCGAAGTCGAGCGCCGGGGCGCGGCCGGTGCCGTCCTTCTTCATCTTCGAGCCGCTGGCATTGGCGACGCGCCAGTCGGCCACGGCGGCTGCGAAGACGGCGGCATCGGCGGGCAGCGCGGCCTCGACCGCGTCGAGCATCTCGCGGGCGGTCTCCACGCGGATCACCTCGACGCCCTCGGGCGGCGGCACCTCGCCCGGGCCGGTGACGAAGCGCACCCGCGCGCCGAGCGCGGCCAGCGCCGCGGCGATCGCCGTGCCCTGCGCCCCGGAAGAGCGGTTGGCGATGTAGCGCACCGGGTCGATCGGCTCATGCGTCGGGCCGGAGGTGACGAGCACCGTCTTGCCCGAAAGCGGCTTCGGCCCCAGATGCGCCGTGATCGCGGCGAGGATCGCCCCGGGTTCCGCCATCCGCCCGGGCCCGTATTCGCCGCAGGCCATGTCGCCCTCGTCCGGGCCCGCGACGGCGACGCCATCGGCCTTCAGGATCGCCAGGTTGCGCTGGGTGGCCGGGTGCTCCCACATCCGGACATTCATCGCGGGGGCGATCAGCACCGGCGTGTCGGTCGCCAGCAGCAGCGTGGTCGCCAGGTCGTCGGCCGCGCCATGGGCCATCCGCGCCATCAGGTTCGCCGTCGCCGGGGCCACCACCACCAGGTCGGAGACGCGGCTGAGCTGGATATGGCCCATCTCGGCCTCGGAGGTGAGGTCGAAGAGCGCCTCGTGCACCGTCTCGCCCGCCAGCGCGGCGACCGAGAGCGGCGTGACGAATTCCTTCGCGGCGGGGGTCATCACCGGCGTGACCGCGGCCCCGGCCTTGCGGCAGAGCCGGATCAGCTCCAGCACCTTGTAGGCGGCGATGCCGCCGCCGATGATCAACAGAATGCGCTTGCCTGCCAGCATATCGGTCCTCCGGCTTCCGGGCGCATGTAAGGGCAGCCGCGGCCCGGACACAATGGCCGGGCTACTCGAAGGCGGCGCAGGGATCGTCGCGGGGGGCGGGGGCGGTCGCGATCTGGGCATCGAAGAGCGCGGAAGGCTCTTCGGAGCCGGCTTCCGAAAGCGCGATGGCGGCGACCGGGACCTCCGGCGCGGCGGAGGCCAGCGCAGCGGGGATGCCCCAGTCGCGGCGGACATGGCCGCGCCCGGCGATCACCACCACCGGCGGGCCGTAGCGCTCCAGCGCCCCGAGCGCCGTGCGGGCGAAGGCGGCGTCGCGCAGTCGCTGCGCCTCGACCATGCCGGGCAGCATCTCCTCGGGCAGGGCGCCGCAATGGGCGTCGCGCTGCAGATCGAGCCGGTCGGACAGCTCGGCTTCGGGCAGGGGCGCGGCCAGCCCGTACTGCCCGGCCTCCGCGCCGAAGGCGGCCGCGGCGCCCTCGGAAATCGCCTGGTGCAGGGCGTCGCGGGGCAGCGCGGCGCCGAGGACGGCGGCCCCGGGCGCGGCGGCGAAGATGGGATAGTACATGGAGAAATCCGGCCAGCCCGATGCGTCCCAGCCGAGCGCCTCGCGCAGCGCGGGTTCGGATCTGTCTTCGAGCCCGTCAAGCGCCGCCGCCTGGGCAGGCGAGAGCATCTCGAAGACCAGGGCCCTGGGCGCCAGCGCGGCGGTGAACTCCGCCTGCAGCGCGTGATGGCGCGGATTGTCGTGGGTTTCGCCCAGCAGCACGATCTGCGCCGACCGGGCGGCATCGGGCAGGGGCTCTGCCGCCGCCGGACAGGCGGCGGCGAGGCAGAGGAGCGCGGCGCCGAGCGCCGTCAGAGAAAGTCCTGCAGAACCACGTTGCGGGCCTCGAGCGCGCGGCGCATCTTGGCGAAGGCGGCGGCCTCGAGCTGGCGCACGCGCTCCTTCGACAGGCTCATCTCCTGGCCGAGGCTCTCCAGCGTGCGGGTCTCGTCGCGCAGCTTGCGCTCGCGGATGATGAACTGCTCGCGCGGGTTCAGCGCGTCCATCGCCGCCATCAGGTAGTCGCGCATATGCGCCGCATCGTGCGCCAGCTCCACCTGTTCCGAGGACTGCCCGGCCTCGTCCTCCAGCGTGTCGATCCATTCGCGCCCGTCCTCGTCGCTGGACTGGGTGGCGTTCAGCGAGAAATCTGATCCCGAGAGCCGCCCCTCCATCATCTCGACATCCTGCAGCGGGACGCCGACCTCGGTGGCGATCATATGGCGAAGCTGGTGGCTGTCCAGCCTCTCGCCGCGGGCCTCGGCCTCGCGTTCCAGCCGCGCCTGGACCCGGCGGAGGTTGAAGAACAGCGACTTCTGCGAGGAGGTGGAGCCGGTGCGCACCATCGACCAGTTGCGCATCACGTAATCCTGGATCGAGGCCTTGATCCACCACACCGCATAGGTAGAGAAGCGCACGCCGCGATCCGGGTCGAACTTGTCGGCGGCCTTCATCAGGCCGAGGCTGGCCTCCTGGATGAGGTCGTTCATCGGCGCGCCGTAGCGGCGGAATTTCGACGCCATCGAGATTGCCAGCCGCATGTAGGCGGTGATCAGCCTGTGCAGGGCCCGTTCGTCACGCTGATCGCGCCAGGCATAGGCGAGTTTGAGTTCGGTCTCCGCATCGAGTAGTTCCGCTTTCATCGCACGGCGCGAGAAAGTCTGCTCGGCAGGGATAGCATCAAGGGCCATGGACATCGGTCTCCTCTTGTCCCCCTGACTACGCGCGAGACCGGCTTTTGGTTCATCTAGGGAGCTAAAAAATGTTGCCAAATCTTGCGCTCGTGCTAGGCGGCGCGGCCTCGGGGAAGTCGAGATACGCAGAAAGCCTGATTGAAAACAGCGGGTTGGATCGTATCTACCTGGCGACGTCACAGGTCTGGGATGACGAGATGTCGCTGAAGGTCGAGGCGCACCGCCAGCAGCGCGGCCCCGGCTGGACCACGATCGAGGCGCCGATGGCGGTGGGCGACGCGCTGCGCCGCTGTCCGGCGGGGGCGGGGATCCTGCTGGACTGCGCGACGATGTGGCTGACGAACGTGATGCTGGCGGAGGCCGATCTGGCCGCGGCGGAGGCGGCGCTTCTGGCCGGGCTCCATGCCGCGCCGGGGCCGGTTGTGGTGGTCTCGAACGAGGTCGGGCAGGGGATCGTGCCCGACAATCCGCTGGCCCGGCGCTTCCGCGACGCGCAGGGGCGGCTGAACCAGAGGCTGGCCGCGCAGGCGGAGCTGGTCGTGATGGTGACGGCGGGGCTGCCGATGGCGCTGAAGGGGGTGCTGCCATGACCGTTCTGCACTGGGTGCGCCACGGCCCGACCCATGCCCGCACGATGATCGGCTGGACCGACCTGCCGGCCGACCTGTCGGACCGCGCCCGCGTCGCGCGGCTTTCGGCGCATCTGCCCGCCGCGGCGCGGCTGGTCTCCTCGGATCTCTGCCGCGCGGTGGCGACGGCGGATGCGCTGTCGGGCGCGGCGCGCCAGAGGCTGCCGCATGAGCCGGACCTGCGCGAGATCCATTTCGGCGCCTGGGAGAACCGCAGCTTCGCCGAGATCGAGGCCGAGGAGCCCGAGGCCATCGCCGCCTTCTGGCAGCGCCCCGGCCCGTCGCATGCCACCGGGGGGGAATGCTGGGACGCGCTCTCGGCGCGGGTCTCGGCGGCGGCCGACCGGCTGGCGGCGCTCGGCGGCGAGATCATCGTCGTCGCCCATTTCGGCGCCATCCTGACCCAGATCGAGCGCGCCCGCGGCATCGCCGCCCCGGAGGTCTTCGCCCAGAAGATCGAGCCGCTCTCGGTCACCAGCCTGCACCTGGGCGCCAGCGGCTGGGAGGAGCTCTCCGCCAATCACCAGCCCTGATGCCTGGCCCCACAAAATGCAATTTCCGTGATGGGAGGCGGGCCGCTAAGGTCCTGCCATGAGCTACGAACTTTTCATCGGACACGCGTCCTATTCGAGCTGGTCGCTGCGCGCCTGGCTCCTGCTTCACCGGTTCGGCCTGGATTTCGGGCTGGTCCATGTCGACATCTACGAAGGCGGCAAGATGGCCGATCTGGCGCCGGTGGCGCCGGCCCGGACCGTGCCGGTCCTGCGGCTGGCCGACGGCACCGTGATCGGCGACAGCCTGGCCATCGCCGAGACCCTGAACGAGCGCCATGCCGATGCCGGCTTCTGGCCCGGGGACCCGGCGGCGCGGGCGCTGGCGCGCTGGATCACCGCCGAGATGCACTCGGGCTTCGGCGCGCTGCGCGGCCATTGCCCGATGGTCGTCACCCATCAGCGCACCGATTTCCCCGTGCCCGCCGACGTGCAGGCCGATCTGGAGCGGATCGCGGTGCTCTGGGCGGCCGCGCGGGAGCGCTGGGGCGGCGAGGGGCCCTGGCTTTTCGGGCGCTACACCATCGCCGATGCCTTCTTCGCCCCGGTGGCGATGCGGATCGCGGGCTATTGCCTGCCTGCGGAGGGCGCGGCGCGCGACTACGTGAATGCCCATCTTGCCGATCCGGCGATTGCCGAATGGCGGGCGCTCGGCGCCGCCTGGCCGCTGGCCAAGCGCCCGGACTATGCGCTTGCGGGCACCCATCGCGACTGGCCCTCGCAGATCTGAACATGGCAAGCGCCCGGAGCGTGCTATGTTCAGGGCATGGTCCGGCTGCTTCTCATCCTCGGACTGCTTCTCCCGGCGCTGGCCGGGATGGCAGAGCCGCTGAACTACCGGCTCGATCCCGCCGGGTCGGAGCTGCGCTTCGGCTACAAGATCGGCGGGATACCGGCCGAGGGCACGATGCCGGTCAAATCGGCCGAGATGGTGATCGACCTTGCGCGGCTCGGCAATTCCCGCGCCGTCGTCGTGCTTGACGTCAACGGCACCCGCGCGGCCTCGCAGATCGCCACCGACGCGCTGAAGAGCGAGAGCGTGCTCGATGCCGCCGCCCATCCCGAGATCTCCTTCCGCTCCGACAGCGTGACCGGCTCGGTCGCCGAGGGGGCGCGCATCTCCGGGCGGGTGACGATCCGCGGCGTGACGCGGCCGCTGGTGCTGTCGGCGCGGCTCTACCGTCCGCCCGACAGCGATCCCGGCGACCGCGACCGGCTGACCGTGCTCCTGACCGGCAGCATCCAGCGCAGCGCGTTCGGCGCCTCGGGCTATCCCGATCTGGTCGCCGACCGGGTGGACCTGCGGATCCGCGCGGCGCTCCGGCTGATCGGCCGCTGACCCGGGGCGGAACATCCGCCGGGTCGGCCCGTTGACCGGATGCGAACAGCAACCGAAAGGAGCGTCCCATGATCGAGAAACACGGTTCAGCCATCTGGAACGGCGATCTCAAGACCGGCAAGGGGCAGGTCGCGACCGAAAGCGGCGCGCTGGAGGGCCAGCCCTACGGGTTCAACACCCGCTTCGACGGCCAGAAGGGCACCAATCCCGAGGAACTGGTCGGCGCGGCGCATGCCTCCTGCTTTGCCATGGCGCTGTCGATGATCCTCGGCCAGGCCGGGCTGACCCCGCAGGAGATCCGCGCCCGCTCGACCGTCAAGCTGGAGAAGCAGGAGGCGGGCTTCGCCGTGGCCGGGCTCGCGCTCGAGGTCGAGGCGGAAGTGCCCGGCGCCACCGAGGCGGCCTTCCTCGAGGCGGCGGAGACGGCCAAGGCGAACTGCCCGATTTCCAAGCTGATGGCCGCCGAAATCACCATGAAGGCGCGGCTTCTCGCGCCGCAGGGCGCCTGAGCGCCTGAGCGCCGCCCCGCCGGCCGGTCGAGGCCGGCGGGGCTGCCCGGGCAGGCGGCATCGCCCTGCCGTGCCCGGTCCCTTTCCGCATGCCGCCCCATGGCAGTGCTAGAACTCGGCCGGGCCTTCGGCTAAGGGAGGCGGGACGAGACAAAGGCGATATCCATGGCACGCATCCTGATCACTTCCGCGCTCCCCTATATCAACGGCATCAAGCATCTCGGCACGCTGATCGGGTCGCAGCTCCCGGCGGATCTCTATGCCCGCTACAACCGCGCCCGCGGCAACGAGGTGCTGTTCGTCTGCGCCACCGACGAGCATGGCACGCCTGCCGAGCTGGCCGCCGCCAAGGCCGGACAGCCGGTCGCCGATTTCTGCGCCGAGATGCATGGCATCCAGTCGAAGCTGGCCGAGGGGTTCCGCCTGTCCTTCGACCATTTCGGCCGGTCCTCCTCGGTGCAGAACCGCGAGCTGACCCAGGATTTCGCCGCCGCCCTGGCCGAGAACGGCTTCATCGAGGAAGTCTCGGAGAAGATGGTCTACTCGAATGCCGACGGCCGCTTCCTGCCGGACCGCTACATCGAGGGGACCTGCCCGAATTGCGGCTATGACAAGGCCCGCGGCGACCAGTGCGAGAACTGCACCAAGCAGCTCGACCCGACCGACCTGATCAACCCGCGCTCGGCGATCTCCGGCTCGACCGATCTGGAAGTGCGCGAGACCAAGCACCTGTTCCTCAAGCAGTCCGCGATGAAGGACGAGCTGGACGCCTGGATCGACACCAAGGCCGACTGGCCGGTGCTGACCACCTCGATCGCCAAGAAATGGCTGCATGACGGCGACGGGCTGCAGGACCGCGGCATCACCCGCGACCTCGACTGGGGCGTGCCGGTGCAGAAGGGCCGCGAGCCCTGGCCGGGGATGGAGGGCAAGGTCTTCTATGTCTGGTTCGACGCGCCGATCGAGTACATCGCCGCCTCTGCCGAATGGGCCGAGGCCAAGGGGCTGGGCGACGAGGCCTGGCAGCGCTGGTGGCGCACCGACATGGGGGCGCAGGACGTGCGCTATGTCCAGTTCATGGGCAAGGACAACGTCCCCTTCCACACGCTGAGCTTCCCGGCGACGATCATGGGCTCGCGCGAGCCCTGGAAGCTGGTCGACTACATCAAGTCATTCAACTACCTGAACTATGACGGCGGCCAGTTCTCGACCAGCCAGGGCCGGGGCGTCTTCATGGATGCCGCGCTGGAGATCCTTCCGGCCGACTACTGGCGCTGGTGGCTGCTGAGCCACGCGCCGGAAAGCTCCGACAGCGAATTCACCTGGGAGAACTTCCAGGCGGGGGTGAACAAGGACCTCGCCGATGTGCTGGGCAATTTCGTCAGCCGCGTGACCAAGTTCTGCCGCTCGAAATTCGGCGAAGTCGTGCCCGAGGGCGGCCAGTGGGGCGAGGCCGAGGAGGCCGTGCTGAAGGATATCGAGGCGCGGGTGAAGACCTACGAGTCGCTGATGGAGGCGATGGAGGTCCGCAAGGCCAGCCAGGAGCTGCGCGGCATCTGGGTCGCTGGCAACGAATACCTGCAGGCCGCCGCGCCCTGGTCGGTCTTCAAGACCGATCCCGAGCAGGCCGCCGCGCAGGTGCGTTTCGCGCTGAACCTCGCCGTGGTCTATGCCGGGCTCTCCGCCCCCTTCATCCCCGATGCCGCCGAGACGCTGCGCGAGACCTTCGCGCTGCAGGTCATCGACTGGCCCGAGGATGTCCGCGCGACCATGACGGAGACGCTGAAGCCCGGCCATGCCTTCACCGTGCCGGAGGTGCTCTTCGCCAAGATCACCGACGACCAGCGCGACGAATGGCAGGCGCGCTTCGCCGGCCAGTGACCGCGGCAGGGGCGGCCGGGCGCGGCTGCCCTCGATTTCATCTTTGAGCGGGATACCGCGCCGCAGGCAGCGCCCGGGCAGGCGGTTTCCGTTTGTCCGGCGCGGGCGTGCTTCATAAGGTCGGCCCGGGACTGCCGGAACCGGCGAGAGACGAGGAAGACCGAATGACCGAGATGCCGAACCGCTATGAACGGAACATGCGCGGCTACGGGGCCAACCCGCCGGATGCCCGCTGGCCGGGCGGCGCCAAGATCGCGGTCAATTTCGTCGTCAATTACGAAGAGGGCGGCGAGAACTGCCTTCTGCACGGCGACACCTATTCCGAGGCCTTCCTGTCCGAAATCGTCGGCGCCGCCAACTGGGTCGGCCAGCGCCACTGGAACATGGAGTCGATCTACGAATACGGCGCCCGCGCGGGGTTCTGGCGGCTGCACCGGATCTTCACCCGCAGCGATGTCCCGGTCACGGTCTACGGCGTCGCCTCGGCGATGGCGCGCAGCCCCGAGCAGGTCATGGCGATGCAGGAGGCCGGCTGGGAAATGGCCAGCCACGGGCTGAAATGGATCGAATTCAAGGACATGCCCGCGGAAGACGAGCGCGCCCAGATGATGGAGGCGATCCGCCTCCATGCCGAGGTCACCGGCGAGCGTCCGCGCGGCTGGTACACCGGGCGGGCCTCGATGAATTCGGTGCCGCTGGCGGCCGAAGAGGGCGGCTTCGACTACATCGCCGACACCTATGACGACGATCTGCCCTACTGGAAGCGCTTCGGCGAGCGCGACCAGCTGATCATCCCCTACACGCTCGACGCCAATGACATGCGCTTCGCCTCGGCGCAGGGCTTCAATACCGGCGAGCATTTCTTCCAGTACCTCAAGGACGCCTTCGACGGGCTCTATGCCGAGGGCGTCGCGGGCAAGGCCAAGATGATGACCGTCGGGCTGCATTGCCGCCTGGCCGGGCGGCCGGGGCGCGCCGAGGCGGTGAAGCGCTTCCTCGCCTATGTGCAGTCCCATGACCAGGTCTGGATCGCCACCCGCGCCCAGATCGCGGCGCATTGGGCGGCAGAGCACCCGCCGGCAGAGCCGTTCCGTCCGACCGAACTGCCGCTCGACGCCTTCGTCGCGAAATTCGGCAGCATCTACGAGCATTCGCCCTGGATCGCCGAGCGCGCCTGGGGGCTGGAGCTGGGTCCGGCGCATGATTCGCTGGCCGGGATGCATATCGCCCTGGCCCGCGCCTTCCGCTCGGCCAGCGCCGAGGAGCGCATGGGCGTGCTGCGCGCTCATCCCGACCTGGCCGGCAAGCTCGCCGCGGCGAAGCGGCTGACCGCGGAGTCGACCGCCGAGCAGGCCTCGGCCGGGCTCGACGCGCTGACCGATGCCGAGCGCGCCGCCTTCGAGGAGCTCAACGGCGCCTATACCTCGAAATTCGGATTTCCCTTCATCATCGCGGTGCGCGACAACACCAAGGAGACCATTCTGGCCGCGTTCCGGCGCCGCCTCTCCCACGATGCGGAAACCGAATTCGCAGAGGCTTGCAGGCAGGTCGAGCGCATCGCATACCTTCGCCTATCCGAATTCTTCTCATAGTCAGGAACCAGAGGCGGAATGCCTTCGATCGAAAACCTCAGCCCGGACATGCCGCTGTTTGCGCGCACCGGGATCAACCTTGCTTCGGCGGGCCTCGGTGCCCGCGCGATTGCCAGCTCCAATGAATTCTTCGCGCCGCTCGAGCGGATGCTCGCGGACGCGCCCGCCGTGTTCATCCCCGACAAGTTCGACGATCACGGGAAGTGGATGGACGGCTGGGAAACCCAGCGGCGCCGCGACGGCGGCCATGACTGGGGGATCGTCAAGCTCGCCGCGCCCGGCCGGGTGCTGGGCTTCGACATCGACACCTCGCATTTCACTGGCAACTACGCGCCGGCCTGCCGGATCGAGGCGGCCTCGCTGCCCGCGGGCAAGGAACCCGATGCCGACACGGCCTGGGTGCAGATCCTCAAGCACCGCGCGCTCGGCGCCGATGCGCATCACTACTTCCCCTGCCAGAGCTACGAGCTGTGGACCCATCTGCGGCTGCACATCTATCCCGATGGCGGTGTCGCGCGGCTGCGCGTCTACGGCGTGCCCGAGCTCGACCCGACCAACGACGGGCAGGAGATCGACCTGGCGGCCGCGCTGAACGGCGGCCGGATCCTGGCCTTCTCGGATGCGCATTACGGCGATTTCAACCGCCTGCTGGCGCCCGGGCGCGGCATCAACATGGGCGACGGCTGGGAAACCCGGCGGCGGCGCGAGCCCGGCTATGACTGGATGATCATCGCCCTCGGCGCGCGCGGCCATATCCACAAGGCGCTGGTCGACACGCACCACTTCAAGGGGAACTTCCCCGACCGCTGCTCGATCCAGGCGGCGGATATGGGCGCCTTCGGCGACGGGCTGACCGACGCGCTGATCACCGACTCGATGTTCTGGAAGGAGCTGCTGCCGCAGCAGCGGCTGAGCGCGGACGCGATCCACACCTTCGCCGACGATCTGGAACCCGATTTCGGCCCGGTGACGCATGTGCGCTTCAACATCTATCCCGACGGGGGCGTCAGCCGCCTGAGGCTCTTCGGCCGGCCGGCATGACGATCGTCGCGGAGCCGCTCACCCGGGCGGCTTTCGCGCCCTTCGGCGATGTGCTGGAGGTCGCGGGGGCGCCGGACAGGATCATCAACCAGGGGCTCTGCGGCCGCTACCACGATCTTGCGCGGCTCGATTTCGGGCCGGGCGGATCTGCCGGGATCAGCCTTTTCAAGGCCGAGCCGCGGCAGCTGCCCTACCGTCTGGAGATGGTCGAACGCCATCCCGAGGGCAGCCAGGCCTTCCTGCCGATGTCGCCCGATCCCTTCCTGGTGGTGGTGGCAGAGGGCGACGCGCCGGTTCCGGGCAGGGTCCATGCCTTCCTGACGGCGCCGGGGCAGGGGATCAACCTGCATCGCGGCACCTGGCACGGCGTGCTGACGCCGCTCTCGGCGCCGGGGCTCTTCGCCGTGGTGGACCGGATCGGCACGACTGCCAATCTCGAAGAGCACTGGTTCGAGGCGCCGATGACCGTGGTCGCGCCGGTCTGAGGCCCGCCGCTACTGCCCGGCCGCGGTTGCGGCCGCATCGGCGGCCAGGTCGGCGGGCGGCGGCGCGATGTCCGAGCGCTCGGGCATCACCGGATCGCCCGCGCCCCAGAGCCCGTCCTCGTGCACCCAGCCGCGCACGCCGTCGGCGGATATGCGGCACCAGCCGCTCTCGCATTCCCTCAGCTGCGCGATCACGCCTTCCTGCGCCTCCGCCAGGATGTCGTCGGGCGAGTCCCCCGGGCTGCGGTGGATCGGCATCATGTCCTGGTCGATGATCACCGTGCGGGTGCGGCTCAGCAGGACGTAGTGCACCCAGCCGCCGAAGCCGTCGCGGTCGACCACCCGGCGCCAGTGGCCGTATTCGGCAGTCACCAGCAGCGGCATGTTGCGGTGCTTGAACACCCAGTCGATGCGATGGTTGATCGAGGGGCCGCGCCGCGCATTCGCCTCGGGCGCCTTCATCGACACCCAGCGGGGCAGCGGCTGCCCGGTTTCCGGCCCGATGCGCTGCTGCGCGGCGGCCGGAACCGCTGCGGCCAGCGCGACCGCCACAAGGACAGCCCTGTACAATGGTCCCATTGCCATGCCTCTGCTCTGCCTGGGCTGCGGTTTAAATTGCCGCGCGCGCACCGGGGTTCTTGTGTCCCCACTTCTTATGCCGCAATTTGCCATCGAATGGGGTTCAAGGAAAGACCGAGGGTGGAGAGAATGGGGCAGGATCGGCTGAAAGTTATTGTGACCCGGCGGTTGCCCGAACCGGTGGAGAAGCGCCTGGCGGATCTTTTCGACACGACCCTGCGCGAAGACGACACGCCGATGACCAAGGCCGAGCTGATCGAGGCGATCCGCACCGCCGATGTCCTGGTGCCCACCGTGACCGACCAGATCGACGCCGGCATGATCGCCCAGGCGGGTCCGCGGATGAAGCTCTTTGCCAATTACGGCGCCGGGGTGGACCATATCGACGTGCGCACCGCACGGCAGCGCGGCATCCTGGTCAGCTACACGCCCAATGTCGTCACCGACGACACTGCTGACATGGCGATGGCGCTGATGCTGTCGGTGACCCGGCGGATCCCCGAGGGGCTGGCGCTGATGCAGTCGGGCCAGTGGAAGGGCTGGGCGCCGACCGCGCTGCTTGGCGGACGGCTCGGCGGACGGCGGCTGGGCATCATCGGCATGGGCCGGATCGGCACCGCCGTGGCGCGCCGCGCCAGGGCCTTCGGGCTCGAGATCCACTACCACAACCGCCGCCCGGTCCATGCCGCGGTGGCGCAGGAGCTGGGCGCGACCTACTGGGAGGATCTCGACGAGATGATCCGCCGCGCCGACATCCTGTCGATCAACTGCCCCTCCACCGCCGACACGTTCCACATGGTCAATTCGCGGCGGCTGAAGATGATGAAGCGCTCGGCCGTGATCGTGAACACCTCGCGCGGCGAGGTGGTCGACGAGGCCGCGCTGACCCGGGCCCTGCGCGCGGGCGAGCTGGCGGGCGCCGGGCTCGACGTGTTCGAGCGCGGGCCGGAATTCTCGCCGCAGCTGCGCGAGCTGCCCAATGTCGTCCTCCTGCCGCATATGGGCTCGGCCACGGTCGAGGGCCGGATCGAGATGGGCGAGAAGGTCATCATCAACATCAAGACCTTCGCCGATGGCCACCGCCCGCCGGACCAGGTGATCCCCGGCATGCTCTGAGCGGCAGGGCGCGGCCGGAATGGCCGTTCTCGTCGCCTTTGCGGGCCTGCCCGGCACCGGCAAGAGCACGATCGCCCGCGCGCTGTCGGTGGCGGCGGGCGCGGTATATCTGCGGGTCGACGAGATCGACGCCGCGATCTGGGCGCTCGATCCGGGGCGCGATATCGGACCCGAAAGCTACCATGTGGCGGCGGCGCTGGCGGCCTCCAATCTGGAGCTCGGCCATGCGGCCATCATCGATTGCGTGAATCCCTGGCCGCTGACCCGCGCGATCTTCTCCGCCGCGGCGGAGCGCGCGGGCGTGCCGATGCTGGGGGTGGAGACCATCTGCGCGGACCGGGCGGAGCACCGCCGCCGGGTGGAGACGCGCGCGACCGGCGTGCCGGGGCTGGCCATGCCGGACTGGGCGGCGGTCGAGGCGCGCGACTACGAGCCCTGGGAGGCGGCCGATCTGCGGATCGACACGGGCATCACCGGCGTGGCGGAGGCGGTGGCGGCGATCCGGTCCCGGCTCGGGACGGGGCCGGCCTGACATCGCAATGGGTCCGCGACGCGGGGCGGCACGCAGTCCGGCTGCTTGCCTGGCCCGGCGGGACGGATGGCGACGGACCTGCGGCGCCGCAAGGGCCGGGTGCGGGCCGCGGCCGTTGGCGGCGGGACAGCTCAGGCGTTGTGGCGCATGCCGAGGGCGAAGAGATCCTGGTCGGGGCGCAGCCGCTTCACCTGGCTGGTGACATCGGTCATGTAGACCAGCGCGCCCAGCACGCCGCCCTCGCAGGAGGCGACCGGGCGCATGTCGCAGCGCATGATCTTGGCCTTGCCGCCTTCGGGCAGGGCGACATGGTAGCTCTGCGGGGCGCCCTCGAAGCAGGCATCCAGCCGCTGCCGCGCCCGGGTCTCGAAGCGGTGGCTGCCGATCACCTCGGCCAGGGGCAGCCCCATCAGCGAGATCTGCTGCCGCCCGAAATGCCGCGCGGTGTCCTCGCTGGTGGCGATGAAGCGGTAGTCGGTGTCGATCAGCGACAGCCGCCCGCGGGCGAAGGCGACGTAATCCGCCACCGAACCGCCGAAATGCGACGGCACCCGGCAGGCGCGGCCATTGCTGCGCGGCGCAGCCTGGACCGCATAGGGCCGGTCGATGGCGCCGCAGGTCTCCTGCGCGGCCTCGAGCAGTGCCGAGAGCTCGCTGTCGAAGCCCTGCAGCTGCGCGTCGCGGCGGATCAGGTTGACGATGCAGGCCAGCTTCTGCGCGGCCTCGCGCTCGTCGCGCGGCACGGTCGCCAGCAGCGCGCCGCGCAGATCCTGCGCCTGGCGCAGCAGCAGGGACAGATCCGCAGTATTCGCCGCCTCCTGCTGGAGGAGCGAGTCAATGCGGCTATGAACTAGACTGAATTGTGCCAGAGCGCTGAGCAACGTCATGATGCCACCCGCCGGTCCGCCTCCCGATTTCCCTCGGCCGGATGGAAGCGGTTTAGCTTGTCCAGGTCAAGCAAATTGACGTTAGCGGTAGACCTGGTCCTCGCCGGGGAAGGAGCGGTCGCGCACTTCTTCGGCATAGGCGCGCACGGCGTCCTTGATCATCGCGCCGAGCTGGCCGTAGACCTTGACGAATTTCGGCGTCCAGGGGTTCAGGCCCAGCATGTCCTCGAGCACCAGCACCTGGCCGTCGCAATGCGCCGAGGCGCCGATGCCGATCGTGGGGATGGAGACCTGCTCGGTGATCCGCCGCGCCAGCGGCTCCACCATGCCCTCGAGCACGATGGCGAAGGCGCCGGCCTCGGCCACGGCGCGGGCGTCTTCCTCGTGCTGCGGCCAGCTTTCCTCGTCGCGGCCCTGGGTCTTGAACCCGCCCATCACGTTGGTCGATTGCGGCGTCAGGCCGATATGCGCCATCACCGGGATGCCGCGCTCGGTCAGGAAGCGGATGGTCTCGGCCATGCGGCGGCCCCCCTCCAGCTTGACCGCGCCGCAGCCGGTCTCCTTCATGATCCGCGCGGCGTTGCGGAAGGCCTCGGAGGGGCTCTCCTCGTAGGTGCCGAAGGGCATGTCGACGACGATCAGCGCGCGCTGCGTGCCGCGGACCACGGCCTTGCCATGCATGATCATCAGCTCGAGCGAGACGCCCAGCGTCGAGTCCATGCCGTGCATCACCATGCCGAGGCTGTCGCCGACCAGGATGAAATCGGCGACCTCGTCGACGATGGCCGCGGTATGGGCATGGTAGGAGGTCAGCGAGACGATCGGCTCGCCGCCCTTGCGCCGCGCGATCTGGGGGACGGTGACGCGGCGGATGGGGGCCTGGGTGCTCATGGAAACTCCTTAGACGGGGGATACGACGCGGTTGTCGATCAGCAGGATGGCGCCGAAGCGCACGGCCAGCAGGATCACGGCCGGACGGTCGAGCGGACCGTCGAGATCGCCGAGGGTCTGCGCATCCTGGATGTCGATGGCATCGACCTCGGCCGAGGGCGCCTCGGCCAGGGTCAGCGCGATGTCGGCGCGCAGCTCGTCGATCGTGACCGGCGCGGCGGCGGCCATCGCCTCGGCGCGCTCCAGCGCGCGGCTCAGCACCGGCGCCTCGACGCGGTGCTCGGGCAGCAGCCGCACATTGCGCGAGGACATGGCCAGCCCGTCGGGCTCGCGCACGATCGGATGGCCGAAGACCTCCACCGGCATGTCGAGATCGCGCACCATGGTGCGGATCACCGCCAGCTGCTGGTAGTCCTTCTCGCCGAAGAAGGCGGCATCCGGCCCGACGATGTTGAAAAGCTTGGTGACGACCGTCGCCACGCCGCGGAAATGGCCCGGGCGCAGCGCGCCGATCAGCACGCGCGACAATCCGGTGGTCTCGACGATGGTCTGCGCGCCCGGCGGGTACATTTCCTCCACCGCGGGCAGCAGGACCGCGTCCACGCCCTCGGCGCGCAGGAGGTCCATGTCGCGGGCATCGTCGCGGGGGTACTTCTCCAGGTCGGAGGGATCCTCGAACTGGGTCGGATTGACGAAGACCGAGACCACCACCCGGTCGCATTGCGACCGCGCCAGGCGGACAAGGCCCAGATGGCCCTCGTGCAGCGCGCCCATCGTCGGCACGAAGCCGATCCTCTGCGCGCCGCCGGCACGCATCGTGGCAGTCGCGCGGCGCATCTCGGACTTGCTTCGGCAGATTTCCATGGGGCACCCTCCCGGTATTGGTGCCGGGAATACGCAACCCGGACGGCGCAGGCAAGGCGTCGCGGCTCAGGCGACGGCGGTTCGGCTGCCGGGGCGGGGCCAGGCGGCGCTCAGCTTCGGGGCGGCGGCGGCGCGGTCGGCCTTCAAGAGCGCGACATAGTCCTTCACCACATGGTCGATGCCGAAATGCGACCGCGCGCTGTCGAGCTCCTGCACCGAGCCCAGATTGCGCATCCGCGCCAGCTTGTACCCCTCGGTGACGAAATCCTGCTTCCAGACGACATTCATCACCCAGCCCTCGCCGGGCACTCTCGGCTGGTCGTCGCGGATCACCTGCGGCGAGGCGAAGCCGATGGCGGGGACCTGCAGCGCGGTGCCGATGATCTGCGCGGCGGCTGCGCCCAGCGAATGGCCGGCGACGAATTTCGGGCGGCGGTTCCCGAGGAAGGCCATCACCTTCAGCGCATGCAGCAGGAAGCCGCCATGGAACTGCGTCACCGGCAGCGCGCCGGTCAGCAGCGAGATCCGGCCGGTCTCGGCCAGCCGACGCCCGGGGCGGAGATTGAAATTGGCATAGTCGCCGATGCTGTCCGATCCGGTGATCAGGAGCGTGCCGCCGGTGGTCAGCGCCGCCTGCGCCTGGTGGTCGGGCGAGACATCGGCCAGCCCCGCGACCCGGCGGTTCGCGAGCATCGCCTTGCGGAACCCGTCGAGCTCTCCGGCGACCTCGACATAGTCGCGCGCCATGACCGCCATGGCCGGCCCCTCCCTGCCTGTCGCCTGCCCTAGCGGCAGGCTGCCCGCAGACTTAACCACCGGGCCGGGCCGCCTGTCCAGCGCGGCGCCAGCGGTTAGGATTCTTTAACCGCGCGGGCAGGTTCCATGCCGCAACTGTCCCGCATTCGCCTACAATGAAGGCCATGGTTCTGGACAAACAGGGAGGACAACATGATTCATCAGTCCATCGCCACGATCGTGACATCCCGCAAGGTCCGCACCGTATCCCCGCAGGCCACCGTACGCGAGGCCTGCCATCTGCTGGTCGCCTCGCCCGAGGGCGCGGTCGCGGTCCTCGACGAGGGGCGGCTGGTCGGCATCCTCTCCGAACATGACGTGATCGCCCGCGCGATCTGCGCCGAGCGCCCGACCACGGAAACCCCGGTCAGCGCCATCATGACCGCCGAGCCGCGGAGCGTGGAGGTCTCGGCCAGCCTGGCAGAGGCGATGCGGATCATGACCGACGGCGATTTCCGCCACCTGCCGGTCATGCTGGGCCGCGAGCTGGTCGGGATCCTGTCGATGCGGGACATCCCGACCCAGTACCGGCTGCTGGTAGAGCGCTTCTCGGAATTCCGCGACGCCGCGCAGGAGGCCGGGGACCGCGTCACGCTGCTGGTCTAGCAGCCCGGCGCTCAGGCGGCGGCAAGCTCGTCATAGCAGGCCAGCGTCTTGGCCGCGTACATCAGCGAGGGGCCGCCGCCCATCTGCACGCACATCTGCAGCATGTCCGAGATCTCGGCCCGGGTCGCGCCGCATTTCACCAGCGCCTCGGTATGGAAGGCGATGCAGGGTTCGCAGCGATCGGCGACCGCAATGGCCAGGGCGATCAGCTCCAGCGTCTTCTTATCCAGCGCCTCGCCGGTCTTGGCGGCTTTCGAGAGCGCGCCGAAGCCCTTGCTCATCTCCGGCGCCGCCTGGTTCAGGCTGCGCAGGCTGGTTCTCATCTCGTCGAGCTTGTCGGCCCAGGTCATGATCGGCCCCTTTCCGGGAATGGTGACTGACGGCACCGCTCTAGCTCCGGACGCATGCGGGAAACTTGATCCATGGCAAATTCCGCATCCCCGAGTCAGGAAAAAGCCGGAATTTCCGCCTGCGCCGGAGGGACTTGGCGGAAGGTTTTCCGGCGGAGGGGGCCGGGCGGGGGAAAGCTGCGGTTTTGTAACGAATTCATGACAAACCGGAGTCGTGCTATCATCACCCGGAGGAGGAGAGGATGACGATCAGAACCGTTGGGGAGGCGGTGGCCGGGCGGCCGCTCTGCCGGATCGGGCCGGAGCGGAGCCTGCGCGAGGCCTGCCGCGCCATGCGGGACGCCGATGCCGATGCGCTGGCCGTGACCGAGGGGGACAGGCTGCGCGGCATCCTGTGCGAGACCGACGTGATCCGCCGCGCGGTCTGCGAGGGGCGGGGGATGGACGGCACCACGGTCGCCGAGATCATGAGCCCCGATCCCTGCGCCATCGGCAGCGGGCAGAGCATCGCCGCGGCGCTGGCGATGATGCGCGAGAGCGGGGTGCGCCATCTGCCGGTGCTTGGCCCCGGCGCGACCGGCCGCAGCGTGATCGGCATCCTGTCGATGCGCGACATCCCCACCGACTACCGGATGATGGCCGACCGCTTCGCCGAGGCCCAGGCCGGGCCCCGCCCGCTGGCCGAGCGCGGCATCCGCGTCTCGTGAAACGCGAAAGCGCGCGGGAGGTCCCGCGCGCTTCGTCCTGTCCGGCAACTGCCCTTGCGGATCAGTTCGGGATCTCGCCGGTCACGCCCTCGACATAGAAGCTCATGCCCGCCAGCGCGCCGTCATCGGCAACCTCGCCCTCGGCCAGCCACGGCGTGCCGTCCTGCTTGTTCAGCGGGCCGGTGAACGGGTGGTAGCTGCCGTCGACGATCGCGTTCATGACCTCGGTTGCCTTGGCCTTCACCTCTTCGGGCATGGCGTCGGAGAACTCGCCGATGCCGACCATGCCGTCCTTGATGCCCGACCAGGTGGCCGCGGTCTCCCAGGTGCCGTCCATCACTGCCTGGACGCGCTCTTCGTAATAGGGCGCCCATTCGTCGATGATCGAGCTCAGCCGCGGCTTCGGCGCGTATTGCGCCATGTCCGCCGCCTGGCCGAAGCCGTAGCCGCCGGATTTCTCCAGCGTCGCCAGCGGCGCGGTGGAGTCGGTATGGGCCAGCACGACATCGACGCCCTGTTCGACCAGCGCCTGGGTCGCGTCGGCTTCCTTCGCCGGGTCGTACCAGGTGTTCAGCCAGACGACGCGGATCTCGACATCCGGGTTCACCTTCTTGGCGTGGATGTAGGAGCTGTTGATGCCGCGGATGACTTCCGGGATCGGGAAGGAGGCGAGATAGCCGATCTTGTTCGACTCCGTCATCATGCCGGCGATCGTGCCCATCACCGCGCGGCCCTCGTAGAAGCGGGCCGAGTAGTTGGCGAAGTTCGGGCCGGACTTGTAGCCGGTCGCGTGCTCGAACTTCACGTTCGGGAACTTGCCGGCGACGGCCTCGACCTGGTCCATGTAGCCGAAGGAGGTGGCGAAGATGATATCCGCGCCGGTCAGCGCCATCTGCGTCATCACCCGCTCGGCATCCGGGCCCTCGGGCACGCTTTCCTGCTCGACCAGCTCGATGGCGTCGCCGAAATGCTCTTTCAGCTTCATGGCGGCCTCGTGGTGGTGCTGCGACCAGCCGCCGTCATTCACCGGGCCGACATAGACGAAGCCGACCTTGACCGGATCAGCCGCGAGGGCTGCGGTCGCTGCGCCCATGGCGAGGGCGAGGCTGGCGAGTATGCCGGGAATGCTGGGAAATCTCATGTCGTTCCTTCCTGCTGCGATCTTGCCGGGACTGCTCGATGAGCGCCGATGTAATGACGGCGGCGGGGACGGCAATCACCCCCAGCCCGACGAATAGGATGGCCGAGGTGAAGATCCGTCCCCCGACCGTGATGGGATAGCTGTCGCCGTAGCCGACAGTGGTGAAGCTGACGATGGCCCACCAGAAGCTCTCCGGGATCGAGCCGAAGGCCTCGGGCTGGGCCTCGTGCTCGAAGATGTAGATGCCGACCGCCGCGATATAGAGCACGATGCCCGCGATCAGCGCGAAGACCGCGAGGTCGCCCTTGACCGAGCCGAGCGCGCCGGAGAGCCGGTCGAGCGCATGGGCGGCGCGCAGCAGCTTCAGCAGCCGGAACAGCCGGACGATGCGCAGCGAGCGCAAGGCGGCCCATTGCGGATGCAGCACCGCCAGAGCCGGCAGGCAGGACATCAGGTCGACGATCCCCCAGAAGCTCAGCGCGTAGCGCAGCGGATGCGGCGCGCAGACCAGCCGGGTGACGTATTCCGCGGTGAAGATCGCCAGCACCACCCATTCGAAGACGCGCATCGTCTCGCGCAGGAGCGGCGGCAGCGTGTCGATGGTTTCCAGCGTGATCGCCACGGCCGAGAACAGGATCGCGCCGTTCAGCGCGAAGGCCACGAACCGTCCAAGCCGGGGATGGGTGCCTTCCAGCACGTCCAGGATCTCGTCTCGTCTCATCCGTCCGTCCCGTAGCGGCCTCAGCGCGATGCATGGAAGGCCCGGCCCAGCGATCCCGGCGCGCCCGCGGCCGCGCCCGCGGCGGACATGGCGACCAGAACGAGGATCGTGACGACATAGGGCGACATCGACAGGAGCTCTACCGGCACGTTGACGCCTGCGGCCTGCATGTTCAACTGCAGAACCGTGATGCCGCCGAAAAGATAGGCCCCGACCAGCAGCGGCACCGGCCGCCAGGCGGCGAAGACCACCAGTGCCAGCGCGATCCAGCCCGCGCCCGCGGTCATGCCCTCGGTCCATTGCGGCACGCGCACGAGGCTCAGATAGGCGCCGCCCAGCCCCGCCATCGCGCCGCCGAAGAGGATGGCGTAGATGCGGATCCGCGTGACCTTGTAGCCGAGCGCATGGGCGGCGGCGTGGTTCTCGCCGACCGCGCGCAGGATCAGCCCGGGCCGCGAATAGCGCAGGAAGGCCCAGACCGCGGCCACCGCGGCGAGGCTGAGATAGACCATCAGGTCATGGCGGAAGAGCATCGGGCCGATCACCGGCAGCTCGGACAGCCCGGGGACGGGCAGCTTCGGCGTGGCGGGCGGCTTCAGCCCGACGAAGCCCTGGCCGAGCAGCGCCGAGAGCCCCAGCCCGAAAAGCGTCAGCGCCAGGCCGGTCGCCACCTGGTTCGACATCAGCCCCTGGGTCAGCAGCCCGAAGATCAGCGCCATCGCCGCGCCACCGAGGGCGCCGCCGAGAAAGCCCAGCGTTGGCGAGCCTGTCGCCACCGCCGCCATGAAGCCGGTGATCGCGCCGACGATCATCATCCCCTCGACGCCCAGGTTCAGCACGCCGGATTTCTCGACGACGAGCTCGCCGAGCCCGGCCAGCAGGATCGGGGTCGAGGCCGCCATCAGGAGCGGCACGAGGTTGATCAGCGAAATATCCATCACGCGGCCCTCCCCGGGGCGAGGCGCAGCCGGTAGTGGCTGAAGACGTCGAAGGCCAGCAGGAAGAACAGCAGCATCCCCTGGAAGGCCTGGATCGCGGCGGCCGGCAGGCTCAGCATCAGCTGCGCCAGCTCGCCGCCGATATAGGTCAGCGCCATCAGCAGCCCGGCCAGCAGGATGCCGACCGGATGCAGCCGTCCGAGGAAGGCGACGATGATCGCGGTAAAGCCGTAGCCCGCGCCGAAATCGATCGAGACCTTGCCCGCGGGACCGGCGACCTCGAAGAGCCCGGCCATCCCCGCCAGCGCGCCCGAGACCCCCATGCAGAAGAGGATCAGCCGCGCCGGGTTCACGCCAGCGAGCTTCGCCGCCCGCGGCGCCTCGCCCGCCAGCTTGATGTGGAAGCCGAGGATGTGCCGCTGCAGCAGCACATAGGCCGCGATCACCGAGATCAGCGCGGCGACCACGCCCCAGTGGATGCCGGAATTGGCGATGATCTCGGCGTTGTGCGCCGACGGATAAGACTGCAGGTTGCGCGAGCCGGGAAAGCCGCCGCCCTCGGGGTTCCGCAGGAAGCCGACCGAGGCCGCGGCGAGGATCTGCTCGGCGACATAGACAAGCAGCAGCGAGACGAGGATCTCGTTGGTGTTGAACATCGTCCGCAAGAACCCGGGGATCATCGCCCAGGCCCAGCCGCCGAGCGCGCCGGCGATCACCATCAGGGGCAGCAGCACCGGCAGCTCCATCGGATAGACGGCCAGCGCCACCGCGGCGCCCGCGAGCGCCCCCATGATGTACTGCCCCTCGGCGCCGATATTCCAGATGCCCGCGCGGAAGCCCAGGGAAAGCCCGATGGCGATCAGGATCAGCGGTCCGGCCTTCACCAGCAGCTGCGGCCGCGAATAGCTGCCGAATTGCGGCGAGAAGATGGGATCCCAGAAGATCGTCTTGATCGCCAGGAACGGATCCTTGCCGAGCAGCGCGAACATGATCGCGCCGACGGCCATCGTCGTGGCCACGGCCAGCAGCGGGGCGAGGTAGGTCCAGTTCTTCGAGGGCGCCGGGCGCCGTTCCAGCCGGATCATGCCACGGCCTCCTCTTCGGGGTCCCGGCCGCCCAGCATGAGCCCGAGGTCGTTCATCGTCAGCCCCTGCGCGGGGCGGGGGCGGACCATGCGCCCGTCGCAGATCGCGGTGATCCGGTCCGAGATCTCCATCAGCTCGTCCAGATCCTGGCTGATGACGATCAGCGCAGCGCCCTCTTCGGCGAGCTTGATCAGCGCCTTGCGGATATGGGCGGCGGCGGCGGCGTCCACGCCCCAGGTCGGCTGGTTGACGATCAGCAGCGCAGGATCCTGCATCACCTCGCGGCCGACGACGAATTTCTGCAGATTGCCGCCCGAAAGCGCGCCCGCGGCGGTATGGGCGCCCGGCGTGCGCACGTCGAAGCCCTTGATGACTTTCTCGGCATAGGCGCGGACGCCCTTCCAGTCGATCCAGCCGCCCGGCGCCAGCTTCATCCGGAGTGCGGCGGTCATCAGCGCGTTGTCGGCCAGGCTCATGTCCGGGGCGGCGGCATGGCCGAGCCGCTCTTCGGGGGCGGAGAGGATGCCGATGGCGCGCCGTTCATGCGGGCCGAGTCGGCCGACCGGGGCGCCCTGGAAGGCGACGCTGCCGGGCGCGGTGCGGGTCTCGCCCGAGAGCACGGCGAACAGCTCGTCCTGGCCGTTGCCCGCGACGCCGCCGATGCCGAGGATCTCGCCCTTCCTGACGGAGAACGCGATGTCCTTCAGCGCGGTGCCGAACTGGCTGGCGGCGGGCAGGGACAGCCCGTCGACGGCGAAGACCTCCTCGCCGCGGGTGCCGGGATGCTTGACCGGCGTGTCGAGCTTGGCGGCGACCATCATCTCGGCCATGTCCCGCGCCGAGGTGTCGCGCGGCACGCAATCGCCGACCACCTTGCCGTGGCGCAGGATCGTCGCGGTGTCGCAGAGCGCGCGGATCTCGTCGAGCTTGTGCGAGATGTAGAGGATCGCCGTCCCCTCGGCGGAGAGCTGGCGCAAGGTGCGGAAGAGGATCTCGACCTCCTGAGGCGTCAGCACCGAGGTCGGCTCGTCCATGATGAGAAGCCGCGGGTTCTGCAGCAGGCAGCGGACGATCTCCACCCGCTGGCGCTCGCCCGCGGACAGGTCGCCCACCCGCCGGTTCGGCGAGAGCGGCAACCCGTAGGCCTCGGAGACCTCGCGGATCTGGCGGGCCAGCACGCGGCGCTTCGGCGGGGTCTCCATGCCGAGCGCGATGTTCTCGGCCACGCTGAGCGCGTCGAAGAGCGAGAAATGCTGGAACACCATCGCCACGCCGGCCTGGCGCGCGGCCGAGGGCTCGGCGGGCGCATAGGCCTGTCCGTCGAGCGTCATGGTCCCGGCATCGGGCGTCACCAGCCCGTAGATCGTCTTGACCAGCGTCGATTTCCCGGCGCCGTTCTCGCCGAGAAGCGCATGCACCTCGCCCTTCCTGATGCGGAAGGACACGTCGGAATTGGCCACCACGCCGGGATAGGCCTTGGTCACCCCGTCGATGACCAGAAGGTCGTCTGTCGAATTCACCCCGTGCGGTCCTGTCTTGCTGTGTCTTCACGAACCCGCGACTGGAGTAGCGCGGCAGCGGTGCTGACGGCAATCGCCTGCGGATGCTTCCCTGCGGCAGGCGTGCCGATCGGGCAGGCAATTTTCGCGATTTCTGCCTGCGAATGGCCCAGCTGCCCAAGCCTTGTGCGGAAACGTGCCCATTTCGTCGCCGATCCGATCAGCCCGATCCGCCCCATCCCGCGGGAAAGCGCGGCATGGCAGAGCGCCAGGTCGAGCTCGTGCGAATAGGTCAGGATCAGGATCTGCGCCTCTGCGGGGGCCAGCGCCAGGGCGCGGACCGGGTCGGGGGCGGGCAGGGCGGTGACGCCCGCGGGGATCGCGTCGGGAAAGCGCCCGGGCCCGGTATCGACCCAGGTCAGGGCGAAATCCGGCAGCGGCGCCAGCACCTCGGCCAGCGCGCGGCCGACATGGCCCGCGCCGAAGATCCACAGCGGATGACGCGGCGCCGTGCCCGGCTCGATCAGCCAGCCCTCGAGCAGGCGCAGCCGCGGCGCCAGCCCCTGGCCGCGCGCCGCCTTCATGTCGTGCCGCAGCGCCAAGGGCAGCTCGGCGCGGCCCTCGACCCGGCGCAGCACCGGCCCTTCGGCGGGCAGAGCAGCCGCGTCATAGACCTCGGTGACCAGCGTCACGGCGCCGCCGCAGCACTGGTTCAGCGCCGGTCCCAGCGCCTGGCGGGTGACCCGCGTGCCGCCGGCCGCCAGCATCCCGCGCGCGGCTTCGGCCGCACGGTATTCCAGCGCGCCGCCGCCGATCGTGCCGGACTGGCCGTCCTGCCAGACCAGCATCGCGGTCCCCGCCTCGCGCGGGGCCGAGCCCCGGGCCTCGGCCACGACGATGCGGGCCACGCGGCCGTGGCGGTCCACGGCGCGGGCCAGTTCCTCCAGATCGAAGCTCATGACCGGACGCGCTCCACCGCCCAGAGCAGCCGTTCGGGCGTGGCCGGGGCGTCGAGCGCCGGATAGGCCCCGCCGCAGGCCGCCACCGCGTCCGACAGCGCCAGGAAATTCGAGATGCCCAGCATGAAGGGCGGCTCGCCCACCGCCTTCGAGCGGTAGATCGTCTCCTCGCGGTTCGGCTGGTCCCAGAGCGCCACGTTGAAGACCGGCGGCCGGTCCGAGCAGGCCGGGATCTTGTAGGTCGAGGGCGCATGCGTCCTGAGCCGCCCCTTGGCGTCCCAGACCAGCTCCTCCATCGTCAGCCAGCCCGCACCCTGCACGAAGGCGCCCTCGATCTGGCCGGTATCGAGCGCCGGGTTCAGCGAATGGCCGCAGTCATGCAGGATGTCGGTCCGCAGGATGCGGTTCTCGCCGGTCAGCGTGTCAAGCACCACCTCGGTGCAGGCCGCGCCATAGGCGAAGTAGTAGAAGGGCCGGCCCTTGCCCGCGATCCGGTCCCACTCGATCTTCGGGGTCTTGTAGAAGCCGGTGGCCGAGAGGCTGATCCGCGCCTCGTAGGCGGCCTTGGCGACCTCCTCGAAGGCGTAGCTTTCGCCGCCCACGGTCACGCGGTCCTCCGCGAAGACCACGTCGCGCGGGCTGGCCTGGTGGCGCTCGGCCAGGAACTCGGCCAGCCGGGCGACGATCGTGTCGCAGGCCGCCCTGACCGCCATGCCGTTCAGGTCCGAGCCCGAGGAGGCGGCGGTGGCCGAGGTGTTGGGGACCTTGGCGGTGTCCGTCGCGGTGATCTTCACCCGGCCCATGCCGACGCCGAAGCGGCTGGCCGCGACCTGCGCGACCTTCTGGAACAGCCCCTGTCCCATCTCGGTGCCGCCATGGTTCATCGCGATCGTGCCGTCTTGGTAGAGATGCACCAGCGCGCCGGCCTGGTTGAGATGGGTGAGGGTGAAGCTGATGCCGAACTTGACCGGGGTCAGCGCGATGCCGCGCTTCAGCACCGGGCTGCCGGCGTTCCAGTCGCGGATCGCGGCGCGGCGCGCGGCATAGCCGCAGCTTTCCGCCAGCGCGTCGGTCATGCCGTGCAGCTCGAAATCCTCGATCGCCATGCCATAGGGCGTGGTCTGCGCCACGGCCGGGGCGGCGGCGTAGTAGTTCGCCCGCCGCACCTCCAGCGGATCGCGCCCGGTGGCATGGGCGACATGGTCGATGACCCGCTCGACCGCCACCATGCCCTGCGGCCCGCCGAAGCCGCGGAAGGCGGTGGCGCTGACCGTGTTGGTCTTCAGCCGGTGCGAGGTGATCCGGACGTCCGGCAGGTGATAGGCATTGTCGGCATGCAGCATCGCCCGGTCGGCGATGGCGAGGCTCAGATCCAGCGCCCAGCCGCAGCGGCAGTACTGCCAGAATTCCAGCGCCTCGATCCGTCCCTCGGGGCTGAAGCCGACCTGGTAGTCGATGCGGAAGTCATGGCGCTTGCCGGTGATGACCATGTCGTCGTCGCGGTCATAGCGCATCTTCGCGGGCCGTCCGGTCCGCGCCGCCACGATGGCGGTGGCAATGGCCAGCCAGTTGCCCTGGCTCTCCTTGCCGCCGAAGCCGCCGCCCATCCGCCGGGTCTCCACCCGGACGGCATGCATGCCGGTTCCCAGCGCGTCGGCGACCTTGTGCTGGATCTCGCTGGGATGCTGGGTCGAGGAATGCACCAGCATGTCGCCGCCCTCCTGCGGCACCGACAGCGCGGCCTGGCCCTCGAGGTAGAAATGCTCCTGCCCGCCGATCTCCATTGAGCCCGTCGCGGTCATCGCCGCGCTTGCCATGGCGGCGTCGGGATCGCCCTGGCCCCAGACCAGCGGCCCGTCCTCGAAGCGGCTGTCGGCGGCCAGCGCCTCGTCGATGCTCAGGATCGCGGGCTCCTCGGCCACCTCCGCCTGTCCCAGCGCTGCCGCGCGCCGCGCCGCGCCATGGCTGGTCGCGGCGACGAGGAAGAGCGGCTGGCCGGCGAAATGGATGTCGCCGGTACAGAGCAGCGGCTCGTCATGGGCCGAGGGCGAGCAGTCGGGGACATGGTCGAAATCCGCCGCCGTCAGCACCATCACCACGCCCGGCGCGGCGCGCACCGCCTCCAGGTCGAGCGACAGGAGCCGCCCCTTTGCGATCTTCGACAGGCCGAAGGCCAGGTGCAGGCAGTTCGCCGGGACAGGGATGTCGTCGACATAGCGCGCGCGGCCGGTGACATGGAGCGCGGCGGCATCGTGGGGCAGGGGTTTCTGCACGCTCATGCCGAGACCTCCAGCACATTGGCGGCGACGCCCTGGTCCTCGTGGAAATAGCGGATCACCATGTTCTCGGCCGCCTTCAGCCGGTAGGCCGAGGAGGCGCGCATATCGGTGAGCGGCTCGAAATCCCTGCCCATCTGGGCGGCGGCCGCGGTGGCCGTCTCCAGCGTCCAGGGCCGGCCCGCCAGCGCGGCCTCGACCGCTGCGGCGCGCTTCGGGATGCCCGCCATGCCGCCGAAGGCGATGCGGGCGGCGGTGACGGTGCCGTCCTCGACGGTGACCGACAGCCCGCCCATCACCGCGGAAATGTCCTGGTCGAAGCGCTTCGACAGCTTGTAGCAGCGCAGCCGGTCGGGCTGGCGCGGAATGCTGACCGCCTCGACGAATTCGCCGGGCTGCCGGTCCTGCTTGCCGTAATCGAGAAAGAAGTCCTCCAGCGCGATCTCCCGCCGCGCCTCGCCGCGGCGCAGATGCAGCCGCGCCCCGAGCGCGATCAGCGCGGGCGGGCTGTCGCCGATCGGCGAGCCATTGGCGATATTGCCGCCGATCGTGGCGGCATTGCGCACCTGCACCGAGCCGTAGCGGCGGATCATCGCCGCCAGCCCGGGATGATGACCGGCGATGAAGGCGCCGAACTCGGTCACGGTGGTCATGGCGCCGATGCGGATCGCCTCTCCGGTCATGGAGATGCCGGACAACTCGGGGATGCGGTTGAGGAAGGCGACGGGGCCGAGGGAACGGAACTGCTTCGTCACCCAGAGCCCGACATCGGTCGCCCCGGCGATCAGCGTGCCCTCGGGATGGGCGAGATACCATTCGGCCAGCGCGTCGGCGGTCGCGGGCATGTCCGAGGCGAGCGGGCCGAGCGCCGACAGGTCCTCCGCCATCCAGCCGGGCACCGGTGCCTCCGCCGCGGCTTCGGCGGCGCGGATGATCGGCGCATAGCCGGTGCATCGGCACAGATTGCCCGCCAGCCGGTCATTGTAGTCGGTGGCCCCGGCGGTATGGGCGACCGCCATCGAGGCGACGAAGCCCGGCGTGCAGAAGCCGCATTGCGAGCCGTGCAGATCGACCATCGCCTGCTGCACCGGATGCAGGCTGCCATCCGGACCGGCGATGCCCTCGACCGTGCGCACCGCCTTGCCATGGAGCTGCGGCAGGAAGAGGATGCAGGCATTGAGCGCCCTGGGTCCGTCGCCATCGGTCACCATCACGGTGCAGGCGCCGCAATCGCCCTCGTTGCAGCCTTCCTTGGTGCCTGTCAGTCCGCGGGTCTCGCGCAGCCAGTCCAGCAATGTCACGGTAGGGTCGGTGGTCTCGAGGCGCACGATCTCTCCGTTGAGGAGAAACGAGATGTCGGCCATGGTCGTCCTGTCGCCGCTTTCTCTGCAAGAGGGCAGGGCCCGCGCCGTCCGGGCCCGATGCGGCGGAAAGCCCGGGCGGCGTTGAAATCTCCGTGTCCCAGCTTGTCGGAATTGCCGCTCAATGCAAGCGCCCGGCGCCGCGGAGCGGCTTTTTTCCGGGCGGATGCCTGCGATTTGGGCGCCCGCGGGCGGGGCTCAGATCTCGACGCGGCCCAGCGGCAGGACCAGCTGGCGGTGCAGCCCGTCGGGGCGCCAGTCGGTCTCCATCGAGCCGCGGAAATGGCCGCGCACGGTCATGTCGACCAGCCGCGAGCCGAAGCCCGCCGCGGCCGGCACTTCGACCGCCGGGCCGCCGGTCTCGGTCCAGTCGAGCAGCAGCCGCCCGCCCTCGGTCGTCCAGGTCACTGCCAGATGGCCCTCGGGGACCGAGAGCGCGCCGTATTTCGCGGCATTGGTGGCGAATTCGTGCAGCACCAGCGCCAGGTTCGTCGCCCCGCCCGCGCCCAGCGACAGGGTCGGGCCGGTGACGGTGACATGGTCGTCCTGGCGCATCAGGTGCGGTTCCAGCAGCGTCACCACCAGCGCCTGCAGCGAGACATCGGCGCGGCCTTCGGATTGCTGCGTGACCACCGGGCGGATCAGGTCATGGGCGCGCGCCAGGGCGTTGATCCGCCCGCGCAGCGCCTCGGACATCTCGGCGGGGCTCTCGGCGCCGCGCGCGGTCATGCCGATCATGCCGGAGACGACCGAGAACAGGTTCTTCACCCGGTGGTTCAGCTCGCCGACCAGCAGCTGGCGGGTGGAGATCTCCTGGCGCAGGCGGATCTCGCTCTCGATGATGGCGCCCAGATCCTCGAGCACGGCCAGTTCGCGCGCGCCCCATTGGCGGGGCTGGCTGTCGATGCCGCAGAACGAGCCCAGCACCTGGCCGTCCGGCCCGCGGATCGGCACGCCCATATAGGCGACCACGCCCAGCCCGGAGACCGCGCCGTTCTTCGACAGCAGCGGATGGATGCGCGCATCGGAGACGGAAAGCGGCCGGCCGGAGGTGACGACATACTGGCAGAAGCTCTGCGACAGCGGCGTGCCGCGGTTGCAGGCCACCGCCTCGGGCAGGCCGGTCTGCGCCTTGAAGAACTGCCGCTCGCTGTCGACCAGCGACAGCAGTCCGACCGGCGCGCCGATCACGCTGGTGGCGAGCCGCACGGCACGGTCGAAGGCCTCCTCGGGAAGGGTGTCGAGAAGCGCGCTGCGTTCCAGCGCGGTCAGGCGGTCGGGATCCTTGAGCCGATCTTCGTGATCCGCCGGAACACCCGGCGGGAAGCTGTTACTGGACACGCGGACCTCGCTCGCATGGACGGGCGCGGGCCCGGCATCTGCACATCGCAGGCTGTATATCCGCGGGCGCTGCCGGAAGGGAAGCGGTAAAAGGAGCGCCCCGCGCCGGGCGGCAGGCTGCCGCCCGTGCCGCAGGGCGGGCCGCGGCACGGTTTCCGCTGCGGCAGAGGCGGATGGCGGCGGCGCCCCCGCCTGCGGCCCCGCGTCGGGCCTTGGGCCTTTTCCCCGGACCGCGCAGGGCGTAGCTTCGCGGCATGAGCAGTGCCCCCCGATTCATCCATCTCCGCCTCCATACCGAATACTCGCTTCTCGAAGGCGCGATGCGCACCAAGAAGCTGCCGGACCAGATCGCCGCGATGGACATGCCCGCCGTCGCGGTGACCGACACGAACAACATGTTCGCCGCGCTGGAATTCTCGATCGGGGCGGCGAAATCCGGGGTGCAGCCGATCATCGGCTGCCAGGTCTCCGTCGAATACGCGCCGAAAGTGCCCGGCGAGAGGGTGCTGCCGCCCGCGCCGGTCGTGCTCCTGGCGCAGAACGAGACCGGCTACGAAAACCTGATGAAGCTGAACTCGGCGCTCTACCTCGCGCGCCCGGGCGAGGAGCCGCACGTCACCCCCGCGGAGCTCGCCGCGCATGCCGAGGGACTGATCTGCCTCTCCGGCGGACCGGACGGGCCGGTGGGGCGGCTCCTGCAGGCCGGGCACCGCCCGAAGGCCGAGGCCTTCCTCGGCGTCCTGGCGCGGACCTATCCCGACCGGCTCTATGTCGAGCTGCAGCGCCATCCCGGCGAGGACGGCCAGCCCGAGGCGGAGCGGCTGACCGAGCGCGGCCATGTCGAGCTGGCCTATGCGATGAACCTGCCGCTGGTCGCGACCAATGACGTCTATTTCCCGAAACCGGCGATGTACGAGGCGCATGACGCGCTGATCTGCATCGCCGAGGGCGCCTATGTCGACCAGTCGCAGCCGCGCCGCCGGCTGACGCCGCAGCACTACCTGAAATCGCCGGCCGAGATGGCCGCGCTTTTTGCCGACCTGCCCGAGGCGATCGAGAATACCGTCGAGATCGCCCGCCGCTGCGCCTTCGCCGCCTCGACCCGCGCGCCGATCCTGCCGAAATTCGCCGATGACGAGGTCGAGGAACTGCGCCGCCAGGCCAAGGCCGGGCTGGAAGCCCGCCTTGCCGTCATTCCCCACGCGGTCAGCGTCGAGGAGTACGAGAAGCGGCTGGAATTCGAGCTGGGCATCATCGAGGGGATGGGCTTCCCCGGCTACTTCCTGATCGTGGCCGACTTCATCAAATGGGCCAAGGACCACGACATCCCGGTCGGGCCGGGCCGGGGCTCGGGCGCGGGCAGCCTCGTGGCCTATGCGCTGACCATCACCGACCTCGATCCGCTGCGCTACAGCCTGCTCTTCGAGCGGTTCCTCAACCCCGAACGGGTCTCGATGCCCGACTTCGACATCGACTTCTGCATGGACCGCCGCGAGGAGGTGATCCGCTACGTGCAGGAGAAGTACGGCCGCGACAAGGTCGGCCAGATCATCACCTTCGGCGCGCTCCTGTCGAAGGCGGCGGTGCGCGATGTCGGCCGGGTGCTGCAGATGCCCTTCGGCCAGGTCGACCGGCTGTCGAAGATGATCCCGGTCGAGGGGGTGAAGCCGGTCTCGATCGAGCAGGCGCTGAAGGACGAGCCGCGGCTCGCCGAGGCGGCGAAATCCGAGGAGGTGGTCGACCGGCTGCTGACCTACGGCCAGCAGGTCGAGGGGCTCCTGCGCAACGCCTCGACCCACGCGGCGGGCGTGGTGATCGGCGACCGGCCGCTGGATGCGCTGGTGCCGCTCTACCAGGATCCGCGCTCGGACATGCCCGCGACCCAGTTCAACATGAAATGGGTGGAGCAGGCGGGCCTGGTGAAGTTCGACTTCCTCGGGCTCAAGACGCTGACGGTGATCCAGAACGCCATCGACCTGATCGAGGGGCAGGGGAGGGTGCTGCATGTCGCCGCCGACGGCAGTCCGCTCTACGTGCCCGAGCCCGGGACCGAGGGGCAGATCAACGCCATCCCGCTCGACGACGCGAAGACCTACCGTCTTTATGCCGATGCCAAGACGGTGGCGGTGTTCCAGGTGGAAAGCTCGGGCATGATGGATGCGCTCCGGCGCATGAAGCCCACCTGCATCGAGGACATCGTCGCGCTCGTGGCGCTCTACCGCCCCGGCCCGATGGAGAACATCCCGGTCTATTGCGAGGTCAAGAACGGGCTGCGCGAGATCACCTCGATCCACCCGCTGATCGACCATATCCTGGCCGAGACCCAGGGCATCATCGTCTACCAGGAGCAGGTGATGCAGATCGCCCAGGAGATGGCGGGCTATTCCCTGGGCGGCGCCGACCTTCTGCGCCGCGCCATGGGCAAGAAGATCAAGGAGGCGATGGATGCCGAGCGGCCGAAATTCGAGTCGGGCGCGGCGAAGAACGGCGTCGACAAGCGCAAGGCCACCGAGGTCTTCGACCTTCTGGAGAAATTCGCCAATTACGGCTTCAACAAGTCCCACGCCGCCGCCTATGCGGTTGTCTCCTACCAGACGGCCTGGTTGAAGGCGAACCACCCGGTCGAGTTCATGGCCGGCGTCATGAACTGCGATATCCACCTGACCGACAAGCTCTCGACCTATGCCGAGGAGGCGCGGCGGCGGCTGGAGATCGAGATCGTGCCGCCCTGCGTCAACCGCTCGGCCGAGACCTTCACTGTGAAGGACGGAAAGATCATCTACGGACTCGGCGCGCTGAAGAACGTGGGTCTCGAGGCGATGCGGCTGATCACCGAAGCCCGCGGCGTCCCGGGCTTGACCCGGGACCTCCCCGACAGCCAGGAGGCCCCGGGTCAAGCCCGGGGCGGGACGGGGAAACCCTTTGCCACGCTCTTCGACTTCGCCCGCCGGGTGGATATGAAGCAGATCGGCAAGCGCCCGCTGGAGATGCTCGCCCGGGCCGGCGCCTTCGACCAGCTCGACCGCAACCGCCACCGCGTCTTCGCCGCGCTCGACCAGCTCGTCGCCTATTCCGCCGCCATCCACGAGCAGCGCGCCTCCGCCCAGGTCTCGCTCTTCGGCGAGGCCGGCGAGGATCTGCCCGAGCCGCGGCTGCGCGACGTCTCCGACTGGCTGCCGACCGAGCGGCTGGGCGAGGAGCACAAGGCGATCGGCTTCTACCTTTCGGGTCATCCGCTCGACGACTACATGGCGCCGCTGCGCCGCCAGAAGGTGCAGACCCTGGCCGAGGTCGCCCAGCTTGCCCGCCGCGACGGCAAGGCCATCGCCAAGCTGGCGGGCGCGGTCTCGGCGCGGCAGGAACGGAAATCGAGCCGTGGCAACCGCTTCGCCTTCGTCCAGCTCTCCGACCCGACGGGTCTCTACGAGGTGACGGTCTTCTCCGACACGCTGGAGCAGAGCCGCGACCTGCTGGAACCGGGGCAGAACGTGGTGCTGACCGTCGAGGCGGAGAGCGAGTCGGACCAGCTGAAGCTGCTCTGCCGTTCGGTGACGCCGGTCGACGACGTTGCCGCCCAGGCCGGGCCGGTGGGCATGCGCGTCTATCTCGATGCCGAGGCCGATCCGGGCGGACCGGCCATGACCATCGCCGACCTGCTGCGCCGCGCCACCGAAGAGGCCCGCCGCCAGCGCCGCGCGCCGGTGCAGCTCCTGCTGCGGATGAACCGCGAGGGCTACCAGGGCGACGGCGTGGTGGAGCTCGGCGAGTTCGTGGTGACGCCGCAGATCAAGGGCGCGGTGAAGTCGCTGCCCGGGGTCGAGCTGGTCGAGGACCTCTAGCCGCACGGTCCCGGCGTGTCGCGGTCCGCCATTCCGCGACCGCCTGACGGATGCCCTGCGGGAGACGTTCTTCCCGGCGGTGCCACGGCCCGGCGCGTTTCCGGGGCGCCCCTGTCGGTTGCGAATGCTCCGAACGCGGCGCTGAACCGGAAGCCCGGCATCCAGCAAGGTGCCGGAAAAGATTCCAGGGCGTTGTCGTGTCGGAGGTCGTTCCGGATTTGGCCAGGACTGCCGCCGGATTTGAGCGAGTCTATCCGCCTTCAGGTCCACCATCCCGGTTTTCCTGCAACCTCCCTGGCCGAGCGGGCTGTTTCAGCCCCCTGCGATGGCGCGGTCATGGCCAATCGGGCGCGGATCGGGATGCCCGGGCGGCACCGGAGGCGGCGGCCGCGGCGCTGGCGCTTCTGCGCAATGCCCTGCGGCCCTTTTGCGCTCGGGCCCTCGATCCTCGCTTCGATCTGCGCGTCCCGGCACCGGTGCCTGCGAGGATCAGGCATCAAGGCGCCATTGGTCCGCGCCCGAAGGAGAAAGCATCAGCCGGTTCCCCCGGCGGCGGCGCGACCAGGCGGAAACGCGAGTCCGCCCGGCCATGTCAAAGTCGAATGAGCGATGTCGCACCATCGCTCCGAACGTCCATGGCGCATGCGGGTCTCTGGTCGGTGGCAGGGGCGAACCTGCTCGTTCGCGGCACTCGTCCGGAGCCCGGCATTCGCCGGGGGACGTGCCTGCGGCCCGGTTGCCGCGCAACGGGATCGCGGCTCGGCAATGCCGGGTTCAGTCCGGTCCCGCCGAGAACGGTTCCTGTTTGCCGAACGGCAGCGGCTCCGCGATGCGAAGCTCCGATTTGGCGGAAGGGTCGCCTGCAAGAGCGGCACCGGGGACCGGCTGACGAATATCAACCCGCCCTGGCTCCATGGCCGGGTCGAGGCCCGGGGCCGGGACCAGCGAACCTGCCCCGACATGGCACCCGCGCGGGTCTGGAGCGCCGCCCCGGCGCGATCCATCTCGGCTTCGACTGGGCCCGGTGCGGCAGTGGCCAAGCTGGTCGCCCCCCTTTTGCGAAAGGCAGACGAACGTTCGGGCTCTTCTCACGGCCGGTCCGAACTTCCGCGGCCCGGGACTGCGAAGGGCGGAGCTGGTGCGAGGCTGCTAGGGCTGAAGGCCCCGCTGCGCCCGTGTCCGCGGAGGGGCGGCGCGGGATGGCCGGCCGATCCAGCTGGCGAAGGCGCGCGCCCTCGCATCCCGACGCGCGGGCCCGGCCGCTTCCATGTCCGGCCTCTTGGCAGGCGCCCTCGGCGAGGCCAGTTCTTCCCGGCACCCGGCACCCGGCACCCGGCACCCGGCACCCGGCACCCGGCACCCGGCACCCGGCACCCGGCACCCGGCACCCGGCACCCGGCACCCAGGTTGCCGGATCGGGCCGAGCTGGTTCCTTTGACGCCGCAGGGCGTGCAGGCCCGCGATCATCGCGGAGATCGCGGCCAACGGCGTTTGGCTGCGCGGAAGATCGGCGTTCCGGAGCCGGGCGGGACCGACGGGCGTTCTGATTGCCAGCCGCAGGTGCAGCGGCGTCCAGGCCAGGATACAGGTGCCGACCCGGACGGTCCTGGCCTGCGCGCCGGTGATGCGCGTGACTCCCCGGCGCTGCGGGGATTGCTCCGGGCAGTGGGCGGGTCGCGGTCGGCAAGGTTTGCGACAGGGGCCGCAGACGGCTTCGAAGACGCTCAGGTCATCCTCTCGCGCAAGCACTGCATGGCGCGCGAGTCCATCCGGGCGTTGGGGCCGACCTGGCGCTGGCGATGCGTCTGGCGGTGTCTGCGGTGGACTTCGGGTGTCGGGTCAGCCGCGCCCGAAGTCTAGGACGTTGATGGGCCGTTGCGCGGTGATGGTGCTCGTCCATGGCGTGCGGGAGGCCGGCGGCCCGGCCAGATGTCCGGCATGGAGGCGACGCGGAGGCCGTGCGGGCTTCCGCATGGACGCGGGCCCCAGTGGGGACGGGGTCTCCGCGGCAGCTCCACCGTCGGGCAACTCAGCCAGAGAAAGGCGGCGATCGCGCAAGATGCGGTTGGTGCGAAGGGCTCCGGGTTGCAGACCCGGGTCATATCGCCAACATCGCCGTGTTGGCCCGTGTTGGCCCGTGTTGGCCCGTGTTGGCCCGTGGCGGCCTGCGGCGGTGGGGCTGTTCCGCTCCTGCATGCTGCGCTGCCCCGCGTCCCTCCCGGACGGGATTGCAGATCAAGGCAGGGCATCGCGTTCCGCCGCGACCGATATGCGCCCTTGGAAGCTTGCCGCGGCGCCTGCGCGTCATTGGCTGCCAGTACCTGCGGAGGGCCGTGACCGGGGGCACTGCCGGACCGGTGGCCGGGGATGCGGCGGGTTTGGCGCGAAAGCCCCTCAAGTTGCGCCTATTTCGCCAACCCGGGCCGGGTTGCGCAAACCGGGGGTTAAGCGGCGGATGCTAGTCAGGGATTGTGTGGGGGCTTCTCCGGAGGGAGGGGCCTGATGAAGAGACGTGACATTCTGCGCAGCGGGGCTGCCGCGGTGATGGCAGGGTTCGGGCCGGGGCTGGCGCGGGCCGGGGCTGCGCTTGGCTGCTACCAGGGCCGGGCGGGCGAGGTCAGCTGCGCGGTGGGCTTCCCCGACGCGCCCGAGATTGCGGCGCTGGAGAGCCGGGCCGACTGCTGGGCCGGCTGCCTCGCCTATGTGCTGGAGGGCTACGGGGCCCGGATCTCGGCCGCGTCCGTGCTCCGCCGGATGGAGCGGGCCGGGACGGGCGGGGATGCCCGGGCGATCATGGCGGCGGCGGGTTACTGGACCGACGATGCCGGGCGGCGCTTCTGGCTCTCGGTGCGGCGGCTCGGCGACATCCGCCGCAGCGGCGGCGCGGCGGGCGCGATCCAGCCGCTGGTCGACACGCTGCGCCGCCGTCCGCTGATCGTCGGCGTGACCGGGCATTCCATGGTGCTGACCGAGATGCGCTTCTCGGACGCGCCCTTCGCGCCGATGCGCCGCGGGGTGCTGACCCTGCGCGATCCCTGGACCGGCACCGCCAATCTGCGGAAGCTGGCGGCCGAAGAGGCGCCCGAGCGGCTCTTTGCCATCGATATCCGCATCCGCCGGGCGTGAGCGGCGCCTACCAGTGCGGCGGGCGCTGGTCCGCCAGCGGGATCGAATCCGAGGCATCCGCCTCTCGGGCGGCCTCGCGTTCGGCCAGCATGCCGACGAGCCGCGACAGCCGGTCGATCTCGAGCCCGCGCCGGGCGACCTCGTCGGACAGGTCCGTCACCATCCGCTCCAGATGGGCGATCTTCTCTTCCAGTGCCTGAGTATCGGTCATAGCTGTCTCCGTGTCCCGGGCGCGCCTTGCCCCTCACGCCCCCTTGGGCTAGAGCGGCGCGCGAGACAAGGGTGAGGTGCGTCATGGCTGCCAAGCAAAAGAAAGCTCCCCGGCCGAAGGCCGAGACCCCCAAGGGATTCCGCGACTATTTCGGTGCGGACGTGGCCGAGCGCAAGGCCATGCTCGACAAGATTGCCGAGGTTTACCATCTCTACGGCTTCGAGGCGCTGGAAAGCTCGGCGGTCGAGACGGTCGAGGCGCTCGGCAAGTTCCTTCCCGATGTGGACCGGCCGAACGAGGGCGTCTTCGCCTGGCAGGAAGAGGATTCCGGCTGGGTGGCGCTGCGCTACGACCTGACGGCGCCGCTGGCGCGGGTCTATGCCCAGCACCGCAACGACCTGCCGACCCCCTACCGCCGCTACGCGATGGGGCCGGTCTGGCGCAACGAGAAGCCGGGTCCGGGCCGCTTCCGCCAGTTCTACCAGTGCGATGCCGATACCGTGGGCGCGCCGACCGTCGCCGCGGATGCGGAGATCTGCGCAATGCTCTCGGACGTGCTGGAGGTCGTCGGCATTCCGCGCGGCGACTACCAGGTGCGGGTCAACAACCGCAAGGTGCTGAACGGCGTGCTGGAGACCATGGGCCTGGCCGATGACGCGCAGCGCGACGCAGTCCTGCGGACCATCGACAAGTTCGACAAGGTCGGCGAGGCGGGCGTGCGCGAGCTGCTGGGCAAGGGCCGCCTCGATGCCTCGGGCGCCTATATCGACGGCGTGGGCCTGTCGGACGGCCAGGCAGCACCGGTGCTGGCCTTCCTGACCTCGAAGGGCGCGGATGCCGCCAAGACGCTTTCCAATCTGCGCGACGCGATCGGCGCGTCGCAGATCGGCGCCGAGGGCGTGGGCGAGCTCGAGACCATGGCCGAGCTGCTTGATGCGCAGGGCTATGGCGCCGACCGGATCGAGATCGACCCTTCGGTGGTGCGCGGCCTCGGATATTACACCGGCCCGGTCTTCGAGGCCGAGCTGACCTTCGAGATCCTCGACGAGAAGGGCCGGCCGCGCCAGTTCGGCTCGGTCTCGGGCGGCGGGCGCTATGACGACCTGGTCAAGCGCTTCACCGGCCAGGAGGTCCCGGCGACCGGCGTCTCGATCGGCGTCGACCGGCTGCTGGCGGCGCTGCGCGCCAAGGGCCGGATGGGCGGCGAGACCACGGGGCCGGTGATTGTCACCGTGATGGACCGCGACCGGATGGGCGCCTACCAGGAGATGGTGGCCGAGCTGAGAAATGCGGGCATCCGCGCCGAGGTCTATCTGGGCAACCCGAAGAACTTCGGCAACCAGCTGAAATACGCGGACAAGCGCAACTCGCCCGTCGCCGTCATCCAGGGCTCGGACGAGGCCGATCGCGGCGTGGTGCAGATCAAGGACCTGATCCTCGGCGCGAAGATCGCGCAGGAGGCGTCGCTCGAAGAGTGGAAGTCCCAGCCCGCGCAGTTCGAGATCAGCCGGGCCGACCTGGTGGCGGAGGTCCGCAGGATCCTCGGGGGCGGCAATGCCTGACCGCGCGGCGATCCGCGACGAGGCGCACCGCATCCGCCGCGTCTTCGAGGCGGCCGGGGCCGAGCCCTTCGAGGGCGCGATCCTGCAGCCGGCGGACACGCTTCTGGACCTCTATGGCGAGGATATCCGCGGCCGCGCCTATGTGACCGCCGATCCGCTCCGGGGCGAGCAGATGCTGCGGCCGGACTTCACCGTGTCGGTCGTGCAGGCGCATATGGAAAGCGGCCGCGACACCGGCCGCTATGCCTATTCCGGGCTGATCTTCCGCCAGCAGGACGAGCATCCCGAACGGCCGAGCGAGTACTTCCAGACCGGACTGGAGATCTTCGGCGGCGATCCGGCCGAGGCCGATGCCGAGGTCTTCGCCGCGATTTCCGCCCAGCTCGACGGGCTGCCGGTCCGCGCCGTCACCGGCGATATCGGCGTGCTGATCGCCGCGGTGGAGGGGCTGGAAACCTCGGCGATCCGCAAGGCCGCGCTGCGCCGCCACCTCTGGCGGCCCGAGCGGTTCAAGGCGCTGCTGGCGCGCTATTCGGCCGGGACCGATCTCGACGCGCTGCGCGGCGGGCTGCTGGCGCGGGTCCGGGCGGGCGAGGACGTGCTGGCCGGTGCCGGTCCCGAGATCGGGCTGCGCTCGCAGGCCGAGGTCATGGCGCGGCTCGACCGGCTGGTCGCCGATGCCGCCGAACCGCCGATCCCGGCGGAACAGGTGGCGCTGCTCGACCGCATCCTGCGCCTGCGCGGGGCGGCCTGGGCGATGGCGGCGCCGCTGCGCGAGCTGGCCGGCGTGATCCCGTCCCTGGCCGAGGCGGCAGCCCGGATGGAAGCGCGGCTGGCGGCGCTGGAGGCGCGCGGCATCGATCTCGACACGCTGGAATTCGAGGGCAGCTTCGGCCGCACCACGCTGGAATACTATGACGGGTTCGTCTTCGGCTTCCTGGTCGACGGGCAGCGCCCGGACAACTGGCCGCCGGTGGCCTCGGGCGGGCGCTATGACGCGATGACCCGGGTGCTTGGCAATGGCCGCGGCGCGCCGGCCGTAGGCGGCGTGATCCGTCCCGAACAGGTCCTGAAGCTGAGGGAAGCCCAATGCTGAAGCTCGGAGTGCCCTCCAAGGGCCGGCTGATGGAGCAGACCTTCGACTGGTTCGCCGATCGCGGCATCTCGCTGGCGCGGACCGGGTCCGACCGCGAATACGCGGGCGCGGTGACCGGGGTCGACGGGGTGGAGCTGGTGCTGCTTTCCGCGGGCGAGATCCCGCGCGAGCTGGCCGCCGGGCGCATCCATCTGGGCGTCACCGGCTCGGATCTGGTGCGCGAGAAGCTGGCCGCCTGGCAGACCAAGGTCGAGAGCCTGGCGCTGATGGGCTTCGGCCATGCCGACCTGATCCTCGCCGTGCCGAAATTCTGGCTGGACGTGGAGACGCTGTCGGATCTCGACGCGGCGGCCGCGGCCTTCCGCGCCGCGCATGGCCACCGGCTGCGGATCGCGACCAAGTACCACCGGCTGGTGCGCGACTACCTGCGCCATCACGGCGTGGCCGACTACCAGCTGGTCGACAGCCAGGGCGCGACCGAGGGCACCGTGAAGAACGGCACCGCCGAGGCGATCGCCGACATCACCTCGACCGGCGAGACCCTGCGCGCAAACCACCTGAAGATCCTCGGCGAGGATCCGATCCATGCCAGCCAGGCCAACCTGTTCCGCTCGCTGACCGCCGCCTGGGGCGAGGCCGAGCTGGCGAGCCTGGCGCAGATCACCGGCAAGGTGGCGGCGGCGGCCTGAGCCGCCGTCAGCCCTTCCGCCGCACCATGCCGCGGGCCGGATCGTAGCCCCAGACGGCCAGCGCGCCGAAGACCGCGAAGGCCAGGCAGGTCCAGCCGAGGGCGGCCCAGTTCATCTGTCCGTAGAGCGCGAAGCGGATCAGCTCCACCCCGTGGCTGAACGGGTTCACCGCGCAGATGTCCCGCAGGAGCCGCGAGCTTTCGGCCATGCGCCAGAGCGGGTAGAGCGCGGTCGACAGGAAGAAGCAGGGGAAGATGACGAAATTCATCACCCCGGCGAAATTCTCCAGCTGCTTGACGGTGGAGCTCAGCGCCAGCCCCAGCGCGCCCAGCATCAGCCCGGTGACGACCAGCGCAGGCAGCACGAAGATGTAGCCGTACCAGGGCATCGTGATGCCGAAGGCCGCCGCCACGGCGAGGAAGGCATAGGCCTGGATCACCGAGATCGCCGTGCCCGCCACCAGCTTGGCGAAGAGCAGCCACCAGCGCGGCAGCGGCGCCGTCAGCAGGAGCCGCATCGAGCCCATCTCGCGGTCATAGACCAGGCTCAGCGAGGACTGCATGCCGTTGAAGAGCAGGATCATCCCGCAGAGCCCGGGGATGATGTAGGTCTCGTAGGTGATGTAGGTCTGGTAGGGCGGGATGATCGACAGGCCAAGCGCGGCGCGGAACCCGGCGGCGAAGACCAGGAGCCACACCAGCGGCCGGACCAGCGCCGAGAGCAGCCGCGCGCGCTGCTGCCAGAACCGGTAGGCCTCGCGCCGGACGATGGCGGAAAGCGCGATGCCCCAGGCGCGGGCGGTCAGCCCGGCAACCGGCGGGGCGCCGTCGGCGGAAGGCGCCGGGGTGGGGGCGGGACGGGTCATGCCGCGGCCTCCGGCGAGGTCAGCGACAGGAAGGTCTGGGCCAGCGGGCGCGGCCCGGCAATCTCGCCCGCGATCCCGTCGGCCAGGATCCGGCCCTGGTGCAGGATGACCAGCCGGTCCTCGGGCCGCACCTCGTCGGTCAGATGCGTCGCCCAGAGCACGGTCAGCCCCTGATCCGCCGCCAGATCGTGGACATGGCCGGTCAGCGCCGCGCGCGCCGCCGCATCGAGCCCCACCGTCGGCTCGTCGAGAAGCAGCACCGCCGGGTCGTGGAGCAGCGCGCGGGCCAGTTCCAGCCGCCGCCGGTGGCCGCCATTTAGGTCGCGCGCCTTCTGCTTCGCGCGGTCGGCAATGTCGAGCCGGTCCATCGCCGCCTCGCAGCGGCGCGTGGCCTCCGCCCCGGAAATCCCCTGCAGGGCCGCGAAATAGCGCAGGTTCTGCAGCACGGTCAGGTCCAGATCCAGCGTCTGGCTCTGGAACACCACGCCCATCCGCGCCAGCGCCTGGCGCGGCGCGCGGCCCATGTCATGGCCCGCGATCTCGATCCGCCCGCCGCGGGTGGTGTAGAGCCGCGTGAGCAGGTTGAAGAGCGTCGATTTCCCCGCGCCGTTCGGGCCCAGGAGCGCACAGAACTGGCCGCGCCCGACGGAGAAGCTGACATGGTCGAGCGCGGTCTTCGCCCCGAAAGCATAGGTCAGGTCGGTGACGGCGAGGCTCATGCGGCCCCGCCCCGGTGATGTCTCATGCGCTCCTCCCAAAGCTCCGGGGCCACTGTCGCCGGGCCGGGGCGGGAGTTCAAGAGGCGCCGGGCCGCATCGCCGCGCCCCAGGGGAAGCGGCCGACCTTGATGGACTTCAAGGGCTTGCGCGAGGCGACGTCGATCACCGTCACGTCGCCCGAGACGCCGTTCGTGGTGAAAAGCTGGCTGTGGTCGGGCGAGAAGGCCATGTGCCAGACCCGGCGGCCGGTCAGGATGTACTCCTCGACCTCGTAGGTCTCGGCATTGACCACGGCGACATGGTTGGCGGGCCCGAGCGCGACGAAGGCGGTCCTGCCGTCGGGGGTGAACTCGAATCCCACGGGCTGGATCCGGTCGGGATGGACGCCCTGGATCTCGAAGGTGATCTTCGCGCGCTCCTCCTTCGATTCGGTGCCGAAGACCGTGACCGTGCCGCCGATCTCGGAGCTGACCCAGAGCTCGGTGTCGTCCTTGACGAATTCGGCGTGGCGCGGGCGCGAATCGACCAGCGTGTTGGCGATGATCCCGTGGGTCGCGGTGTCGATCCAATGCGCCATGTTGGTGGTTTCCGAGGTTGTGATGACGATGCTTCCGGCCTCGTTGACCGCCATGCCCTCGGGCTCGATGCCGACATTGATCTGGGCGACCACGGTGCGGCTGTCGACATCGACCACGGTCGTCACCGCGTCGTCCTCGTTGGCGATCCACAGGTGGCGATCGTCGGGATGCAGGATGAACTGCTCGGGGTCTTCGCCCGAGGGCAGGTCGTGGAGGATCTCGCCGGTCTGCGGATCCATCACCTGCACCGTGTCGCTGTCGGAGGCGCAGATATAGACGCGGCTGTAATCGTGGCTGAAGGTGATGCCGCGAGGCCGCTCGCCGGTGGGGATCGTGCGGGTCACTTCCAGGCTGTCGATGTCGATCACGCTGATCGTGTTGTCCTTTTCATTCGTCACCCAGATCTCGCCGCCGGCGAAGGCGGGCAGGCCGAGAATCAGGCAGAGCGCGGTCAGGCAGCGGGTCATGGCGGCGGTCCTTTCAGGGGGGGCGGTCTTGCCTGCCCGGTATCAGTCGAAGGCAGTGCAGGCGCTGTCGGGGCGGTCGAGCCCCAGCGTGTCGAGCTCGTTGCCCTGGTGCAGGAACCCCTCCATCGGCGCGGTGGCGACCACGGCGGTGTCGGTCACCAGCGGGATCGGCTGGCGCAGCTGGCCGTTCCAGGGGCGGAAGGACAGCGGGCTGCCCTTGAAACCCGCCAGCTCGAATTCCCCGCCCAGCAGGTAGGCGCGCAGGGTGGCGGGATCGGCCGATCCGGTGCGGGTGACCGCCTCGCCGAGCGCGCGGAAGGCGGCCCAGGCGGCATAGTCGCGGTCCTGCATCGGCCGGCCGGCCATATCTTCGAAGCGGGACTGCAGCTGGGCGGCGCCCCATTGCTCGACCACGCGCGACCAGGCGACGGGCATCATCCCCGCCGATCCGGCCACGGGGCGCGGCAGCCAGGTGTTGTAGGCGATGTAGCGGGCGAAATCACGGGCTTCGTCGGCGACGAGCAGCACGTCATGGTCGCGCAGCTCCTGGGTGAAGAGCGGCACTTCCTGGGCGGCGTTGCGGCGCATGTCGGCGGCCTCGTCCCAGACCGCCTCGCCGCGCGGGCGCAGGCGGAACTTGGCGGCGGAGGCCTTCAGCGCCGCGGCCCAGGCCTGGTCGCCGGGACGCGGCCCGGTGATCAGCGCCAGATCGGTCCAGCGCTTCGAGGCGAGCCCCTGCATCAGCGCATCGGCGAGCATCGCGCGCGAGGGCAGGGTGTGGAACAGGTTGGCGCGGCAGTCCTGCGAGCGCAGCGCGGTCTCGGGCGCGGCGGCGTTGAAGAGGAGCGCGCCCTGCGCTTCGGGCAGGTCGGCGATGGCCAGGAGGTCGGCGGCGGGGGCGTCGACGATCAGGAAGGGCGAGGCGGCCAGCGCGTCGCGCGCCACGGCGAGGATGTCGCCCTCCGCGGGCACGTCGGCGGCGGAAAGCGCGTAGCCATGGCCGAGGAACTGGCCGGTGGTGCGGTTGTCGCGCAGCCCCAGCTCTGCCCCGGCGCGGCCCAGATCCCCGGGAACGGGGTCGAGATTGGACAGGGTCGGGGGCGGCGGCACCACGCGGTGCAGCCAGGTCACGCCCAGTTCCAGCGCGGGCGCGCTGCCCGCCCAGAGGCCGAGCAGGATCGATGCGAAAGCCAGCCTCATGGTCTCCTCCCTCAAGGCTCCCCGAGAGTAGGGAGGCCCTGCGCGGGCCGATACTAGACCATGGTCGGAGCGCCCCCGGGGGGGCTTATCGCCAAAGGTCGAATGGTGGCGGCGCGCCCCGGCCGGTAGCGTTCCGGGCAGCGAACAAGACAAGACCGCTTGTGGAGGAGACCCCCGGATGCTGTTCCGACTGACCGCGCTTGGCGCGACCATTCTTGCTGCCACGACCTCGCTGGCCCTGGCCCACGGCGATGTCGCGCCGCAGCCGGTGAATACCGATGCGCTGCCCGATCTCGCGGATCCGGAGGAGTGGATGACCGAGAACCCCTATCGCGGCATGGGCGACGAGGTCTACCAGAAGGCGATCGAGATCGGCTCCTCGGGCTATACCCAGAACTGCGCGCGCTGCCACGGGCTGGAGGTCATCTCCGGCGGGCTGGCGCCCGACCTGCGCTTCCTCGAGGCCGAGGAGTATGGCGACGAGTGGTTCGTCGAGCGGTTCCGCCACGGCTACACCCAGAACGGCACCACCAAGATGCCGGCCTTCGGCGAGCTCTTGGGCCAGAAGGCGGCCTGGGCGATCCGCACCTATATCGAGACCCGGCCCGACGACGCGATGGTCACCGAACTGACGCCGGAGCTGATGGCGCTGAAGGGCCAGCTCGAGGGCGAGGCCCCGGACATCCCGGCGATTTCCGCGCAGCTCGGCGACATCGCCGGGCAGATCGAGACGCTCTCGGGCGCGCCGGTGGCCGACAGCGTGGCACGCAAGGCGCAGATGTCGCTGGCCAGCCATCCGGAGAACACCCACAGGGCGGTGGAGATCCTGACGGTCGGCCTGTCGGCGGCGCATTAGGCCCGCCATGGGGAGGAGACATATAGGGCGCCGCGCCTGGCTGGGCGCGGTCCTCTCCGGGGCGGCGGTTGCGATGGCGACCGCCGCCTGGAGCCGTTGCGGGGACTATGTCCCCCAGCCGAAGCCGCAGAATGCCAGCCGCGACATCGTCGGCCGGGATCTGGATGCGATCCTGGAACAGGGCTTCATCGAATTCGCCGCCTTCGAGGATTTCGCCCCCTGGTCCTTCGAGGAGAAGGGCGAGATCCGCGGCGTGGATATCGAGATCGGCCGGATCATCGCCGCCGATCTGGGCGTCGAGCCGCGCTTCCGCCTGGTGGCCGCGGGGGAGAACCTGGAGGCGGATCTGCGGAACTGGCTGTGGAAAGGGCCGGTGACGGGCGGCAAGGTCGCCAATGTGATGCTGCATGTGCCGGTCAACCGCGACTTCACTTGCCGGGTGGAGCAGGTGGTCTTCACCGGCCAGGCCTACCGCCAGCAGATCGCCATCGCCTATTCGCAGGCGGCCTATCCCGACGAGCTGCCGGGCACGGCCTATTTCCGCTACGATCCGGTGGGAGTGGAGAATGACACGATCTCGGATTTCTACCTGTCCTCGCTGGCGGGCGGGCAGCTCCTGAACCAGATCCACCGCTATCCCTCGACGCTCGATGCGGTGGCGGCGATCGGCACGGGAGAGGTGAAGGCGGCGATGGGGCCGATGGGCGAGCTGGAATATGCCGCGCCCGCGGGCGTCGCGGTGCATGTGCCGCCGCTGCCGGGCTTCGGCGCCGGGCGCTGGACCGTGGGGGTCGGCGTGCATTTCGCCTACCGGCCGCTGGCCTATGCGGTCGATGACGCGATTGCAGCGGCGCTGGAGGACGGGCGGATCGCGGCGGTCTTCGCCGAGTACGGCCTGACCTGGACCGCGCCGGAAAGGTGATCCAGCGGACGCGGGCGCGCTGCGCCCGCGGCACGATCCTGGCGCCTCCCTCCGGGAGCCGCGTCCGCGCGCGGCAGCGGCCGGTCTCAGCCCGGCGGCGCGATCGTGGAGAGGCTGCCCTCGGCATCGACCAGCACCACCCGCGCGACCTCGGGCAGATCGGGCAGGAGCGCCGCGATCTCGGCGCGCGCCATCAGGCAGAAGGCGGTGGAGAGCCCGTCGGCGAGCGTGGCACTCGCGGCCTCGACGCTGACGGTCGACCAGGCCGGGCGGCGGCCCGGATCGCGCGGATCGCGGATATGGCCCGTCCCGTCGGCGAGCTGCATCGCGTCGGGCGAGGACGTGGCGAGCGCGCCGTCGCCCAGGCTGCGCTGTCCCAGGAGCCCGGCGGCGGGGTCGGCGATGCCGATCCGCCAGGGGCCGCCGCGGCTGCGGAACTCTCCCAGATCGACCAGCGTGTCGGTGAAGCCATGGGCCGCGAGAAGCGCGCTGATCCGGTCGGCGGCATGGCCCTGGGCGATGCCGTTCAGGGTCAGCGCCTGGCCCGGGCCGAGGCGGATGCTTCCGGGTCCGAGGGCGACCTGCTCCCAGCCCGGGATCCCGGGCGGCGAGGTCCAGAGCGACTGCACCGTCGGGTCGAAGCGGCCCCCGGTCAGGCGGTGGAGCCGGCCGCAGGTCGCGAGCAGCGCCACCATGTCCGGATCCGGGGCGTCGAGCCGTCCCGCCGCATTCAGCCGCGAGAGGTCCGAGCCGGGATCGTAGAGGCTGAAGCGGCGCTCGAGCGCGCGGATCTCTTTGAGCGCGGCCTTTAATGCGGGGCCGGTGCGTTCCGGGCCGCCGCGCAGGGTGAGGGCGATCTCGGCGCCGAAGGCCCGGCCCTGCCAGGCGGCGGCCCGCGCTCCTGCCGGAAGGACGGCCGCGGCGGCGGCGATCGAGAGGAAGCGGCGGCGGGTCAGGGTCATTCGGCGGCGGTCCTCGTCGCCTGGCGCTTCGCGGCCAGCACCAGCGGCACGCATTGCCGCGGGTCGTCATGGATGGTGACGCAGTCGAGGCACTGGAAGCACTCGTCATAGGCGATGCGGCCGGTCTTCTCGATGGCCCCGTAGCGGCAGCGCACCCGGCAGAGCTGGCAGGGCGATCCGCAGTCGGCGCGGCGGGGGATCCAGCGGCGGATCCGCAAAAGCCCGCCGAGGGCCATCAGCGCGCCGAGCGGGCAGGCATAGCGGCAGAAGCCCTTGAAAGTGACCATGCCGAGCGCCAGCCAGAAGAGAGCATAGGCGGCATAGGGCCAGTCGCGCAGGAAATAGGTGGTGATCGCGGTCTTGAAGGGCTCGATTTCGGCGGCCTTGTCGATCTGGCCGGGCGCCAGCACCGCCGTTGCTGCGAGCGCTGCGAGAAGGACGTATTTCACGCCCTTCAGGCGGCGGTCCCAGCGGGCGGAGGGCTCGAGCTGCGGCAGGCGCAGCAGGCGGCCGAGCCGGTCGGCGAATTCCTGCAGCGCGCCGAAGGGGCAGAGCCATCCGCAGAAGAGCCCGCGCCCCCAGAGCACGAGCCCGAGCAGCGCCGCCGCCCAGAGGAGGAGCGAGAACGGGTCATAGGCGAGGAAGGCGAGGCTGCCCTGGCGCAGCGTGGCCGAGAGCACCGCCAGCGGCGTGACGATGGAGAGCTGGCCCTGGCCCCACCAGCCGGCAAAGCCGAGCACCGCCGCCAGGATGCCGAGCCGGATCGCGCCGAAGCGGGGATGGGCGGCCAGGCGGCTCTGCCCGGCGCCGAGAAGCGGCAGGAGGACCGCGAGGCCGAGGCCGAGCGCGATCAGGTCGCCCTGCCGGTTTGCCGCCGCGACGCGCCAGGGCGGCAGCTCGCGCGCCTGTGCGGGGCGGGTGAAGAAGCGGGCGGGGGTGCGGTGCTCGAGCGGCAGCTCGACCGTGCCGGTCTCTGGGCGGAAGACGCCATGGGCGCGCTCGGCCTCGACGGTCAGGGTCCAGGGGCGGGCCGGGTCGAAGCCGAGCCGCCGGTCGGTGCGCAGGATCATCGCGGTGGCGTCCGACAGTGCGGCGGGCAGGTCGTCCGAGAGGGTCACGGAGAGATCGGCGTCGCGCAGCGCAACCGGCAGCCCGTCCTGCTCGGCCGTCAGCCGGTCGGGCGCGGTGTTGCGGACGAAATCCGCGCTGACGAGCCCGTGCCGCCCGGCATCGATCACCAGGATCGGCTCGTCCTCGGGCGAGATCGCGCGGAAGGCCTCGAGCTCCGCCGCCGTGTCCTCGCCCAGCACGGCGCGGGCGATGGCGGGCGGGCCGAGATCGACCAGGTAGAGGTCGAGATAGGCCCCCTCTGGATCGGCGGCGGCCTCGGGATCGTCCTCCGCCCAGAGGGTTCCGGCGAAGCGGGCCTCGATCCCGGCATTCGTCACCTCGAGCCGTCCGACGATGCCCTCGGCGATCATCTCCTCCCAGTCGAGCGCCTCGTCATGCGCCATGTCGGGATGCGCGGGCGGGGCGGCGGCGATGCCCTTCATCTTGTCCTGTGCCACGGCGCGGGTGGCGGCCAGCAAGCTCTCATGGGCGATGCGCACGCTGGCCGTGGCCTTGGTCACCCCGTCGAGATAGGTGAGCGGCCCCGAGCCTTCGCCATAGGGCGTGCCGACCACCATCGGAGTGCTGATCGAGAGGCCGCGATACTGCTCGAAGAAGGCGTGGAACGGGGCCTCGCCGAGGCCCGAGACGAAGATCGGCTCGTTATGGCGGATGAGCTGGACATCGAGAAACCGGCCCTCGAGGTCGATCACGGCGAGAAGGTCGATCGGCGCGCCGGAGAAGCCGGGGAGCGACGCCAGCGGCTCGGTCTCGAAGACATAGCCGGCAAGCGCGCCTCCGGAATTCAGCAGCTCGTGGACGCCCTTTCCGCCGACCGGGTGTCCCAGCGAATAGGGCGGCATGATCCGGGCGGCGAGCTGGTCCGGGGAGAGCGGCTCGAAAGCGCGGGCGGGGCCTGGATGCAGGCAGGCCAGCCAGGTGAGGAATGCTATGGTCGCTGCCCGGATCATGGCGGCAGGCTGCACGCGGCGCGGCGCCGGGGCCATTCGACCAAGGTCGGGGCCGGGACGGGAGAGATCACGATTTCGTCGGTCACCTTGTCTTCGGTTGCGGGGCCGGTCCGCGTCTGGGTGGCCGGCTGCGCCACCGGCGAAGAGGCCTA
>NZ_VATA01000020.1:51079-124748 GCF_005870025.1 Poseidonocella sp. HB161398
GGGGGGGGGGGGGGGGGGGGGGGGGGGGGGGGGGGGGGGGGGGGGGGCCCCCCCCCCCCCCCCGCACCCCTCTCCCCGCGCTCAGCCCCGGGCGTCGGCGCGGATCATCTCCGCGGCCTTTTCCGCGATCATCACAACTGGCGAGGCGGTATTGCCGCTGGTGATCGTCGGCATGACAGAGGCATCGACCACGCGCAGCCCGGCCACGCCATGGACGCGCAGCCGGTCATCCACGACGGAGAGCGGATCGCGTCCCATTCTCGCCGTGCCCACCGGGTGGAAGATCGTCGTGCCGACGGCAGAGGCGGCCTCGGCCAGGGAGGCCTCGTCGGCATAGTCGGGGCCCGGCCGGATCTCTACGGGAGCGAAGGCGGCCAGCGGCTTCTGCGCCACGATCCGGCGGGTCAGCGCGATGGCGCGCGCCGCGATCTGCCGGTCGCCTTCGGTGGAGAGGTAGTTCGGCGCGATCCGCGGCTTGTCCCCGGCGCGGCCCGAGCGCAGCCGCACCGTGCCGCGGCTTTCCGGGCGCAGATGGCAGACCGAGGCGGTGAAGGCCGGGAACGGGTCCAGATCCTCGCCGAATTTCGGCAGCGAGAGCGGCTGCACATGGTATTCCAGATCGGGCGTTGCCACGTCGGGGCCGGAGCGGGCGAAGGCGCCGAGCTGCGAGGGCGCCATCGACATCGGCCCCGAACGCTTCAGCGCATATTCCAGCCCGATCTTCGCCTTGCCCAGCAGCGTCGCCGCGCGGGCATTGAGCGTGTCGACGCCGCTGACCCGGTAGGAGCAGCGCAGCTGCAGATGGTCCTGCAGGTTGCCGCCGACGCCTTCGGCCGCACGGCGCGGCGCGATGCCGGTCTCGGCCAGATGCGCCGCCGGGCCGATCCCCGAGAGCATCAGGATCTTGGGCGAGTTGATCGCCCCGGCCGAGAGGATCACCTCCGCGGCCGCGCGGATCTCGCGCCGCGCGCCGTTCTGCCGGATCGCCACGCCCGAGGCGCGGTCGCCGTCGAAGAGCACCTCCTCGACCTCGGCGCCGGTGATCACCGCCAGGTTCTGCCGCCCCTTGGCCGGGCGCAGGAAGCCCTTGGCCGTGTTCCAGCGCCAGCCGCGGCGCTGGTTCACCTGGAAGTAGCTGACCCCCTCGACGCTGCCGGTATTGAGGTCGTCGACCTTGGGGATGCCGGTCAGCGCGCAGGCCTCGGCGAAGGCGTCGAGGATGTCCCAGCTCAGCCGCTGGTGCTCCACCCGCCATTCGCCGCCCGCGCCGTGCAGCTCGGAGGCGCCGCCGAAATGGTCCTCGGATTTCAGGAAATAGGGCAGCACGTCGTCCCAGCCCCAGCCGGAATTGCCCATCTGCCGCCACTGGTCGTAATCCTCGGCATGGCCGCGCTGGTAGAGCATGCCGTTGATCGAGGTGCAGCCGCCCAGCACGCGGCCGCGCGGATAGCCGATGGCGCGGCCGCCGAGGCCGGGCTCGGGTTCGGTCTGGTAGCACCAGTCGGTGCGCGGATTGCCGATGCAGTAGAGATAGCCCACGGGGATGTGGATCCAGGGATAGCTGTCGCGCCCCCCGGCCTCGAGCACCGCGACGCGGGTCTTCCCGTCGGCGCTCAGCCGGTTGGCCAGCACCAGCCCGGCCGTGCCGCCGCCCACGATCACGTAGTCGAACTGATCCGTCATTGCGGTCCTCCCTCGCATGTCTCCTCGGCGGGCACTTTCCTCCCGGCCCCGGTGCATGTACATGAACGAATGTGAACGGCCTTTGTGCGGAAACGATCGATGCTCTACCACTGGGACGACATCCGCTTCTTCCTCGAACTCCACCGGGCGGGCTCGCTCAGCGCGGCCGCGAGGCGGCTGAAGGTCAGCCATACCACCGTCGCGCGCCACCTGGCGCGGCTGGAGCGCGATCTGGATGTCGAGCTGGCGGAGAAGGGCGAGGACGGGTTCCGGCTGACCCAGGCGGGATTCGACCTGCTCGGGCTGGCGCGCGAGATGGAGGATGCGGGCACCTCGATCGGCGACCGGATGGCGGCGAAGGGCACGGCGGTGACCGGCACGGTGCGGGTCGGCGCGCCGGACGGATTCGGCAATGCGGTCCTGTCCTCTCTGCTGCCCGGGCTGCGCCGCGCCCATCCCGGCATCGAGCTGGAGCTGGTGCCGGTGCCGGTCACACACAAGCTCTGGCGGCGGGATGTCGATATCGCGGTCAGCCTGGAGCGGCCCGAAACCGGGCGGTTGGTGATGCGCAAGCTCGCCGATTACGACTTGCGCCTCTACGGCGCGCCGGAGCTGCTGGCCGAAGGCGCGCCGCAGGACATCGCCGATCTCGCCGCCTATGACTTCGTCGGCTACATTCCCGACCTGCTCTATACCGGCGAGCTGAATTTCAACGCCCAGATCGCGCCGGGGCTGCGGGTGCCCTACCGCGCGGCGACGGTCCAGGCGCAGCTCGACGCGGTGCGGGCGGGGGCGGGGCTGGGGGTGCTGCCCTGCTACATGGCGGCGGGCAGCGGGCTGATGCCGGTGCTGACAGACCGGGTGGCCTTCACCCGCAGCTACTGGCTGCTGATTCCCGAGGAGATCCGCGACTGGCAGAAGGTGCGGCTGGTGGCCGACCATATCGCCGGGGCGGTGCGGCAGGATGCGGGGCGGTTCCGGTTCCGGGCCTGACGCAGGGCCGGCGGGGCCACCGGTGCGCAGGCTGGCAGATTCGCGGCCGGGCCCGGCCGCGGGCGGGCATTCGGCGCAGAGGAGGCCCTCGCTTTGGGCAGAGCTTGCCGCTCTGCGGCACGGGCGGCGCTTTTTCAGGACCGGGAAAGGGCCGTGGCTGGGCGATCCGCCGCTTGCCGGCGGTGGTCTGTGCCGCCTTTTGCGGCGGCATGTCCCGTATGCGGGCCGGTCCTGCCGGGGAGCGCCCGCAGGCGTCCAAGCCGTGACCAGCCGACCCGCAAGGGCGCGCATCTGCGGCGGCACAGCTTGGCTATCTGCTTGATATGCTTCGATCTTCTGGAGGTGTCTGGTGCCGCAGGGGAGGATTGAACTCCCGACCTCACCCTTACCAAGGGTGCGCTCTACCACTGAGCTACTGCGGCGCCGGTGCATCGTCCGGGGCTGCCCGGGCGGTGTGGAGCGGCTTCTATGCAGAACCGCGACGGGATGCAAGCGCAATCTGGACGCTTTTTTGCAACTCCTTTAAGAGCGCCTTCATGACAAGGAAAACCGACCCCGAGACGGAGAAGCCGGTGCCCCCCTCCAAGGAGGACCGGCTGAAGGCGGCGCTCAAGGCCAACTTGCAGCGGCGCAAGGCACAGGCAAAGGCCCGTCAGGCGCCGGAAGAAAACGAGGACTGAGCAATGGACGCCATACTGGTCAAGGGCAACGGCCCGCTGCACGGGCGCATCCCGATTGCCGGGGCCAAGAACGCCTGCCTCGGGCTGATGCCCGCCACGCTGCTGAGCGACGAGCCGCTCACGCTAACGAATGTCCCGCGGCTGTCGGACATCTCCACCATGTCGCACCTGCTCGAATCGCTGGGCACCGAGGTTGCGTCGATGGACGAGGGGCGGGTGATCGTCACCTCCTCGCACGAGATCTCGAACGACCGGGCCGATTACGACATCGTGCGCAAGATGCGCGCCTCCTTCCACGTGCTGGGCCCGCTTCTGGCGCGGCACGGCCATGCGGTGGTCTCGCTGCCGGGCGGCTGCGCGATCGGCGCGCGGCCGGTGAATTTCCACCTCGAAGGGCTGCAGGCGCTCGGCGCCGAGATGGAACTGCGGGACGGCTATGTCCATGCCGCGGCGCCGAAGGGGCTGACCGGGGCGCGGCACCGCCTGCCCTTCGCCTCGGTGGGGGCGACCGAGAACATCCTGATGGCGGCCACGCTGGCCCGCGGCACCACGGTCCTCGAGAACGCCGCGCGCGAGCCCGAGATCGTCGATCTGGTGAAATGCCTGCGCGCGATGGGCGCGCATATCTCGGGCGAGGGGACGGACACCCTGACCATCGAGGGCGTCGACCGTCTGCACGGCACCACCCACCGGGTCGTCGCCGACCGGATCGAGATGGGCACCTACATGCTGGCGCCGGTCATCACCCATGGCGAGGTGGAGCTGGTCGGCGGCTCGATCGAGCTCCTGGGCAGTTTCGTGGAGAAGCTGCACGAGGCCGGGGTCGAGGTCACGCCCACCAATGAGGGCATCCGCGTCAAGCGCGGCGCCGACCGGATCCGCGCCGTCGATGTCCGCACCGAGGTCTTCCCGGGCTTCCCGACCGACCTGCAGGCGCAGATGATGGCGCTGATGTGCACCGCCGAGGGCAGCTGCACACTGGAGGAGACGATCTTCGAGAACCGCTTCATGCACGCGCCGGAGCTGACGCGGATGGGCGCGCGGATCGATGTCCACGGCAATACCGCCACCGTCACCGGCGTCGAGCGGCTCAAGGGCGCGCCCGTGATGGCGACCGACCTGCGGGCCTCGGTCTCGCTGATTCTCGCGGCGCTGGCCGCCGAGGGCGAGACGTTGGTCAGCCGGGTCTACCATCTCGACCGCGGCTACGAGCGGGTCGAGGAGAAGCTGGGCGGCTGCGGCGCCCTGATCGAGAGGGTGGCGGCATGAGCGACGCGCGCTTCGAGGACGGGGCGGAGCATCCGCTCCGCCTGCTGGCCGCCGATGCCGAGGATCTGGGCGTCGTCTCCACGCTGGTGCAGGACGCGGTCCTGCCGGTGACGGAAATGACCTGGGAGCCGAAGGCGCGGCGGTTCTCGCTCCTGCTGAACCGCTTCCGCTGGGAGGACCGCGCCGCGGCCGAGCGCGCCGGGCGCGCGGTCGAGCGGGTGCGGAGCGTCCTGACCGTCGGCGATGTCCGCAAGGTCTCGAGCCAGGGCATCGACCGCAGTGACGCCGATCTGGTCCTGTCGCTGCTGTCCGTGGAGTTCGAGCCGGGCGAGGACGGGCAGGGCGCCGTGATCCTGACCTTCGCCGGGGACGGGGCGCTGCGCTTCGAGGCGGAATGCATCGACGTGCTGCTCAGCGACGTGACCCGGCCCTATGCCGCGCCGTCGGGCAAGGTGCCGCAGCACCCCGCATAGTCCGAATGGACGAGGCGCCCCGGACTTGTGGCCTTGGCCCGGGGCGGGTAGAGACAAACGCCAAGCGAGGGCGCCATGGTACAGTACCTGTCTACAGACTCCGGGGATTTCGAGGCCGCATTTTCGGCGCTCCTTTCGGCGAAGCGGGAGGACAGTCCGGATGTCGACGCCGTCGTGGCCGGGATCATCGCAGATGTGCGCGCCCGCGGCGATGCCGCCGTCATCGAGCTGACCGCGAAATTCGACCGGCTGGAGCTGACGCCCGCGACCCTGGCCTTCTCGCAGGACGAGATCGACGCTGCCTGCGCCACCGTGCCTGCAGCAGAGCGCGAGGCGCTGGAGCTGGCCGCCGCCCGCATCCGCGCCTATCACGAGCGCCAGCTGCCCGAGGATGCGCGCTGGACCGACCCGTCGGGGGCCGAACTCGGCTGGCGCTGGACGCCGGTCGAGGCGGCCGGGCTCTATGTGCCGGGCGGGCTGGCAAGCTATCCCTCTTCGGTGCTGATGAACGCGATCCCCGCTGCGGTCGCCGGGGTGGAGCGGCTGGCGATCTGCGCGCCCACGCCGGACGGCCAGGTCAATCCGCTGGTCCTCTTGGCGGCGCGGCTCTCGGGCGTGGACACGGTCTACCGCATCGGCGGCGCCCAAGCGGTGGCGGCGATGGCCTACGGCACCGAGACGATCCGGCCGGTCGACAAGATCACCGGACCGGGCAACGCCTTCGTCGCCGCGGCCAAGCGGCGGGTCTTCGGCAAGGTGGGGATCGACATGATCGCCGGTCCCTCCGAGATCCTGGTGATCGCCGACAGGGACAACGATCCCGACTGGCTGGCCATCGATCTGCTGAGCCAGGCCGAGCATGACCAGAGCGCCCAGTCGATCCTGATCACCGACGACGCGGAGTTCGGCAAGGCGGTCGCGGCTGCGGTCGACAAGCGGCTGGAAACGCTGGAGCGGCGCGAGATCGCCGCCGCGAGCTGGCGCGATTTCGGCGCGGTCATCACCGTGCGCGATCTCGACGAGGCGGCGCGTCTGTCCGACCGGGTGGCGCCCGAGCACCTGGAGCTTTGCGTTGCCGATCCCGAGGCGCTGTCGCGGAAGATCCGCCATGCCGGCGCGATTTTCCTCGGCGCCTGGACGCCCGAAGCCATCGGCGACTATGTCGGCGGGCCGAACCACGTGCTGCCGACGGCGCGCTCGGCGCGGTTCTCCTCCGGCCTCTCGGTGATGGATTTCGTCAAGCGCACCACGCTGGCGCGGATGACCCCGGGCGCGCTGGCCGCGATCGGCCCGGCGGCCGAGACCCTGGCGCAGTCGGAAAGCCTCGAAGCGCACGGGCTGTCGGTCCGGGCGCGCCTGGACAAGCTGAACGAGGACGCATGATGACCGACCGGCTGTCGCATATCGAACTCGATCTCGGCGAAGCGGCCCCGCCCTCGCCGGAGATGCTGCAGGAGCAGCAGGTGGCGATCTTCGACCTGATCGAGGAGAACAGCTTCGCGCTGCCGGACGCGCCCCGGGGCCCCTATGTGCTGACCCTGTCGCGCACGGGATCGCGGCTGGGCTTCGACTTGGCCTCGGGCGGCGCACCGGCGGCGCAGTTCGAGCTGTCGCTCGGGCCGCTGCGCCAGATCGTCAAGGATTACGGCCAGATCTGCGCCAGCTACTACGAGGCGGTGAAGACCGCCCGGGCCAGCGAGATCGAGACGCTGGACGACGCCCGCCGCGGCATCCACCGCGAAGGCGCGCGCGAGCTGCGCGAGCGGCTGGAGGGCAAGGCGGCAGTCGATGCCGAGACCGCGCGGCGGCTCTTCACCCTGGTCTGCGTGCTGCTCGCGGAGGTCTGAGCTTGGCCGTCGAGATCCGCCCGCTGACCGGGGCAGAGCTGGCCGCCGCGCTCGGCGATCTCGCCCGGCTGCGGATCGAGGTGTTCCGCGCCTGGCCCTATCTCTATGACGGCGATCCCGATTACGAGGCGCGCTACCTGGCGGGCTACGGCGAGACGCCGAACGCGATTCTCGTTGCTGCGCTCGATGGCGGCCGGGTGGTCGGCGCCTCCACCGGCCTGCCGCTCGCGGCGCATCGCGCCGCCGAGGCCGGGGGCAGCTGGCCCGAGGGCGCGCCGCCGGTCGGCGACATCTTCTACTGCGCCGAAAGCGTGCTCCTGCCGGAGTACCGCGGGCAGGGGATCGGCCACCGCTTCTTCGACTACCGCGAGGCGCAGGCGCGCGAGGCGGGATTCGCCTGGTCCTGCTTTGCCGGGGTGATCCGGCCAGCGGACCACCCGATGAAGCCCGCCGCCTACCGTCCGCTCGACCCGTTCTGGCGCGCGCGCGGCTACGACCCGCTGCCCGGCGCGATCGAGCGCTTCACCTGGAAAGATGTCGGCGACAGCGCCGAGACCAAGAAGGAGCTTCAGGTTTGGCTGAAAAAGCTGTGATCCGGCTGGCCGCGGCGGCCTATCCGATCGAATCGCTGAAGACGATGGCGGCGCTTTGCGCCAAGCTCGACGCCTGGGTGCGGGAGGCGGCGGAGGCCGGGGCCGAGATCGCGGTCTTCCCCGAATATGCCGGGATGGAGCCCGCGCTGGTCGGCGGCACCACGCCGGAGGACTGGCTGGAGGCCGCGGCCGGGCTCGTGCCGGCCTATCGCGACCACCTGGCCGGGCTCGCCCGCGCGCACGAGATCGCCATCCTCACCGGCTCCTGCCCCGAACGGGTCGGCGGCGCGCTGCGCAACCGCGCCTGGTTCTGCCTGCCCGACGGCACGATGTCGCCGGTCGACAAGCGCGTCCTGACGCCGTGGGAGCGGGCGAATACCGCGATGGAGCCCGGCGACAGCCTGGCCGCCTTCGACACGCCCTGGGGCCGGATCGGCATCGTCATCTGCTATGACAGCGAATTCCCCCGGCTGGTGCGCGCGCTCGGCTGCGACGTGCTGCTGGTCCCGGCCTGCACCGAGGGGCTCTCGGGGCAGGGGCGGCTGCGGATCGCCGCGCAGGCCCGCGCGCTGGAGAACCAGTGCGTCACCGTCCATGCGCCGCTGCTGGGCCAGACCTACTGCCCCTATGTCGACACCAATACCGGCCAGGCGGGCATCTACACGCCGCCCGACCGCGGTCTGCCGGCCGACGGCGTTCTGGCCCAGGGCGTCCTGAACCGGCCCGGCTGGGTGATTGCCGACGCGCCGCTGGGCCTGGTGAAGGCGCGCCGCAGCGATGGCGAGGCGACGCTGCGCAGCGACTGGGATGACGGGACATACGAGGTCGTGGCCACGCCGCTGTCGCTCTAGCCCGGCGGGCGGACGGGGCGCGTCGGTGCATTTTTGCGGCGATTCGCGGTAACAACTGGCGGCTATGCGATTCGTGCCCTTGATTTGCACCGGGTTTCGGCGCATCTACACGCTCATTCCGGACTCAGGCCCGGAATGTGTTCGAAATCAATTACGGAGTGACCATGGCCAAGGAAGAAATGCTCGAATTTCCTGGTGTCGTGAAGGAACTCCTGCCGAATGCGACGTTCAGGGTCGAGCTGGAAAACGGCCATGAGATCATCGCACACACGGCAGGAAAGATGCGCAAGAACCGGATTCGTGTTCTTGCCGGCGACAAAGTCCAGGTGGAAATGACCCCCTACGATCTGACCAAGGGTCGGATCAACTACCGCTTCAAGTAAGGTCAGCCCTTGCGACTGATTCTGGGATCGGGCTCGCCCCGGCGGCGGGAGCTGTTGTCTCAGCTCGACATCGTTCCGGATGCGATCCTTCCCCCCGAAATCGACGAGGACCCGCGCGCAGGAGAACTGCCGCGGGTCTATTGCCATAGAATCGTGACCGAGAAGGTCGCCGCCGTGCCCGCCAAGCCGGGGGATCTGGTGCTCTGCGCCGATACCACCGTCGCGCTCGGCCGCCGCATTCTCGGCAAGCCCGCCGATGCCGAGGAGGCGCGCGCCTTCCTGCGGCTCTTGTCGGGCCGCCGCCACCGGGCGATCACCGCCGTGGCCGTCAGCCGCGACGGCGCCGTCCGCGACCGCGTGGTGCAGAGCCAGATCCGCATGAAGCGCCTGACCGAGGCCGAGATCGAGGCCTATATCGACAGCGGCGAGTGGCAGGGCAAGGCCGGGGGCTATGCCATCCAGGGCCGCGCCGCCGCCTTCGTCGCCTGGATCGAGGGCTCCTTCACCGGCATCGTCGGCCTTCCCCTTGCCGAAACCTCGGCGCTGCTGCGCTCCTTCGGCTACCCTGTGATGGGAGTTCCCGCATGAACGGATACCAGATCCTGACCGGCCTCTGGCGGGGCCGCGACACCGCCGTGCTGCTCCGGGACGGCGTGCTCGAGGACGTGCTCGTCGCGCCCGAAGAGGACCGCCCGGCGATCGGCGCGATCTACCGCGCCGTGGTCGACCGTCCGCTGAAGGGGCAGGGCGGGGTGATCCTGACGCTCGGCGGCGGGCAGAAGGGCTATTTCCGCCAGGCCAAGGGGCTGCACCCGGGCGAGCGGATGCTGGTCCAGGTGACCGGCTATGCCGAGCGCGGCAAGGCCGTGCCGGTGACCCCGCGGCTGCTGTTCAAGAGCCGCTACGCCATCGTCACGCCGGATGCGCCGGGGGTGAACATCTCCCGCCAGATCCGCGACGAGGAGCTGCGCGAGAAGATCGCGGCCGTCGCGCATGACATCGCGCTGGAGCCCGGCCATGGCGCCATCCTGCGCTCGGTCTCGGGCGAGGCGGGGGCCGAGGAGCTGGCCGACGACCTGGCCTCCATGGCCGAGCTGGCGGCGCAGGTCTGCGCCGACACCGAAGGCGAGCCGGAACTGCTGGTCGACGGCCCGGCCCCGGCCGATCTGGCCTGGCGCGACTGGCCCGAGCCCGACGAGGTCCTGGAGGATCCGGCTGCCTTCGCGCATTTCGGCATCGAGGAGCTGATCGCCGAGGTGCTCGCCCCGCGCGCGGAGCTCGAGGGCGGGGGGTCGCTCTATGTCGAGCCGACCCGCGCGCTGGTGGCGGTCGACGTCAATACCGGCGCGGACACCTCGCCTGCAGCCGGGCTGAAGGCGAATATCGCCGCCGCCCGCGCGCTGCCGCGTCTTCTGCGGCTGAAGGGGCTGTCCGGGCAGATCGTTCTGGATCTCGCGCCGATGCCGAAGAAGGACCGCACCCGCTGGGAGCAGGTGCTGAAGGCGGCGCTGCGCGACGATCCGGTGGAGACGAGCTTCGTCGGCTGGACGCCGCTGGGCCATGCCGAGCTGCAGCGCAAGCGCGAGCGGCTGCCGCTCCACGAGGTGCCGGCATGAGCTGCCCGATCTGCGACAAGCCCGCCGATGCGCGCTACCGCCCGTTCTGTTCGAGGCGCTGCGCGGATGTGGATCTGGGCCGCTGGCTCCGCGGATCCTACGCGATTCCGGCCGAGGCGGATCCCGATGACGACCTCCCTCAGGACCCTCCGCAGCGTCACTGAATTTTTTTCGAAATTGGCTCTGGACAGTCCCCGCGACCTTAACTAGAACGCCCAAACCCGAGCGGAGAACTTCACCGCTCAGCCCGTGCCCGGGTAGCTCAGGGGTAGAGCAGTGGATTGAAAATCCTCGTGTCGGTGGTTCGATTCCGCCCCCGGGCACCACTTAACTCCCTCTCAGGATTGGTGGTTTTGCATCGCTTCGCGATGTCCCTGCGGACGCGCGGCGACGCTTGTCTTGCCCTTGTCCGCGGCGTGCTGGCTGTCTTGGGGCACGGACGCCGCTCCGGCAGGACGGCCCTTCGCAGCGACCGCGTGCGGCGCCGTTTCAGCCCGGGTCGCCGAGCCGCGCCATCGCGTCGATCACCTGGCGGAGCGCGGCTTTCTCCTCTGCGCTCATCCCGGCGATCCAGCGCTCTGCCAGCCAGGCGCTGCGCGCTGCGCGGGACTGGGCGAGCAGCGCCCGTCCCGCGGCCGTCACGGCGAAGAGCACCGCCCGCGCATCGCCAGGGTCGCGCGTCCCCGCGACCAGCCCGCTCTCCGCCATCTCGGCCAGAAGCGTGCGCATGCTCTGATGCGCGACCCCCCGCAGCCGCGCCAGCATGGCGGCGCTGAGCAGCCGCGGCGAACGGTCGAGATGGCCGAGCGTGTCGATGCGGGCATCCGAGGGCGTGCCCGCCGCCTGCCGCGTGCGGCGCACGAAGGCGCCGGTCGCCGCCCGCATCCGCTCTGCCAGTTCCAGGTCCTCCGGATCGGCCATCTCCGCCTCCCGCCTTTGCATCCTCTTCAGGGATACAGGCAGTGCGCCGGTCATTGCAAGAAATCGAACGGAGAACTATACAGTATAACTGTATAGATTCGACGGAGCGAGACATGGCAGAACCGGATCCGAAGGATGTTGTCCAGCGTTTCAACCGCGAGGTCATCGAGGGCGGCAGCCGCGCGGCCTTCCTGGCGCTGATGGCGGAGGATTTCGTCAACCACTCGGCCCCGCCGGGGGCGCCGTCCGGGGCCGAAGGGATGTGGGCGACCTTCGAGACGGTGCTGCGCCCGGCGATCTCCGGGCTCCGCGTCGAGATCGCGGAGCAGATCGCCGAGGGCGACAAGGTCACGACGCGCAAGGCGATCACCGGCACCCTGACCGGCCCGCTTCTCGGCGTCCCGGCGGATGGCAGGCCGATCCGGATCGAGGTCATCGACATCGTGCGCGTCGCCCGCGGCCGCTATGCCGAGCACTGGGGGATCAACACGCTCGCGGCGGTGCTGGCGGGCCGAAGCGCCTGAGCGCCGCGCTCAGTCCGCCGGCGGCAGGGCAGGGGCCTGGCGGGCGGGCACCAGCGGGGCGGCGGGAATCTCCGCCTGCCTGCCTTCTGCAGCGGTGATGAAGGCGGCAAGCGCCGCCAGGGTCTCTTCGCGGAAGGGCGCGTCGAGCCCGCATTCCCAGACCGTCGCCACGCGCCAGCCCGCTTCGAGCAGCGCCGCCTCGTTGCGGGCGTCGCGCGCGGTATTGGCGGCGAACTTGGCGCTCCAGTATTCCGTGCGGCTCTTCGGCTCCGAGGCCTTGGCGCAGCCCGCATGGCGGTGCCAGAAGCAGCCATGCACGAAGACCACGGTGTTCCATTTGCGCAGCACCAGATCGGGGCGGCCGGGCAGCTTGCGGACATCGATGCGGAAGCGGAACCCGGCGGCGTGCAGCGCCCGGCGCACGGCCAGCTCCGGGCGGGTATTCTTGCGCCGGATCGCGGCCATCATCCGCGACCGCACCTCCGGCGTCACCACATCGGCCATCCTGCCCGCTCCTTCCGCTGGGATCAGGATAGGCGGCGGCCGCCCCCGTGCAAGGGGTCCCGCCGCCGCAAGCCGGGATCAGGGCAGCGAGACGGTCAGCCCGTCCAGCGCCTCGGTCCAGAGTATCTGGCAGGAGAGCCGCGAGGTCGCGCCGCGCTCGGGCAGCAGCGGGATCACCTTCGCCTCCAGCTCCTCGGGCGGGAGCACCTTGCCGGTCCAGTCCTCGGCGACCTTGACGTGGCACATGCCGCACTGGCCGGAGCCGCCGCAGCGGGGCGGCACGAACATGCCCCAGTCGCGCAGGATCTCCATCACGCGCCAGCCTTCGAGGGCCTGCAGCTCGTGCTGCGTGCCCTGCTTGTCGATCAGTTTCACGATGCCCATGGCGTTTCCTTGTCTGCTGGGAGAGGCCCGGAGCGGCTCCGGGCGGCCTGGCAGCGGGAAGGGGCGCTGAACCGCCCGCTCCCCGCAGGCGGGATCAGGCGGCGAGCGCCGGCAGGCCCATATCGGCGGCGATCAGGTCCAGCCACTTGGCCAGCCGCTCGTCGGTCAGCGCGGATTCGTTGTCGAGATCCAGCGCCAGCCCGAGGAACTCGCCATCCACCTCGGCCATCGAGAATTCATGGCCGAAGCCCTCGGTCGGGAAGTTGCCGATGCAGGTGGCGCCGCGCTCGGTGAAGAACTCGTGCAGGTGGAAGATGCCGTTCACGAACTCGGTCGGGTAGGTGATCTGGTCGCCCAGCCCGTAGAGCGCGATGGTCTTGCCGGAGAAGTCCTGGTCCTCGAGCTGCGGCAGGAATTCCAGCCAGCTTTCCTCCTGGGCCTCGGAGGCCAGGCCGGGCAGCTCGCCTTCGCCCAGCGTCGGCGTGCCGAGGATGAGGAAGTCGTAGGACATGAAGTCCTCGACCGTGGCGCGGTTGACGTTGAGCGGCTTCGCCATCGTGTCGTCGTCGAACTTGCGCTTGATCTGCTTGGCGATCTTGCGGGTATTACCGGTATCCGTGCCGAAGAAGATGCCGATCCTGGCCATGAGATGTCCCCTCTTTTGAAGCTCTGGGGAGATCCGAGCAGGCGGCGTGCCAAGAGGCGGCGGCGGCAGGGGGGAGGTGGCGATTGGCGGAAACCCGACAGGATTTGTCGGACTTCCGCCGTCCCGGCGCGGATCAGAACCGCGTCAGGTAGGTTTCGTATTCCAAGGGCGGGATGATCGTGGTCAGCTCCTCGATCTCCTTGCGCTTCACCGCCACGAAGACGTCGCGGAAGGCCTCGCCGAAGATCTCGGCGGCGATTTCGGAGGTCGCGAAGCGGTCGACGGCCAGCTCCCAATGCGCGGTCAGGGGCTCTTTCGGCTCGTGCTCCTCGTCGATCATCGGGCCGGGCTCCAGTCCCCGCTCGATGCCGTAGAGCATGCCGCCGAGGATCGCGGCGATCACCATGTAGGGGTTGGAATCGGCGCCCGCGATGCGGTGCTCCAGCCGCGCGGCGACGCCGGAGCTTTCGGCGACGCGCACCGCGACGCCGCGGTGGTCCAGCCCCCATTCCGGCGCGTTCGGCGCGAAGCTCATCGCGCCGAAGCGGCGGAAGCTGTTCATGTGCGGGGCGAAGATCGCATGCAGGTCGCGCATCGTCGCCAGCGTGCCCGCGACGGCCGAGGACAGCAGCGGCCCGGGCTCGCCCGGCTGGTCGAAGATGTTCCTTCCCTCGCTGTCCAGCACCGAGACATGGACATGCATGCCCGAGCCCGGCTCGTCGCCATAGGGCTTGGCCATGAAGGTGCCCTCGAGCCCGTGGCGGCCCAGCACCCCGCGCACCGCGCGGCGGAACAGCACGGCCCGGTCGCCGGAGTCGAGCGCGGGACCGTGATGGAAATTCACCTCGAACTGGCCGGGGCCGTATTCCGCGGTGACCGTGTCGGTCGGGATGTTCTGCGCGGCGCAGATGTCGCCGATCTCGTCCAGCCAGGCGGAGGCGCGGTGCATGACCTCCATGTCGTAGTTCTGGGCGGGGGGCGTCCGCTCGGGCGGCTGCGGCGGGTGGTCGACGCTTTCGCGGTGCTCGAGCGCGTAGAATTCCAGCTCGGGCGCCACGACCGGGGTCCAGCCCTTTTCGGCATAGCGCGCCAGCACCCGCTTCAGGAGCGTCCGCGGGCTGAGATCCGAGGGCACGCCCAGCTCTTCCTCCAGGTCGACCAGGACCTGGGCGGTGGGGCGGTCGGCCCAGGGCACCGGCACCAGCGTTCCGGGCACCGGCACCAGCACGCCGTCGGGATCGCCGACGACGATGCCCAGCCCGGTCTCGGTCACCTCATGGCCGCGGATCGACACGGCGCAGGTGGAATAGGGGATCCGCACCTTGCCCTTGGCGATCTTCTTCCACTGGTCGCCGGGCATCCACTTGCCGCGGAAGATGCCGTTGAGGTCGCACAGGAGAAGCTCGATGCGCTCCGGTTCCCCGTATTCGGCGCAATAGGCTTTGTACTCTTCTTCGAATGTCACTTCTGGCCTTCCCGTTCCTCGGTCTCCCGCCGCGCGATCTGGCGTTTCGAGACGAGAGCCGCGACCACGACTCCGACGGCTACGATGGAGATCAGGATGGTAGACAGCGCATTAATCTCGGGCGAGACGCCCAGGCGCATCGACGAGAATATCTTGATCGGCAGCGTTGTGGAAGAGGGACCCGAGGTGAAGGAGGCGATCACCAGGTCGTCGAGCGACAGGGTGAAGGCCAGAAGCCAGCCCGAGACCACCGCGGGGGCGATGATCGGCAGGGTGACGAAGCCGAAGGCCTGCATCGGCGAACAGCCGAGATCGAGCGCCGCCTCTTCCAGCGAGCGGTCGAAGGTGACGAGCCGCGAGGAGACCACCACCGAGACGTAGCACATCGAGAAGGTGGTATGCGCCAGGATGATCGTCAGGATCCCGCGGTCGAGCCCGATCGCGATGAAGAGCAGCAGCAGCGACAGGCCGGTGATGACCTCGGGCATGACGAGCGGCGCGTAGATCATCCCCGAGAACAGCGTCCGCCCGAGGAAGCGGCGCTCGCGCACCAGCACCCAGGCGGCCATCGTGCCCAGCACCGTGGCGATGGTCGAGGACACCACGGCCACGCGCAGCGTCACCCAGGCGGCGTCGAGGAACTGCTGGTTGCGCAGCAATTCGCCGTACCACTTGGTCGAGAAGCCCGCCCAGACGGTCACCAGCCGGGACTCGTTGAAGCTGTAGATCATCAGCAGCAGCATCGGCAGGTAGAGGAAGGCCAGCCCCAGCGACAGCGAGGTGGCGTTGAAGAAGGACATGTTGCGCTTCATGCGTTCTTCTCCTCGTTGCGCTGGAAGAGCACGATCGGGATCACCAGGATCAGGAGCAGCACGACCGCCACCGCCGAGGCCACCGGCCAGTCGCGGTTGTTGAAGAACTCCTCCCACAGCACCTTGCCGATCATCAGCGTCCTCGAGCCGCCGAGGATCGAGGGGATCACGAATTCGCCGAGCGAGGGGATGAAGACCAGGAAGCAGCCGGCGATGATCCCGGGCTTCGACAGCGGGAAGGTCACCCGCCAGAAGGCCGAGACGCGCGAGCAGCCCAGATCCTCGGCCGCTTCCAGCAGGCTCTCGTCGAGCTTCTCGAGGCTGGCATAGACCGGCAGGATCATGAAGGGCAGGTAGGTGTAGACGATGCCGATATAGACGGCGATCTGGGTGTTGAGGATCGTCAGCGGCTGGTCGACCACCCCGAGCCACAGCAGCACCTGGTTCAGGTAGCCCTCGCTGGAGAGGATGCCGATCCAGGCATAGACGCGGATCAGCGCCGAGGACCAGAAGGGCAGGATGATCAGCATCATCAGCGTCGGGCGCCATTCGCTGCGCGCCCGCGACATCGCATAGGCGACCGGATAGCCGATCAGGAGCGTGAAGAAGGTCGCGACCGCCGCGATTTTCAGCGAGGAGACATAGGATTTCCAGTAGAGGTCATCCTCGGTCAGCCAGACGAAATTCTCGAAATCGAGCCCGGAGAAGAGCTCCTTCAGGCCCGCCCAGCCCGCCGAGAGGTCGAATGTCGGGGCATAGGGCGGGATCGCGACGGCCGTGTCCGAGAGCGAGATCTTCAGCACGATCAGGAAGGGCACCATGAACAGGGCCAGCAGCCAGCCATAGGGCGTGGCGATCAGGAACAGGCGGCGGAAGTTCATGAGGCCAGCACCACCCCGGCATGGCGGCTCCAGCTCAGCCAGACCCGGTCGTTCCAGGTGAAGCGGCTGGCGGCGTAGCGTTCGGCATTGGTCATCAGCGCCTTGATCATCTGCCCGCTGTCGAGCCGGACGTGATAGGTGCTGACATCGCCGAGATAGCCGATATCGACGATCGTGCCCTCGACCGAGTTGATGCGGTCGGGATGCGGCTCGGCGCCGACCCAGATCTTCTCGGGGCGGATCGCGTAGAAGACGCTCTGGCCCGGGGCGACGGTTTCCGCGCAGCGGGTCATGACCGGCTTCGCGCCCTCGGCATAGGCGATGGCGATCTCCTCGCCGACCGCCGCCACCCGGCCCTCGAGGATCGAGACCTCGCCGATGAAATCCGCGACATAGCGCGAATTGGGCGTCTCGTAGATATTCTGCGGCGTGTCCACCTGGCAGAGCCTGCCGGCATCCATCACCGCCACGCGGCTGGCGACGGTCATCGCCTCCTCCTGGTCATGGGTGACGATGACGAAGGTGGTGCCGGTCTTCTCCTGGATGTCCATCAGCTCGAACTGGGTGTCCTGGCGCAGCTTCTTGTCGAGCGCGCCCAGCGGCTCGTCGAGCAGCAGGAGCTTCGGGCCCAGGGCGAGCGAGCGGGCGAGGGCCACGCGCTGGCGCTGGCCGCCCGAGATCTGGTGCGGCTTCCTGCGGGCGAACTGTTCGAGCCGCGTCAGGCGCAGCATCTCCTCGACCCGCGCCTTGATCGTGTTCTTGTCCTGGCCCGCGCGGCGCAGGCCGAAGGCGATGTTGTCCCAGACGGTCAGATGCGGAAACAGCGCGTAGCTCTGGAACATCATGTTCACCGGGCGCTTGTTCGGCGGCACCGGGGCGATGTTCTTGCCCTCGAGCCAGATCGTGCCCTCGGTCGGCGACTCGAAGCCCGCGAGCATGCGCATCAGCGTGGTCTTGCCGCAGCCCGACGGGCCGAGAAGCGCGAAGAATTCCTTCGGGTAGATCTGCAGGTCGATCGATTGCAGCGCGGTGAAATCGCCGAAGCGCTTGGTCACGCCCTCGAAACGGATCAGCGGCACCGCTGCCGGATCGTTCCAGGGGGCAAACGGGGCGGGGGCGGGCTTGTTATCCATATGAAACCTGGAACGCTCTACGTCTGAAAAGAAAAAGGGGACCGGCCAGTGCGGCGCGGTCCCCAGCCGGATCAGGTGCCCGACTTGATCTTGGTCCAGAGCCGGGTCACGACCCGCTGCACCTTGGGATCGTAGGCCGTCACCGTGTAGAGGTTTTCCATGGTCTCTTCAGATGGGTAGATCGCCGGATCGCCGATCACGTCCTCGTTGAGGTATTCCTGCGACGCCTTGTTGCCGTTGGCATAGTAGACGTAGTTCGAGGCGGTCGCCATGTTCTGGGCGTCCATCATGAAGTTCAGGAAGGCCAGGGCGCCTTCGGGGTTCGGCGCGTCCGCCGGGATCGCCATGTTGTCGAACCACATCAGCGCGCCTTCCTTCGGCGGATTGTAGGCGATCTCGACGCCGTTATCCGCTTCGGCGGCGCGGTCGCGCGCGATCAGCACGTCACCCGACCAGCCGAAGGCAACGCAGATCTCGCCATTGGCAAGCGCGTTGAGGTACTCCGAGCTGTGGAACTTCGTGATATAGGGACGCACGGCCATGAGGACCGCTTCAACCTTCGCGATCACATCCGGGTCGTGGCTGTCCGGGTCTTCGCCGATATAGGTCAGAGCGGCGGGAATGATCTCGGTCGGGGCGTCGAGGAAATGCACGCCGCATTCAGCGAGCTTTTCCATGTTCGCGGGATCGAAGACCAGATCGAGGCTGTCGACCGGAGCGTCCTCGCCGAGAACTTCTTTCACCTTTTCGACATTGATGCCGATGCCTGTGGTGCCCCACATGTAGTTGACGGAATAGGCGTTGTCCGGATCGTATTTGGCAGTCCGCTCCTTGACGATGTCCCAGAGGTTCTCCGCGTTCGGCAGTTGGGAATAGTCGAGCTTCTGGTAGACGCCTGCCTGGATCTGGCGGGCAAGGAACGTGCCGGTCGGCACCACGACATCATAGCCGGTGCCGCCTGCCAGCAGCTTGGTTTCGAGAACCTCGTTGGAGTCGTATACGTCGTAGACCAGCTCCAGCCCGGTCTCCTGCTCGAACTTCTCCAGCAGCGACTCGTCAATGTAATCCGACCAGTTGTAGACATGGACGGTGCCCTCGGCAGCCAGGGCGGCCGTCCCGCAGAGCAGTCCGGCAGCCAGCGGCAGCAGTGCCTTCTTCATCATGGTTTCCCCGTTGAACTCATGCATTCCCGGCTCACTGTGTGAAGAATTATCTGCCGCCGCAAGAGTGCCCGTGCGGCCGCGACGGATTTGCCGAGCGTCAAGATTGACAGCTGCCGCGTTCCTACGCACGGTGTGGACACGCCGCTGCCCGCGCCCTGCGGACGGCCTTTCCGACGTGATCCATACAGGTGACATCCGTGCCCTCCGAGACTGCCGCCGACTGGCGGGACAAGCTTCCGGTGGCCTTCCAGGCCTACCGTGCCGACCGCCGAATCGAAGAAGTCGAATGCGTGATCCCCGACCTCGTCGGCCAGTCCCGCGGCAAGGCGATGCCATTCCACAAGTTCAATCCCGAGAGCCGCTTCCATCTGCCGATCTCGCTGTTCTACCAGACGATCACCGGCGAATGGGTCGATATCGAGGAGATCGACCAGCAATGGACCGAGACCGACATCATCCTGGTCCCGGACATGAGCACCGCCACCGCCGCCCCCTGGGCGGAGGAGGACGTGACGTTGCAGGTGATCTGCGACCTGGAGACCCGCCAGGGCGAGGTGCTGGAAGTCGCGCCGAGAAACGTGCTGCGCCGGGTGATCGAGCGCTATGCCGACCGCGGCTGGACGCCGGTCGTGGCGCCCGAGCTGGAATTCTACCTGACCAAGCCCAATGTCGACCCGAACGAGCCGATCGAGCCGCCGGTGGGCCGGACCGGGCGGCGCGGCACCGGGCGGCAGGCCTATTCGATGTCGGCGGTGGATGAATACGGCCCGGTCATAGACACGATCTACGAATATGCCGAGGCCCAGGGGCTGGCGATCGACACGCTGATCCAGGAAGGCGGCGCCGGGCAGATCGAGATCAACCTTTTGCATGGCGACCCGCTGTGGCTGGCCGACCAGGTCTTCTATTTCAAGCGCACGATCCGCGAGGCGGCGCTGAAGAACGGGATGTTCGCGACCTTCATGGCCAAGCCGATGCGCGACGAGCCGGGCTCGGCGATGCATATCCACCAGTCGATCCTCGATGCCGAGACCGGGCGGAACATCTTCACCGCCGAGGACGGGCGCGAGACGCCGGAATTCTACCATTTCATCGGCGGCTCGCAGGTCTACGTGCAGAAGCTGATGCCGCTCTTCGCGCCCTATATCAACAGCTACCGCCGCCTCTCGGGCGGGCTCTCGGCGCCGACCAACCTGGAATGGGGCGCCGACAACCGCACCACCGGGCTGCGCATTCCCTCGTCGCCCGCGCAGCACCGGCGGGTGGAGAACCGGGTGATTGGCATCGACTCCAATCCCTATCTGGCCATAGCCGGATCGCTGGCGGCGGGCTACATGGGGCTGGTGGAGAAGATCGACCCGAGGGCGCCCGCGGTGGGCGAGGTCTGGACCGAGATCGGCGAGACCATCCCCGAAGGCGCCTACGAGGCGCTGGCCGCCTTCGAGGAGGCCGGGGCCGTGCGGGAGGTGCTCTCCGAGGAGTTCTGCGCGCTCTACGCCGCGATCAAGAGCGCCGAAGTCAACGAGTTCCGGCAGGAGATCTCTCCCTGGGAACGGCAACATCTGATGCTGAACGTATAAGAAGACGGACCATGCCCCTGAACCATCTGCCCACGGCCGAATTGCAGGCCATCGACGCGGCCCATCACCTGCATCCCTTCACCGATGGCGACCAGCTGAACGCCAAGGGCGCGCGGATCATCACCAAGGCCGACGGCGTGTTCCTGACCGACAGCGAGGGCGAGGTGATCCTCGACGGGATGGCCGGGCTCTGGTGCGTCAATATCGGCTACGGCCGCCGCGAGCTGGCCGAGGCCGCGCAGCGCCAGATGCTGGAGCTGCCCTTCTACAACACCTTCTTCCAGACCAGCCACGTGCCCGCGATCGAGCTGGCGCAGCGCCTGGCGGAGCTGTGCCCGGGCGATCTGAACCACGCCTTCTTCAACGGCTCGGGCTCGGATTCGAACGACACCAACCTGCGCATGGTGCGGCATTACTGGGCCGCGAAGGGCAAGCCCTCGAAGACGGTCGTGATCGCGCGCTGGAACGGCTATCACGGCTCGACCATGGGCGGCGGCAGCCTCGGCGGGATGAAGGGCATCCATGCCCAGGGCGGCCTGCCGATCCCGGACATCGCCCATATCAACCAGCCCGACTGGTGGTCCGAGGGCGGGGACCTGACGCCGGAGGCCTTCGGGCTGCAGCGCGCGCAGGAGCTGGAGCAGAAGATCCTGGAGCTGGGCGAGGACCGCGTCGCGGCCTTCATCGCCGAGCCGGTGCAGGGCGCCGGGGGCGTGATCGTGCCGCCCACGACCTACTGGCCCGAGATCCAGCGGATCTGCGACAAGTACGAGATCCTGCTGATCGCCGACGAGGTCATCACCGGCTTCGGCCGCACCGGCAGCTGGTTCGGCTCGCAGACCATGGGGATCCGCCCCGACATCATGACGCTGGCGAAGGGGCTGAGCTCGGGCTACATCCCGATCGGCGCCTCGGTGGTCTCCGACGAGGTGGCGGCCACGATCAACGCGGCCGGCGAATTCGCCCATGGCTACACCTATTCCGGCCATCCGGTGGCCGCGGCGGTGGCGCTGGAGAACCTGCGCATCCTCGACGAGGAGGGCATCGTCGAGCGTGCCGGCAGCGAGACCGCGCCCTATCTGGCGGAGGCCTGGGCCTCGCTCGGCGACCATCCGATGGTGGGCGAGACGAAGATCGCCGGTCTGATGGGCTCGCTGGCGCTGACGCCGGACAAGGCGGGCCGGGCGAAATTCGCCGCCGAGGGCGGCACGGTCGGCTATCTCTGCCGCGAGCGCTGCTTCGCCAACAACCTGGTGATGCGCCATGTCGGCGACCGGATGATCATCTCGCCGCCCTTGGTGATCTCGCATGCCGAGATCGACCTGCTGATCGGACGGGCGCGCAAGGCGCTGGACGAGGCCTTCGAGGAGGTCAAGGCGAAGGGCCTCTGGCAGGCCGCGGAATGACCCGGTCCCCGGCCGTGGCGCCACCAGCCGCAGGCAGACCTCTGGCCGCGCCTCCCCGCTCGGCAGGCCCGGGCCCGGCCGCCGGCGCCGCTTCGGTGGCGGCGCCGCGCTGATGGACATCCTGCGGATCAACGATCCCGCGGGCGAGCTGCCGCGGTCGTGGTATGCCGCGACCGCCGCGCCGCCCGGGCGCTTCGATCCGGCGGAGGGCGAGATCCGGGCGGATGTCTGCGTGGTCGGCGGCGGCTTCACCGGGCTTTCGGCGGCGCTGCATGCGGCGCGGGCCGGGCTGAGCGTGGTGTTGATCGAGGCGAACCGGATCGGCTCGGGCGCCTCGGGGCGCAATGGCGGCCAGGTCGGCACCGGCCAGCGGGTCGAGCAGCCGGAGCTGGAGAAACTCGTCGGCCGCGAGGATGCGCGCAAGCTCTGGGAGATCGGGCTGGAATCGGTGGCGCTGACGAAGGCGCTGGCGGAGGAGGCCGGGGGCGATGCGGGCTGGGGGCAGGGGATCCTGCATGCCGACCACCGCGCCCGCTACGCCGCGCATAGCCGCGCCCATGTCGCGCACATGGCAGTGCATTACGGCTACGACAAGCTCAGCTATCTCGACCGCGACGCGATCCGCCACGAGGTCGGCTCGCCGGGCTACCATGCCGGGACGCTCGACATGGGCGGCGCGCATCTGCATCCGCTGCGCTATGCCTTCGGCCTCGCGCGGCTCTGCCTCGCGGCGGGGGTGGCGCTGCACGAAGGCAGCCGGATGACCGCGATCGAGGGAACCACGGTTGTCACCGAGCGCGCCCGCGTCCGCGCGGAGACGGTCCTGCTGGGGCTGAACGGCTATCACAACAACCTGCTGCCGGGGCTCGCGCGGCGGGTGATGCCGATCAACAACTTCATCGCCGCGACCGAGCCCCTGGGCGCGCGCGCCACGGAGATCATCCGCAGCGGCCATGCGGTGGGCGACTCGCGCTTCGTGATCAACTACTTCCGCCTCAGCGAGGATGGCAGGCTGCTTTTCGGCGGCGGCGAGAGCTATGGCTACCGCTTCCCCGCCGACATCGCCGCCAAGGTCCGCAAGCCGATGCTGGAGGTGTTCCCGCAGCTCGCCGATGCAAAGATCACCCATGCCTGGGGCGGCACGCTGGGGATCACCATGCAGCGCCTGCCGCATTTCGCCGAAGTGTCGCCGGGCGTGTTCAGCGCCAGCGGCTTCTCGGGGCACGGCGTCGCCATGGGCACGCTGGCAGGCAAGATGATGGCGGAGGCGGCCGGCGGCGCGCGCGGCCGCTTCGACCTGATGGCCGGGCTTCCGGCCGCGAAATTTCCCGGAGGCGTGCTGCTGCGCGAACCGCTGCTGGCGGCCGCAATGACCTGGTACGCCCTCCGCGACCGTTTGTAAGGAGTAGACGGATGACCGAGCTTCAGACCGGAAAGTTCTATTATGCGGGGAGCTGGATGGCGCCCGTGGGGCAGGACCGCCTGGGCGTGATCAACCCCGCCACCGAGGAGCAGATCGCCGAGATCGCGCTGGGCACCGAAGAGGACGTGAACCGCGCGGTGGCTTCGGCGGTCTCGGCCTTCGAGAGCTTCTCGCGCACGACCAGGGCGGAGCGGCTGGAGCTGCTGCGGTCCGTCCGCGCGGTCTACGAGAAGCGCTATGACGAGATGGCCCATGTCATCACCTCGGAGATGGGCGCGCCGATCTGGCTGTCGAAGAACGCCCAGGCGCTGGTCGGCCGCGGACATATGGACGGCTTCCTCCAGGCGCTCGAGCACATGGAGTTCGAATACACCAACCTGGCCGGCGACCTGATCGTGAAGGAGCCGATCGGCGTCTGCGGGCTGATCACGCCCTGGAACTGGCCGATCAACCAGATCGCGCTGAAGGTGCTGGCCGCGCTGGCCGCGGGCTGCACCATGGTGCTGAAACCCTCCGAGCTGACGCCGCTTTCGGGGCTGCTCTATGCCGAGATCCTCGACGAGGCGGGCGTGCCGCCGGGGGTGTTCAACCTGGTCAACGGCACCGGGCCCGAGGTCGGCGCCGCGCTGTCGAAGCATCCCGACATCACCATGATGAGCTTCACCGGCTCGACCCGCGCCGGGCGGCAGATCAGCATCGACGCCGCGGAGAACATCAAGCGCGTCGCGCTGGAGCTGGGCGGCAAGTCGCCGAACATCCTTCTGGACGACTGCGACGTCGAGGCGGCGGTCAAGCAGGGCGCCCGCGCGGTGTTCTGGAATACCGGGCAGAGCTGCAACGCGCCGACCCGGATGCTGGTCCCGGCCGCGATCTACGAGCAGGCCAAGGAGGTCGCCAAGGCGACGGCCGAGGCGACCGAGGTGGGCGATCCGGCCGTCGACGGCCGCCATATCGGCCCGCTGGCCTCCGACATCCAGTTCGAGAAGGTGCAGGCGCTGATCCAGCAGGGGATCGACGAGGGCGCGACGCTGCTGGCCGGCGGCACGGGGCGGCCGAACGGGCTGAACCACGGCTACTATGTCCGGCCGACGGTCTTCGCCGATGTCACCAATGACATGGTCATCGCGCAGGAGGAGATCTTCGGCCCGGTGCTGTCGATGATCCCCTATACCGACGAGGACGACGCGGTGCGCATCGCCAATGACACGCCCTACGGCCTCGCGGCCTATGTGCAGTCGGGCGATCCGGAACGGGCGATGGCCGTGGGCCGCCGCCTGCGCGCGGGCATGGTGCGGCTGAACGGCTCGGACCTGACCTGGGGCTCGCCCTTCGGCGGCTACAAGATGTCCGGCAACGGCCGCGAGGGCGGCGAGATGGGGATCGAGGACTTCCTCGAGACCAAGTGCATCACGCGCCCCTGAGCGCCATTCGCTGACGGGGCCGGCGGTCCGCCCGCCGCCCCCTTAGCCGCCCGCGGCCAGCTGCCGCCGCCGCGCCAGCCCGCCATTGAGCATCACGTAGTCATGCACCTCGCAGAGCATGAAATGCCGGGTGTCGCGGTCCTCGAGCTGGCGCAGGGTCGCGGCATCGCCCGCCAGATAGCGGTGGGCGGTGCGGCGGAACGGCTCGGGCAGGCCCAGGTTGAACTGCGAGGGCTTCGCCAGCAGCCGCAGGATGCGTTCGAAGAGCAGCTCGTAGCGGTCGTCGGCCGGCTCCATGTAGAGGGTCTCCACCCCCTCGCCATACTGGCCGAAGAGCCGCAGGTAGTCGTCGATCGACGGGGTGTCCTGAATCATGTCTCCTGTCGCTCATGATCGGGGCTTGCCCCGGATGGCTGTCCCCGCCGAGCCTAGGCGAGTCCCGCCGCCGCGCCTAGTTTGGAATGCTTCTAAATCGGTGCGGCGCGGGGGCTGCGCCTGCTCCATGGGCATCTGCCCCGGATTTGCGCAGGCCGCTGCCGTGCGCGGTTCCGGCCGGGCCGCGTCTGGCCTTTGCCGGGGCACTGCCTAGATTGGGGAGGCAGCCGGAAGGGAAGACGATGAAGATACTGCTGGTCGAGGACGACGCCAAGATCGCGCAATTCGTGGCCGAGGGGCTGGCGCAGGAGGGCCATGCGGTAGAGCGCTTCGGCGACGGCAAGGCGGCGCTGGCCCATTGCCTCGACGCCGATCCCGACGTGGCGATCATCGACCGGATGCTGCCGGGGCTCGACGGGCTGTCGCTGGTCCGGGCGCTGCGCGCGGCGGGCAAGGCGATGCCGGTGCTGTTCCTGACCGCGCTCGACCAGGTCGACCAGCGGGTCGAGGGGTTCAGGGCCGGGGCGGATGACTACCTGGGCAAGCCCTTCCATTTCGCCGAGCTTCTGGCCCGGGTCGAGGCGCTTGGCCGCCGCCAGGGCGGCACCGCGCCCGAGACGGTGCTGAAGGTGCATGACCTGTCGCTGGACCTGATGGCCCATAGCGCCACCCGCGCGGGGCAGGAGATCGAGCTGCATGCCCGCGAATACCAGCTGCTGGAGCTGCTGATGCGCAATGCCGGGCGGGTGGTGACCCGCTCGATGCTGCTCGACCGGGTGTGGAACATCAATTTCGAGCCGGGCACGACAGTGGTCGAGACCCATGTCAGCCGGCTGCGCGCCAAGATCGACAAGCCCTTCGACTGCCCGCTGATCCACACGGTGCGGAATTTCGGATACGTGATGCATGGCCCGCGCTAGGCTGACCTCCGGCCTGACCTCGGGCGCGGCCTTCCGCGGCGCGCTCTACGGCATCGCCGCCTTCTGCGGGGTGCTGTTCCTGTCGGGGATCGCGGTGCTGATGACCGCGCGCCATGCGGTGATGTCCGATATCCAGGCCGGGCTCGCCGCGCAGCTGGCCTTCGTCCAGGAAATGGCCGCCGCGAACGAGCCCGCGGCCTTCGGCGAGACGGTCAGCGACCTCGCGCGCCGCTTTGCCGCCGCCAACATGGTCGTGGCGGTCTATGATGCCGAGGGCGTGGTGGCCGCCAATGCCGCGCTGCCGCCCGGCACGGCCACCTGGAAGATCGTCGAGGATGTCGCCACGGTCTATGGCGAGCGGCTCGACCGGGTGCTGCTGCTGACCGGGCGGGCAGGGCCCTATACGGTGGTGCTGGGCCGTGATCTCGCCGGGGTGGCGCGGGTCAGCCATGCCATTGCCGGGGTGCTGGCGCTGGTCGGCGCGGCGGTGGTGGCGGCGCTGATCGCCATCGGCTGGGTGCTCTCGGCGCGGTCCGAGCGGGCGCTGGGGCGGATCGAGGCGGTGCTCGACCGGGTGTCGCGCGGTGAATTCGGCGCCCGTGCGCCCGAGGCGGCCGACCCGGACCAGATCGACCGGGTGGCGGCGAAGATCAACCTGCATCTCGACCGGCTGGAGATCCTGATGGAAGAGGCCCGCAGCCGCGCCGCCTCCATTGCCCATGACCTGCGCACGCCCCTGGCGCGGGCGATGCTGACCGCCGAGCGGCTGCTGGCCGAGGTGGGCGAGGGGCCGGGCGCCGGGGCGGCGGCGGATCTGGCGGGCGAGCTCGACGGGCTGGCGCGGATCTTCGACGCCATCCTGCGGATCGCCCGGCTCGAGGGCGCGCGCGAGGCGCTGCCCGCCGCGCCGGTCGATCTGGGCGAGGTGGCCGCCGAGGTGGCCGATCTCTACGGTGCGGCGGCCGAGGCGGCGGGGCAGAGCCTCTGCGCCGAGGGCCATGCCTGGACCGCCGGGGATCCGGTGCTGCTGACCCAGCTTGCGGCCAATCTGGCGGCCAATGCCGTCGCCCATGCCGGGCCGGGCGCCTCCATCCGGCTGTCTGCGGCGATGCGCGACGGCCGCGCGGTCCTCGCCTGCGCCGATGACGGTCCGGGCATCCCCGAGGCGGAGCGGGCCCGCGTGCTCGACCCCTTCGTGCGGCTGGAGGGGGCGGGCGAGGGCACCGGGCTGGGCCTGACCTTCGTGCGCGCTGCCGCCGAGCGCCATGGCGCGGAGCTGCGCCTCGGCGGCAACGGGCCCGGCCTCAGGGTCGAGGTGATCTTTCCGGCAAAGCTTGCAGACATGTAAACTCCGGCGCATTCGGCGGTAAGGGCCGCGCCCCATCTCCTCCCTGTGACCAAGACAACCCATGGAGGACAGCATGGCACAGCGTTCGAAATTCGGCCGGAAAGTCGCCATCCTCGTGGCGTCCACCGCGATCCTGGCTTCGCCGATGGCGACCATCGCCGTGGCGGCCGAGAATGCGAAAACGGCCGACCAGTCCCAGGCCCAGCCGGCCCAGTCCCAGTCGGCCAAGCCCGATGCGGATTACGCCACGCAGGACGAGTTCCTGAAGGTCTCCGACGAGGGGCTCTCGGTGCTCAGCAAGGTGCACCAGGCACGGGCCGAGCTCTATGACGGCCAGACCGACGCGGCGGCCAAGCTGCTGGACGATGCCGGGACGGCGCTGGACAGCGCCAAGGGCGACCTGCACCAGATGCTGGTGGCCGATACCAGCAGCGGCTCGGACGAGCCGGTCCTGCTGCCGGTCGATGTCCAGATCGGCTATGGCGAGACTTTCGTGCCCGACGAGGCCTCGAACAAGGCGATCAGCGAGGCCGGGGCGCAGATGCAGGCCAACGAGCCCGACAAGGCGCTGGAGACGCTGCGCATGGCCGAGCTCGACATGCGGGTGATCGCCGCGATGATGCCGCTCGACGCCACGGCGGCGCATATCTCCGACGCGCAGAAGGCGATCGGCACGGGCGACACCGCCTCGGCCGAGACCTCTCTGGCAGCGCTCGAGGACGGGGTGGTGGTCCAGGGCTGGACGATCGACGCGATCCCGCGCCAGGGCGACGGCTCGGTGCAGCAATCCTCCGCGGCCGGTACCGTGGGCGGCATGCAGGAGGCGCTGCCCGGCCAGCCGGCCCAGCCCGCGACCGCGGTCAACTGACCCGGCGCCCTCATTCTCTCTCAGGTGGCAAGACTGGCCCCGCGCATCGCCGCGGGGCTTTTTTCATGCCGGCGGCCGGTCGGATGTTCACGATTCCGTCTCTGGAAATCCGGCCGTGCTGTCCCTAGTCTGGGGGACGGATATCCGGAACGGGGCAGGAGGCCGGGCATGGTTCTTCCGAGGCGCGCGGCCCTTCCGGCCGCCATTCTGGTGGCGGCGCTTGCGCTCCACGCGGTGATTTCGACGGTCGCGACCTTCGCGCTGGCGCTGCTGCTGGCCGGGGCGGCGGGATATGCGCTGCGGCGGACGGAATGGCGCGGTCCGGCGGCCCCCGCCGGTGCGGCCGTTCTGGCCCCGCCGCCTGCCGTGCCGGAATTCGCCGAGGCCGTGGACGAGTTGCGCAAGCTGGCGCGGCGCAGCGAGGACGGCGCGCGCGAGCCGCTCCTGCGCATTGCCCGGCATCTCTCGGCGCTGTCCCGCGCCGATCTGCCCGAGGCCGAGACCCGCCGCGAGCGCCAGCTCGCCCGCGCGCTGAGCCAGGCGGCGGCCGGCCTGCGCCTGCGCGGCGGCACGGTGCAGGACGCGGCGGTGGCGCCGCTGATCGGCCTGGCGGAGGCGCTGGAACAGGCCTCGGCCGCGGCACGGCTGGAAAAGGAGCGCGACTTCGCCGCCACGGCGCGCGCGCTGGAGCACCGGTTGCGCGACGGCGGCTGACCTGGCGATGTCTGGAGAGGTTTGAGGTCCCGGCGCTCCGCGGTGTGGGGGCTGTGAATGCTCGGCCCCGGGACCTTTGCTCGCTCAGTTGCGATGGGAGTGTTCTAGCCCCGGCCCGTGGCGGCAGCAGGGAGGTCGCACGGCGCTTCACGGGTGATTTCGGGGCGGAAATGGGGCAGGACCGCAAGCAGGCGTGGCCGCGCGCCGGTCTGCGATGGGAAGCGATGTCTGGGGGAGAGGTTTGAGGTCCCGGCGCTCCGCGGTGTGGGGGCTGTGAATGCTCGGCCCCGGGACCTTTGCTCGCTCAGTTGCGACGGGGCTGGTCTAGCCCCGGGACATGGCGGCAGGAGGGACGCGGCGGGGCGTTCTGCGGGCCATTTCGGGGCGGAAATGGGGCGGCATGCGAAAGGGGCGGACGCCCCGCGCGCCCGCCCCTTTCCCGGCCCCGTCCGGCCAGATGCCGTCAGCTCAGTTCATGTACCAGCCATGGCTCGCGACCAGCGACTGGCCGGTCAGCGCATTGCTGGGGAAGGCGGCGAAGAAATGCGCCACCGCCGCGATGTCCTCGACCGTGGTGAACTCGGTGTCGACGGTCTCGCCCAGCATCACCTTGGAGATCACCTCGCCCTCGGAAATGCCCAGATCGGCGGCCTGCTCGGGGATCTGCTTCTCCACCAGCGGCGTCTTGACGAAGCCGGGGCAGATCACGTTGGTGCGGATGCCGTGCTCGCCGCCCTCCTTGGCGATGACGCGGGCAAGGCCGAGAAGCCCGTGCTTGGCGGTGACATAGGGCGCCTTGAGCGCCGAGGCCTCCTTGGAATGCACCGAGCCCATGAACAGGATCGTGCCGCCGCCCTGGCGCTTCATGTGCGGGATCACCGCCTTCGAGGTCAGGAAGGCGCCGTCGAGATGGATCGACAGCAGCTTCTTCCACTCGGAATAGGCGAAATCCTCCAGCCGGTGGACGATCTGGATGCCGGCATTGGAGACCAGCACGTCGATCCGGCCCCAGCTGTCGGCGACCTTGCGGATGCCCGCATTCACCATGTCCTCGTCGGTGACGTCCATCTCCACGGCCATGGCCTCGCCCGGGGTGGCGGCCTCGATCTCGCGCGCGGTGGCGCGGGCGGCGTCGATCTTGAGGTCGGCGATCACGACCTTGGCGCCGTCGGCGGCGTAGCGCATGGCGATGGCCTTGCCGATGCCCGAGGCGGCGCCGGTGACGATGCAGACCTTGTCCTTGAGGGTAGTCATGTCGGTCTCCTTCCGTTGCGGGGCCGGGCGCGCGGCCGCGGCCTCCTGTGGTGATCCGGTCTGGCGGGGAAACGCCCGCCCTCCTGCGCCCGTTCCGTCCTCGCGGCGCGGGTAAAGCAAATGTGCGGGCGCGCTCATGCGCCGGCCGTCCCGTGCGCGGCCGGGGCGGTCAGGTCGAAGACCCGGAGCCCGGCGCGGTGGCCGCCGCGGCCGGTCCAGCGCGGATCGGCCAGCGAGCGGGCGACATCGTCCGTGCCCGACTGCCAGTGCTGGCGCATCGAGAGCCGCGAGAAGTCGTAGTCCTTCGCCGCCGTCTCGAAGGCGGCCTTGCGGTGGATGAGATGCACCAGGTCGACCGGCGCTTCGGACGCCGCGCCGCAGAGCCGGGCCAGGTCCGGATCGTCCTGCAGTTCGGCGGGCAGGCGGCCGCGCAGCCGCCTTGCCGCCGCGGCCAGGCGGTGGAGCTCGCGGTAGCGGTCGGTGGTCAGCCGCGTGCGGCTGGAGAACTGGATGTCCTTGCGGCGGCTCTCCACCTCCGCGAGGGTCGCGGGCACGGTGCCGCGTGCGGAGAAGAGGTCGATCTGGAACACCGTGGCAGGCGTCTCGCCGAGGCTGTCGAGCAGGTACTGCAGCGGCGTGTTCGAGACCAGCCCGCCATCCCACCAGAGCCGGCCGTCGACCGCGACCGGCGGAAAGCCCGGCGGGATCGCGCCCGAGGCCATGATGTGCTGCGGGCCGATCTTTTCGCGGGCGCTGTCGAAATAGGCGAAATTCCCGGTTTCGATGTCGACCGCCCCGACCGAGAGCCGCGGGCCATGGGCGTTCAGCCAGCCGAAATCGACCAGCTCCTCCAGCGTGGCGCGCAGGGGCGCGGTGTCATAGAGGCTGTCGGCGGCGCCGGTCCAGGGCCAGCGGGGGGTGAAGAAGCCGGGAACGCCCGCCCCGGCGACGAGCCCCGCCGCGGCGGTCTCGTAGGCCAGGCGCCAGGGCAGCGGCAGGCCGGGGCCCGGCGGGGAGGGGAGCCGGGCCGAGACCTCTTCCCAGAAGGCGGCGAGCCTTGCGGCGCGGCGCGCGGGCGGGTTGCCGCAGACCAGCGCGGCATTGACCGCGCCGATCGAGATGCCCACCACCCATCCGGGGGCATGCCCGGCCTCTTCCAGCGCGCAGGCCGCACCGGCCTGGTAGGCGCCGAGCGCCCCGCCGCCCTGCAAGACGAGGGCCGTGATCCTGTCGGGCCGTGGCATCGCCGATCTCCCTTCCTTGTCCGGACAGGAGATAGGCGCCCCGGCTTACCGGGTCCTGGCGCGAAGCTTACATCGCTGCAAACCCCGCGCCGCGGCTCAGCGGCAGACCTTCTGCGCGGTCTGGCCGAAGGACTTGTAGCGCCGCCAGAAGGCGGAATGCGAGGCGCTGTCGGACTGGCGGACGTCCTGCGCCCGCTGCGGGTCGGAGAAGAACTTCGCCGCCAGCCGCTGGTCCGAGCCGGTCAGGATCTGGTCGGCGACGCGCTGGATGCAGTTGCACAGCGGCGCCGAGGCGGCGGACCGGTCGGATTTCAGGCAGGCGCGCTCGATGCGGGCGGCCTCGGCGGCGGGGGCGGTCAGAAGGAGCGCGGCAGCAAGAATGCAGCCGGCGCTGGCCGTGACGGCGGCCAGTTTGCGGGTCTTTGCGGGGGACATGCTCTGCCTCGGGATATTATTGAGTCTTATGCCGCAAGCGTAGGAAAAACCCGGACGCCGGGCAAGTCTCGCTGCGCGGGTGGGCCGCATAGCGTTGCCCCAGCGGAACGGATGCCGCCGCGCTCAGAAGGATGAGACCGACGCGCCCTGCGAAATCAATAGCTTGCGCGCCGCCACCAGAGAGCGCAGCGCATCGTCATTGTCGCGGAAATACAAGTATCCCCGGACGGTCTCGCTGTGATCCCAGCTGTCCGGCATGTCCTCTCCGGCGCCGGCCGCGCGGGTGTCGCGGCTGATGCAGTCGCGATGCGCGCATTCCATCACGATCGCCCAGAGCGCGCTGTCCCCGGCCTCGGCGCGCTCCACCTCGATGCGCTGGTAGTCGATGTCGCGCGGATCGAGGCTGTAGCAGCTTTCCCGCCGCTGCCCGTCCGGCTCGAAGATCTGCTCGCACCAGGACCAGGTCCGGCCGAATTCCAGCGCGCTCGGCGTCCAGGCCGGCCGGCCGGGGCGGCCCGCGGCGGGGATGGCGTCGATGCGCGACATCAGGAACTGGCGGGCGGCGGTGTCTCCGCCGCCAGTCGCGGCGGGGGCCGGGGCGGCGGCTTGGCGGGCGCCCTCCGGCGAAGTGCTGCCCGCCAGCAGGAGCAGCGTCATCACCGACAGGCCCGCGCCGCAGGCCAGGCCGAGCGAGAACCACGCCAGCCGCCCCGGCCCGCTGATGCGGCCCTGGGACTTGCGGCGGCCCCGCTTCCGGTGCCCGGAGCGGGAGGAGGATTTCTCGATCGGATCCACGGCGCTCATGGCGGCTCACCCAGACGCTCTGTCCCGGTGCCGGGCGCGGCGGACCTACGGGACGTGTTTCGCGGCATTTACCACTTTACCTTGTTCCGTCTTGCATACCGGGCCCCGCCTGGCAACCGCCGCGGGTGCCGCTCGCCCGCCCCGCAGAGGGGCCGCCAGCGGTCCGGACCCGGCGATTTCCGCCCCCGCGGCCCGCCAAGGGGCGGCCTTCTGCGCATTCCCATTGACGGCGCCCGGAATCCCTGCATATGCGAGCCCATGACCGAGCTTTCCCGCATCCGAAACTTCTCCATCGTTGCCCATATCGACCACGGCAAGTCCACGCTGGCCGATCGCCTGATCCAGTCCACCAATACGGTGTCGGAACGGGAGATGAAGGAACAGCTGCTCGACGCCATGGATATCGAGCGGGAACGCGGCATCACCATCAAGGCCAACACCGTGCGCATCGAGTATGTGGCGGATGACGGCGAGCACTACGTGCTGAACCTGATCGACACGCCCGGGCATGTCGACTTCGCCTACGAGGTCTCGCGCTCGATGCGCGCGGTCGAGGGCTCGCTGCTGGTCGTCGACTCGACCCAGGGCGTCGAGGCGCAGACCCTCGCCAATGTCTACCAGGCGATCGAGGCGGATCACGAGATCGTCCCGGTGCTGAACAAGATCGACCTGCCCGCCGCCGACTGCGAACGCGTCGCCGAGCAGATCGAGGACGTGATCGGCATCGATGCATCGAACGCGCTGCAGGTCTCGGCCAAGACCGGCATCGGCATCAAGGAGACGCTGGAGGCCATCGTCCACCGCCTGCCCGCGCCGACCGGCGACCGCAACGCCCCGCTGAAGGCCATGCTGGTCGACAGCTGGTACGACGCCTATCTGGGCGTGGTCGTCCTGATCCGCGTCATGGACGGCGTGATCAGGAAGGGCGACCGCATCGTCATGATGGGCACCGGCGGCAAGTACCCGGTGGAGCGCCTCGGCGTGTTCCGTCCGGCGATGCAGACCGTGGACGAGCTGGGCCCGGGCGAGATCGGCTTCTTCACCGCCTCGATCAAGCAGGTGCGCGACACCCGCGTCGGCGACACGATCACCCATGAGAAGAAGGGCGCGGACAAGCCGCTGCCGGGCTTCAAGCCGTCCGTGCCGGTCGTGTTCTGCGGCCTCTTCCCGGTCGACTCGGCCGAATTCGACGACCTGCGCGACGCGATCGAGAAACTGGCGCTGAACGACGCCTCCTTCTCCTACGAGATGGAGACCTCGGCGGCGCTCGGCTTCGGCTTCCGCTGCGGCTTCCTCGGGCTGCTGCATCTCGAGGTGATCCGCGACCGGCTGGAGCGCGAATACGACATCGAGCTGATCACGACCGCGCCCTCGGTGGTCTACCACCTCTTCATGAAGGACGGGACGCAGGAGGACCTGCACAACCCCGCCGACATGCCCGACCTGACCTATGTCGACCATATCGAGGAGCCGCGGATCAAGGCGACGATCATGGTGCCGGACGAGTACCTGGGCGACGTGCTGAAGCTGTGCCAGGACCGCCGCGGCATCCAGCTCGACCTGACCTATGCGGGCTCCCGCGCGATGGTGGTCTACGACCTGCCGCTCAACGAGGTGGTCTTCGACTTCTACGACCGGCTGAAATCGGTGACCAAGGGCTATGCCTCCTTCGACTACCAGATGGAGGGCTACCGCGAGGACAACCTCGTGAAGATGCAGATCCTCGTCAATGACGAGCCGGTCGACGCGCTGTCCATGATGGTCCACCGCGACCGGGCGGAGATGCGCGGCCGGGCGATGTGCGAGAAGCTCAAGGACCTGATCCCGCGGCACATGTTCAAGATCCCGATCCAGGCGGCGATCGGCGGCAAGGTGATCGCGCGCGAGACCCTGTCGGCGCTGCGCAAGGACGTGACGGCCAAGTGCTATGGCGGCGACGCCACCCGGAAGAAGAAGCTTCTGGAGAAGCAGAAGGCCGGCAAGAAGAAGATGCGCCAGTTCGGCAAGGTGGAGATTCCGCAGGAAGCCTTCATCTCGGCGCTCAAGATGGACGACTGACATGTCCTTCAGCCGTGCGGAGTTCCTGGAAAAGAACCTCGCGCGGCAATCGGAACTGATAAGGGCGGCCGATCTGAAGGTCGCCTTTCTCGTTCCCACCGCCACGGCCATGGTGGGCGTCCTCGCGGCGCTCCTGCGGGCCTCGCATCCCAGCGGCATCTCGGTTCTCCTGCTGAAGCTGAACTTGGTGCCGATGATCCTTCTCTTCACGGTGATCGGCCTGGCGGTCTTTCCGCGCTTCCGCCCCGGGGCGGGGTCGCTGCTGTTCTTCGGCGACATCGCCGCGCAGGACCGCGAGGCCTATGCCGAAGCGGCGCTGGCGGTGGACGAAGAGGCCTATCTGCGCGACCTTGCGCGGACCTGCCATGTCAGCGCCTGCATCGCCCGCACCAAGCTGCGCCTCGCGCGGCTGGCCTATCTGTGCTTCCTGGTGATCCTGCCCTTCTGGGCCAGTGCGGTCTATGTGCTGAGCACGGAGATGTAGGGGGCAACCGGCGTTCCGGAGACAGGCAGGTTCGAACCGGAGAGGGAGCGGGGATCATGAGCCAGGGCACTACATACAGCCAGCACCTTGCCCGGCTGTTGCGGGACTATGAAGCGCTGGTGGTGGACCTGGGCTTCCTCCGGGAATTCCGGAGCCGGGCCTACCTGCTTGGCGCAGATTAGACCGGGCCGGAATACTCCTCGATCCGCAATACTTTCCGGACCTGCCGGGAGTCCCTTCTGCTTTGCCTTGCGCGCCTGACGGATACTGCCAGAGACGCAATTTCGCTGGCAACGTTCAAGAGAAAGTGCGGCCGCCTCGACCGATGGCGCGAGCAAGGCCTCGAGATGGAGTATCGGTGCTGGTGCCGTGACTGCGGGGCTTGGGCCGGGCAGGCGTCCGGCCTCGCTGTTTCGCTCTACCGGGACGAGGTGCTTGCCCATAACCTGATCGAAGCCTCAGGGCGCAAGCGTCTGCCCGCGGATGTGCCGAGCGGGGCGTACGCTTTGAAGGCAGGCGATATGCTGGATCATGCCGATGCCGGAGGGCGTCTCCTCTCCAGGCTGAAGTATCTCGGCGGATACGGACGGCACCAGCATCCCGATCTGAGCCTGCAGGAGCGGGCGGACAGGGACTTCGAGGGGCATCTGGCGGCCGCGCGGAGGGAGCATGGCGCATTGCTGGACCTGCTGCGGCCCTGACGGCCCGAAGGTGCCGGATGCGCATATTTCGGATCACGCCTCCGTGAGCCTGCATCCGTCTGCATCCGCCTCTCCGTACCTTTGCACGTAACGGCGCCACGGCGCTGCAAACGAGGAGACCACCGATGCTGAAATTCACCGCCGCCGCCGCCGCGCTGCTGCTTGCCGCTCCCGCCGCCTTTGCCGAGACCCACGGGATGGCCGCGAGCGTCACGGCCGCGGACCAGAGCGTCGCCAATGGCGTGGTCAGCGCCGCCAGCGTGGTCGCGCCGGAAAACGGATGGCTGGTCGTCCACCGCACGGATGCCGCCATGAAGCCGGGTCCGGTCGTCGGCTACGCGCCGCTGCGCGGCGGCGAGACCGACGATGTCGCGGCCATCCTGACCGAACCGGTGATGCCCGGCGAGATGCTGATGCTGATGGTCCATTCCGAGGCCGGCGGCATGCAGGCGGGCGGCTTCGAATACACGCTGGGCGCGGCCGAGGACGGGCCGATCAAGCCCGGCGGGGACCTGGTGATGACGGTCATCACCGCGAAATAGGACCGCTGCTCCGCCCTGCGACCCTTCCCTTCCCGGCGGAGTGACGGTCTCTGCGGCCCGGCGCGGGCCGCCTTCCCGGAACCGGTGCTTCCCCGCCCGGTTCCGGAGCTGCCCGGCGAGTCCGTCAGCCGCCGGGCAGCCCTGTCCGGGGCGCCCGCGGGCGCCCCTTTGGCTCACATCGCGGCCAGCAGCCCTTCACCCGCCGAAATCTCGCAGGTGCCGGGGCTTTCCTCGAGATGGAGCGTGGTGACGACCCCGTCCTCGACCAGCATCGCATAGCGCTTCGAGCGGCCGATCAGGCCCGCGGGCGGTGCGGTGAAGTCCAGCCCCAGCGCCTTGGTGAAGCTGCCATCGGCATCGCCCAGCATGGAGATCCCGGCTTCGGTCGCGCCGGTCGCCTCGCCCCAGGCCTTCATCACGAACGGGTCGTTGACCGAGACGCAGATGATCTCGTCCACGCCCTTCTCGGCGAACCCGTCCTTGGTGCGGATGAAGGAGGGCACATGCGCCGAGCTGCAGGTCGGCGTGTAGGCGCCCGGCACGGCGAAGATCACCACCTTGCGGCCCTTGGTCAGCGTGCCGACATCCACGGCTTCGGGGCCGGCCTCCCCCAGTTTGACGAGCGTGCCCCCGGGCAGGGCCTGTCCGGCTTCGATGGTCATGGTGCGCATCCTTCTCATGTTTGCGTCCTGTCCGCGGACAGTTATAGGGGCTCCCAGCGCCCGCGCCAGAGTCCTCTGCGGGCGCCGCGACGAAAGGTGATCTCGATGCGCATCATTGCCGGACGCTGGCGCGGCCGCGCCCTGACCCCGGTGGGCAAGGGCGACCCGGCGCACCAGCTGCGCCCCACCACCGACCGGGTGCGCGAAAGCCTGTTCAACGTCATCTCGGGCGGCCGCTTCGGCGATCCGGTCGAGGGGGCGGCGGTGCTCGACCTCTTTGCCGGGACCGGGGCGCTGGGGCTCGAGGCGCTCAGCCGCGGGGCGCGCGAGGCGGTCTTCGTCGAGAGCGGCCGCGCCGGGCAGAAGCTGATCCGCGCCAACCTGAAGCTGCTCGGCGCGCCGGGACGGCTGGCGGCGCGCGATGCCACGAAGCTCGGCCCGGCGGAGATCGCCGCGGGGCTGGTCTTTCTCGATCCGCCCTATGGCCGGGATCTGGGGGCGCGGGCGCTGGAGGCGGCGCGGGCCGGGGGCTGGATCGCGCCCGGCGCGCTGGTCGTCTGGGAAGAGAGCGCCCCGCAGGACGCGCCCGGGGGCTTCGCGCTGCTGGAGCAGCGCCGCTACGGCGACACCCATGTCACCTTCCTGGAGGCGCTGGAGGGCGCCTGACCCCCGCGCCGCGATTGTTTTCATGCAGTGTTAACTAATTTTCGGCAAAGCCATTGCGCATCGACAGGGCCGGGGTCCGGCCCGTTTGCGGTGAAGGAGCCCGAAGATGCGCGTTCTCCCCGGCCTGGCGGCCGCAGTCATCGTCGCCGCGGCCCCGGCGGGCGCCGTGGTGGTCAGCGACAGTTTCGGCGGATCGGCGACGCCGCTGGCGCTTTCGGCCCTGCTCGGCGCGCAGGCGGAGTTCGACGCGGTCGCGCGGCTGGAGACCGGCACGGGCGGCGTCTGCTCGGGCACGCTGATCTCGGCTGTGTCGGTGCTGACGGCCCGGCACTGCGCGGATGCGGCGCTGGCGGGCGACTGGACGGCGCGCTTCGCCTCGGCCGGGATCTCCACGGGCTACGGCGTCTCCTCGATCGCCACCCTGGCGCCGGATCCGGGCAGCCCGGCGGAGTATTTCAACGGCACCGACCTGGCGGTCTTCACGCTTTCCTCGCCGGTGACCGGCATCGACCCGCTGCTGCTGCATTCCGGCCCGCTCTATGCCGAGGCCTTCGCGATGGTCGGCTGGGGGCTCTACGGCACGGGCAGCACCGGCGCCGCGCTGGGGCCCGATAGCGGGCATCGCGGCTTCGCGCTCAACATGCTCGACGCGGCCACGGCCTCGCCAAGCGGCGATTTCGAGCTGCTGCTGGCGGATTTCGACGACGAGGCGGGGATGTCGAACACGCTGCTCGACCCGCTGGGCCTGCCGAGCCAGCCCGATCCGCTGCTGCATGAGGGGCTGATCGCTCCGGGGGACAGCGGCGGGCCGCTGCTGTTGCTGCGCGAGGGATCCTGGCTGGTCAGCGGCGTGGCGACCGGCAGTCTCGCCACCGACGGATTGACGGATTCGGACTATGGCGATATCGGCGCCTGGACCGCGCTGCAGTCGGAGGCGGCGCGGACGCTGCTCTCGGGGGCGGGCGGGGTGTTCTACGGCGCCGAAGTGCCGCTGCCGCTGCCGGCGGTGCTGCTGGGCACCGCCTGGGCCGGGCTGGCGCTGCTGCGCCGCCGGGATCAGCCGTAGGTCGGGTGGAACTTGCCCGCGGGCGACAGGGTGAAGATCTCGCAGCCATTCGCGGTGACGCCGATGGAATGCTCGAACTGCGCCGAGAGCGAGCGGTCGCGGGTCACGGCCGTCCAGTCATCGGGCAGGATCTTGGTCTCGGGACGGCCGAGATTGACCATCGGCTCGATGGTGAAGAACATGCCTTCCTCCAGCACCGGGCCGCTGCCCGCGCGGCCGTAATGCAGCACGTTCGGCGGGGCGTGGAACACCCGGCCCAGACCGTGGCCGCAGAAGTCGCGCACGACGCTCATCCGGTGGCTCTCGACGAAGCTCTGGATGGCATGGCCGATATCGCCGAACGTGGCGCCGGGCCGGACGACCTCGATCCCCTTCATCAGCGAGTCGTGCGTGACCTCGATCAGCCGCTCGGCCTTGCGGGGCAGCTTGCCGGCCACGTACATCCGGCTGGTATCGCCGTACCAGCCGTCGACGATGACGGTGACGTCGATATTCAGGATGTCGCCGTCCTTCAGGACCTTCGGGCTCGGGATCCCGTGGCAGACCACGTGATTGACCGAGATGCAGCTTGCGTGCTGGTAGCCCTTGTAGCCGATCGTCGCCGACACGCCCTCGGAGGCGTCGATATGGTCGGTGATGGCCTGGTCGATCGCTGCGGTGGTGGCCCCCGGCACGATCAGCGGCGCGACCGCGTCGAGGATTTCGGCGGCCAGCCGGCCGGCCTTGTGCATCCCGGCGAAATCGGCGGGTTCGTGAATTCTGATACCGTCGCGTGTCAGACGCCCGCGGCCCTGTCCGTCCAAGAAACCAGCTCCTTCTGTCTCGGGGAAAAGTGATAGCCCAATCGCGCCGGAGGTGCCAGAGGGCGAATCATCACGCTTCCGCGCCGCGACCGGGCACGGCCGCCCCCGCAAGGTTGCGCGCGAAGAGCGGCAGGCTGTCCTCCACATGGCCGAGCCCGCGCGCGATCTCGGCGTCGCGGAAGGCGGAGAAGCCGAGGATCAGCCCGGAGGCGCGCTCCTTCGAGACGAAATAGGGCGAGAGCGGCCGCACCATCAGCCCCTTGCGGGCCAGCTCGCGGGAGACGGCGACATCGTTGCAGCCCTCGCGGAAGGGCAGGAGAAGGTTGGTGCCGCTCTGCCCCGAGCTGCCCCAGGGCTCGCAGCCGAAGAGCCCGGCCAGCCCCTCGCGCAGCAGCGTCCGGCGGTGGCGGTAGAGCTTCTTCATCTTGCGGATATGCGACACGAAGAGCCCGCGATGCATCACCTCGGACAGCACCATCTGCTCGATCAGCGAGGAATGGCGGTCGACCACCCCGCGGGCGCGGGCGAAGGCCCCGGCGAAGTCCTTCGGCACCACGATGTAGCCCAGCCGGAAGGAGGGCAGCAGGATCTTCGAGAAGGTCCCCATGTGGATGGTGCGGTTGCCGGGATTGAGCGCGAAGAGCGCCGGGCACTGCTCGCCGTCGTAGTTGAACTCGTAGTCGTAATCGTCCTCGACGATCCAGGCGCCGCAGCGGTCGGCGACGGCGACCAGCTCGCGGCGGCGCTCCATCGGCATCGGCGCGCCCCAGGGATAGTGGCAGGAGGGCGAGCAGAAGATCATCCGCGGCACCGGATGGCGGTCGAGCACGCGGGTGACGTCGATGCCGTTCCTGTCGACCGGCACCGGGTAGAGATGGCCGCCATTGGCGCGGATCGCGGAATGCGCGCCGATATAGCCCGGATCCTCCAGCCAGACCGGATCGCCGGGATCGAGCAGCATGCGGCAGACCAGGTCCAGCCCCTGCTGGGTGCCGGTGGTGATGATGACCTGCCCGGCCTCGCAGTTCATGCCGCGCGCGGCATTGAGGTGCTGGGCGATGGCCTGGCGCAGCGGGCCGTAGCCGGCCGAGGAGGTCTCGGCCAGGATCTGCCCGGTCAGACGGCCGGAGGTCTCGTTGAGGATGCGCATCCAGGTCTTGATCGGGAATTCGCGCAGATCCGGCTGGTCCGGCATGAAGGGGGTCGGCTTCTCGGGGAAGGCGGCGGTGGCGGAGGCCACCAGGTTCTTGCCGCGCCGCGAGAGCGAGCGGAAGGGCAGGCCGGGCCCCGCCTGCGGTAGGGGAAGCCGGGCGGGCGGCATCTCGGCGGCGGTGACGAAGGTGCCCGCGCCGGTCTGGCCGCCGAGCAGCCCCTCGTCCTTGAGCAGCTCGAAGACCTGGATGACGGTATTGCGCGAGACGTTCAGCTCGGCCGCGAAGATGCGGGTCGAAGGCATCCGCGCGCCATTGGCCAGCCGCCCGCTGAGGATCGCGTCGCGCAGCTGGTCGAGGATCTGGCGGTAGAGGGGGACGTCGCCGTCGCGGTCGAGATCGACCGGCAGCTGCAATCCGGCATGGATGGTCTTGGGCATCTGGCTTCCTGGCTTGCGGCGCGGCGGCCCTGCGCGGTCTTCCCTCCCCGCAGACACGGTATCCCGGGCGCCGCGAAGCTCAAGCCAAAGCGGACCGGCGGGCCAAGTGGCCCCCCCTTTTAATCCCAAAATGGTTCTACCGGCGGCGCGGCGGCCGGTCCTAGGGTCTGTCCACGAAGAGAAAACCGGCGCTCAGCCGATCCAGATGAACCCCGGATCCGGGCCGCGGAAATGCCGTTTCCGCGAACGGGACCGGCATGTCAGACCGCCGCCCGCGGAGCCGGGCGCGACCAGCAGGGAACCGACACATGCGCAAGAACCGCAACCAGATCCTCGACACAGTCGCCAAGATGGACAGCGGCGCCATGACCCGCCGCAGCTTCATCCGGAAGATGGGTTCGCTCGGCGTGGCCGCGGGCGTCGCCAATGCCGTGGCGCTCTCGCCGTTGGGGGTCCGCAAGGCCTGGGCCGCGATCTCCGGCCCCGAGGAGCGCGCCTGGGCGCTGGCCGTGGAGATGGCCGCCAAGGCGGAGAAGAAGACGCTGACGCTGCTGATCCCCACCGGCTCGATCGGCAACATGACCCCCTATGCCGATCTGTGGAAGACCGAGCTGGGCATCGAACTGGTCTTCATCGAGGAGCCCGACGAGGTCGTCCACACCAAGGGCATGCAGGAGGCCGTCGCCAAGACCGGCAACTACGACGTGATGATGCCGACAGCGATGTCCTATCCCGACTGGATCGACTCGGGCGTGATCTACGACCTGACCGACTGGGTCGAGGCCCATGACCCCGAGATCTTCAACCCCGACTGGGGCGTGGTCTTCCCCGCCAGCCACCATGCGCAGCTCTATAACGGCCGGGTCGCGGGGCTGCTGAACGACGGCGACCAGATCACGCTCCTGTGCCGCAAGGACCATATCGAGAATGCCGGCAAGGCGAAGGCCTTCGCCGACACGTTCGGCTACGCGCTCGGCACGCCGGCCACCTGGCAGGAATACCGCGACATCGCCAGCTTCATGCACGACCCGGCAAACGGCTTCTACGGCTCGCTGGAATACCGCTCGCGCTACTACGTGAAGTGGATGTTCATGCAGCGGCTGATCTCCAAGGGGCGGCTCTATTTCGACCAGGACATGAACCCGACCTTCAACTCGCCCGAGGGGCTGGCCGCGCTCGAGGACATGCTGGAGATGAACCAGTACCTGCACCCGGATGCCTTCTCCTTCACCTGGTCGTCGAACTACAACGCCTTCGGCCGTGGCGAGGGGTTCATGAACATCGCCTGGCCCTCGGGCTTCAAATACGCGAAGGCGCCTTCCACCGGCCCGGCCACCTCGGGCAATATCGCCGCGACCGTGATGCCCGCCGACCGGCTGGCCGACGGCACGCTGCTCCATGCCGGGATGTTCTGCTGGGGCTACGGCTATGCGGTGTCGAAATACTCGGCCAATCCCGAGCTCGCCTATGCCTATGCGCAGTGGATGACCTCGCCGACGATCTCGATGGACGCGATCCCCTATCTGGGCGGCTATTCCGATCCCTACCGCGTCACCCACATGAAGGCGCCGTCGCAGCGCATGCTCGACACCTACACCCAGCCCTATCTCGACACGCTCTACGACAACATCGTCAACACGGTGCCGGATTTCTGCGTGCCGGGCGGCTTCGAGTACCAGGACGCGCTCGACAAGGAGATCCATGCCTGCATGACCGGCGAGAAGGACCCGCAGGCGGCGCTCGACGACGCCTCCCGCGCCTTCGAGCGGATCACCCGCCGCATCGGCAAGGACAAGGTGCAGCAGAGCTGGCTGGCGCTGACGCGCAACCTCGCGGAGCCGATCAAGAAGGCCTCGGGCGCCGATACCTGGCTGTGACCGCTGCGTGACCTCCGGCCGGTGCCGCCCTGGGCGGCCCGGCCCCCTTCCGGCCTCCGGACGAAAGAGCACAGATGACCGACTTCACCCATGACCCCGCCGCGCTGGCGGACCCGCCGCCGCGTCCCGCCGGGCGGCGCCAGAGGACCTCCGCAATGCGCTGGCTCGTGCTGCCGGGGCAGATCATCTCGCTTGTCGTGCTGGTCCTGCCGCTGCTGGTCGCGCTCTACATGAGCTTCACCGACTGGTCGCCGACCCGCGGCTCGCTGTGGGACGCGCGCTTTGCCGGGCTCTTCAACTACGAGGAGCTCCTCGTCTACGACACCCGCTTCGTCGAGGCGGTGATCCGCACGCTGTTCCTGGCGGTGACCTGCCTGAGCCTCGAATTCGCGCTGGGGCTGGGGCTAGCCGTGCTTTTCCTGCGCGAGTTCAAGGGCAAGTCCGTTCTCTTCTCCGCCTTCCTGACGCCGATGATGATCCTGCCGGTGGTGGTCGGCTACACCTTCTGGATGCTCTTCCAGTCGAACGGTCCGGTGAACCAGATCCTCGGGCTTTTCCTCGGGCCGGAGGCGATGCCGGAGTGGTTCCGCTCGGCGCCGCTGGCGATGATCGCGGTGATCGTCACCGAGGTCTGGCACTGGACGCCGCTGTTCTTCCTGATCCTGCTTTCGGGGCTCAATGCGGTGCCCGAGAACCCGGTGCGCGCGGCGATGATCCTCGGTGCCAGCCCGCGGCAGATCTTCTTCCGCGTGGTGCTGCCGATGCTGAAGCCGGTGATCATCGTCGCCTTCGTGATCCGCGCGATGGAGATCGCGAAGCTCTTCGACGAGGTCTTCATGCTGACCCGCGGAGGGCCGGGCTCGTCCACCGAGACGGTCAGCCTCTACATCTACAAGCTCGCCTTCAACGATTTCCAGCTGGCCTATGGCGCGGCCGCGGCCTTCCTCGTGCTGGTCGGCACGCTGGCGATCATCAACCTCATGCTGCTGCCTGTGCGCGACCAGCTCCTGAAAGGGCAGGGATGATGCAGAACCGCCCCCTCACGCCGCTTCTCGCGCTGGTCCTGGCGGCCGCGCTCGCCGTCACGCTCTTCCCGGTCTTCTGGGTGGTGATGACCTCGCTGAAGCCGCCGACCGACTGGAATGCCGCCCCCGCGATCTGGGTGCCCTCCGAGCCGACCCTGGCCAATTTCCGCACGCTCTTCGACCCGTCCGCGCTCGAGGCCTACGGGCTGAGCGGGGTCAGCCAGCCCGCCACGCCCGCGATCCTCGGCTCGCTCCTGGCGGCGGTGCTGGCGACGCTCTTGTCGATCGCGATCGGGCTGGCCTCGGCGATCGGCCTCTCGCGCTACGCGAAACTGTCGAAATGGACGCCGCTCGTCATCCTCTCGGGGCGGATGTTCCCGCCCGCGGCGATCGCCGTGCCCTTCGTCATCATGTTCTCGGCGGTGAACCTGATCGACAGCTATGCCGGGCTGATCGCGATCTATGTCGCGGTGACGCTGCCCTTCTCGACCTGGATGCTCAAGAGCTTCGTCGACGACCTGCCGCGCGAGATCGAGCAGGCGGCGATGCTCGACGGCCGCTCGCGGCTCATGGCGCATCTCCTCGTGACCATCCCGCTGATCAAGGGCGGGGTCTTTGCCACGACCATGTTCATCTTCATCCTGAACTGGTCGGAATTCATGTTCGCGCTGGTCCTGTCCTATACCAGCGTGACGACCATCCCGGTGCAGCTTGCCAAATACGTCACCGCCACGGCCGGCACGCTCTATGGCGTGCAGGCGGCGCTGGCCGTGCTGGCGATGCTGCCGCTGATCCTCGCGGGCTACGCCATCCAGGGCCATCTGGCGCGCGGCATGACCTTCGGAGCGGTAAAACGATGACCCCGAAACTGGCGCTGAAATCCGTCTCGAAACGCTATCCCGGCGCGGATGTCGCCGCGGTGGAGGGGCTCGACCTGGAGGTCGGGGCGGGCGAGACCCTGGCCCTGCTCGGCCCCTCGGGCTGCGGCAAGTCGACGACGCTGAACATGATCGTCGGGCTGGAGCATCCCAGCGGCGGCCGGATCGAGATCGACGGCCGCGACGTCACCAACATCCCGGCGGGGAAGCGCAATGTCGGGCTGGTCTTCCAGGACTACGCGGTCTTCACCTCGATGACCGTGCGGCAGAACCTGGCCTTCGGGCTCTCGGTGCGCCGCGTGGCCCGGGCCGAGATTGCCCGCGCCGTGGGCGAGGTGGCCGAACTGCTGGGCATGTCGGACCGGCTGGAGGCCCGCGCGGGCGATCTGGGCGGTTCGCAGATGCAGCGCGTCGCGATCGGCCGCACGCTGGTCACGCGCCCGGCGATCCTGCTGCTCGACGAGCCGCTCTCGAATCTCGAAAGCGCCGCGCGGCTGGCGATGCGGCGGGAATTGCGCCGCCTGCAGAAGGAGATCGGCCTGACCATCGTCTATGTCACCCATGACCAGATCGAGGCTCTGTCGCTGGCCGACCGGATCGCGGTGATGCAGGCGGGGCGGCTGCGCCAGGTGGAGGCGGCGACGCGGATCCTGTCGCGCCCGGCCCACACATTCGTCGCCTCCTTCCTTGGCGAGCCGCCGATGACGCTGCTCGCGGGCAGGCTCTCGGGCGGGGTCTTCGAGACCGGCGGGCTCTGCCTGCCGGTGCGCAGCGACCTGCCGGACGGGCGTCTGACGCTCGGGCTGCGGCCTCAGGGGCTCGTGCCCTGCGGCGCGGCGGACTCGGCGCTGGCGGGGACCGTTCTGCATGTCGAGCCGCGCGGGCCCGAGGCGGTGCTGACCGTCAATTGCGGCGGCCGCAAGGTCAAGGCCGTGGTGCCGCCCGGCGCCGCGCCCGCGCCGGGGCAGGTGATCGGCCTCGCGGTGCCGCCCGGCGCGGTCACGGCCTTCGACGGCGACACCAACCTGCGGCTCCACGGGTCGCGGATCACCCTGGGAGTGCCGGCATGAAGGACCTGCAGACGACGATCCCGGCCGTGCTGAGGCTCGACGGGCTGGAGAAGCGCTTTGGCGCGGCCGAGGCGGTCTCGGACCTGTCGCTGGAACTGCCCGCGGGCTCGATGACCGTGCTGCTCGGCGCGGCCGGGGCGGGCAAGACGACGACCCTGAAGATGATCGCCGGGCTCGAGCCCCCCGATGCCGGGCGGATCGAGATCGCCGGGCTCGACCTGACGGAGGCCGAGCCGAAGGACCGCAATGTCGCGATGATCTTCGACAATCTGGCGCTCTACCCGAACCTGACGGGCTACGGCAACATCGCCTATCCGCTGCGGGTCGCGCGGCAGGCGCCGGAGGTGGTCGACCGCAAGGTCCGCCAGCTGGCGCAGGTGCTGAAGATCGGCCATGTGCTGGAGCGGCTGCCGAAGACCATGAGCGGCGGCGAACGCCAGCGCGTGGCATTGGGCCGGGCGCTGGTGCGGGACCCGGCGCTCTTCCTGCTCGACGAGCCGCTCTCCAGCCTCGACGCGATGCTGCGGATCGAGCTGCGCGCCGAGCTGCGGCGGCTGCAGCGCGAGGCCGGGCACAGCTTCTTCCTGGCGACCCCGGATTTCTCCGAGGCGCTGGCGGTGGCCGACACGGTCGTGCTGCTGCGCGCCGGGCGCGTGGTGCAGGTCGACGCGCCGCAGCGGCTCTACGACTATCCCGCCGACATGGAGGCCGCGCGCTTCGTCGGCGCGCCGCAGATCAACCTCGTGCCTGCGCGCTTCGCCGCGGAGGGGCTGGAGCTGGCCGGGCAGCGCTTTGCCTGTCCGGGCTTCCGCGCGCCGCGCGCGGCGGCGTTCACCCTGGGCATCCGCCCCGAGGCGATCTCGGCCGTGCCCGCGGGAACGGGCATGATCGACGCCACCGTGACCGACCTGGAACCGCTCGGCCATCTGATCGCGCTCAGCGCCGCGACCGCGGCCGGCGAGATGCGTCTGACCGGCCCGGCAGAGCGCTTTGCCGCCCATGCCGAGGGCGACGCGATCGGGCTCGTCTTCGACGGCCCCGCGCTCCTGGCCTTCGATACCGCCACCGAACGACTTCTGACCGCAAGACCCTGAAAGAGGCTATCTTCATGCGAATTCTCGTTTTCCAGCACCTCCCGGTCGAACATCCCGGCACATTGCGGGAGTTCTGGACCCGCGACGGCCATGTCTGGGAGGTGGCCGAACTGGAGGAGGGGGCGCCGATCCCCGAGATGGAGGGCTTCGACCTTCTCGTCGCCATGGGCGGGCCGCAGGACCTGTGGCAGAAGGACGAGCTGCCCTGGATGCGCCCCGAGATCGCGGCGATCCGCAAATGGGTGGTGGAGTGGAAGCGGCCCTATCTGGGCATCTGCCTCGGCCACCAGCTGCTGGCCGAGGCGATCGGCGGCACGGTGGCGCCGATGGACGCGCCCGAGGTCGGGCTGGCGCAGGTCGCCAAGACCGCGGCCGGGGCGGCGGATCCGATCTTCGCGGGGCTGCCGGAGGAAATGCTGACCTTCCAGTGGCACGGGGCGGAGGCGCAGACCCTGCCCGGCGAGGCGGTGGTGCTGGCCGCGAACCCGGCCTGTCCGGCCCAGGCGATCCGCTATGGCCGCGCCGCCTACGGCTTCCAGTTCCATGTCGAGATCACGCCCTCGACGGTGGCGGACTGGCAGCAGGTCCCGGCCTATGCCGCCAGCCTGGAGACCGCGCTCGGCGCCGCGCGTGCCCGGGGGCTAGCCGCCGAGGTCGCGCCGCGCCTGCCGGAATTCCGCGCGGCCTGCGAGACCATCTACCGCAATTTCTGCGCGCTCATGGCGGCCGAGACGGCCTGAGCCCCTGCGCCAACGAAAGAGAAGAGGAAGACCGACATGGGACTGATGAGCGACCCGTCGAAATTCGATGCCGTCCCGCCCCTGCGCACCGCGACGGCGGAAGAGGCCGAGGCCTTCACCGCGCGGCTGCGCGAGGCGGGGTTCGACTACCTGCGCTTCGAGCTGGCCGACATGGCGGGGATGAGCCGCGGCAAGACCGTCCCGGTGGAGCATGTCGCGGGCTACATGCGCAAGGGGCTGAACCTCTATGGCGGCACGGTCGCGCTCGATTGCGGCTCGGTGCCGGTGCGCGGCTCGGGCTATAACGAGGAGGTCAACTACCAGGACGGGATCATGATCCCGGATGTCTCCACGCTGACCCCGGTGCCCTGGCTGGAGCGCACCGGCCGGGTTCTCTGCGACATGATGTGGTATGACGGCAAGGTGCAGCTCGCCTCGCCGCGGATGCTGCTGAAGAAGATGCTGATGATCGCCGACCAGTTGGGGTTCAAGGCGATGATGGGGCACGAATACGAATTCTACGTCGTCGATGCCGCCACGCGCGAGCCGCTGTTCCCCGGCCAGCCGATCTTCGCCACCGCGCGCACCCACCAGCATCCGGCGATCGACGACCTGATCCGCATCTGCAAGGCGCAGGGGATCGACATCATCACTTACAATGTCGAGCACGGGCCCGGCCAGGTGGAGATCAACTACGCCGCCGAGATCGGGGTCGCCGCCTCGGATACCGGCTTCGTCTTCAAGAACACGGTCAAAGAGTACCTGGCGCAGCACGGGCTGCTGGCGACCTTCATGACCAAGCCCTACAAGGGGCTCTCGGGCAGCTGCTCGCATTTCCACATCTCGCTGCTCGACAAGGAGACCGGCGCCAACGCCTTTCTCGACCTCGCCGATCCCGACGGCATGTCGGCGGTCTTCAAGAGCTTCATCCAGGGCGTGCTGGACCATGCCCGCGGCGCGATGGCGATCTGGTCGCCGACGCCGAACTGCTACCGCCGGATCCGGCCGCGCACCTATGCGCCCTCGAACATCTCCTGGGGGATCCAGGACCGCTCGGCCTCGGTGCGGGTGAAGGCCTCGAAGGACAGGGCGACCCATATGGAGGTGCGCGTGCCCTCGGCGATGGGCAATCCCTACCTGATCGCCGCCTCGACGATCGCGGCGGGGCTGCTCGGCGTGCTGCAGAAGCGCGAGCTGATGCCCGCGGGGCAGGGGCCGAAGGAGGATGACGCCTCCTATGCCAAGCTGCCCACCGAGATCCTCGACGCGCTGGAGGCGCTGGAGGCGGATACCGCGCTGTGCGAGCTGCTCGGCGAGGAGTTCGTCAAGGTCTACCAGGCGATGAAATGGCAGGAGACGATGCGCCTGCGCGACGAGATCCCGGCGGCCGAGACCGATGCATATTTCGAGCAGTACTGAGCCCGGCGCCGCGGCGGGGGACGCGCGCTTCGCCTTCGCCTCGGCGGCGGAGCTGGCCGGGGGCTATGCCGCGGGGGACGTCACCCCGGTCGAGGTGGCCGAAAGCCTGCTGGCGCGGATCGCGCGGCTGAACGGGGCGGTGAATGCGGTGATCGACCTGCGTCCGGAGCTGACCCTCGCCATGGCGCGGGCCTCGGCCGGGCGCTGGCGCGCGGGGCGGCCGCTCTCGCCGCTCGACGGGGTGCCGGCGACAATCAAGGATCTCTCCGCCGTGCAGGGCTGGCCGCGCTGGCGCGGCGGGCGGATCGCGGATGACGCGCCGATGGGCTTCGACACGCCCGCGGTGGCAAGGCTGCGCGAGGCGGGGGCGGTCTTTCTCGGCCGCACCGCCACGCCCGAGGCCGGATCGAAAGTGGTGACGCGCTCGCTGCGCTATGGCGAGACGCTGAACCCGCATGACCTGTCGCGCACCGCCGGGGGCTCCTCCGGCGGGGCGGCGGCGGCGCTGGCGATGGGCTTCGGGCCGCTGGCGCTGGGGTCGGACGGGGCGGGCTCGCTGCGCATCCCGGCGAGCCACTGCAATGTCGTCGGCGTCAAGCCGGGTTTCGGCCGGGTGCCGGCCTTCCCGCCCGATACCGACATGCCGCATTCGGTGGTCGGGCCGATGGCCCGCACCGTCGCCGATGCCGCGGCAATGCTGGAGGTCATGTCCCGCCCCGAGCCGCGCGATCCCCATGCCTGGCCGGTGCCCTTCGCGCCGCCGCGGCTCGACGGCGATCTCTCGGGGCTGCGGATCGCGGTCTCGCCCCGTCTCGGCTGCCGCGCGCCCCTGGCCGATCCGGAGGTCGACCGCCTGGTCGCGGAGGCGGCCGGCCTGGTGTCCGCCGCGGGGGCAGAGGTGGTGCAGGACGATCCCGGCTGGCAGGTCGATCCCTTCGCCCCCTTCGAGGTCTTCTGGAATGCCGCCTGCGCCGAGACCTGGCGCAATACCCCGCCGGCGGAGCGCGGGCTGCTCGATCCGCTGATCCGCGACGTGGCGGCGCTGGCCGGGGATGTAGATCTGGCCGCCTACCAGCAGGCGATTGCCGGGCGGCTGGCGGTGGCGGCGGATGCGAAGGCCTTCTTCGCCCGCCATGACCTGCTGATCGGGCCGGTGATGCCGGTCCCGGCCTATGCCGCCGGGCGCGACGTGCCCGAGGGCTTCGCCGATACCGACTGGAGCTGGTGCCCCTATACCTATCCCTGGAACATGACCGGCCAGCCCGCGCTGTCGGTGCCGGTGGGCTTCACCCGGCAGGGCCTGCCCGTCGGGGTGCAGATCATCGCCGCCATGGGGCAGGAGGCGGTGATGCTCGAGGCCGCCCGGGCGATCGAGATCGCGCGCCCGCTGCATCTGCGCCGCCCGGCCATCGCGCTCTGAAGAAGGGCGGGGGCCCCGGATCGCTCCGGGGCCCCCTTCTTCCGGGTCAGCCGTCGACGAAGGCCCGTTCGACGACATAGCTGCCCGGAACGCTGGTATTGCCCTCGGCGAAGCCCATCGGCTCCAGCAGGCGGGCGAGATCGCGGTTCAGCCCGGGACTGCCGCAGATCATGATCCGGTCGGTCTCCGCCGAGAGCGGCGGCATCCCGGCATCCCGCGCGATCTGCCCCGAGGCCAGAAGCGCCGGGATCCGGCCCTGGCGCTCGAAGGGCTCGCGCGTGACCGCGGGCAGGTAGACCAGCCCCTGCGCGATCATCTCGCCCAGCAGCGGATCGCGGGCCAGCCCGCCCGAGAGCGCGTCGCGATAGGCCAGCTCGGCGATCTGCCGCACGCCATGGACCAGCACGACCGTCTCGAAACGCTCGTAGGTCCCGGGATCGCGGATCACCGACAGGAACGGCGCGAGCCCGGTCCCCGTCGCCAGCAGGTAGAGCCTGCGCCCCGGCAGCAGGTAGTCGGTCACCAGCGTCCCGGTGGGCTTGCGCCCGACCAGGATCGCGTCGCCCGCGCCGATATGCCGGAGCCGCGAGGTCAGGGGCCCGCCGGGCACCTTGATCGACAGGAACTCCAGATGGTCGGCATGGTTGGCCGAGGCGATGGAATAGGCCCGCAGCAGCGGCCGCCCCTCGGCCATCAGCCCGATCATGGTGAAATGGCCGTTGGAGAAGCGCAGCCCCGCCGCCCGCGTGGTGGTGAAGCTGAACAGCCTGTCGGTCCAGTGGCGGACCGACAGGACCTCTTCGCGATGGAAGGCGGCCATGGTCAGTAGCGGAAGTTCTTGACGAAATCGGGCATCTCGATGCCCGCGCGCAGCTTCGGATCGGCGACCGGCGCGCCCTGGACCAGCCGCAGCGGCACATGCCCGGCCCAGCGGTCCGTGGCCAGATCCGCGTCGTCTTCCTCGGGCAGCCCGTCGGCCACCTTGGCGGAGACCTCGTCGAGCCGCATGCGGATCACCTTCGAGGCCTTCCACTCCTGGTCGGCGGGCACGCGGGCATAGTCCCACAGCCCCGGCGCCAGGCGGTCGGTGAAGGTCGAGAGCACCTCGCGCTTGGTGTCCTCGTCGACCAGCTCCGCTTCGCCGAAGGCGATGACCGAGCGGTACTGGATATTGTGGTTGAAGGAGGCGCGCGAGAACACCACCCCGTCCAGATGGGTGACGGTGAAGCAGACCTTGATGCCCTTCTGCTGGGCCTTCAGCATGCGGCTGGCCGAGGAGCCGTGCCAGTAGACATGGTCGCCGATCCGCCAGTGGCAGGTCGGGGTCACATAGGGGGCGCCGTCGATGACATAGCCGATCTGGCAGACGATGCCGGCGTCGATGATCGCGTTGATCGTGTCGCGGTCGTATTTTGCCAGCCAGTTGTAGCGGCGCAGCCGGGTCTTGTCCGTCGGGGCTTGGGGGGTGTCTGACACGGGCGGTCTCCAATCGTTTCCGGGTTCCGGCCAAGCCTTAGAACGCGGGCGGGAGCTTCCCTTAGAGCCATTTTGCAATGCGGCACGGAACCATTCCGCAGTGCGGCACGGGACCGGAACGGACTCCGCCCGGAGGCAGGGTTCGCGCTGGTTCATTGCGGAAGGATGTGCATCTGCCCGGGCGCCTCGGCGGCGCCGCCCTTCGGCGGATGTCAGTGGTGAGCCGTACAGGATTCGAACCTGTGACCCACTGATTAAAAGTCAGTTGCTCTACCAACTGAGCTAACGGCCCACTGTGTGTCCGGGCTCTCTACGGATTGCGCCGGGGGGGGTCAAGTGGCCGATCGCAGTTTTCCGCGAGTTTTTTGCGGCGCGGCATCCGCGGCCTGTGGATATTCTGCCGCAGCAGGCGTATATGCCGCCGCATGCGCGACACGACCGATAGCACATTGCCCTTCCTGAAAATGCACGGGGCCGGGAACGACTTTGTCATCATCGACAGTCGGGGCCGGTCCGCGCGCGTGACCGAGGCGCTGGCCCGCGCGGTCGGCGACCGCCATCGCGGCGTCGGATTCGACCAGCTGGCCGAGATCCGCGACGGCGAGGACAGCGACATCTGCCTCGATTTCTGGAATTCCGACGGCAGCCGCGCCGGCGCCTGCGGGAATGCGACCCGCTGCGTCGCCGATCTGGTGATGGCCGGGCTCGGCCGCGACCGGGTCAGCATCCGCACGATGCGCGGGCTCCTGCTGGCCGAGCGGCGCGACGGCGCGGTCTGGGTCAATATGGGGCCGCCGCAGCTCGACTGGCGGGACGTGCCGCTGGCGCGCGAGACCGACGTCACCGCGCTGCCCCTGGCGGGCGATCCGGTGGCGGTCGGCATGGGCAATCCCCATGCGGTGCATTTCGTCGAGGATGCCGAGGCGGTCGATCTCGAGGGGCAGGGGCCCGGCGTCGAGCATGACCCGCTCTTCCCCGAGCGCACCAATGTCGAATACGCCAGCCTGACCGGCCCGGACCATCTGCGCATGCGGGTCTGGGAACGCGGCACCGGCGTCACGCTGGCCTGCGGCTCGGGCGCCTGCGCCACCGCGGTCGCCGCCCATCTGCGCGGCCTGACCGGAAAGACCGTGACGCTCGATCTCGATGGCGGGCGGCTTGCGGTCGACTGGCGCGAGGATGGCGTCTGGCTGACCGGCCCGGTCGCCCATGTCTTCTCGGCGCAGTTCGACGCCGCCTTCCTGGAGACCGTGTGATGGACCGCTCCGTGCCGAAATTCACGACGCTGGGCTGCCGCCTCAACGCCTACGAGACCGAGGCGATGAAGGAGCTCGCCCAGGCGGCCGGGCTGGGCGAGACCGTCGTGGTCAACACCTGCGCCGTGACGGCCGAGGCGGTGCGCAAGTCCCGCCAGGAGATCCGCCGCCTGCGCCGCGAGAACCCGACCGCCAAGGTCGTGGTCACCGGCTGCGCCGTGCAGACCGACCCGGACAGCTTCTCGGCGATGGACGAGGTCGATTTCGTCGTCGGCAATACCGAGAAGATGCAGCCCGCGACCTGGCGCGGCATGACGGCCGATTTCATCGGCGAGACCGAGCGCGTGCAGGTCGACGACATCATGTCGGTGACCGAGACCGCGGGCCACCTGATCGACGGGTTCGGCACGCGGAGCCGCGCCTATGTCCAGGTCCAGAACGGCTGCGACCACCGCTGCACCTTCTGCATCATCCCCTTCGGCCGCGGCAATTCCCGCTCGGTCCCGGCGGGCGTGGTGGTCGACCAGATCCGGCGGCTGGTGGAAAAGGGCTATAACGAGGTCGTGCTGACCGGGGTCGACCTGACCTCCTGGGGCGCCGACCTGCCCGCGGGCCCGAAGCTTGGCGACCTGGTGATGCGCATCCTCAAGCTCGTGCCCGAGCTGCCGCGGCTGCGCATCTCCTCGATCGACTCGATCGAGGTCGACGAAAACCTGATGCGCGCCATCGCCGAAGAAGAGCGGCTGATGCCGCATCTGCATCTGTCGCTGCAGGCCGGGGACGACATGATCCTCAAGCGGATGAAGCGCCGCCATCTGCGCGATGACGCGATCCGCTTCTGCCAGGAGGCGCGGCGGCTGCGCCCCGACATGACCTTCGGCGCCGACATCATCGCGGGCTTCCCGACCGAGACCGAGGCGATGTTCCTCAACTCGCTGAAGCTGGTGGAGGAGTGCGACCTGACCTGGCTGCATGTCTTCCCCTATTCCCCGCGCGAGGGCACGCCCGCCGCACGCATGCCCGCGGTCGACGGCCGCGCCATCAAGGACCGGGCCGCCCGGCTGCGCGCCGCTGGCGAGGCCGCCGTCGCGCGGCATCTCGCAGCCCAGGTCGGGCGCGACCACCAGGTGCTGATGGAAAGTCCTCGGATGGGGCGCACGGCGCAATTCGCCGAGGTGCATTTCCAGTCCGACCGGCCCGAGGGGCGGATCGTGCCCGCGCGCATCACCGGAACGACGGCGGCTGGCCTGACGGCGTGACGCCGGTCCTGTGGTCTTTCCGCCGCTGCCCCTATGCGATGCGGGCGCGGCTGGCGCTGCAGGTGTCCCGCGAACCGGTCGAGCTGCGCGAGGTCCTTCTGCGCGACAAGCCCGCCGAGTTCCTCGCCGCAAGCCCCGACGGCACGGTGCCGCTCTTGCAGGACGGGCCGCGGATCGTGGCGGAAAGCCTCGACATCATGCTCTGGGCGCTCGGGCGGTCCGACCCGAAGGGCTGGCTTGCCATGCCGGAGGAGGGGCGGGCGCTGATCGCCTGCTTCGACGGGCCGTTCAAGACGGCGCTCGACCGCACGAAGTACCACAGCCGCCATCCTGGCAGCGATCCGGAGGCGACGCGCGCCGAGGCGATGGCGGTGCTGGGCGGATTGGAGGGGCGGCTCGATCCCTGGCTCTTCGGCGCGCGGCCGCGGCTGGCGGACATGGCCGTCCTGCCCTTCGTGCGGCAATTCGCGATGATCGACCGGGCGCGGTTCGACCGCGAGGCGGGGCCGGGGGTGCGGCGCTGGCTCGATCTCTTCCTCGGCCTGCCGCTCTTCGCCGCCGTCATGGCCAAGCGGGCGCCCTGGGCGCCGGGGCAGGCGGCGTGCCGCATGCCCTTCGCGGCGCCCTGAGACAGGCCGGGCGCCGCGCCCGGCCGCAGGCGCTTACTGGCAGGGCGCCTTGTAGTAGGTGCCGTCGCCATTGGCGAAATAGCATTCCTGGGTCTCGCTGTTGCGGGCGACCATCGCCCCGGCAGCGGCACCGGCCAGCGCGCCGGCCGCGGTCCATCCGCTATTGGCGCCGAGCAGCGTGGCGATGACGGCACCGCCGACGGCGCCCGCGCCCGCGCCCATCACTTGCGCGCCCTGCTCGTTGGTCATGTTCTCGCAGGCGGACAGCGCGAGCGCCCCGGCCAGGAGGGCGGCGGTGATCTTGGTCTTCATCGGAGGTCTCCTCGACTTTCACATGCGGGTGAGTCTAGGGCGATTGCCCTGTCCGGGAAAGGCGGCGTCTTCGCCGCAGAGCGGAAACCGGCCCATCCCCATTGACCCCGCGGCCCGTTCGCTGTTCAAGCAGCCCGTGCGAGAGGAGATGTCCCATGCCCGACGACCTGATCAACAGCTTCCTGACCGGTCCCGACGAGAACGGCCGTTTCGGCGATTTCGGCGGCCGCTTCGTCTCGGAAACCCTGATGCCGCTGATCCTGGAGCTGGAGAAGCAGTACGACTTCGCCAAGACCGATCCGGAATTCTGGGCGGAGATGGACTATCTGTGGAAGCACTATGTCGGCCGCCCCAGCCCGCTCTATTTCGCCGAGCGGCTGACCGACTACTGCGGCGGCGCCAAGATCTACCTCAAGCGCGACGAGCTGAACCATACCGGCGCGCACAAGATCAACAACGTGCTCGGCCAGATCATCCTCGCGCGGCGCATGGGCAAGACCCGGATCATCGCCGAGACCGGCGCGGGCCAGCACGGCGTGGCCACCGCCACCGTCTGCGCCAAGTTCGGGCTGAAATGCGTCGTCTACATGGGCGCGCATGACGTCGAGCGGCAGAAGCCGAACGTGTTCCGCATGAAGCTGCTCGGCGCCGAAGTGGTGCCGGTGACCTCGGGGCGCGGCACGCTGAAGGACGCGATGAACGACGCGCTGCGCGACTGGGTGACCAATGTGCGCGACACCTTCTACTGCATCGGCACCGTGGCGGGTCCGCATCCCTATCCGGCCATGGTCCGCGACTTCCAGGCGATCATCGGCAAGGAAGCGAAAGAGCAGATGATGGAGCAGGAAGGCCGGCTGCCCGACACGCTGGTCGCGGCGATCGGCGGCGGCTCGAACGCGATGGGCCTGTTCTACCCGTTCCTCGACGACAAGGACGTGCAGATCATCGGCGTCGAGGCCGGCGGCAAGGGCGTCGACGAGAAGATGGAGCACTGCGCCTCGCTGACCGGCGGGCGCCCGGGCGTGCTGCACGGCAACCGCACCTACCTTCTGCAGGACGATGACGGCCAGATCCTCGAGGGCTACTCGATCTCGGCCGGGCTCGACTATCCCGGGATCGGGCCGGAGCATTCCTGGCTGCACGACACCGGCCGGGCGAAATACGTCTCGATCACCGACAAGGAGGCGCTCGCGGCCTTCCAGGTCTGCTGCGCGCAGGAGGGGATCATCCCCGCGCTGGAACCCAGCCATGCGCTTGGCCATGTGCTGAAGATCGCGCCGGAGCTGCCGAAGGACCATATCATCTGCATGAACATGTGCGGCCGGGGCGACAAGGACATCTTCGCCGTGGCCCAGCATCTGGGCGTCGAGATGTAGGACCCTGTCGGGGGCGGAATTTCCAAGGCCGGGCGCAATGCCCGGCCTTTCGCGTTTCAGCGGTTGGCGCGCGCCAGCAGCACCACCGCGACCAGCCCGACGAGGATGATCAGCATCGAGGGCGGGGCGGCGTCGCCGATCCGCTCCAGCGAGGCCTGGCCGTAGACCCGGGTGGCGAGCGTGTCGAAATTGAACGGCCGCAGCAGCAGCGTCGCGGGCAGTTCCTTCACCCCGTCGACGAAGACGAGGAGCAGCGCGGTGCCGACCGAGCCGCGGATCATCGGCAGGTGCACCGTCCGCAGCGTCCCCGAGGGCGTCCGCCCCAGCGAGCGCGCGGCCATCGGCAGGCTCGGCGGGATGCGGCCCATGGCGCTGTCCGCCGCGCCCTGGCCGATCGCGAAGAAGCGCACCATGTAGGCCAGGATCACCGCCGCCGAGGAGCCGGTCAGCAGCATCCCGGCATTGATCCCGACCAGCTCCAGCCCGTCGGCGATCCGGTGGTCGAGCGCCGCCATCGGCAGCAGCAGCCCCAGCCCCAGCACCGCGCCAGGCGCGGCATAGCCGAGCGCCGTCACCGGCAGCAGGAGGCGCATCGCCTTCGACCCGGTCAGCCGCACGCCATAGACCAGCACCAGGCTCAGCGCGATGGTCAGGCAGGCCGCGATCCCGGCGGTGAAGAGCGTGTTGATCCCCGCCCGGATCAGCCGCGGGTCGAGCCATTCCCCGGCATTCTCCAGCGCCAGCGAGGCGATGATCCCGCCGGGCAGCACGAAGCCGAGCGCGAAGGGCAGGAGGCAGGCCGCCGTCGCCGCCCAGGCGGGCCAGCCCGAGAGCCGGATCGGATTGGGCTTCGACAGCCGCTTGGCATGGGCATAGACCTGCGCGCGGCGGCGGCTGATCCGCTCGGCCGAGGCCAGCACCAGCACGAGGCCGAGGCAGACCAGCGCGATCTGCGCCGCGCCCGCGGCCGAGCCGCCCTCGAGCCAGGTGGTGAAGATGCCGGTGGTCAGGGTCTGCACCGCGAAGAAGTCGACCACGCCGAAATCCGCCCCGGTCTCCATCATCACGATGGCGATGCCGGCGGCAGCGGCGGGGCGGATCAGCGGCAGCCCGACGCGCAGGAACCGCGCCAGGTGCCCCGCGCCGAGCGCGCGGGCGACATCGAAGCTCGAGGCCGAATGCTCGCGCAGCGCCGAGCGGCTGAGCAGGTAGACATAGGGGAAGAGCGAGGCCGAGAGCACCAGGATCGCCGCCCAGCGGGAGCGGATCTCGGGGAACCAGTAGTCGCGGGCGCTCTGCCAGCCGAAGAGGGCGCGCAGCCCGGTCTGCACCGGCCCGGCATATTCCAGGAAATCGGTCAGCGCATAGGCGCCGATATAGGCCGGGATCGCCATCGGCAGGAGCAGTGCCCAGCGGAGCCAGCGCACGCCGGGGAAGGCGTACATCGTCACCAGCCAGGCGGTGGCGGTGCCGGTCACCCCTGCGGCCAGCCCGACCGAGCCCATCAGCAAAAGCGTGTTGCCCAGGTAGCGCGGCAGGGTCGTCGCCGCCAGATGTGCCCAGACCCCGTCGGAATTGCCGACGGCCAGCCAGACCACGGTCGCCAGCGGCAGGATCACGAAGGCAGCGATCAACAGGGTGAGCACCAGCCAGGGGACCCGGCCCAGCCGGAGGCCCTGGAAGGCGGAAGCGGGTTCGGGCGCGGTTTCGGTCATGTTCGGCACCAGGCTGCTGGACGGGGATCCCTCGCGGGACAGGGATCCCTAGCGCCTTGCGTGCCAATTTGCAAAATGTCCTAGCCGCGCAGCCCTTGCGGCCTGTTGCGCCGGGACTGGGTCTGCAGCGCGGGCGCGCCGCGGCCGGGACGGCGGGCGCAGAGCTCTGCCCAGAGGCGCCGCGCCTCGGCCAGGGCCGGGGCGGGCAGCGGCGGTCCGGCCTGCGCGACCGGCAGCCCGTCGAGCCGCACCGGCAGTGCGCCGCCGGCATCGCGCGCCTCGGCGCCCGGCAGGCTCTCGCTGGCGCAGCCCTCGGCCAGCAGCAGCGCGTGATGCGGCAGCAGGAGCTGCAGGAAGGTCCAGCCGCGGTTGGGCGGCAGCGCGCTGATGCCGCGGCCGTCGGCAAGGGCGAGGGCGGGGAATAGCACCGTCGCCGAGCGGCAGTGCCGCAACAGCGCCGGATGGCTCAGCGCCAGCCGGTGCTCGGGCGCGACGACGAGGTCGCGCCGCGGCAGGCCCGGCCCCAGCGCGCCGCGCCGGATCCGCACGGGACGGCGGTCGGGCGCGGCCTCGAGCTCTTCGCGGGAGATGCGGCTGCGGCCGATCCAGAGGATCTCCTGCGGTCCGCGGTCCTGGGTCTCGACCATTTCGCCGATCCGCAGGTCGCGCAGCAGCCGCGGTCCGGCCGGGGTCTCGATTCTCGTGTCCCGGGCGAGGCGGCCGCCGGGCCCGGCGAGGGCTGCCGCGTGCAGGCCGGCCATGTGGGAAACGGGGTCGGGCCGCAATGCGGCCACGCTCTGGTCAACTGCCATCGGGCTCCTCCTCGAACCTGCCTGTTCTGGAGGAGCCATGGTTTCGCCGGCGTTAAGCCTGGCGCGGTTTCTCAGCCCGCCAGCGCGTCGAGCGCGGCGCGCAGGTCGAGCGCCCCGTCATAGAGCGCCCGCCCCGAGATCGCCCCGTCGAGCGTCACGCCGCAGTCGCGCAGCGCGATCAGGTCGTCGAGCGAGGACACCCCGCCCGAGGCGATGACCGGGATCGACACGGCGCGCGCCAGCGCGGCGGTCGCCTCGATATTCGGCCCCTGCATCGCGCCGTCGCGGTTGATGTCGGTATAGATGATCGCCGCGATGCCCGCGTCCTCGAATTCCCGGGCAAGATCGGTCACTTCGATCTCGGTCTCCTCGGCCCAGCCGCGGGTCGCGACCTTGCCGTTCCGGGCATCGAGCCCGACTGCGACCTGCCCGGGGAAGGCCTTCGCCGCCTCGCGCACCAGCGCCGGGTTCTCCACCGCCACGGTGCCGAGGATGACCCGCGCCAGGCCCTTCTCCAGCCAGGTGCCGATCGTCTTCATGTCGCGGATGCCGCCGCCGAGCTGGGCGGGCACCTTGCACGCGGCGAGGATCGCCTCGACCGGCGCGGCATTGACCGGCTCGCCGGCGAAGGCGCCGTTGAGATCGACCAGATGCAGCCATTCGCAGCCCGCCTCGACGAAGGCGCGGGCCTGCGCGGCCGGGTCGTCGTTGAACACGGTGGCCTGCTCCATGTCGCCCTTGAAAAGCCGGACGCAGGCGCCGTCCTTCAGGTCGATGGCGGGATAGAGGATCATGGTCGGGTCCCTTTCGCGATATCCGCGCCCCCATGCCATGTCCGGCCCGCGAAGCCAAGCGACGCGAGGTTGTACTTGACCGGCGCCGCGGGCGCAGGCGTGCTGGAGCGCGGGAGGAGACATCGATGAAGTACCTGATCTGCGCCGCGCTGGTCGCGGCGGGGCCTCTGCTTGCCGATCCGGCAGAGGGGCTGTGGAAGACCGAGCCGGGCAGGGACGGCACGTTCGGCCATGTGAGCATCGCGGCCTGCGGCGCGGCGCTCTGCGGCACGCTGAAGGAGGCGTTCAACGCCGATGGCAGCCATCGCGACTCGGGCGCCGTGGGCAAGCCGATCGTCTGGGACATGCGCCCGGAGGGCGGAGGCCAGTACGATCACGGCCGGATCTGGGATCCGCAGCGGGACAAGACCTTCCGCTCGAAGATGGTGCTGGAGGGCGACCGGCTGGATGTCTCGGGCTGCGTCGGGCCGTTCTGCGTCGCCCAGACCTGGCAGCGACTGAACTGACCGGGGGCGGCTTAACCATGCGGAAAGAGTCGCCGTCCCAGGATGCGGCAGCCGCAGAAAGGCGGTGCATCAGCGGGAACACGCAATGGGACTCTTCTGGCTCTGGCTTCTCGGCCTCGCGATGGCGGCCGGGCCCGCGCCGGCCTGGGAACGGCTCGGCATGGCGCGGCTCCATACCAACGGCGCCTTTACCAACGACGTCTTCGGCGACCGCCATGACCGATGGCACGGCAGCAGCTACCGGGCGGGGCTCCTGCCGTCGCCGGGGCAGGGCGGGCCCGACATGGTGGAGCTGCGATTCTTCACCGGGGCGCTGACCCCGGCCAGCCTGGCCGGTCCCGATCCCTCCGGCCGCCCTCTGGCCGGGGATGCGGGGCCGGGGATGCGCGGCTATCTCCTGGGTCCAAAGGGCAGTCTGGAGGCGGGGCTCGACCTGGCCGCCGCCGGGCCGCAGACCCGCTATCCCGAGATCCCGCCGCGGCTGCGCTCGCCGGGGGAGGATCCCGGCCCGGCGCTGGAGGACGGGCAGATCGGCGATGCGCTGAACCCGACCCTTGTGCTGGCGGCGACGCGGCGGCTGCCCGCGGCGGAGCGCGCGCCCTACCGGGCCCTGGCCAGCCTGCAGCTCCAGGCCGGGTCGCAGACGCAGTTCCGGCTCGGCGGCGATCTGGTGCTGGGGTCCGCGGGGGGCGGTGCGCTGCCGCTGCGCGCCGCCGCCGCAGGCGACCTGATTCCGGTCTCCCGCCAGCAGGCCGAGGGCGGCGGGCCGGTGCCCGGCGCGGATGCGTCCCATGTGCTGCGCTCGGCCCGCCCGCCGCAGGACCGCGGCTACCGGCCGGCGGACCTCCGCCACCGCGCGCGGATCGGCGGACTCTGGCGCTGGGGGCAGGGGCGGCAGGTCTTCTATGGGGTCGTCTTTCTGGACGAGGAATTCGGGGAACAGCCCGAGGCGCAGATGGTCGGCACGGTGCATGTAAATTGGCGGTTCTGACCGGGCTTGGCGCTTGACTCCCCGCGGGCCTGCCGCTAAAGCGCGCCATCCCGGCAGAGCTGCCGGGTCTTTGGTGTTGGTGGCCCCCGCAAGGGGATGCCTGTCGGCCCGTCTTCCTGCAAACCCGGGAGGCGCGGCGGAGGACAACGCCCTTCGACAATCCGCCCCCTCGCGGGGGCACCAGAAGGAGACCAGCCGTGACCAAACGCACGTCTGCCAAGTACAAGATCGACCGCCGCATGGGCGAGAACATCTGGGGCCGTCCGAAGTCCCCGGTCAACCGCCGCGAATACGGCCCCGGCCAGCACGGCCAGCGCCGCAAGGGCAAGATGTCCGACTTCGGCCTGCAGCTGCGCGCCAAGCAGAAGCTGAAAGGCTACTACGGCGACCTGACCGAGAAGCAGTTCCGCCGCATCTACGCCGAAGCCGAGCGCGTCAAGGGCGACACCGGCGAGAACCTGATCGGCCTGCTGGAGCGCCGCCTGGACGCCGTCGTCTACCGCGCCAAGTTCGTGCCGACCGTCTTCGCCGCCCGCCAGTTCGTGAACCACGGCCATGTGGAAGTGAACGGCAAGCGCGTCAATATCCCGTCCTACCGCGTGAAGGAAGGCGACGTGATCACCGTGCGCGAGAAGTCGCGCCAGCTCGCCGTCCTGCTCGAGGCCGTCCAGCTCTCCGAGCGCGACGTTCCGGACTACATCGAGGCCGACCACTCCAAGATGACCGCCACCTTCGTGCGCGCTCCGGGCCTGGCCGACGTGCCGTACCCGGTCATCATGGAACCGAACCTCGTCATCGAATACTACGCGCAGAACTGATCCGGTTCTCCGCGATGACCTTCGGCGCCGCGTCCTTCCCGGACGCGGCGCTTTGCGTTTCGCGATAGGCAGGCGATGGGGTAGATCTCGGGTGTGCGCCGAATTCCGCGCTCCACCGAAAGGCAACTCCATGACACCGTTTTCCGCAGTCCTTTCCGCCGCGCTGCTGCTGCCCTGCGCCGTCTTCGCCTGGGATCTCGACCCGGACGCCTCGGCGGTCAGCTATGTCAGCATGAAGAACGGCGACGTCGCCGAGGCTAACAGCTTCTCCAGCCTCTCGGGCAGCGTCTCCGAGACCGGCACGGTCACCGTCGACATCAATCTGGCCTCGGTCGAGACCGGCATCGACATCCGCAACCAGCGCGTGCGCGACTTGCTGTTCAAGGTCGATGTCTTCCCCAAGGCGACGGTGACGGCCGAGGTCGATCTCGAGGCGCTCGGCCAGATCGCCCCCGGCGCGGCCGCCAAGATGGAGCTGCCGCTGTCGCTTTCGGTCAACGGCACCGGATCGGACTACGCGTCGAGCGTGCTCGTCACCCGGGCGGGCGAGGACCGCGTCGTCGTCGCCTCGCTGGCGCCGGTGATCGTCGATGCCGGGGAGCTCGATTTCCCCGAGGGACTGGCCAAGCTGCGCGAGCTGGCCGGGCTCGACTCGATCCAGCCGGTGGTTCCGGTCTCCTTCGTGCTCAGCTTCACCCGCTAGCGCCGCCCCGGCACCGGGCCTGGCGCCGGAAAACGCCGATTCCGTCCCGGCCGGCCGCGCTTCGGGCGCGGTTGGCACTGGCCTTGGCGCGCGGCGGCGGCTACATCCGGCGCGATGCCGGCCCGCGCGGCCGGTCCCCTGGAGACAGGCCGTCCGGGACGCCCCGGCCGGCGGAAGGAGCCGCCAATGACGCAGATCGTGCCGCAGCCCGGGATCATGGAGATCGCGCTCTACGAGAGCGGGCAGTCCAAGGTCGAGGGCGTCTCGGAGGTCATCAAGCTCAGCTCGAACGAGAATCCCTACGGTCCCTCGCCGAAGGCCATCGAGGCGTTCCGGGCGACGGCGGACCGGCTCCACCGCTATCCCTCCACCGACCATGCCGAGCTGCGCACGGCGATCGGCGAGGTGCACGGGCTGGACCCCGCGCGGATCATCTGCGGCGTGGGTTCGGACGAGATCATCAACCTGCTCTGCCAGGCCTATGCCGGTCCGGGCGACGAGGTGCTGCAGACCGAGCACGGCTTCTCGATGTACCGCATCTCGGCACTGGCGGCGGGCGCCTCCAGCGTCTCGGTCCCCGAGCGCGAGCGCACGACCGATGTCGACGCGCTGCTGGCGGGCGTGACCGAGCGGACGAAGCTGGTCTTCATCGCCAACCCGAACAACCCGACCGGCACGATGATCGGCGGCAACGCGCTGGCCAAGCTCGCCGCGGGCCTGCCGGAGCATGTCATCCTGGTGCTCGACGGCGCCTATGCCGAATTCGTCGAGGGCTATGACGGCGGCGCCTCGCTCGTCGACCTGCATCCGAACGTGGTGATGACCCGCACCTTCTCGAAGCTCTACGGGCTGGGCGGGCTGCGCATCGGCTGGGGCTATGCGCAGAAGGAGATCATCGACGTGCTCAACCGCATCCGCGGGCCGTTCAATCTCAGCGAGACCCAGCTTGCCGCCGCCGAGGCCGCAGTGCGCGACCGCGACTTCGCCGCCCATTGCCTGGCCGAGAATGCGCGGCTGCGCAGCGCGCTGGCCCAGGCGCTGGCCGAGCTCGGGATTCCCTCGGACACCTCCTGCGCCAACTTCATCCTGGCGCGCTTCGCCGACCGCGAGGAGGCCGTCGCCTGCGACGCCTTCCTGAAATCCCGCGGGCTGATCGTGCGGCAGGTGGCGGGGTACGGCCTGCCGAACTGCCTGCGCATCACCATCGGCGACGAGCGTTCCTGCCTGCTGCTCGCCGAGGCGGTCGCGGCCTTCAAGGCGGAGCGGGGCGGGGAATGACGCAGATCTACGACCGCGTCGCGGTGATCGGGCTCGGCCTGATCGCCTCCTCGATGATCCATGCCATGCGCCGCGCCGGTCTGGCCGGGACGATCACCGGCTATGACGCCAGCCCGGCGCATATGCAGATGGCGGCCGAGGACGGGCTCTGCGACCAGTTGGCCGGATCGGCGGCCGAGGCGGCCGAGGGGGCGGATCTGGTGGCGCTCTGCGTGCCGGTCGGCGCGATGGGGCAGGTGGCAGAGGAGATCGCCGGCCATCTGAAGGCGGGCGCGACCGTCACCGATGTCGGCTCGGTCAAGCGCGCGGTGGTCGATGCGGTGGCGCCGCACCTGCCGCCCGATGTCACCTTCATCCCCGGCCACCCGATGGCGGGGACCGAATTCTCGGGCCCGCGGGCGGGCTTCGCCGAGCTCTTCGACGGCCGCTGGTGCCTGCTCCTGCCGCCCGAGGGCTGCGACCCCGGGGCGCTCGGCAAGCTGCGCGCGCTCTGGACCGCGATGGGCGCCACGGTCGAGGAGATGGACCCGGACCATCACGACCTGGTCTGCGCCGTCATCAGCCATGCGCCGCACCTGATCGCCTACACGATGGTGGGGGTCGCCGACGACCTGCGCCGCGTCACCGACAGCGAGGTGATCAAGTTCTCGGCCGCGGGCTTCCGCGACTTCACCCGGATCGCGGCCTCGGACCCGACCATGTGGCGCGACGTGTTCCTCAACAACAAGGACGCGACGCTGGAGATCCTCGGCCGCTTCACCGAGGAGCTCTTCGCGCTGCAGCGGGCGATCCGCACCGGCGACGGCGACATGCTGCACGACTACTTCACCCGCACCCGGGCGATCCGGAAAGGGATCATCGAGGCCGGCCAGGATACCGCCGCGCCGGATTTCGGCCGCTCCACCCGGCGCCCCGGCGAGTGAGGCCGGCGCCCCGGCCGCGGCCGGGGCAGGGCGCGCTCAGCGCAGCACGATCCGCGGCGCGGCGCCCAGCGGCACCATGCCGCCCAGCGTCATCCGCCCGTCCTTGAAGGCCAGCGGCACGTCGATGGCGTTGCCGCCGCCCGACATCCGCGCGATCAGGTTCAGCCCGCCCTCCATCAGCCGCGCCAGGTCGGGATTGAGCGCGCCACTGTCGCGGGCCAGATCGAGCATCGCCTTCCAGTTGGTGGCGCGGACCGTCACCTCGCCCTCGGGCAGGCCGTCGGGGCCGATATCGACCTCGCCCTTTGCCTGCAGCTCCAGCGCGCCCCAGGCGGCGCGGGCGCCGCGCAGCGCGATATGGCGGGGCTGCGGCCGCGCCTCCTCCAGTGAGGACAGGTCCCAGGGCGCGTCGAAGGCGGCGCTGGCGTCGATCTCGGCGGTGCCCATCGCGCCCGGCTCCAGCCCGCCGCGCTCCAGCAGGCGCGACAGGAAGGCCGGGGGCGTCACGTCCTCGAGCGAGACGGCGATGTCGTAGCTCGGCAGCTCGCCGTCGATCCGCCGCGCGGCGAATTGCATGGCCGAGGCGGTCGCCTCCCAGTCGAGCGTCGAGGACAGCCGGATATCCTCGCCGGCCAGGGTGATCTGCTGGACCGCCATGTTGGCCAGCGGATTGACCCGCAGCGAGGCGCGCAGGTCGCCGGTGCCGATCGTCACCGTCTCCAGCGGGGTGGAGAGCACCTGCTCGTGCGGCCAGACGGCGATCAGGTGGTTCGGCTTGTAGCTCAGCGACAGGAGCTGCAGGAAATCGGCCGACCAGGCGACGCCAGTGGCGGGATCGGCCAGCTGCGGCTTCTCGATCGTGGTGTCGAAGCGGTTGGGGAAGCCGTGGGTCTCGACGCTGTCGTAATTGGCGACCCAGCCCTCGGCCGCGCGCTCTTCGAGCCAGCCCTCGACGGCACGTTCGGTGGCGAAGGCGCCATAGGTCCAGTAGCCGCCCCAGCCCAGGGCGGCGGCGAGGATCGCAGCCAGCAGATATTTCATGGGGCTCCCTTCCATCCCGGTCCGGTCCTTATGTACAAGTCCCGCAGAAGGAGGGCCAGCGGCATGACATCACGGGATCTCTGGGTCTTCGGCTACGGGTCGCTGCTATGGAGCCCCTGCTTCGCCCCGGCCGAGCGCCAGCTGGCGCGGCTCGACGGCTATCACCGCTCCTTCTGCATGTGGTCGGTCCATTACCGCGGCACGCCCGAGGCCCCGGGTCTGGTGCTGGCGCTCGACCGGTCCGAGGGCGCCTCCTGCCTCGGCGTCGCCTTCCGCGTGGCGCCGGAGGGGCGGGACGCCGCGCTCGAGGCGCTGCGCGCGCGCGAGCTGATCTCCTCGGCCTATCGCGAGGAATGGCACGACCTGTCGCTGACCGACGGGCGCAGCGTCGAGGCGGTGACCTATGTGGTCGATCCGGCGCATCACCAGTATGCCGGCGGGCTGTCGCTGGAGGCGCAGGCCGGAATCATCGCCGCCGCGCATGGCGAAAAGGGGCCGAATCGCGACTACCTGATGAACACGCACCGCCACCTGATTGAGCTCGGGCTCGAAGATGCGGACATGGCGTGGCTGGCGAAGGCCCTGTCGGTGTGACAAAATTGTGCCGCGGCCATTTCAGCGCGACGCGGGATTTCCCGGACCGCACGTGATCGGCTAGACCTGCGGCATGGCCATGTCAGACCCAAGTTCCGCGCCCCAGTTCTCCCAGCCGGTCCGCCAGATCTTCATGATGGTGACCGTATCCGCCGCCTTCGGCGCCGGGGGGTGGCTGCTGCTGCCCCGGGTCTGGAGCGTCTTCTCGGCCAACCCCTATCTCAACGGCGCGATCGGCGTGGTCTTCGTGATCGGCGTGCTGGCCTGCTTCTGGCAGGTGGCGCAGCTGATTTCCTCGGTGCGCTGGATCGAGGGCTTCGCCGCCGAGCGTCCGGGCATGGATGCCTCGCAGGCGCCGCGCCTGCTGGCCTCGCTTGCCGCGCTGATGCGCTCGCGCCGCGGCCGGATGCAGATCAGCTCCGCCTCCTCGCGCTCGATCCTCGACACCGTCGCCACCCGGATCGACGAGGCGCGGGACATCACGCGCTATCTGGGCAATCTGCTGATCTTCCTCGGGCTGCTCGGCACCTTCTACGGTCTGGCGACGACCGTCCCGGCGGTGGTCGACACGATCCGCTCGCTGGCGCCCTCGGCGGGCGAGGACAGCACCGCCGTCTTCGGCCGGCTGATCGCGGGGCTGGAAACCCAGCTTGGCGGCATGGGCACGGCCTTCGCCTCGTCCCTGCTCGGCCTCGCCGGATCGCTGGTCGTCGGCCTGCTGGAGCTCTTCGCCAGCCACGGCCAGAACCGCTTCTACCGCGAGCTGGAGGAATGGCTTTCGACCATCACCCGCCTGGGCTTCGCCGGCGGCGACGGCGAGGGCGGCTCGGACGGCACCGCGGTGGCCGCCGCACTCGACCAGGTGGCGCTGCAGATGGGCGAGCTGCACAGCGTGATCCGCGAGGCCGAGGCGCATCGCGTCGCGATGGACAGCCGCCTTGCCGGGCTCGGCGCCGCGCTCGACCGGATGACCGCGCGGATGGAGAACGAGACCCGCATGGGCGAGGCCTTCGCCCGCGTCGCCGAGGGCCAGGACCGGCTGTCGGGCGCGCTCGAGGCGCTGGCCGCGAAGAGCGAGCAGGAGGACGCGCCGGGCGCCGAGACCCGCATGCGCCTGCGCAGCATCGACGTGCAGCTCCTGCGGCTGATGGAAGACGTCAATGCCGGCCGCCAGGAAAGCGTGTCGGAACTGCGCCAGGACCTGTCGCGGCTGATCCGCGTGATCGAGCAGGCGACCGGCACCGACGGGACCCGCTGAGATGGCGCTGAGCCGCCGGAGCAGCCGTTTCCAGGCCTCGATCTGGCCGGGCTTCGTCGATGCGATGACCGGGCTCCTGCTGGTGCTGTTCTTCGTGCTGACGATCTTCATGGTGATGCAGTCGCTGCTGTCCGAGACGATCACCGGCCAGGAAAGCGAGCTCGACAAGCTCGGCGCCGAGCTCGACAGCCTCTCCGATGCGCTCGGGCTGGAGCGGGCGAAGACCGACGAGCTTTCCGGCGAGGTGGCCGAGCGGGACAGCGCGCTGGACCAGGCGGCGGCAGAGGCGAAAGCGCGGGAAACCATGCTGGCGACGCTGCGGGCCGAGACCGAAGCGCAGTTCCAGGACCTTCAGGATGCTGCCGGGCGCGAGGCCGAGCTGCAGTCGCAGCAGGAGGCGCTGGAGCAGCAGCTTGCCACGGCGCGCACCGAGATCGACGCCCAGGCGGAGGCGGCCCGGCTCGCCGCGTCGAAGCGCGAGGCGGTGGAGGCGCTGCTGGCGCAGACCCGCGCCGATCTGGCCGCCCGCGACGAGGCGCTTTCCGGCGCGCAGGCTGAGCTTTCGGACACGCAGGCCTCGCTCGATGACGAGGAGGCCGGGCGGCTGGCCGAGGCCGCGGCGGCCGAGGCGCTGCGGGCGCGGCTGGCGGATGCCGATGCCGAGCTGACCGCGATGTCGCTGGCGCTCGAGGCGCAGCGGCAGAAGGCCGAGGACACGCTGACGCTGCTGGCGGCGGCGAAGGCCTCGCAGGACGACCTGACGGCGCGGCTGGCCGCCGCCGTGGCCGAGGGCCGCCGGAAGGACGATGCGCTGGCCGAGGCCGGGGACCGCGCGTCCGAGCTGGAGGATGCGCTGGCGGCGGCGCGGCAGGACCTTTCCGGCCAGCAGCTCGACGAGGCGCAGATCCGCGAGCAGCTTGCCGCCGCGCTGGCGGCACAGTCCGCAGCCGAGGACCGGGGCCAGGAAGCGATGACCGAGGCGGAGCGCCAGGCGGCGCTGCTCGAGACCGCGCGCGGGGCGCTGGCCGAGGCCGAGGCGGCGCGCGACACCAGCAGCGAGGCGGCCGAGAAGCGGGCCCGCGAGGTGGCGCTGCTCAATGCCCAGATGGCAGAGCTGCGCGCCCAGCTTGGCGGGGTGCAGTCGCTGCTTGACGCCGCAGAGGCGCGGGACGATGCCGCGCAGCTTGAAATCAACACGCTCGGCGACCGCCTGAACACCGCGCTGGCCCGCGCCAATCTCGAAGAGCGCCGCCGGGCGCAGCTCGAGGAGGCGGAGCGCAAGCGGCTTGAGGCCGAGGCGCAGCGGCTGGAGCGCTACCAGTCGGAATTCTTCGGCCGCCTGCGCGACGCGATCGGCGACCAGGAGGGCGTTAAGATCGTCGGAGACCGGTTCGTCTTCGACAGCGAGGTTCTCTTCGATGTCGGCCAGGCGGAGCTGTCCGAGGCCGGGCGCAGCGAGATCGCCAAGGTGGCGCAGCTGCTGCAGGAGGTCGCCGCGGTGATCCCGCCGGGCATCGACTGGATCGTCCGCGTCGACGGCCATACCGACGATTCGCCGATCCGCTCGGGCCGGTTCCGCGACAACTGGGAGCTCAGCCAGGCGCGCGCCCTCTCGGTGGTGCGCTTCATGATCGACGAATACGGCTTCCCGCCCGACCGGCTTGCGGCAACGGGCTTCGGCCAGTACCAGCCGGTCGATCCCGCCGACACGCCCGAGGCCCGCGCCAAGAACCGCCGGATCGAGCTGAAGCTGACCGAGCGCTGAGCCGGAGCCGCCATCCCGCAAAGCGGGAGCGGGCAGGTCGGCAGGCCAGTCTTGCAGAGCGGCGCCTTGGCGGCCCGGTCTCCGGAGATTTCCCGGACCTTCAGGCCTGATGCCGCTGGCAGGCCGCGCCCGCGGCTGACGGGGTGGTCCGGCGACGCGCCCGCGGACATCTGCCGCGCGTTTCCGGCCTCCGCTTCCGGCCGAGCGCGTCGAAGCCTCTCTGGCTGCCGCCCCTGGCGCAAGTCGCTTTTGACCGGTGGTAGCTGGTGATCGAATGCGTTCTTCTCTCGGGCCTCTTGGGTGCGCGGCCGTCCAGGAGGCCGCTGGCCGTGATGGTGGTCTGCGGACCGGATCCATGTCGTCTGCAAGAGCCCTCATGCCCGAGAACGACGTCCGGTTTTCCCAATCCAGTTCCTTTCGATCATTGCGCCCATTCAGGTCATCGACGTCTCGCGCCTCCTTCACCGGCGCACGGGGGCTTGCGGCCCTCATGCGGGAACAGCCGCTGCCCGGTCTCGATAATCCGCCTTCCTTGCCGTCATCGCCCGGATGGCCGTGCCATCTTTCTGGCCAGTGCAATGGCGACGGGCATGAGGGGCCTGCGCTGCAGCAGGCGTGCCAGCCATGAGCCCTCCTGACTCGACGTCCGGGCCAGCACTGCCAGGCGCGACACGGCGCCGATGGCCACCAGATTTCCGATGTCGGTCCGGCCGGCTTCCGAGATGCGCCCCGGGCGGTCCTTGCCGCCGGATGTGCATTGGCGCGGCACGAGGCCGGGCCAGGCCGCAAAATCTCGTCCGCGCCCGGAACGCTCCATGGGCGGAGCAAAGCTGTTGATGGCCAGCGCCGTCTGCGGCCCCGCGCCGGGCATCGTTTGCAGCCGCCGCGCCGTATCATCTGTCCGGGCAAGATACCGGGCCCTCTCTCCGCGGTCACCGCGACGGTCGCTGCATGTTTGCGTTCAGGGTCGGGCAGATCGAAGTGGTGTGCGCGGTCATGGCCGCAGCCGTGGGAGCCATCTTGCCCTCGCCGCGCGTCCCGGCTGGACGCATTCGGATGTGGCGGCGCTAGCGTTTTTGCGTTCAGGCCGTTGCTGCATCCCTGAGCGGCGTTCCGGTGCGCCACATGGCGTGCAGCTTGACGGCCAGCTTCCTTGGCGCGACCTTGGCCTTGCGCGGACCGGTCCGTCCCGCGATGCCCCCGGGCCAATCGCGCAAACGCGTACCGCCAAGCTTCCGGCAGTAGATCCCGTTCGCCGCCCCGAAGAGGCATTTCCGCGCAAAGGCATCGCCGCGCTTCGAGACACGGCCGTTCCAGCTTATCTCACCCGACTCGCAACGGCGCGGCGTCAGGCCAAGGTAGGCCCCGGCACTCGCCGAGCGGCGGAACCGTCCGGCATCATCGAACGCCGCGACGACTGCCATCGCAGCAATCGGCCCGAGGCCGGCACAGTCATCAGCAACCGGACCGTCTGGTGCGATCCGGCAATAACGCGGATCCGGCGGGCGAGATCGGCAATCCTGGCCAGGACGTCCCGCCAGACCGGCATCAAGGCCTCGAATATGGGCACGAGCCCGGGCGAAACCGCGAGGTCCCTTGCGATGATTTCGCCGGCGCGGCGCTTGAAGCCGCCGAGCCGCTTGCCGGACGTCACGCCGAAGGTCTTCGGCAACCCGCGGACTTCGTTCTCCAGGCTGGCGCGCAGGCTGACCAGCTTGTCCCGGGCCGTCAGCGAGGCGCGGGTCACATAGGCGTCGCGGCTCTTGATCTGCACGGCCCGGAACCAGCCGGAGCGGCCGATCTGCGCCAGCCCGCGGGCAACCAACCTGTCCGTCTTGTTGGGCGTCATCTTCAGCACGCCATTGGCGTGGCGGGCCTCGAGGCAGACGGCCGGCAGCCCGCGCTCCGCCAGCGCGTTCCAGAGCCAGACGGCCAGCGGTCCGGTCTCCATGCCGATCCGTTCAACGTCGGCGGTCTGCGCGGCCAGCCATCCGGCAATGGCATCCGGACAGGTCGCAACCTTGGCCTCCGCCAGAACCCTGCCCGAGACGTTGACTACGCAGATCGCCGTCTGTTCCTGCGGCACATCAAGGGCTGCAAAGGCGCTCATCTCGGCCTCCATGTTCAATTCCCGGTCCTGCGCCGGGCGTCCGCTCATCCTGCGCTAGCACATTCAGTGGGCGGGACATGGCAATTACCCTAAGTGGTGTAGCTGGCGGTGGCCATCGGGGTTCTCGGTGGGTCGGGTGTGGAGGCCCCCGAAATGCAGGCAGAACCTGGGAAGGTGCGGGACGTGATCGGGTGCACTCGTGTGTCCGGCCTGTCATTGCGGCCGTTCGCGCCGCTGGCCCGCATGGAGATGCGCGAACCGGGTCCAAATCGGGTTGGCGAGCGCGAAGCTCCGTACCCTGACTCCGGGTGTCCCGTTCGCTCTCGTTGATCGTCGTCCCTTGCTTCCCTTTGCCCTGTTCACACTGCCGGCGTCGCTCGTTGACCCTTGCCCGTCAGGCCAGGGCTGCCGAACCTCGGAATCCTCTTTCTTGGCCGCCATAGCCCAGAGCATTCGTGCATCTTGCTTGCGAGCGCCATCGCGACCGGAAGTCGTGGCTTGCGGGCCATCATGTGCTCAAGCCACGATCCGGTTGGTGCTCCCTTGCGGATCGCCCATCTGGCCACGCCCATGGCACCGATACTCTGCAATCGCCGAATATCTCGCTGTCGCATCCGGGAGGGTCTGCCGAGCTTTGGTTTTCCGCCGGTCGACATCTGCTTGGGCGCGTGGCCCGACCATGCAGCGACGTCACGCCCGCTTCCGAAGGTCTCGAGTGGCGGCGCGCAGGCGTGGATTGCCATCGCGCCGGTCGGACCAGCACCCGGCATTGTCACGATACGGGAAATGTCTTCGCTTTGCGCAGCTCGGTTCCCGATCTCCTTGGCAAGGGCATCTACGCGCGTGTCAAGCTAGGCGACCTGCTCCAGCAGCATGAGCCCGGATCGTGTCCCAGCGCTTGGTGTAGGAGGCCGCGCGCGGAGCCTTCGGCGTAGCGCAGCGCGCGGCCGCCCGCGTGACCGACACTCAGAGCATCAGGCTGCCGGCCGTGGCCTCCTGATCAGATCCGGGCCTCTCCGAAGGTCGGCGATCTTACACCTCTCAATGGGACACGATCTGAGCCCGAGCGCCTGAACTGTGAACAGGCGTGCAGTTTTGGCCCCGTAGCGGGGTGATCGGCACCGAAAACTGGCTCTGACTCAATTTGGATGCAGGCCGCGCACGCGCGGCGGCTATTTTTTCTGACGTCAGCTCAGAAGGATGAATGCGATGGCAAGTCTTGACGTGAAGGCGCTGCTCCCGGTGGGCCTGGTCGTCGAAAATGTTTGCACCCGTTACGGTGCGATCGAGATCAGCGCCCGCTCGACCGCCTCTTCGGCCAGCTGCCCGTGCTGCGGGAGTCGG
>NZ_VATA01000200.1 GCF_005870025.1 Poseidonocella sp. HB161398
CCCAAGTTCGACGTCAAAATCGATAAGCATTTGATATTGCTCGCATCGCATTGCGAGTTTTGCCACAACGGGACGGTCAGGCGGGCTTCGGGAGCCCCAGGGCGTCAAATAAATCGAGCTGTTCGGGCATGCTCCTCGATAGGCCTGTGAAGGTCTGGTCGCCGATATGCGTCGTGTGTTTCTGGATGCGCGCAAGCAAGTCGAGCGCGGTCCGGGGACTCGCGGAATGCCCTGTCGCCTTCAGCCTCATCCGCATCACCCGGTAGAGGACGAGCGCGAGGAAGCAGATCAGCGCGTGCGCCCGGATGCGGTCCGGCAGGCGGTGGTGGACCGGGGCGATCTCGATGTCGGATTTCAGGACGCGGAACCCGCGCTCGATATCCGCCAATGACTTGTAGCGGGCGACGGCCTCGGCTGGCGTGATGCCGGCCACGTTCGTGAGCAGCGCCAGCTTGCCGTCGAAGAGCTCGGCGCGGGCAATGGCCGCTTCGTCGAGGCTCCAGCTGAACAGGTCCGCCTGCAGGTCGGGCTTGATGAAGCGGGTCAGCTCGGCTTCGGCAACCGCCTTCGCGAAGCGGCTGTACGACCCGCGATCGGAGGCGCGGCGGCCGCGGGCGGTCTCTCCAGCGTCCTGCTGGTCGAGCTTTCCGGCCAGTCGCTCACCCATCTCCTCAAGCTCGCGGATGCGGGCGCGGCGGCGGTCCGACTGCTCCGCGGCGCGCAGCGGGTCATGGGCGACGATCAGGCGATGTCCGGAGAATTCCGCCTCGGCGAGGCCGTCGGCATCGAAAGCAAGTCCTTCGAATGTTTCGGCGAGTTCGATGTAGCGGCGCGCCGGGACAGCCAGGATGAACTCCAGCTTGCGGCTGCCGCGGTCGGCCAGCGCCGTCAGCTCGCCGATATTCTCCTGGCTCAGCAGGCCCCGGTCCGCCACCAGGATCACACGCTGGACAGGGAAGCGCTGAAGCACCGTCTGCAACATGCCCTGCAGCGTCTTCGTCTCGGCCATGTTGCCGGGATGGACGGTGTGCAGGAGCGGCAGTCCATCGGCGGTCTGCACCACGCCGAGCACGAACTGCCGCGCGATCCCCCCGGTTTCCTTGTTCATCCCGAACCCGCGCAGGTCGTCCTCGACGCGCCCTTCGCCGTGGATGCGGACGGTGGTCAGGTCATAGAAGACGACCGCCAGGTCACGATCTACGAGCGGCCGCATCTGCTTTGCCAGAGCGTCCTCGACCGCATCGGCATGATCCATCAGCGCATCCATGGCGCGCAGGAGGTGCTGATGCGTGACGGTTTCCGGCATGGCGGGCATGGCGACCGTGTCCAGCCAGCGCAGGCATCCGAGCTTCGAGTCCGGGGCGCAGAGCCGGTTGAAGACCATGGCCCGGACCAGCGCCTCCACATCCGTCTTGCGCCGCCCGTCGCGAAGGCTGCGCTCGAGTGCCCTGTCGAAACCCAGCTGCTTCCAGATCTCGTGCAGCGCGAAGACATCGCCATGGGCCCGGGCGCTGTCGGAGATGACTTCGGAGGCGGTGTTGCCGGTGCGGCCGAGGGCGCGGTTGAGCCCGCTGATCAGCGGATCGAGCTTGCGCGGCGTCAGGTCTTCGATGCGGCCGAGATTGGCGATGACGCGGTGGCGCACCTTTCCGTCCTCGTTGCGGTAGCCTTCGACGAGCTGGAGATAGCGGCGGCCGCCGGACGTGGTGATCTTCGTGTACATGCCGCAACGCTATAACGCCCAGAGATAATCTTGCAATGGGCTATACTCCGACGACGTGCCACAACAGAACTTCCCGAAATGGCACCTTTCCGACCGATCAACCCTTTGATTTTCCAAGATCAGCCCGCGCGGGCGGGCCAGATTCCGGCTTCCAACTGTCGAAGTCCGG
>NZ_VATA01000201.1 GCF_005870025.1 Poseidonocella sp. HB161398
GAATTGGCGTCATGGCAGGCGCGCGTGTCATAGGCGTCGCCAGCGGTGCTCGACCCGGTTGCGCATCCGCTGGCACCGTCTGGGGTGACTGCGGCAATCTCCCCGTCTGCCGGGATCTGGGCGAGCAGGTCCGGCAGCATCCCTTGCCGGTTCGCCCGGACCGGTGGCGCTCACCGGCTCGACATCGCCGACATTGCCGGAGGTGACCTCGTCCGCCCGGATCTCCAATCGCCGTCGGGGAAACGGTCCCCCGGACGGTTTCCTGATCCTCCTCCATCTCGCCTGTGCCGGGGTGGATCTTGCGCCATGAGCGGGCCGCGCCACCGGTCCGAGCGGCACCGCGACTGCGCCGCTTGGAGCCGCCATGCGTGCGCCTGTGCCGTGCTGCGCGCTTTCGCGGCGCCGCCGGGGCCACGGTCCTCCGCACCCTTCGCCCTCGACCTTGATGCCGTTCGGCATCGTCCTCGGACCGATGGCGGTCGATGCCTCATTGTCGACAAGCAGGTGAAGCGCCCTCTTGGAGCCGCGATACGAGATGAGGACATCCACGGTCCGACGGGCTTTCGCGGCGCCACTGGCGCCGCGGTTCCGTCTCGCTCTGGCCGCGCGACAGGGTGCTGAAGTCCGGCGCCGACCACCCGAGCCTGGACAGGTCCGGCAGGCGCGCCATAAAGCCGCGCGCCGTCGCCATCCTTGCTCGGACCGATGGCGCAAGCGATGGCAAATCCTCGGACCAATGGCGGAAATCGCACGCCCTGCCGGAGCGGCAGTCCGAGGAGGAGCTTGAGGGTCAGGCAGGCCTGGATCGCATTCGTCCGGGAAATGATCCCCCGGATCAATTTCTGATCCTCCTCATTCGTTACAGGACTGCTGGCGACCAAAACGTCCGGACAGCACCGCTTCCCACTGCATCGAGGGATCGAACCAGACGGTCAGCGATCCGCGCTGCCTCAGCGCCTCGCTCGCCGTTGCGCTCGGACCGGTGGCGCGCAACCGCTCGCTAGCTTTTCCAGTTGGTCGTCTTGTATGTCGTCTTCGGAGGTCTGCCCATGTTGCCCGGCTAGAATGCTGGATTCACGAGATTAATCCCCCTGGATTTGCGCAAAATGCCCCGTCGTATCGATCTGGCAACGAAAAAAGCTCGGAACGGCATTTTTGCAGAAGTCGGTTTTAGGGCGCGATGCCCCTTTCCCGTCTGAGGTGAGGCCACGCGTTCGATCTCGGCGGTGCCGAGGGCGTTGAAGCGGTGCATGAATGAGCGGCAAGCGCCATCGGTCCGGGCGCAGCCGCGACTGACGCGGATGTGGATCTCGGCGGTCTGGCGGTCGTGGTCCCTCGAGGCGATGCGCTCGCCGAAGGATTTCAGGTTCCGCATCCCGGCCTCGATCCGGCTGCAGACATGATAGCCGGACCACTTCTTCCAGAGTGAGCCGGAACCGTGGCGCCAGTAGCGCCGCGAAAGTCCGGCGAACGCGGCCGAGGTGCCAGGGATGTCGTTGCGCGCCAGCGCAGCCGGGCAGTCCGCCGTCCACAGCCGGCCGTTTTTCCTGATGGCAGCGAGGGCATGAGTGCCACCGGTCCGAACGAATGCCCGAGCGCCCTGTGCCTCCGCGCGCGAGGATCGCCGCATGGCACCGCCTTGTGTCGAAAGCGTCGCCAGCGGTGCCCGGAGTTGCCCATCGAGGCGCCATCGGTTCGAGCCCGATGGGCGACGGCGAGGCGGGATGGCGCGGCTGGACTGGCCGGTGCCTGACTTCTCCACGCTCGGCCGACGCCAAAAGACGATTGCCGTTGACCTGAGCCCCGACAATCCTCCGAATTAGCGGAGAGTCCGCAAGTTGGATCTTGGGCCTACGCGGCGCGCATTGCCAGCCCCTTCTTTGCCGCGAACT
>NZ_VATA01000202.1 GCF_005870025.1 Poseidonocella sp. HB161398
CGCTGCGCCTCTATCCCGGCGGCGATCACGGGCTGGCCCAGACCCGGCAGGCCCCGGTCAATGCCGACCTGCCGGCCGTCCTGACGGGCGAGGCGCTGCGCGCCGCCGCCTGATCCCGCCCGCCGCCGCGTCCCTGCGGCGGCGCCTTCGGGTTCCGTCACCGCAACAGGAGGCCCCTCCGATGACCCTGCATCTGCCGCCGCTCGCCGGGGAAAGCTGGCATGTCCGGCCCGGCGGCCCCCGCCTCTTCCTGCGCGCCTGGCGCCCGGCCGGGCCGGTCCGCGCCGCGCTGGTCATCAGCCACGGGGTCAAGTCCCATAGCGGCCAGTACGAGGCCGCGGCGCGGAGCTTCGCCGCCGCGGGGCCGGCCGTCCATGCCGCCGACCTGCGCGGCCGCGGCCGCTCGGACGGGGCGCGGTTCCGCGTCGGCGGTATCGCGGACTACGTCTCCGACCTGGCCGTGGCGGTGGAGGAGGCCGCCCGCGCCCGCGATCCCGGCCTGCCGGTCTTCCTGCTCGGCCACAGCGCCGGCGGGGTGGTCGCGGCGACCTATGCGCTCGAGCATCCCGGCAGGCGCGCCGGGCTGATCCCGGGCCGCCTTCCGCATCCCGGCGCCGAAGCCCGTGCCGAAGCTCGTCAAGCGGCTGGCGCCGGGCCTGCCCGTCATCCGGCTGAAGCTCCGCGATTTCACCCGCGACCCGGAGGTCCTGGCCCGGCTCGAGGCCGATCCGCTGATCCGCGGCGCGGTGCAGCCCGCCGCCACCGTGGCCGCCATGCTGCGCGGCAGCGAGCGGCTGGAGCGCAGCATGGCGGCCGGGTCCGCCTGCCGCTGCTGGTCCTGCACGGCACGGGCGACCGCGCGACCCTGGCCGAGGGCAGCCGGGACTTCGCCGCGCGGGCGGGGCCGGCGGACAAGACGCTCCGGCTCTATCCCGGCCATGTCCACGACCTGCGCGCCGATGCAAGCCGCGACGCGGTGCTCGGCGACGTGCTGGCCTGGATCGGGGCGCGGCTGGATCCGGCGTGTTTCAGCCCCCGCTCCGCGACGTGAGAATGCGTTAATTTAATGTAACACGGCAGGGGCTTACCTGAAGAGCCGGCGGCAAGGACATGCCGCCGGCAATCCAGAGGACTCCCGCATGCCCACCACCCTTGCCGGTACCGCGTACCGCATCGACGGCGTCGAGCTCGGCCCGAATGACATCATTGCCGCCGGCACCCTGCTGACCGCGGTCGACTTCGTCTCCGTCGATCCCGATGCCGATGACTTCACCGTCACCCCGCGCTCGGTGATCTTCGAAGGCACCGCCAGCGAGACCGTGCTCTTCGAGGCCGAGGAGATCGCCTTCTTCGCCGATGGCGTGCAGATCGCCAGCGAGTCGCCGGGCTACGAATTCGTCAGCCTCGCCACCGATGCCGGCATCGTCTTCGGCATCACCTTCTCCGCGGCCGGGGACACCTATTTCCTGCCGCGCAACGACTTCCCGGCCGCCGGGCTCGGCGAGGTCGTCGAGGACTCGCAGATCCGCGCCAACGGCGTCTCCTTCGACCAGCTCGATTTCGGCCTGCTGCCGCCGGGCGCCACCGCCTTCGAGGGGCTGGTCTTCGGCAGCGGGGCGATCGACGCGCCGGGCCTGGGGCTGACCCGGACGGTGATCGACAGCGACGGCATCGCCTTCAATCCCGGCGAGAGCACCGAGATCGGCGCGTTCAACGCCGAGGTCCTGGTGACGGTCAGCTTCTCCGACGGGACCGCGCTGCGCGGCGTGGAGGCCTACCAGACCGGCGGGATCTCCTTCGTCAACAACCAGACCATCGA